>VBGR01000061.1:0-67781 GCA_005880695.1 Chloroflexota bacterium
ACGGAGAGGCCGGTGCTCTCCCCCGACGGAAAGCGTTCCGGCCTCTCGTCCTTACCAGGGTTTGCTCGCGGAGCTTCCCACCTCCGACTCCGGGAGAGCCAGTTCGGGGAATGTCGGCAGCGTCTAGGAACGGACTCCCTTAAACACTCCCGGCGGGCAAACGAGATGGTTGGCTCCGCGGCTAGGTTGGTCTGCCAAACATCTCACCTCCTTTGCCCCATGGGCAGTGGACTTCCGGGTCATTGTATACACTCGGCCGGATGCCGAACCGATACGTCGCCGTCTGCGGCGACTCGGACCCCGGGACCCCCCATCGGCAGGCGGCGCTCGACGTCGGAAGGCTCCTCGCGGAGGCCGGCTGCGTGGTCCTTTGCGGCGGCTACGGAGGAGTCATGGAAGCCGCCAGCGAGGGCGCGGCCAAGGCCGGCGGCACCGTCGTCGGGATCCTTCCGACCAGCGACCGCGAGGGCGCCAACGAGTACTTGACGCTGTCCCTGCCGACCGGGCTCGGCCAGGCCCGCAACGCCGTCCTGGCCACGGCCGCCGAGGCGGTGATCGCCATCGGATCGGCCGGCTGGGGGACGCTCAGCGAGATCGCTTTGGCGCGCCGGCTGGGACGCCCGGTGGTCGGGCTTCAGACCTGGCGGCTCGAGGGTCTGGAAACCGCTGGCAGTCCCGACGAAGCGGTTCGCAGAGTCCTTGGCTAAGCGCCTGGGCAAGCGGGTCCGGAAGAAGAAGGACGGCCGCTACCTGATCTTGTACAGCAACAAAACCAAGAAGTGAGCGAGCTCCGCTGGCACCCCCTCCTGCGCGAGTGGGTGACCGTCGCACCCTGGCGCCAGGACCGCACCTATCACCCGGACGCGGCCGACTGCCCGCTTTGCCCTACGAAGCCTGGGGGTCCCGAGACCGAGATCGAGGAGCCGACTTACTACATCGCGGTCTTCGAGAACCGCTTTCCGTCCTACACGGGCGACCAGGGCCGTTGCGAGGTGGTCTGCTACACCTCGGATCACGACTCCTCACTGGGCGAACAGCCCGTCGAGCACATTCGCGACCTGGTCGAGGTCTGGCAGGATCGCTTCGCCGAGCTCTCCCGCCTCCCCAAGGTGAAGTACGTCTACATCTTCGAGAACCGGGGCGAGGAGATCGGCGTCACCTTGAGCCATCCCCACGGTCAGATCTATGCCTACCCGTTCGTCCC
This sequence comes from Chloroflexota bacterium, assembly GCA_005880695.1. Classification (GTDB taxonomy): domain Bacteria; phylum Chloroflexota; class Dormibacteria; order Dormibacterales; family Dormibacteraceae; genus VBGR01. The sequence goes on from VBGR01000061.1 coordinate 1,205, forward strand.
GGCACTTCTCGAGCGCGAGCTCGACAGCTTCAAGCGGCACCAGCGCGAGACCGGCAGCTGCCTCTACTGCGACGTCCTGGCCGGCGAGGTGCAGGGTACGCGCACCGTCGCGACCGAGGAGGACTGGATCGCCTTTGTGCCGCCCTTTGCGCGCTGGCCATACGAGCTGCACCTGGCGCCCCGGGGCCACGTCGGGACCATCACCGAGCTGACCGACGGGCAGGCCGCCGGCCTCGCGCGCGTCCTCAAGGTCGTGCTGCGCAAGTACGACAAGCTGTTCGGCAAGCCGCTGCCTTATGTGATGGCGATGCATCAGCGGCCACCCGGCCGCGGCCATCGCTACTTCCACTTCCACATCGAGTTCTATCCGCCGAACCGTTCCGCCGACAAGCTCAAGTACCTGGCCGGATCCGAGCTTGGAGCCGGTGCCTTTGTCCTTGACGTGCGGGCCGAGGAGACCGCCAAGCAGCTCCGTGAAGTCCCGGGCTGAGGTGCGCTTTCGGGCCGAGTACGACGCCGCGCCGGTGTGGTCGGCGCAGGCCCCCGGGCGCGTCAACCTGATCGGCGAGCACGTGGACTACGCGGGTGGGCTGGTTCTGCCGGCGGCGGTCGATCGCTACGTGGCGGTGGCCGGAGCACCGGCTGCCGAGTGGGAGCTGCGCAGCGACAGCGAAGCCGGGCTTCGCTACGTACAGGCGGTGGGCGTGGTGCTGGCGGCGCCGCCCCAACGCTGCGCGGTTGAGGCCGACCTGCCTGTTGGCGGCGGGCTCAGCTCCTCGGCGGCGCTGTTGGTCGCGACCGCCGCCGGCCTGGAGCCCGGGCTCGACGGCAAGGACGCAGCGCTCGCCTGCCAGAAAGCCGAGCAGCAGGCGACCGGCGTGCGGGTGGGCATCATGGACCAGTTCGCGAGCGCCCTTGGGCGCGTGGGTCATGCCGTCCTCATCAACTGCTTGAGCCTGGCCTACAGCTACGTGCCCTTTCCCGACGACCTGGCCATCGCCGTCATCGACTCCGGCCAGCGCCACGACCTAGCCAACTCGCCGTACAACGCCAGGCGGGACGGAGCGGTGGCCGCGCTCGGAGACAGGGTCCTGATCAACCTGAAGCCCGCGGACGCGGGGGACGAGCCCTTGCTCCGGCACATGATCACGGAGACCGCACGGGTGCGGGAATTCGTCGATTGCCTGCGGGCAGGGCAGCGCAAGCGCCTCGGCCAGCTGCTGAACGAATCCCACGCCAGCCTGCGCGATGACTTTCAGGTCTCGACCGCCCGGCTCGACGAGGTTGCCCAGGCGGCGCGAGCGGCGCCCGGCTGCCTGGGCGCTCGCCTGATGGGCGCCGGGTTTGGAGGGAGCGTTCTGGCTCTTGTGGAATCGGCGCAGGCGACCGCTTTCAGCGCCGCCCTTTCCGCACCAGTTCTGATCTGCCATACGGCGGACGGTGCTTTCGCGCAGACAGGTGTCACATGAACGACTGCTTGAGCCTGCCGCTCCGGCAGGGTTCAGGTGGGATCCGCCGCCTGGACGGCTGGCAGTCGCAGTGGATGTCGCTCGGCGAGGGCGAGGCCGAAGGCCTGCCGGCCGGCCGCGGCGGGGGCTGGGAACCCGCGGAGGTGCCCGGCCAGCGGCTGGCCGTGGCGGGACGCCAGGCGCTCTGGTACCGCTGCGCCTTCGCCCGGCCCGACCATTCCGGCAGGGTGCTGCTGCGGATCGGCGGGGCTTTTCTCGCCGCCAACGTCTGGCTCAACGGGCGCCTGCTCGGGTCGCACTACGGCTACTTCGCCCCCTTCGGTTTCGACATCACCTCGCACCTGGCCGCCGACAACCTGCTCGTCGTCTGCTGCGAGGCCCCGGTTGAGACCGACCTCGTCCGCAAGCGCCACGTCATGGGGCTTTTCAACGATGGCGACAGCCGGCCCTATCCGCCGACTGCTTACTTCAGCCTCCCCGAGCCCTACCGCTGGGAGGTTCCGGTCGGGCTCTGGCGACCGGTGGAGCTGGAGTACGCCGGCTCGGTCGTGCTCGACTGCCTGCGGCTGAAACCCCGGCTGGAGGCCGGCGACGTCGGCATCCTGGAGGTGGAGGCGCGCCTGCGCAACCTCGACGGGCGGGACATGGTGGGCGAGATGCAGCTCGAGTTACAGGGGGGTGCGACGGGGGAAGGGCTGAGCCCGGCCGTCGCACAGGGGGGAGTCCCCCCTTCGACAGGAGGTCCGCGGCCGCTCCGGCTCAGCCGCGAGTACCGGGTCCCCGGCGGCCTCGAGCAGACCGTCGCTTTCAGCGTCTCCATTCCGCAGGCCCGGCGCTGGTCGCCCTGGCGGCTGGGCGAACCGTTCCTCTACCGGGCGGTGGCAAGGGTGCTGGTCGACGGCCGGGAATCGGTCCGGGTCAACCAGGAGTTCGGGTTCCGCGACCTCGAGATCCGGCCCCGGCCGGAGGGCTGGACAGTCCGCGCCGGCGGTCAGCCGTTCTTCCTGCGAGGAGCCAACTATGCGCCCGACCTCCGTCTCGACAGGCTCACTGAAGAGCGGCTGGAAGCGGATCTCGAACTGGCCCACGACGCCAACCTGGATGCCTTGCGCGTTCACGCTCACGTCCTCCCGGAAGAGTTCTATCGAGCGGCCGACCGGGCCGGGATGGTGGTCCTCGCGGACTTCCCGCTCACCCAGTCCTACGCCTATCACGCGACCGGCGAGGAGGCTCGCTTCTTCGAGGACTCAGTTCGCGAGCAGGTGCCTGAGATGGTGGAGCTGCTCCGCAATCACGCGGCGATCGCCCTCTGGATCGCGCACGACGACCCGCCCTGGATCCCGGCCAACGCCGGCCTGGGTGACGTTCATGCCGTGCGTCAGAACTACTCGGTCGACCAGGACGCCAGATCTCTCTTCGAGCGTCTCGACCCGTCTCGCCCGGCGCTCGCGGCGTCGGGTGAGCTCGATTCCCACCTCTTCCTCGGCTGGTCGGAAGGACACTGGTCCGGCTTCTCCGAGGTCGAGCCGGGCTTCGTCAGCGCGTTCGGCGCCCAAGCGCTGCCCTCCGTGGGCTCACCCGTCTGGCGGGAGCTCGGCCAGCGCTGGCCGGTGCCGGATGACGAGCCGGCCTGGCTTTATGCGGGCTTCCAGCCCTACCAGTGGATGGAGTTCGGCGTCGGCCTCCCCTCTGACCAGGAAAGCCTGGAGAGCTACGTCTCCGCCAGCCAGGACTACCAGGCCTGGCTCCTCCGGTTCGCAGTCGAGCAGTTCCGGCGCCGGAAGCTGGAGCCCTGCTGGGGCGCCTTCGCCTACCAGCTTGTCGACCCCTTCCCGAGCATCGGCTTCGGCGTCGTCGACCACGCCCGGGTCCCGAAGGCCGCGTTCGAGGCGCTGGCGGCGGCGATGGCGCCGACCCGGGTCATGATCGAGCCGCTCGGCTTCGTGGTGGGCCGGCGTGGGGTCGCCTATGAGCCCGGCCGCCCGGTCGAGGCCCGCCTGGTCGTGGTCAACGACGACTTTCAGCTGGCCGGACCGGCGCGAGTGCGCTGGGGCCTGCGGCGGGAGCGGGGCCTCGTCGAGACGGGGATGGCGCGCGTACGCGACGCCCTCCGTCGCAAGTCCTACGGGGGGACGCTCGACTTCGAGCTCCCGGGAGCCGCGGAGCCGGCCGCGCAGATCGAGCGTCTGACCCTGCCGGTGAGTGCCCCGGGGGAATACGTCCTGGAGGCGGAGCTCTGGGTCGGGGGCCAGCAGGTCGACTCGACGGAGCTCACGATCCGGGTGGGGCTGGAGCCGGCCGGGGCTCCGCCGCCACGTCGGCCGGTGCCTGATTACCTGGTAGAGCGCCTGGTCGATAGCAAGAGCCTGCGGTCCGACCCGGTCGGCTTGAGCTTCCAGCTCTTGAACCGGACGCGGCCCGCCGCCCTGACCGGTGTCCACGCCGTGCACCTCGACGGCAACGCGATCACCACCGACCGGATCCTGGCCGAGATCAGCTCGCGCACCGTGCCGCTCCCGCGTCGCCTGGACCTCCCGGTCGGGCGGCCGGTGCGACTGCTGGTCGACCTCGGCGCGCCGCTCGAAGCGGGCGAGCACGTGCTCGACGTCGACCTCACGGTGGCGGGCGTCGCCAGCGGCCGCCTCCGGCTCGAGGGATTCGTCCGACCGGAGGAGCTCCGGCCGCTCGATTCACGTCGAGGCGGGTGAACTTGACGGTGTCACTTCCGCTGCCATACTTCTGTCTCGCCGGATAGGAAATGTCCCGGTGAGACGCGCACCGTCAAGGTCAAAAGGAAGGTTTCCCTAGTACATGGATTCATCAACACTTATCGTCCTCGCCCTCCTCGTCTGCATCGTCCTGCTGGTGGCGGTCGGTGTCCTCTACCTGCTCGAGAATGGGAAGAATCGCCGGCTCCGGGCGGCCATGCCTCCGCCCTCGGCTTCCATGGGCGTCCCGAGCGCACCAGTGGCTCGGACAGCCGCCGTGCCCAGCTCGGGTCCCGGCCAGCCGCCGCCTCCGGCCTGGATGAATCCCGCTCCCGCGGCGGCCCCGCCGCCGCCCGCGACGCAAACGCTCGACCCGTCGGTGCCGACCTGGGCGCCGCCCCCGCCGGCGCAGCCGACCCGCGTCCCGCCCCCGGCGCCCTCCGTTCCAGCGGCAGAGCCCGCTTCGCCCGCGGCTGCCGAGCCAGCCGCCCCGGCAACGCCCAGCTGGGAGGTGCCCAAGGCAGCCGAGCCGACAGTCCCCAGCGGGTGGGAGCCCGCCCCTCCCGAAGCGGCCCCTCCGACGCCGAGCTGGGAGGCCCCCAAGTCGCCAGAACCGGCGCCGGGCGCAGCGAGTACCGAGCCGCCGCTCCCGGCTGCAGCGCCTTCCGAGCCGGCTGTCCCCACCTGGGAGTCACCGGCCGCCCCAGCTCCGCCCGAGCCTGGCGCTGCGCCTGAGGAGCCGAAAGCCCCAGCCCCAGCCGCCGAGGAGCCTGCTCCGATGGAAACGTCCGCCCAGGGCGAAACGATGCCGATCCCTGCCTGGAGTCCGCCCGCCTCGGGCGATCAGGCCCCGCCTGCGGCAGAGGCTGCGGCAGAGGCCCCGGCCGCCCCCGCCTGGGAGCAGCCGGCGGAGACGCCGCCACCCGCCGAACCCTTGCCGACCGACTCGGCTCCCACCCTGGTCTGGCAGCCGCCCGCAGCGGGCGAGTCTGGCGCGCCGGGCGAGGCGCCAGCCGCTCCAGCTCCGGGCTGGGAGACGCCTGCCACGGAGGCTCCCGCGGACGTGCCGGGCGAGACCCCCGCGGCGTCTCCCTGGGAAGTCCCGGCATCCGCGGCTGAGCCGGCTGCGCCCGAGGCCCCGCCGGCGGAGGTGCCGCCGCTCGACCGCACGGTGTTTGTCGACTCCACCCAGGTCGGAGGCGCCGGCGAGCACGACACAGCCGGCCTGCCCACCCTTGTGGAGGCCGAGCTGGTCGTCGCCTCCGGCCCCGACAGCGGGCATACCTACCGCCTGACCGGACCCTCGCTCCGGATCGGCAGGGCCCCCGACAACGACCTGGTGCTACGCGACCCGGCAACTTCGGGCCACCACGCTCGGGTCGAGCGGCGAGGGAACAGCTTCTTCGTCGTGGACCTCGGCAGCACCAACGGGACCCTGGTCAACGGCGACGTGGTCCAGGAGCGCGAGCTGACGGACGGCGACAGCATCACGATCGGCCAGAACGCGGTGAACTTCGCCCTCAGGAAGTAGGTGGACGGAAACGCCGTTTCCGTCCTCTGATGGGGCTCCGGTTGGCCTGGCTCTCGGATCCGGGGATCCACCGGCAGAACAACGAGGACTACATCGCGGTCAGGACAGAGCTGAAGTCCTCCGACGCTGTGATCGTGATCGCCGACGGGATGGGCGGCCACGCCTCCGGCCAGGTCGCGAGCAAGCTGGTCGCGGACACAATCGTCGACGAGGTGGCGGCCCTCGACAAGCTCGATGGCGAACGCCTGCATGACGTGCTGGCCAAGGCCAACACCGCCGTCTACGAAGCTGCCCAGAGCAGCGCCGAGCACACCGGCATGGGCACCACGGTGGTGCTTGTCGCGATCCGCCACGGCCGCGCAACCACGCTCAACGTTGGCGACAGCCCCGCCTACCTGATCCGGTCCGGCGAGATCAGCGACATCTACCAGAACCACTCCTGGCCGGCCGAGCAGGCGCGCGCCGGGATCATCACGGCCGACCAGGTCGCCGGCCACCCGATGAAGCACCGGCTGGCCCGAGCAGTCGGGGTCTGGGACCAGGTCAAGGCTTACATGACGCAGGTCGACCTTCAGCTGGGCGACTTGATAGTCCTCTGCAGCGATGGGGTCGAGGGCGCGGGAGTGTCCGTCGACGAGATCCGCGACAACCTCGACCAAGAGGATCTGCAGGTCGCGGTCGAGCAGTTGATCGCACTTTGCGTCGACCGCGGCGCACCTGACAACGTGTCGGTTGCGGTGGCGCGCGTCGAGTAAGCCCGGCCCGGGGAGCCCGCCGACTCAGAAGTAGGCTTCGGCGATCAACTCGGCGGCGTGCCTGACGGGAATGTCGCTCCGGCCGCGTGCCTTGAGACCGGCTTCGAGCTGCATCTGGCAGCCGGGGTTGGCGGTGACCACCTGCTCGGGAGAGACGGAGAGCACCGAGTCCATCTTCTCCTCCAGGATCCGGCGCGACATCTCCGGCTCCAGCGCGCTGTAGAGGCCGGCCGAGCCGCAGCAGATGTCCGCGTGCGGCATCTCGACCAGCTCGACGCCCGGAACCGACTGCAGGAGCTCGCGGGGCTGCCGCGTGATCCGCTGTGCGTGAGCCAGGTGGCAGGGGTCCTGGTAAGTCACCCGGGCCCTGACCTCCTGCCTGGGCGGTGGCATGCCCACCTCGGCCAGGAACTCGAAAAGGTCGCGCGTCCGTTCGCCAACCCCGCTGTAGAAGTCTTTGAGATGCGACGAGCAGCCGGCCGAGTTGACGACCAGGAAGTCGTAGTCATCGCCGGCGAAGACGCGCTCGTTGTGGTCGCGCAACCCGCGCGCAGACTTCAAGTCGCCGTTATGTGCGAAGAGGGCGCCGCAGCAGCGCTGGGCGGCGGGAAAGTGGACCTCGCAGCCCGCCACCTGGAGGAGACGGACCGAGGCTTCGTGTGAGCGCGCGTACATGATCGGCATGACGCAGCCGGTGAGAAAAGCCACTTTGAAGCGCATCGGACCGAGGGCGCGCGCCACGTTACCGGCCGGCGGCGCGAATGGCTCGCTCAGCTTCGGCAGCTGGCGGCCCTGGGCGGAGAGCGAGGTGAGCCCGGTTGCTTGGGCGAGGCGCGTCAAGGCGCCGACCGCGCGCAGGCGTCCCGGATGCTTGAGGACCTGACGCATCACGATCGTCGCCGTCGTGCGCTTGGCATCGACCTTGCGGACACGCTCCAGCTCGGCGCGCCCGTGCTCGATGATCCGGCCATACGGCACGCCGCTGGGACAGACCGCCTCGCACGTCCGGCAGCCGAGGCAGAGGTCCAGGTGCCGGGCGAGGTCGCGGGTGAACGGCAGCCCGCCTCGGGTCCACTGCGTCATCAGGTAGAGGCGGCCGCGGGGCGACTCGGTCTCCAGTCCGGTCACGCGGTACGTCGGGCAGTAGTTGAGGCAGAGTCCGCAGTGCACGCAGGTGGCGAGGTCGTCGTCGCTGGGCGCGTCCGGACCGTGGAAGACGGCGGCCCGCCGGACGTCAATTGCCATCAGACCCTCCGTCCGACCGCCGCGGCGAGAGATGCAGTCGCAAAGGGGTCCCCACCGATGAAGTCGGTGGGGTGAACCTCCGGCGCGGAGGTCGGATGGAGGGTCATACGAGGTAACGACCGGGGGAGAGGGTGCCGGCCGGGTCGAAGGCCCGTTTCACGCGGCGCATCAGGTCGATCGTCGCAGGTTGGCGGCCCCAGGCGCCGAGCTCGCTCTTCAGCGCCGACGGCGCGGCCAGCAGGACCGCCGAGCCGCCGGCGTCCTCCGCAGCCGCTCGGACAGCCGCGACCTGGGCTGACTCGAAGTCGACCCAGTGGACGACGCCCACACCTGGGTGGGCCCACCAGCTGGCCGCCTCCGGCAGCGACTGGAGGACGTCGCGGAGCGCTTCCGGCGGCACCGCGACGCGCAGCCAGCGGCCAGCCCGACGGCGCGAGTGCTGCTGCCAGAAGTCGGCCTCGCCGACGGGCGCCCAGACCAGCTCGCGAACCATCCGCCGCACGCCATCCTCGCTGCCCGCAAAGCGTGCTACGAGCCGGTGGCGGTCAGGCTCCCGGACGAGTTCGAGAGCGACGGGTGGGAGCTTCAGGTCGAGCGCCCGGCGGGCTTCGCGCCAGGCATCCGTCAGCTGAGGTTCGCTCGCCTCGACGGTCTCCTCGAAGAGCGGCCGCGGGAAGACCTTGAAGCTCGCTTCGGTGATCACGCCCAGTGACCCGAGCGCGCCGAAGTGGAGCTTGTTGAGGTCGTAGCCGGAGACGTTCTTCACCACCTTTCCGCCCGAACGGGCGAGCCGTCCGTCGGGCAGCGCGACCTGGAGGCCGACCAGGAATTCGCGGGGCGTTCCGTAGCGCTGCCGGAGCGGCCCCGACCAGGCCGTCGCGAGCAGGCCGCCGATCGTGTGCCCCGGGCTGGCGAACGGGTCGAGCGGCAAGAACTGGCGAGCCTTGCCGAGCTCCGCCTGGAGGGCTTCCAGGGTCACGCCCGCCTGGACCGTGGCCGTGAGGTCCTCTGGGCTCACCTCGACGATGCGGTCGAGCCCGGTGGTCACCAGTGCAAGGTCGAACCGGGCGGGCGGGTCGCCCATCCCGAGGGCGCGGCCGCCGCCGATAGGGATCACAGCCTGGCCTGCGCGCGACGCTTCGGACAGACACCCGGCGAGCTCCTCGGCGGTCTTGGGCTTTTCGACGGCCTTCGGTTTGAGGCCGTCGACGGTCACCACCAACGAGCCTCGCTGGCCACTCCGCTGCGCGCGATCAGCTTCGGCTCGATCTGTCCTGCCGGCGGGAAGATCTTGCCCGGATTGAGGCGTCCCGACGGATCGAGCACATCCTTCACCGCCTGCATGGCGGCGAGGTCGTCGGGTCCGAAGATCCAGGGCATGAAGGCATTCTTCTCGAGCCCGATCCCGTGCTCGCCGGAGAGCGTCCCGCCGGCGTCGATGCAGGCTCGCAACATTTCCTCTCCCGCCTTCTCGACCTTCTTCATGATTCCTTTCTCGCGGAGGTCGAAGAGGATGTTCGGGTGCAGGTTGCCGTCGCCCGCGTGGAAGACGTTGGCGACCGGCAGACGGTAGTGCTCGCCGATGCGGCCGACGTCCCGGAGGACCTCGGGCAGCTTCGTCCGCGGCACCACCCCGTCGTGCAGGTAGTAGTTGGGCTTGATGTGGCCAAGCGCGCCGATCGCGCCTTTGCGACCGGCCCAGAGCAGCTCCCGCTCGGCCGGGTCTTCCGCGACCCGGATCTCGAAGGCGTCGTCCGTCTCCAGGATCTGCTCGATCGCCGCGGTCAGCTCGCGGGCGCTCTCGGTCAGGCCGTCGACCTCGACCAGCAGCACCGCCCCGGCGCTCGTCGGATAGCCGGCCTTGTAGTGCGCCTCGACCGCGCCGATGGTGACCTTGTCCATCATCTCCAGCGCGGCCGGGACGATGCCGTGGCCGATCACGTCAGAGACGGCCTTGCTGGCGGATTCGATGCTCGGGAAGGCCGCCATCAAGGTGCTGACCGCCTCCGGGGTGGGGAGGAGCTTGACGAGCAGCTTCGTGGTCACGGCCAGGGTTCCCTCCGAGCCGACCAGGAGGCCGAGCAGGTCGAGACCGGGCCGGTCGGGATCCTCGCCGCCCACCCAGTGCACGCTGCCGTCGGAGAGCACCACCTCCATCCCCAGGATGTGGTTGGTGGTCACGCCGTAATAGAGGCAGTGCGGTCCGCCTGAGTTCTCGGCCGCGTTGCCGCCGATGGTGCAGGCCTTCTGGCTGGAGGGATCCGGCGCGTAAAAGAGGCCGTGCCGGGCGGCTTCGAGTCCGAGGTCGTAGTTCACCACGCCCGGCTCGACCAGGGCCGTGCGCCGTTTGGGGTCGATCTCGATGATGCGCCGGAGCCTGGCCAGCGAGAGAGCGAGCCCGCCGCGCAGCGTGACCGCACCGCCGGAAAGGCCAGTCCCGGCGCCGCGGGGAACCACCGGTAGCTGCTGCTCGGCGGCGATCTCCAGGACGGCGGCCACCTCCTCCACATTGGCCGGGTAGACGATCGCGTCGGGCAGGGCGCCGGCGATCGAAGCGTCCCGTTCGAAGATCACCAGGTCGTAGGCGTCCCAGACGACGTGGTCCCGGCCGACCGCTCGGCACAGCTTTTCGAGGGTGCGGGGACCGAGCCCCATCAGCTGAGGGGCGCCTCGCGGCTCGGGTCGCGCTCGAAGGCGTCGAACCGGCGGGCAAAGGCCCCGGGCAGGCCAGGCGCTTCGACCGCGACCTTGTCGGGGAGCAGCTCCTGGAGCCAGGCCTCGCATTCGGCATCGGACGGCATCCGGTCCGAGCGTTCGAAGAGGACGTCGTAGATGCGGCTGTGCGGCGAGACCTGGATCGTGTACCAGACCGAGAGGCCATCCGGCGTGATGGAGCGGTGGCGCTCGTCTACTCGGCGGTTGACCGGGAGCTTGAGCGGCTTCGCCTCCGCTTCGGTACGCAAGCGCGCGGCCTCGCCAGGGACAGCCATGGCGCGATGATACGTCCGAGCCCTTCGCGCCATATCGGCCTCATTAATGGTGATATCGAAATCGTCTATAGCGATCCCAATCGTCATTTAGATCGTTTACCGTGGAGACAAGTGGAAGTACTCCTCTACGGCTGCAACGGCGACCCCGACTGCGAGGCGATGAAGGCCTTTCTGTCGAATCGCAGCATCGCCTACGAGATGCGCTGCATCGACGCCGACGGGCACGCCCGCCAGGAGTGGGAGGACCTGGACGGCCAGGTCACGCCGGTCGTAGTCATCGACGGGAGCCGCATCGTGCGGGGGATGGACGGGACACGGATCGACCAGTTCATGGGGTCGGTCGGCTGCTAGGACGCGGCTAGCTCTTCAGGAGCTGGTTGCGGTTCTCTGGCTACACTCGGGCTCGTGAACTCGCGTGCCCGGGTTGAGGCTGCGCTGGCCCAGCAACACCTGGATCGGCCCCCGGCGGCCGCCTGGGGTCACACCTATCGGGAGGAGTGGTCGCCGGAAGCGCTCGCCGGGGTGACCATCGCGCGCCAGCGCCGCTACGAGTGGGACTGGGTGAAATTCCAGCCGCGCGCCTCCTGTTTCGCCGAGGCATTCGGCGCCGAGTACGCAGCCTCCGGTCACTCATTGCGGGCACCGAAGTTGCTGCGGGCGCCGGTCCAGTCGCTCGAAGACTGGAAGCGCTTGCCGGCCGCGGACGCTTCGTCGCCCGCACTTGCTGACCAGGTCGAGTCGATCCGACTTGTCGCGCGTGAGCTCGGCCCTGACGTACCGGTCGTGCAGACCGTCTTCTCGCCGATCACCGTCGCCGGCTACCTGACCGGGCGGGATTCGCGCCGCGCGGTCCGCGAGCTGCGCCAGCACCCGGAGGTCGTGGGGCCGGCACTGGAAAGGATCGCGGCTGCCCTGGTCGACTTTACGCGTCGCTCGCTGGCGGCGGGCGCGGCCGGCATCTTCTACGCCATCTCCGGCTATGCCAGCGCCGACATGATCAGGCGTGAGGACTATGAGTTTCTGCTGCTGCCCTACGACCGGCGCGTCCTCTCCGAGCTTTCGCGGGAGGCCTGGTTCAACATCGTCCATCTCTGCGGCTCCCACCTGCACTTCGAGCTCGCGAACGAGCTGCCCGCCCAGGTTGTCAGCTGGTCGGTCCACAACCAGGGCAACCCGTCCTTGCGGGACGGCAAGTCGCGCTCCGGCAGGCCGGTGATGGGCGGTGTCGCCCAGCGCACGACACTCGCGCGGGGCACGCCCGCGGAGGTCCGCCGGGAGGTCAAGGAGGCGATCAAGCAAACGGGTGGCGAAGGCCTCTTCGTGGCGCCCGGCTGCTCGGTCCCACCACGCTCCCGGCAGGCCAACCTGGAGGCCATGATGGAGGCGGCGCGGGCGGCATGACCTCCCCGGTGGCGGGCCTCGCCGAGATCGTGCTCTGGGCTCGGGACATGGAGCGCAGCCTCGGCTTTTACCGCGACCTCTTCGGCCTCGAGCTGATTTCCCCGCCCGACTTTCCGACCAAGTTCCTGCGCGCAGCCACGGGTCCTGGCGGGGTGCCGGAGATGATCGTCCTCTCGCAGCATCCCGACCGAGACGGCGCGTTCCCACGTGAGAAGCCGCTGCGCACGCTCCATCACCTCGCCTTCAACGTCGCGCCCGATCGTTACGAGTCGCTGCGCAGTTCCTGCGAAGCGGCCGGGCTCGAAGTCCGTACGGGCATCCACCCGGTTCTGAAGGGGGTCCGGACCTTCTACGTCGACGACCCGGACGGGAACGAGGTCGAATGCATATCTCCAGCCGAGCCTGGGGCGAAGACGCTTCCTTGACCCGCGCCGGCCGCATCCCCGCGCCCTCCGACGAGGTCCTGATCCGGCTGGCTACCATCGCCACCCAGGTCGAGGACGCGCTCGCCTTCGACACCCAACCGCACCAGGCGCCCGTCGGCCTCAGGACGATCAAGAACGACAGGCGGCGTGCGATGGAGGCCATGCTGGTCCTGCTGGCCGACCCTGAGGTGCGCGATTACCTGGCCGAGCTGGAGCGGGCGGGCCTGCTGCCGGTCAAACGCTGAACTGGCTCCCGAGGTCGAGATAATCTCGCCGGAGGCGTAGCCGCGGGCCCGTAGCTCAGTCCGGCCTAGAGCAGGGAGCTCATAACTCCACGGTCGATGGTTCGAATCCATCCGGGCCCACCCGCTTTTCTTGTGCAGCTTCGGCTGAGCGCGCCAAAAGGCCTTCGGCTGATGCACGTCAGATCTTCGGTTGATGCGCGACACCTACTTCGGTTGAGCCGCGACACTCCCGGGCCGGCGGCTGCGCCGGGGCGTAGACTGGCGAAGTTCTTGGTGCCGGCCCCTGCGCAGGATCCGGCGGCCGTTGCGTCACACGTCTCTGAAGGGCACCGACGTCCTGTTTGGTGAGTGGAGGTGGGCAATGGACATCAAGGCTCTTGTGAACGAGGCAACGCAGGCCCTGAACGACCACGACCTCGAAAAGTTCGCGTCGCTGCATGACCCTAACGTTGAGTTCACCGAGCCGGGCAGAAAGGGCACTGGCCGGGAAGACTTCATGGCCACATTGAAGGTGCTGCACGCTGCATTCCCGGACATGCGGTCGACCTTCGAAAATTTGCTAGTCGAGGGAGACAAGGCCTTCTTCGAGGCCAAACTGGATGGCACTCAAACTGGGGCCCTTCGGATGCCGGGTGGACCGGAGATTCCACCCACGGGGAAGCAGGTCTCGATGCGGGCCGCCGTCTATGTCCAGGAGCGTGGCGACAAGATCGTCACGTCGCATCTTTTCCAAGACCGAATGGAGCTGATGGAGCAGCTGGGAATCATGCCCCAGGCTCCGGCATCCGCAAGAGGCTAAGAAACGACGAGCGACTGGCTGCGCGCTGGACAGCTTTAGCGGCGAGCATCGCGACGCGTCGGGGTGATCCGAACCAGGTGCTTGATGCACTCTCGAGTGATGGACTCCGAGAGCCCCGGGGGGAAGTTGACGATCGGCTCGATAGTCATTCGCTGCTACGAGTTCGACAAGATGCTGGCCTTCTGGCAGGAGGCTCTTCATTACATCGCACGGCCGCCGGCCAAGGACGGTTGGGTGATTCTTCGCGACCCGGAAGGGCAAGGGCCGAACGTCTCGTTGGACCAGTTTCCGGAGAGACGCACAGGTAGGAGGAGCCGGCTTCATCTCGACCTCTACGCGGCCGACCAGGAAGGCGAGGTTGAGCGGCTGGTAACGCTCGGTGCGACGCGCTATCCGTGGAGGTACCGGCCGGGTGACGATTTCGTGGTCCTGGAAGACCCTGACGGCAACCTCTTCTGCGTGGTGCAGGCCTGATCGGCAGCCGACTGAGTTCCGACCCGCACTTCGGATTCGAAAGCGGATCGCTTGCGAAAGCGCCAGCGTGCCTCCTATCATCAGCGGTATCACCAGGTGGGGAGCGTTCTCGGCGGGGAAACGGGTGTGTCACATCGCGGGGTAGTCTGCTATCTGCGGTCACCTATTTCGGTGCAATCGCCATCTCGGCCACTGACGCGGTCTTCCGAACCGAATGAGGGCGACGACTAGCTAGGCAGACGGTTTGGGGTAGCGGAGGGGCCGGCTCTTCACCGGCCCCTTTGCATTTCAGCGCAGCGGCACCGCCAACCAACGGAGCGACCGGTCGCCTAAGCTGAGCGGCCACAGGGGAAGGACAAGGCTGACTTACAAGCGCTGGATTCTCGTCGCCGCCGTGCTCGGGTCAGGGATCGTCTTCCTCGACTCGACGGTGGTCAACGTCGCTCTGCCCCGCATCGGCCACGACCTTCCGCGCCTCTTCCTCGGCGTCCTCGAGGGTCAGTCCTACGTCTACAACGCCTACCTGCTGACGCTGAGCGCGCTCCTGATCCTTGCCGGCGCGCTCAACGACTTCTACGGACGCAAGCGCATGTTCATGTTCGGCCTGGTCGGCTTCGGAGTCACCTCGGTGCTCTGCGGGCTGGCGCCGAACATGGAGCTGCTCGTGCTCTTCCGGGTGCTCCAGGGCGCCGCCGGAGCGCTGCTGGTGCCGGGATCGCTGGCGCTCCTCACGGCCAACTTCGAAGGCGAAGAGCAAGGCCGGGCCTTCGGCATCTGGGCGGGAGCGTCGGCCGCAACCACCATCCTCGGCCCGGTCGTGGGCGGCTTCCTCGTCGACAGCCTTTCCTGGCGGGCGGCCTTCCTGATCAACATCCCGCTCGTGGCGATCGGCCTTTGGGCCACCTATGTCCACGTGCCCGAGAGCCGCGACGAGCAGGCTTCGAATAAGTTCGACTGGCTGGGCGCCGCGGTGGTCGGCCTGGCGGTTGGTGGCCTTGCTTTCGGAGCCATCTACGGACAGCAGCGAGAGTGGCGCGACCCGGCCGGATTCGTGGCGATCGGGATCGGCCTGCTGGCCACCATCGCCCTGCCCGTCCTGATGGCGAGCTCGTCGCACCCGCTGATCCCGCTGCACCTCTTCAAGAGCCGCAATTTCACGGTCACCAACATCTCAACCCTGCTGATCTATGGGGCCCTCTACGTCTTCAGCTACTACCAGGCGCTCTTCATGCAGGGGACGCTTGGCTATACGGCGGCGGCGGCGGGTGCGGCCGGCATCCCCGGGACGCTCTTCCTGGTCTTCTTCTCTTCGCGGTTCGGCAGCCTGGCCGCGCGCTACGGGCCGCGTTGGTTCATGGCCGCCGGACCCGCGGTCATGCTGCTGGGGGTGCTCTGGATGATCCGCGTACCGCCCACCAGCGTGCCCTGGCACCTGCGCCCGGCCGACCCCACGACCTTCCTGCCGCCGGCGTCCTATTTCACCGACTTCCTGCCTGCCAACATCCTCTTCGGACTCGGAATCATGGTGCTGGTGGCGCCCCTGACGACCGCCCTCATGACCTCCATCCCGGTCCGCAACTCGGGCGTCGGCTCGGCCATCAACAACGCCATCTCCCGGGTCGGGCCGCAACTGGCGGGCGCCCTGATCTTCGTCTTCATCACGGCCGACTTCTACCGCTTCCTGGCCGGGCGGCTGAGCGGCGTGGACGTCAGCTCAGCCGGCTTTCACGCCAGGGTCAGCCCACTCAACACGCCGCCCGATCCAGGCCTGGTCGGCGTGGTCCGGGAGGCATCGACGGAGTCGTTTCATATAGCCATGCTGGTAGTGGCAATCCTCTTCCTGCTGGGAGCCCTCGTGAACGCGGCCGGCATCCGCAACGAGGCCGCCAAGACGCCGGCCGCTGAATCATCCCCGGAGGCCGAACCAACCTCGCTCCAACCGGAGGCGAACTGACAGGTGGACGTGCGCGACGATGTCACCGAACTCCTCGCGGGCTTCTCGCTTTTTGCTGACCTTTCCAGCGCGGAGCGGGAACGGGTCGCCCACACCTTCAAGGAAGCGTGGTTTGCGGAAGGTGAACGCATCCTTCGCCAGGGCATCAGCGGTGGTTCGGCCTTCTACGTGATCCTGGAGGGCAGCGCCGGCATCCGCGTCGACGGGGTCGAGCGCTGGTCGCTCAAGCCCGGGGAGTTCTTCGGCGAGATTTCCTCTCTGCTCGGCGAGGTCGCGGTGGCGGACATCATGGCGCTGACGCCGCTGCGCTGCCTGGTTCTGGATGGCGACCAGCTCGAATCGTTCCTCGTCTCGCACCCGAAAGTCATGTATCGAGTGCTCCAGGGCGAGGCTCGCAAGGTGCGCAACACGACCCAGTGGCAGAACTGAGCGAAGGGCCCTTCCCGCCGGGTAGATACGAGCTGATCGTGGTCGGGAGCGGCCCGGGCGCCCTCCAGCTCACTTACTGCCTGACCCGGCTCGGCCTCGACCACGCAGTCATCTCGGATGACCCGGCGCCGGGCGGAATGTTCCGGCGCTGGCCCATCTTCCAGCGGATGCTGAGCTGGACCAAGCCGTATGCCGGCTTCGAGCACCGCTCGCGCGAGTACGAGCGTTTCGACTGGAACAGCCTCGCCTGCGACGAAGAGGAGCACCGCGCGGTGATGGCCGAGGTGATGGATGGGACCTCTTACTTCCCGTCGCGTCCCGAGATGGAGCGCGGCCTGGTCATCTTCGCTGAGCGGGCCGGCCTCCAGGTCCGCTATGGCTGCAGGTGGGAGAGCACAGGCAGGGAAGGCCAGGATTTCATCCTCGGGACGTCCGACGGTGAGTACCGAGCGCCGCTCCTGGTCTTCGCGGTCGGTGTCGCAGAGCCCTGGAAGCCGTCGACGCCCGGGCTCGAGGACGCAGCCCACTACGGCGACCTGCGTCCGGTCGAGACGTACGCCGACCGGCGTGTTTTCATCATCGGCAAGCAGAACTCGGGCTTCGAGATCGCCACTGGCCTGCTCCCGGTCGCCCGCCAGATAGTCCTCGCCTCGCCCAGCCCGACCAAGCTCTCCGTCAACACACGGTCGCTGGTCGGAGTCCGAGCCCGCTATGTCCAGCCTTACGAAGACTCGGTGCTCGCCGGCGGAGTCGTCATCCTGGACGCCTCGATCGAGTCGGTCGAACCGGCCGGAGCGGCCTTCAGGGTCACCACCCGGAACGCCCACGACGGCAGCGCGCTCGTCTTCGAAGTCGACGACGTGATCGCGGCGACCGGCTTCGTCGCGCCTTTGCGCGACCTGCCCGAGCTCGGCGTCGCAACCTTCGGTCACAGCCGGCTGCCCGCGCAGACGCCTTTTTGGCGCAGCGCGACGGTGCCCGGGATCTACTTCGCGGGGACGCTGACGCAGGGCTCGCTCGGCCTCCGTAAGCACGGCATCCCAAGCAACTCCGGAGCCGTCCAGGGATACCGCTACAACGCTCGGGTCCTGGCCCGCCACCTCGCTCAAACGCGGTTCAACAGGGACCTGGAGCGTCCGCGGCTGGGAACGGATCAGGTGATACCGCTCCTTCTCGCCGAGGTCAGCCGCGGTCCGGAGCTCTGGCACCAGCGCTCGTACCTCGCGCGCGTCCTCACCATCGACGCTGAACAAGGCCTGGGCGACGAAGGCGTGCTGCCGCTCGCGCATTTCGTCGACGACGACCGCGGGCCGGACGGCGTGGCGATCGCCCTCGAGTCAAACGGGCGCGACGAGCCGTACCCTGCCGTCTATATCAGGCGCGCCAACAAGGTGAGCGAGCACCTCCTGCCGTCGCATCCATTGCTCGACTTCGAGGGCGCCGGTTACGTGAGCGAGCTGGCCGCGCAGCTGGGCGAACTGCTCAGTCCAAGCCTGTCGAGGCCGGTCCCATGAGCCTCCCGAGCGGCACGCTCACGTTCCTCTTCACCGACATCGAGGGCTCGACCCGCCTCATGCAGGAGGTGGGCGACCGCTACGTAGAAGCGCAGGCAGCGCACCACGCGATCCTGCGGGAGGCCTTTCGGAACAACTCCGGCCGGGAGTTGCGAACCGAGGGCGACTCCTTCTTCTGCGTGTTCGCCAGCGCCCTCGACGCCTGCTCCGCGGCGGCTGCGGCCCAGAAGGCGCTGGCCGCGCAGGCCTGGCCCGAGGGAGCTGCGATCCGCGTCCGCATCGGCCTCCACACCGGGGAGGCGCCGCTCGTCGGCAACGAGTACATCGGCCTCGACGTGCACCACGCTGCCCGGGTGGCGGGCGCCGCTCACGGCGGCCAGGTCCTGCTCTCGGAGTCGACGCACGCGCTCGTGCAGGACAACCTGCCCGCAGGCATCAGGCTGCGTGACCTCGGCCTGCACCGGCTGAAGGACCTGGCCCGATCCGAGCGGCTCTTCCAGCTGGTGGTCGCAAGCCTGCCCGACAGTTTTCCGGCACTCCGCACGCTCGACACCACTCCGAACAACCTGCCCACGCAGCTGACAAGCTTCATCGGCCGCGAGCCGGAGGTCGAGTCCGCTGGGGCCCTGCTCAAGGGTGCCCGGCTGCTGACGCTGACCGGCCCGGGCGGGATCGGCAAGACCAGGCTCAGCCTGCAGATCGCCGCCGACCTGATCCAGCAGTTCCCCGATGGCGTCTATTTCATCCCGCTGTCCGCGGTGCGCGAACCGGGCTTGGTGGCCTCGGTGATCGCCGAGGTGCTCGGCGTCGCCGTCACCGGTAGCCGGCTCTCGATCGACGCCGTGGTGGAGTACCTGCGCGACAGGAAAGTGCTCCTCGTGCTGGACAACTTCGAGCAGCTCCTGCCTGAGGGCGCGCCGGTCGCGACTCAGCTGCTCAAGGGGAGCCCGGGACTGAAGCTCCTGGTCAGCAGCCGGGCGGTCCTCCGCGTCTACGGCGAGCAGGAGTTCGCGGTCGAGCCTCTGCGCCTACCCGACCTCAAGGCACTCCCGGCGCTGGCGGCACTCTCTCAATACGAGGCGGTCAGGCTGTTCATCGAGCGGGCGGTGGCAGCCAAGCCGGACTTTCGAGCCACCAACGAGAACGCTCCGGCGATCGCCGGAGTCTGCGAGCGGGTGGATGGCCTGCCGCTGGCCATCGAGCTGGCGGCGGCCCGCGTCAAGCTCTTCTCGCCGCAGGCGCTACTGGGGAGGCTGGAGTCGAGCCTCACCGTGCTTGGCACCGGCAGCCGTGACTTGCCCGGCCGGCAACAGACTCTGCAAGCTGCGATCGCCTGGAGCTACGACCTCCTGGACCCGCCGCTGCAGCGGCTCCTGGCGCGGTTCGCCGTCTTCGCCCGGGGCGGGAACCTGGAGCAGGCGGAGCTCGTCTGCGGGCCAGCCGCCGAGGTCGGTGTCGACGTGCTGACGGGGCTGGACGAGCTGGCGGACCAGAGCCTGCTGAGGCGCCTGCCGGACTTCGAAGAACCGCGGCTCCTGATGCTGCAGACGATCAGGGAATTCGCGCTGGAGCGGCTCCAGCAAGGCGGCGAGGGCGACCTGGTCAGGGACCGACACGCGGCTGCCTTCCATGCGCTCGCCGAAGAGGCGGCGCCGCGCGTGTTCGGCGAGCAGCAGAAGACCTGGCTCGACCGTCTGGAACGCGACCATGACAACTTCAGGGCAGCAATGGACTGGTGCGTCGAGCGCGCCGATGCCGAGCGCGGCCTCTGCTTGGGGGCAGCCTTATGGCGCTTCTGGCAGATGCGGGGACACCTGCACGAGGGCCGGGCGCGGCTCGAGGCCGTGCTGGCGCTGGCAGGGGCTCACGACCATCCCAAGGAGCGGCGGCGAGCGCTCGAAGCGGCCGGTGGGATCGCCTACTGGCAGGGAGACATGCCCGCTGCCCAGGCGTTCTACGACGAGTGCCTCGCGTCGACGCGGGAGGGCGGCACCAGGGCCGAGCTCGCCAACGCGATTTACAACGTTTCCTTCCCGAGAATGGTGAACAGGCAAGATCTGGCGCGCGCAGCCCAGCTCCTCACGGAGGCTCTGCCGATCTTCCGGGAAGTGGGCGACGAGGCCGGACTCGGGCGCTGTCTCTGGGGGCTTGGCAACGCTGACTACTTCGCCGCTCGCTATCCGGACGCCATCGCACACCTGGACGAGGCCATCGAGCTCTTTCGGCGCCTGGACGACCGCTTCAGCCTTGGTTGGGCGCTGCACACCCGAGCCCTGGTCGCTCTGAAGTATCTGGATTGGGCGGCTGCGGACGCCTTCGTTGTCGAAGCCCTGGAGATTTTCTCGGCGGCAAGCGACGTGTCCGGGATAGTCCTCCTCCTCGACGACGCGGCGGCAGTGGCACGGGTCAAGGGTGAACCCCGCCGCCAGATTCGCCTGGCCGCGGCGGCCACCGCCCACCAGGCCGCAAGCGGCGCCGGGCTGGGCGCGATCCTCAAGGCCGAAGAGGAATGGACACTCCGCGAAGCGCTGACCAGCGAAGAAGATAAACGCGCCTGGGCGGAGGGTCAGGCGATGAGCCTGGAGGAGGCGGTTGCCTATGCCCTTGGCAGGAGCGATTCAGAGGTGGAGGCGCGGACCTGACATGGCGACCCGGCTCTGCTCACACCTGCTCGCCGCGGGCGACGCTGAGCCAAAAACGCCCGACGGCTGCGAAGAGTGCCTGGCGATGGGCGACGGCTGGGTCCACCTCCGGCTCTGCACCGACTGCGGGCATGTCGGCTGCTGCAATGACTCCAAGAACAAACACGCAACGCGGCACTTTCTCAGCAGCGAACATCCGGTGATCAGGTCTTTCGAGCCGGGTGAGCGGTGGCTCTTCTGCTACCCGGACGACCTCTTCTACGACCCGGAGTAGGCCTTGAGGTCGTCAGCCATCCTGGAACTCGAGCTGGTTGCCGTCGGGGTCGAGCAGGTTGAACGTCCGCTCGCATTGGTTGCGGACCTCCCTCGGTATGCTGGTGCTGGCCGGCGACCGCCGGCGCGGGTCTTGAGGAGGGTAGACGAGAGCTGAATGGATGAAGAACTGCAGGGCTGGCTCCGGCAGCGGTTGCCGGCGGACTGGTTCGTCGCCGTTCCGGAACTGGCCGCGGTCGGCGAGTCAGCGGTCGTCCGTGGCCGCCTGCAAGACGTGGCCGGCGCAGCCGACCCGGAGGCGGCGGCGGCCGGACGGATCGCCCGCTTCCGAGAGGAGTCCCGGGCCGAACGCCAGGCGATCGCGCGCGAGGCGGAGACTCGCCATGAGCGCCTGCTGAGCTGGGAGGTCAGCTGCGGTCCGGTGGTGGAAGCCTTCAGCGACGCCTGGGAGGGCGACCCCGTTTACGTCTGAGCCCGAGCTGACCTTCCGGCCGGCCACGCTCGCCGACGCCGAGCTGGTCGCCAAGCTGATGACCACCCATCATCCAGACCATCCGATGGATCCGGCATTGCTGCGCCACTGGTGGTCGAATCCGCCCACCGGCTGGCTCATCGAGGAGTTCCTGGCCACGCTGGCCGGCCAGCCCGCCGGCCACGTTGAGTGCTACATCGCTGCGGCCGAGGTGGACCCAGAACGCTGGGGGCGGTTCGAGTCCTTCCTGCTACCGGCGGCGATGTCGACCGAGCGCACCGGCGATCTCTTCGCCTTCGCGGAGAACCGCCTCTCGAACGCTGGGGCGCTCGCGTTCGAAACGCAGATCTGGGAGGGGGACGCGCCGATGCAGGAGGCGCTCGCGGCGCGCGGTTACCGGCGTGATCGCGTCGAGAAGAACTGGGAGCTGGACCTGGTCGCGCTTCGCGATGAGATCCTGGCGCGGGCCGAGAAATCGCGTGCGCGCATGCGCGACCAGGGCATTCGCTGCCTGACGCTCGCGGAAGACCACGACCCCGACCAGCTCAGCAAGCTGCATGCCCTGATGGAAGCGGTGCGCCAGGACATCCCGCACACGACGCCGATCCTGCCCAAGCAGTTCGAGGACTTCGAGCGGGAGCTGGAGGCTCCCTACATCCACCTGGACCGCTACTGGATCGCGCGCGACGGCGACCACATCGTCGGCCATTCCTTCCTCTGCTTTCCGCCCGAGATCGGCCCGGCCTGGACCTGTTTCACCGGGGTTGCCCGGGAGTACCGCGGTCGCGGCATCGCCCAGGCACTGAAGCTCTTCGGCCTGGCGCAGGCCATCGATCTGGGCGTGGACAGGGTCCGGACCGACAACGATGGCGAGAACCTGCCGATCCTCCACATCAACGAGACGCTGGGCTACCGCCAGGTCGAGGGCTGGATGACTTATCTGAAACGGGACTGATCGCCGGCGCCCGTCGCCATAGAATCCTTTTTAGTGCTGCTGGCCCAGATCGAGAGCTTCCTGGAGGTAGTTCGCCGCGGCAACGTGAGCCGCGCGGCCGAGGCGGTTTACGTCAGCCAGCCCACGCTGACCGCCAGGATCCATTCTCTGGAAGCCGAGCTCGGCGAGAAGCTTTTCGTCCGCGGCCGCCAGGGCATGCGCCTGACCGACGCCGGGCGCGCCTTTCTGCCCTTTGCCGAGCGAGCCGCCCAGGCTGTCCGCGACGGCCGGTCCGCCATCGCCGAGCTCAGCTCGGGCTCGGCGGGCCAGCTCCTGATCGGCTGCGCGCCGGCGGTCAGCACCTACCTCTTGCCGCCGGTCCTGGAGAGGTTCGCGGCTGCCCATCCGCGGGTCGAGGTGGTGGTCCGGACCGGCCACTCGGAGGACGTCCAGCGGATGGTCCTGCGGAGCGAGGTCCAGGTCGGACTCGGCCGTGAGCTGCGCCATCACGAGCTCGAGCTGACGCCGTTCCACGAAGAGGAGCTGGTGTTGATCGTCGCGCCGACGCACCCTTTCGCGGCGAGGCGGCAGGTCTCGGTCGCGGAGCTGGCCAGCCAGCAGCTGATCCTCTTCGACCGCACGTCCAGCTACTACGAGCTGACCCAAGCCTCCTTCGCCCATGCCGGCGTGACGCCCCGAAGCATGTTCGAGCTCGACAACATCGAGGCGGCCAAGAAGATGGTGGAGCGCCGGCTGGGCGTCGCTCTCCTGCCGCGCACGGCGGTCGCGGGCGAGATCGCTCAAGGCACGCTGACCCGGCTCGGGCTCACCGACTCGCTGCCGCTCCGCCGCCGGATCGTCGCCATGCGGCGGCGCGACGCCGGGCCGCCGTCGGGAGTGGTCGCCGCCTTCCTGGAGCTGCTCGGCCAGCTCGAAGCATAGCTCCGTTCTATCGTTCGAATTAAATCAATCAATTGGACGGATACCACACATCTTGATAGCGTTGTGGCATGGAATTGGTTGCATCGCCACTGCTTCCCGAAGGATTCAAAGTGCCGAGCTCGCGCTGGGAGCACGGCAGCACCAGGCTCCGCCGCCTGCTGGCCGAGAAGCCGTATGTCTTTGGACCCGGCTGCTACGACCCGCACAGCGCCCAGCTGGTCATGTACTACGGCTTCGACGCCGTCTACTTCAGCGGCTACTCCTTTGCGATCGGCCACCTCGGCACCACCGACATGGACCTCTACTCCAGCGTCGAGATCGCCGACGGCGTACGCCGCACGATCATGGCGCTGCGCAAGTTTCAGCTCACGATGGCGACCGGCGATCCCGAGAAGGGGGATAAGCCGAAGCACCTCGAGATCCCTCCGGTGGTCGCCGACATGGACGTCGGCTACGGGAACATGTTCAACGTCCAGCGGACCACGGAGCTCTACGTCCAGACCGGCGTGGCGGCGGCCCACATCGAAGACCAGGTGATGCCCAAGCGCTGCGGGCACATCGCCGGCAAGGCGCTGGTCTCTGCCGACGAGATGGTCGGCAAGCTGCGCATGATGCGCCACGTCGCGGAGGACTGCGGCAACCGCGATTTCATCATCATCGCGCGCACCGACGGAGTCTCCGCGGTTGACGCGCCCGAGACCAAGCGCGGGCTCGAGCTCGCCATCGACCGCGGCCTGCGCTACCTCGACAGCGGCTACCCCGACCTGCTCTGGTGCGAGTTCCCGACCGCGGCCAGGGGCCCCGTCGAGGAGTTCCACGAGGCGATCCGCAAGCGGTTCCCCGATGCCCGCTTCGGCTTCAACTACTCCTCCTCCTTCAAGTGGCAGAACGAGAAGAACCCGCTCACCTTCGACGAGCTGGGACAGATGGGCGTCGGCTTTCTCTTCATCACGCTCGCCATGCAGCATGCGGCCGGCTACGGGATGAGCAAGCTGCTGCAGGGCCTCAAGGAGCAGGAACAGGGCGGCTACATCGACTTCCAGCGCGAGGAGTGGGCCGAGGGCGAGGACCTGCCGACCAAGAGCCACCACCTCTTCACCGGCGTGCCCTACCACCACCTCGTCGGCGAGGCCTTCGCCGATGGCGGCCGCTTCGGCAAGAAGGTCGACCAGGGACTGCACCACGAGCACGTCGTCTGAGCGCTCTCCAGGCTGAACTTGTCAAACGCGGCCGCCGTTCGACGTCTCTCTTCTTAACTGCGCCTTAAAAAGGCCGCGCCGTCGCACCAAGGTACTGACACGTTCTCCGGCGCGACGGATGCAGAAATTCGGGGTGGGTTAATATAACGATGGGTGTGATTTCTAGTGTCGGCGCTCACTCTTTGGTGAGTCCGCTTAGGGAGTCTTGACCGTGAGCGTCCAGGCTCGTGCCCGGCGCTCGGTCCAGTCGGTGGGGGAGCTGACCGAGCTCTTTGGTGCGGCTCTCAAGGGATCGGTCAAGCGGCCCTTCTACTGGCAGGAGTTTCTCGAGCAGTGCCGGTTCATCCTGACGGCCAACTTCATCCCCCTCCTGCTCACCGGCCTCGGCTTCGGGACCATCGTCGCGCTCGAGGCGGGCAACTTCTTCAAGGCCGCCAGCGCCGAGCAGAACCTGGGCGGCTTCATGGTCATGGCCAACGTCCGCGAGTTCGCACCCGTCGCGACCGGCCTGATGATCGCGGCCGTCAGCGGCACCGCCATCACCGCCGACCTCGGCGCCCGCCAGGTCCGCCAGGAGCTGGAGGCCCTCTCGGTGATGGGCCTCTCCAACGTGCTCTTCATAGTCGTGCCGCGCTCCCTGGCGCTGATGGCGATGACCGCTCTCTACAACATTCCGATGATCGCCTTCTGCACCCTGGGCGGCTACCTGGTGGGGGTCTTCGTGGTGGGAGTCAACACGGGCGCCTTCCTGAACACCTTCTTCAGCCAGGGCACGCTCGTCGACCTTTTCGGCGGCGAGCTCAAGTGCATCCTCTTCGGCGCCATCGTGGCCGCGGTCTGCATCTTCAAGGGCGTCACCGCGAAGGGCGGAGCGGAGGGCGTCGCGCGCGCCGTCCACGAGGCGATCGTCCGCTGCTTCGTCGCCATCCTGGCGTTCGGCTACCTCTACACGCCGACCGTCCTCGCCCTCTTCCATGACCAGTTCGTACTGAAATGAGCGCTGTCGAGGTCAAGCCGATGGTCAGCCGCCGCCCGCCCTTCTGGGCGCCCGGCCTCGGACCGCTCGAGGTGGCCGGCGAGATCGTCCTCTTCGGGACCCGCGTGTTCGCCGCGATCCCGAGGGCGCTCCGCTATCCCGGCGAGATCTGGTGGTACGCGGCCTTCCTCGCAGTCAGCTCCACGCCGGTGGTCCTCGTGATGACGTACTTCACCGGCTCCGAATGCTCGGTTGAGGCGTACTACTCACTGCATCAGCTCGGCGGTGCCGAGAGCCTGGCCGGCGTCTTCAACGCGCTCTGCGACACACGCGAGATCACGCCGCTCTTCTTCGGTTTCGCGATCGGCGCCAAGGTCGGCTGCGGGCTCGTCGCCGAGCTGGGCACGATGCGCGTCAACGAAGAAGTTGACGCGCTGGAGACGATGGGCATTCCGTCGGTGCCCTTCCTCGTCAGCACCCGCGTCATCGCCTCCCTGCTGGTGCTGCCCTGCATGTACGTGCTCGCTCTCGCGATCAGCTACATGGGCAGCTACATCGTCCAGAAGTACCAGATCGGTCTCATCTCCGACGGCGTCTACTTCTCCTACTTCTGGCGGTACACCAACCTGCTCGACCTTGGTTATTCGCTGATCAAGGCCGTGGTCTTCGCCCTCCTCGTGATCGCGGTGGGAGTCTATTACGGCTACAACGTGACGGGTGGCGCGGTCGGCATCGGCCGCGCGGTCGCCAAGACGATGGCCGTCAGCCTGCTGCTGACAACAGTCGTTAACGCGGTCCTGACCAACTTGTTTTGGGGACACACCCCGAACCTTCCAATCCCGACATGAGGCGTAACGAATGAGCCAGCTGTACAAAGCCGTCGAACCGCAGTCAACCAGAGGCGCCACCCAGAACGGGCACGCGATCATCGAGTGCCAGGAGGTGATCAAGGCCTTCGGCGACCACACGGTCCTGGACGGCGTTTCCTGCAGCATGCCGGAGGGCGAGATCTCGGTCGTGATGGGACCGTCCGGCACCGGCAAGAGCGTGCTCCTGCGCCACATCGTCGGCCTGCTCCTGCCCGACCAGGGGGACGTCCTGGTGGGCGGCAGGAGCGTGCCCGACCTCAACGAAGAGCAGCTGCTGGAGCTGCGCCGGAACATCGGGATGCTCTTCCAGGACGGCGCCCTCTTCTCCTCCATGAGCCTCTTCGATAACGTCGCCTTCCCGCTTCGCCAGCACACCAGAAAAGGCGAGAAGGAGATCCGTGACGTGGTCATGGATCGCTTGAAGGAGGTCGGCCTGGCCGGCTCCGAAAAGAAGATGCCGGGCGAGCTCTCCGGTGGTATGCGCAAACGCGCCGGGTTTGCCAGAGCGCTCGTGATGGAGCCCAAGATCCTGCTTTTCGACGAGCCAGACTCGGGCCTGGATCCCGTCCGCACGGCGCTGCTCTGCGACCTGATCAAGGAGATCCAGCGCAAGTACAAGTCGACGGCTGTCGTGATCAGCCACGACATCAAGGCGGTCTTCGAGATCGCCGACTACATCGTGCTCCTGCACGGCGGCAAGGTCGTCGACCAGGGCTCCAAGGAGGAGATCAAGAACTCGCCCAAGGAGTTCACGCAGCAGTTCATCAAAGGCGCGGTCGCCGGGCCGCTGGGAATGGACTGAAGTGGATATGTTCCTGAGCGCTGTCGCGCACGCCAAGTGGCTCCTCGCCTTTGGCGGCGTCGTGGCGGTCGCCCTCTTCTCCTACCACGGTCTGGTGCCGATCCAGAACTACAACCTTTACGTGCCGCTCGAAAACGCGGATGGTCTCTATCCAGGCAGCGACGTGCTGATCGCGGGCGCTCGCGCGGGCAGCGTCGACAGCCTCCAGCTGAGCGGGGACAAGGTGCTCGTCCAGGTCTCCCTCGATCCGGCCCACGCGCCTGTCTTCTCCGACGCCCGCGTCACGCTCCGGCCGAAGAGCCTGCTGGGCGAGAAGTACCTCGACCTGATTCCGGGCAGCCACGGTGACGGGCTCCGCTCCGGGTCGAGCATCCGCGCTTCCAGCACCGCCATCTCGACCGACCTCCAGGACGTGATCAACACGTTCGACGAGCCCACCCGCGCGAAGCTCCAAACGGTGATCGTCGAGCTCGGCGGCGGCCTGGGCGGCCACGGCACCCAGCTCAATGACACGTTCGTCTACGGAACGCAGGACATGAACGACCTGCGTGACATCGCTGGCACGCTGCAGCAGCGCGACCAGGAGCTGGAGAAGGTGATCGTGGCGCTCGACGGCGTGACGTCCGAGCTGGCCCAGAGCGACCGTCGCAACCAGCTCGGTCAGCTGATCAAGAACACCGACACCCTGCTCGCCACGCTGGCCAACGATGACGCCGAGCTGAAGCGGGCGCTCGCCCAGACCAACGCCGCCCTGACGCGCACCGACACCGCGCTGAGCGGGACCGAGGGCAACCTGGCGGACCTGGTCCACCAGTCGCCGGTCCTGGTCCACCGCACGGACCTGATGATGACCGACCTCATGAGGGGCACAGACGTGGTCCTCCAGAACATGCCGACCACGCTCCAGGCGATCCCCCAAACGACAGTCATCTTCGGCGGCAAGGACGCCAACGGCTACGCCACCCGGATCTCCGTGCTGGTCGGCAAGAGCAGCAGCGCCACGCCCGGGCCGCCCACGGCCGGGGTCAGCGACCAGGACCTCTACGCCTTCCTTTTGAGTGGAGGCAAGGCATGAGGGGCCGGCGCAACCTCCCGATCTTCCTCGGCTACGTGGCCGCCGCGGTCTTCGTCCTTGGCTTCCTCGGCCGGCAGATGGGCGGGGAGTTCTTCCTGGCCCAGGTCTACCACGTGCACGCGGTGTTCGCGAGCGGCTCGCAGCTGGTGAACGGCGACGACGTCACCATCGCCGGCGTCCGGGTCGGCCGTGTCGATTCGCTCAGCCCGACCAAGCAGGGCGTCGACGCGCTGCTCGCCATTCACACCCAGTACGGACCGATCCGCGACCAGGCGCGCGCCGTCATCAAAGCCAAGAACCTGCTCGGCGAGACGTACGTGGAGCTGACGAAGGGCGAGGGAACGCGCGCCCTGAAGGACTACGCGACGATCCCGATCTCAAACACGCTGACCCCGGTCGAGCTGGCCCAGGTCCTGGACGCGCTCACGCCGGACGTGCGCAGCCGCCTGGTGCTTGTCATCAACTCCCTGGGCCAGTCGCTGTCCGGGCGGGGCGGCGACCTCAACACGCAGGCCGGCGACCTGAAAGTGCTGGCGTCGGCCATCGACACCATCACGGGGAGCCTGGCCAGCAACTCCGACCACCTGAACCAGCTGATCATCAGCCTGGGCAAGATCCTGGAGACCCTGGCCGCCTACCGGACCGAGTTCCGCGCCCTGATCCAGGACTGGGACCGGCTGATGGTGGCGCTCTACCAGAAGGAGGCCGACCTACAAGGCACTTTCCGGGAAGACGCCCGCGTCATGGCGATCTTCGACCAGGCGCTGAGCGGCGGTGGCGGCCAGGACCTGAACGCGGCCCTGGCCGAGGCGCCCCAGACACTCGATGTCACCAACCACTACCTGGACTCGGGCACCACGATGTTCGCCGACCTCCAGCCGACCATCCCCGACATCGACGCCACGTTCGACCGGCTGGCCTCCGCCTTCAGCGCGACGGACTCCCAGGGCAATCACTACTGGCGCGTCTACTGCGTCGGCGGTCCCTTCCCGCCGACCCCTCCCGGCGTGGCCCCGAACACGCCCTGCTTCCAGGCGAGCGTCGGACCATGAGGAGCCGCAGCGCCATCAACATCGGCGTCATCGCCGCTTTCACCGGGCTCTGCCTGCTCGGGCTCTTCTACCTGGCCTTCAACATGGGCCTGGAGCGGCCGGGCAGCAGCGGGACCCGCATCAAGGCCAACTTCGCGCTGGCCGAAGGCCTGGTCACCCAGGACGAGGTGCGCATCGCCGGCGTCAAGGCCGGGCACGTCGTCGCTGTCGACCCGGCCCCCGACGGCACCACGCTGGTGACGATGCTGCTTGACCCGGGAATCCGGGTCCGCCGCGACACCCAGGCCGTGGTCCGGCCCAAGAGCCTGCTGGGCACCCAGCTCGTCCAGCTGAACCGCAAGCCTGGCTCGAACGCGCCCTACCTGAACGAGGGCGAGACGATCCCGAAGGCCCAGACGGGCGAGGCGGTCGAGGTCGACTCGGTCCTGAACAACATGGATCCGCCCACCCGCGCTGCGTTCTCGCAGTCACTGCAGGAGCTGGGCGTGGCACTCGACAACCGCTCCGGCGACGTCAACACGAGCATCCCCCAGGTGGACCAGGTGGTCAGCAACTTCCGGCCCCTGGCGCAGCTCGGCGACCGCCGGCAAGCCGAGCTGGCGCGGATCCTGGACGACCTCAACATCATTCTCCAGGCGCTGGCCGACGAGCAGGACCAGCTGGGGATCATCGTCGACCAGGGCAACGTCTTCTTCGGCGGCATCGCGGCCCGCGACCAGCAGCTGGCGGGGGCCCTCCAGAACTCGAATCAGTTCTTCGGCTCCCTGGACTCGGCTTTCAACGGCGTGACGCCGGCCGACCGCCAGAGCCTCGAGATGGCGCCCGGCACGATCGCAGCCAACCAGCACACGCTCTCGCTCACCAACAGCCAGGTCGACCAGCTCATCCCCGCCGTCCTCCAGGGCCAGGTCAACTACCCGAACGACCAGCTGACCGTGACCCAGGCGGAGTCGCTCTCGCTGGCGCAGGAGTGGATCTCAGCCTTTGCCCAGCACGATGTGAACGGCTACTCCTTCCGGATCACCAACATCACGGGGCCGAACACGGTCAAGCCGCCATCCGCCGGCTCGCCGCCCGCGCTGCCGGCGCTTCCCGGCTTGCCGGGTCAGCCGTCGGCACCTGGCGCCCCGCCGCCGCCGAGCGCCGACCCGCTCTGCATCCTCGTAGGAGGCGTCTGCAGCAAGTGACGACCCACCGCGCTCCGATGGCGGATCTGCGGCGCATCTCTAAGCCCCGGGCGTGGAGGGTCGCCACATGACAAAACTCCTGGTTGCGACAGTGGGACTGTTGTTGACCTCCTTCGGGGCTGTCTTCTTCGGCGTCGGCGGCAACCAGACCTACAGCGTTACCGGCCACTTCGTGAGCGCCGAGGGCGTCACTCCGGGCAACGACGTGGTGGTGAGCGGCGTGGTCGTGGGCAAGGTCACCCAGGTGGCGGTCGCGCCCGAGAGCGATCGCTCCGGCGGCGCGCTGATCACGATGCAGGTCGACCACAAGTACGCGCCGTTCCGGCAGGGCACCCACCTCCAGATCCGGCCGAAGGGGTTCCTCGGCAACATGTTCATCGACGTGGCGCCCGGCGCCGACGGCAACACGCCGATCCGCTCCGGCGGCAGCATCCCGATCGAGAACACGGCGGCGCCGGTTGACCTGAGCCAGGTCATGGACATCTTCGACCCCAACACCCGGGCCAAGATCAAGACGGCGACGCTGGAGGGCGGCAAGATGCTCCAGGGCCGGGGCCAGGACGTGAACAAGGTCTTGAGCGAGCTGCCCGCGATCAGCGCCCAGACCGCTGACGTGACCGCGAACCTGGACAGTGAGCAGCAGGTGCTGGATCAGCTCACCGTCGAGTTCGACATCATCACGCAGCAGATGGCCGCGGAGGACCAGAGCTTCCGCGCCGACATCGCGCAGGGTGCCGACCTGCTGCAGGCGCTGGCCGCGCACGAGGCCGCGATCCAGGCCGAGATCGTCTACGCGAACGAGGCGCTCGGCCGCATCAACGCCGGGCTCGGTGGCCACGAGCAGGACCTGAACCAGTTGCTAAAGGAAATGCCCGCCCTGCAGGCGCGGCTGCGCGAGCTGTCGTCCACCAGCGACCCCGTCCTGGCTGACGTGAACATGTGCTACAGCAACATCATCGACGCCATCGCGGGGCTTCGATCCTCGACCGGCTACAAGTACCCGCACAACTCGCAGGACGGCGCCGGGTATGAGCTGCGCGTCTACACGACGATCAACTTGCCGGGCCAGGCCACGACCGGTTCGCTGCACCCGGCGCAGCTCTCTTGCGCGGGAGGCACGCCGACCCCATGAGGACCGCCAGCCCGCACCTGAAGCGTGTGATCGGAGCGCTGCTGATCTTCGGGTCGGCGGCCATCGCCGTCGTGAGCTTCGTTCCCATCCAGTTCCCCTGGAATCGCAGCGCGCACCTGGTCATCGAGTCCACGCCCTTTGGCGTCATGAACCCGGGCGCGGGCGTTGAGCTGGCCGGGATCCGGGTGGGTGAGGTCGAGCAAATCGAGTACAAGGGCTCCAGCTCGCGGATCCACGCCGCCATCCAGCCCCAGTACGTGAATCAGCTGCACTCCGACGCGACGGCCACCATCGAGCCGCACGGCCTGCTCGGTCCGAAGTTCGTGCAACTTGCTTCGGGCTCCAAGGGCAGCATCCATGACGGCAGCGTCATCCCGCTTTCGCGCAGTCACGTCACCACCGACTTCGACCAGGTGCTGAACGCGCTCCAGCCGGACGTGCGCAACAACCTGCAGGTGATTTTCGTCGAGCTCGGGAACGCGTCACAGGGGCGCGGCGATGACATGAACTCAGCCCTCCAGCACCTCGGCAACTCCTCTGCCAACCTCGACAAGGTGACCGCGATCCTGAAAGAGCGCGATGCTGACACCAAGCTCTTCTTCGATTCCAGCGAGCAGCTCAACAGCGAGGTGCAGAAAGCGCCCATCTCCCAGAACATCGCCGACACCAACCGCACGCTGGCGGCGCTGGTCCAGGTCGAGGACTCGATCACGGCCTCCATCGACGAGACAGCAGCCGTGCTCCAGCAGCTCGACATCGCGATGGCCGGCAACGAGGGCAACCTGGCGCTGGTTCTCAGCCGGGCGCCGGTAACCGCGAGCCGGCTGACCAACTACATCGGGACCACCGACACAGTCATCAACGGGATCCGGCCCAGCCTGCCGAACCTGCTCACTGCCGTCGTCGAAGGCGAGTCCGTGACGGGCGGCAAGGACGCCAACGGCCACTACGTCCGGGTGCTGGCGCTGAGCGGCCAGTGCACGGCGGCCGCCGATCCCGCCAACAGCTGCCACGATCCCGCCCCCGTGCCGCCGGGCAGTGCGGCCGGACCGGCTGCTCCGGGCAGCGCCCCCTCTCCCGCTCCCACGACCGAGCCGGCTCCCAAGCGGGCCGCCGGCATCAGCGACCAGGCCTTGGTGGAGCTGCTCCTTGGCGGCTAGCGGCACGGTTCGCGCGCGCCGGGAGGCGGCCGCCCAGCGGCGGGGCGGGTTTGTCTTTTTGGGCGGCCTGGCGGCCCTGCTGCTGCTCGCCGCCGCCATCAACGTCAACTTCGGCCTCCCCTTCAACCTGAGCCTCTGGCCGCCGGGCCAGGACTACACGCTGCAAGCCAACTTCAAGGACGCCAACGGCCTCATCAAGGGGGCCGACGTGGTCATCGCCGGCCATCCTGTCGGCCAGGTCACCGACGTGACGGCCGACGGCAGCCAGGCGCGCGTCACGATGCGGCTGAGCCAGCAGTACACACCGGTGCACAAGGGCACCATCGCCCGCATCCGCTACTCGACGTTGCTGGCGCAGAAGTACGTCGAGCTGCAGCCGGTGTCGGGTGCCGAGACCATCAAGAGCGGGACGACCATCCCCAGCACGGACACCATCACGCCTGTCGACTTCGACCAGTTCCTCTCTGCGCTCGACCCGCAGACCAGGGCCAGGCTCCAGACCGTGATCCAGCAGGGCGGCGGGAGCGTGGAGGGCCGGCAGGGCGACATCGCCGACTTGCTCGACAACCTGAACGGCCTCTCCCGGGAGTCCCGGGGCGGGCTTTCAACCATCCAGGCGCACGATGGTTCCCTGGACGGCATCATCGTCAACCTCTCGATCACCAGCGACCGGCTCGACCAGAGCCGCCAGAACCTCGGCGAGCTGATCCAGAACGCCAACGACGTGAACGCCACGATCGACAGCCAGCAGCTCGCGCTCCTCGGCTTGATCCACCACCTGGCCGACCTGATGGCAGACTTCAACGCGACGCTCGACGGCAACGAGCAGAACCTGCACCAGACGGTCGTCATGCTCGACCCGCTGGTGGGTCGCTTGAACGTCACCTTCGACACGCTGCATGGCTACATGGCGCCCAACCTGGCCCTCTTCCAGCAGGGCATCTCGGTCCTCGGTACGGAGGGCGAAAGTGCCATCCACCAGCGCGACGCCAACGGCAACTACCTGCGGCAGTTCGCTGTCTTCGACTCCGCCTGCGACAGCCTCAACAACCCGCGGAATCCCGATTGCGGCAACGGCGCCAACCCGGACCGCAAATCGAGCGCGTCCCCGCAGCCTTCGTCAGGCTCGCCTTCTTCGCCGGGCGCCGCGAGCCCGGACTCGCCCACGCCATCACCGTCGTCTTCGCCATCGTCTTCGCCCACGCCGTCGCCGTCGCCCAGCTGCGACCCGCTGCTGGCGCTCGTAGGCAAGTGCTGACGGGGTGGAGATAGCGGCGCGCGCCCGCCGTCCCGCGGGTAACCGGAGCTTCACCATCGCGACCCTTACCCGCCGGCCCGCAGCCGTCCTTGCCATCGCGGCCGTGCTCACCGCTGTGCTGGCGCTGGGCTTTGTCACCTACAAGCCGCTGGGCCTGCAGGGCCTGCAGACCGACGCCAGCGTCGACCTGCTCGCCGACCCCGGCTCGCCCGCGTTCGCCGACCAGGTTCTCTTCGCCAACAGCTTCGGCGCCGACCCGCTGGTGATCGAGGTCGAGGCCCAGCCGGGCAAGGACCTCCTGACAGGCGACCATTTCATCGGGCTGGCGGCTCTCGAGGGCGACATCGCCGGCAGGCCCGGCGTGAAGAAGGTCTACGGACCGGGCACCGTGGTCAACGAGCTGGCGCTGGAGGTCACCAAGCGGGGGCTGGAGACCTGCGCGGTCGAGGCCCAGACCGCCCAGGCCCAGGCCGTGAAGGACGCCGCGGCGCAGGGAAAGTCCCAGACCGACCAGGCCAAAGCCGGCCAGGCCGCCTTCGACACCGCCGCTCGGGCCTGTGCTCAACGGCTGGCGGCGCAGTATCCGACGCTCGGCCTGCCTGCCCTCAACAACCCGGCTTTCATCGGCGAGGTCCTGCTCGAGCCGGGCGGCGCCACGACCCGGCCCTACTGGACCTGGGCGCTGCCCGACCCAAGGCACGCCTTGATCACGGTCCGGCTGGACCGGCACGCCACGCTCTCGCAGGTCCGCGCGGTGCTGGCCCGCGTCGACAAGGCCCGCCACAAGCCGGCGGCCGCCAGGGCTGCCACCCCCAGCGCCCCGCCGGGCGCCCCGACGCCCACCACCTCGAGTGCCGCCGGCCTCTCCACCAGTGGCGACCTCTCCGACCTCAAGCTGACCGCCTCCGGGTCGCCGGTGCTGGCCGCTTCGCTGGCGGACGCGGTCCAGGTGGCTCTACTCCGCCTCCTGCCCGTGACCCTGCTGGTCATGCTGGCCGTCAGCTTCCTCGTGCTGCGGGTGCCGCTCCGGCTGCTGGTCGTCCCGCTGGCGGCGCTGGCCGCCTTCTGGACGGCGGGCGCGGCGGGACTCCTCCGGCTGCCCTTCACGCCCGCCACACTGGCCGTTCTTCCGATCGTGCTCGGCCTCTCGACTGACTACACCCTGCAGGCTTTGAACCGCCTCGCCGACGAGGAAGGCGGGCCGGTGGGCCGGGTCACCCGGACGGCGGCGGCGATCCTACCGCCGACCGCGATCGCGGCGCTGGCGACCATCGTCGGCGTGCTCGCGTTCGCCCTCTCACCGATCCCGCTGGTTCGCCAGTTCGCGCTCTTCCTGGCCATCGGCGTGGTCATGGCCTACCTGGCCGGTGTGCTGGTCGGGATCCCGCTCTTCGCCCTGGTTCTCTCGAGCGAGCTGCGCCGATTCCTGGCCAGGCCCACTCCCAAGCCGAGCTGGCCGCTGCTGGCGCGGCTCGGCCGGGCGCCGCTGCCGCTCGTCCTCCCCTTGCTGCTGGCCGGCGCCCTCGGTTGGGCCGCGCTCCCGGCCGTCCAGGTCGAGACCGACCCGATCAAGCTGATGCCGGCAGGCAGCGCCGCGGTCGCCGACGCCGACTACGTCCGCCGCAGCGTCGGCCTGGCCGGGGAGCTGGACCTGGTCCTGCTGGGGCCGGCGGTGGCCTCGCCCGAGGCGATCGCCTGGCTCGACAACGCGACCGGCCAGGCGGTCAAGGCGGACGGGTCGGCGATCAAGCCGGAAACGAGCCTGGCGAGCTTCCTCAAGGCTTTCAACCAGGGCAACCTCCCCGACCGCAACCTGACCGAGCAGATCCTCCAGCGGCTCCCGCCCTACTTCACGGGCGCCGTCCTCGACACCAAGACCGGGGCTTCCAGATCTGTCTTCGCGCTGACGCGCTTCACATCGGTCCAGGAGGACGGCCGCCTGGTTGCGGGTCTGCGCGGCGTGGACAAGCCGCCGCCCGGCTACCGTGCCTACCCGGCTGGTCTCTCGGTCGTGGCCTCCGATTCCCTAGCCCAGCTTCGCGCCGACGAGCTCCGGCTGAACCTGCTCGCGCTGGGGTTGGTCCTGCTGGTGGTGGGCATCGCCTATCGCCGGCCACTGACCGCGCTGCTGGCCGTGGTGCCTGCCTTCGCCGCGGCGGGCTGGGCGACCGGCACGCTCTACCTGAGCCACCAGCCCGCGAGCCCGATCACGATCCTGCTGGCCGGGGTGGTGGTGGCCTTCGCGACCGAGTTCAGTGTGCTCTGGCTCGCTCGCTACGCCGCGGAGCTGAAGGCCGGGGCGACGGCCGCCGCAGCCGCGGCTCTTGCTTCGACCCGCGTCGGCCCGGCCATCGTCGCCTCGGCGCTGGCGCTGGGTCTCGGGTTCGGGGTGCTGGCGGTGTCGGACGTGCCGATGGTCCGGGACTTCGGCCTCTGGAGCGCCGCCGACCTGTTCCTCGCCACCGCTGCCGTTCTGGTCCTGCTGCCGCCCCTGGCGCGGCGCTTCCTGAGGCCCGCCGTCACGACTACCTAGGACTTCCACACCCAACCCCCTTGCCCTCGCTGCGGCGTGTCCAGCGGGGGCGGGGGCCATTGGGGGGCCCTCGGCCGCCGTTCCGCACGTTTGGCGTCAGCCGCGCGCTTCGACCTCCCTGATTTCGCGCGTTTGGCGTCAGCAGGGCCCTACGGGGCTACGGGCTCGCGTTTGCGGCGCGGCATCCGGAAGGTGAGGCCGCCCCGCTTGACGATCACCGGCTCGCCCCGCCAGCTCTTGAGCCCCGCCGAGATCAGGACACTCGCGGCGGATGCCGCGGGGAGCGCGAAAAGCGCGCCGATGATTCCGCCCAGGTCGGATCCGATGACCAGCGCCAGGATCGCAGCCACGGGGTGCAGCCCCACCGCGCCGCCGCTGATGCGAGGCGCCAGGATGTTGTTCTCGACGAACTGCGTCGCCAGGAAGAAGATCAGCACCCAGACCACCAGTGGGAAGGGCTGGAAAGCGGCGATGAGGAGCGCGGGCAGGGCGGCCAGGATGGGGCCGACCATCGGGACCAGCTCAAAGAAAAAGGCGAGAACCGCGATGACTATCGGGTAAGGCACGCCGAGCAACCAGCAGCCGACGCCGGAGATCACGGCGATGATCAGAGCCATCGTCAGCTGGCCGCGGATGTAGCCGCCAAGGACCTGGCTGATGGTCTCTTCTAAGAACTGCACGCGCTGGCGCTGCTCGCCAGGCACCAGATAGCCGAAGGCGTCGCGGATGCGCTTGCCGTCCACCATGAACCAGTAGGCGAGCAGCAGGATCAGCGCCACGTCAACCAGGGCGCGGGCAGCGACCGCCACCACCGAGATGGCCTGCAGCACGATCTCGCGCAAGCCGCTGCCGACATAGCTGAAGACCGTGCCTTGCGCCTGGTTGGGCGGCGGCAGCTGGATGCCGACCGACGCCGCCTGGGCATTGAGCCATTGGTCGGAGCGTTCGAAATACGTGGGCAGGCGGACGAAGAGCTCGTGCGACTGGAAGACGAGCGGTGCTAGCAGGAAGTAGGCCAGGCCGCCTACGACGAGGGCCCCGATGATGTAGCTCAAGAGGGCCGCCACAACCCGCGGCATGAAGCGCTCCAACCGGGACAGAACCGGCTCCAGGGCGTATGCGATGACGACGGCGAGCAGCACGATCACGATCGGCCGCATGATGTGGCCCAGGACCCAGAGGAGCGTCCCCAGGAGAACCAGGCCGGCGAGGATCACGATGGCCTGGTCGCGACGCTTCGCCCAATTCCAATCTGACATCGCTGCTAACAGAGAATTATCTGCTGGCGATGTATTGTTCGCGAACCACGTCCTTGGCCGGCTTGTCGTTGCGCAGGCCCTTGAAGGAGGGATGTCGCATCTGCCCGGTGCGAGTCCACTCGGTGAACTCCACCTCCCCGACCAGCTCCGGCTCGCTGAAGATGGCGCCCTTCGGCGGTGGCGGCTCGGCGGTTGTGAAGGGCGAGGAGTCGCGGCGCAGCGGCCTGAGCTTGGCCTCGAGCTCCTCCAGCATGCGATCGGTGAAGCCGGTCCCGACCTTGCCCGCGTAGACGAGGTCCCCGTTTCGGTGATAGCCGATCAGCAGCGACCCGATCCGCCCCTCGCGGTGGCCCTCACCCGGCAACCAGCCCCCGATGACGACCTCCTGGCGGAGGTGGTTCTTGATCTTGAGCCAGGCGTCGGAGCGGCGGGCGGGGTGGTAGGCGCTGTCGAGCCGCTTTGCCATGATCCCCTCCATCTCCAGCTTGCGGCTGGCCTCTCGCATGGTCTCGCCCTCGCCTGCCTGGTAAGGCGGGACCTGCCAGAACTTCCCTTTCAGCTGCAGCCCTTCCAGCAGACGGCGGCGCTCCGTGTAGGCGAGCGGCATCGTCGGGTGGCCGTCCAAAAAGAGGAGGTCGAAGATCACGTAGGCGACCGGGACGGTCTGCATCTTTCGCTTGATGTCGCGCTCGTTGACGAGGCCCATCCGCTCCTGGAGGCGCTCGAAGCTCGGCCGGCCCTTCTCGTTCACGGCGATGACCTCGCCGTCGAGGATCATCTCCTGCGCGCCGACGGCCTCGCCCAGGGCCCGCAGCTCGGGGTAGCGGAAGGTGACGTCCTCCAGGCTCCGGCTCAGCAATCGGAGGCGCCCGCCTGAGAGGTAGGCGACGGCTCTGATGCCGTCCCACTTGTACTCGAACCCGTAGCGTTCCTGGTCCCGCGGCAGGTCGGGTGCGAGCTTCGCGGTCATGGGGACGATGCGGTCGGGCATGGGCTCGCGGCCGGGATCCTGGGGCGGGTCCATGCGGTGGATCATCCAGTCCTTGCCGCGCGTCTGGAAGAGGACGTAGCGACCTTGCACCCGCTTGCCGTGGAGGACGACCATCACCTCGCGATCGGACCATTTGAGGGTTTCGTAGGTGCCCTCGTCCCAGATCGTGACGCGGCCGGCGCCGTAGCTGCCTTCGGGGATCTCGCCGTGGAAGTCGATGTAGGAGAGCGGATGGTCTTCCACGTGGACCGCCAGGTGGTTCTGCTTCGGGTCCGGGGGGATGCCGCGAGGGACGGCCCAGGAGACCAGCACGCCGTCGCGCTCGAGCCGGAAATCCCAGTGCAGGCGGGTGGCGTGGTGCTGCTGGACGACGAAGCGCGGCAGCTTGGTCGGCTTGGCCTTTTTCGCCTCGCCCGAAGGCTCGGGTGTTTTCTTAAAGTCCCGCTTCTTCGCGTACTCAGCCAGCTGGGGTGCTGGCGGTCTGGGCATAGCTTGAATTTAATTGGAGCGGCGCACTCGCGCCGCCCGCCGCGCGCTGCGGCGCGCGGGCCTAAAAGGAAGGGCCTTTATGCGCTTCTTCGGGATGAGGGCGGCTTGATCTGACCCTATTGGAGCGGGCCACTCGGCCCGCCTGCCGCGCGCTGCGGCGCGCGGGCCTATGAGGAAGGGCCTTTAAGTTCCTTTAACCGGGTTCGACGCGCAACGTTACGATCGGAAGAGGCCCTCTCCGCTTAGGCGGCGAGGGCGGGGCGGCAGACCTTGCAGGGCCGGTAGCCCGCCGCGAAAGCCTCCCGCTCCGACCCGAAGCCGACCCGGTGACGCTCCTGCACACGCCGAGCGTGGCTGCAGGTGGGAAAGCAGAAGATGTGCGTCGTGTCGCTGCCGTGGTAGCGCACGCCGCGCCGCGCCCAGGCCTCGATTGCGTCAGGGTCGGCGCCTTCGAGGCGCAGGATCTGCTTCTTCGCCTCCGGGCCGCCCATGCCGTAGTTGCCGATCACGCCGTCCGAGCGGACCACACGGTGGCAGGGGATGAAGTACGGGATCGGGTTGTTGGCGAGCGCGGTGCCGACCGCGCGGACCGCCGCCGGCCGTCCGATCTCGCGGGCCACCCAGCCGTACGACCGCACCTG
Organism: Chloroflexota bacterium; assembly: GCA_005880695.1. Classification (GTDB taxonomy): domain Bacteria; phylum Chloroflexota; class Dormibacteria; order Dormibacterales; family Dormibacteraceae; genus VBGR01. The sequence continues at coordinate 41,030 of VBGR01000061.1, forward strand.
GCCGCGCGGGATCTGCGCTGTCTTGAGCAGCACGTCGCGCTCGAACGGCGTCAGGCCGCGGAGGTCGAACCGGAGCTTGCGGACGAGGTGCTCGGGGACCGCGTCGACACGCTTCAGCGGGCGCCCCATCCGGCGTCCGAACCAGAGCTCGAAGTCGTCGGACCGGCCGGCTCGGTTGACTGCCGAGATGCCGCCGGCGTTGAAAGCGACCAGCAGCCGTCCCATCTCGCTATCGATCTCCGCGTAAGCGTCTCCCAGCAGGCTCAGCCTCAAGGACTCGGGCGCGCGGACGTCGCCCAGGTTGCGCAGCTCGGCCGTCAGATTCATGACTCGATCTCCTTTCGCAGCAGGGCCAGTCCCCGGTGGACGTCGGATTTGACGGTCCCTTCCGGCCTGCCCAGCAGGTTCGCGATCTCGTTGTATGGGAAACCCTGGACGTGGTGGAGGACGACTGCCTCGCGGTAGCGGCGGGGGAGGGCGGTGACCAGCGCGCGCAGCTCGGACGTTTCCGCGTGGCCGTTGCGACTCGGCTCTGGGACGCTCTCGAGCGGCACCGTGTCACGATGCGCCCGCAGGCGGTTCCTAAAGACGTTCAGCGCGATCCGATGCAGCCAGGCGCTGGCCTGCAGCTCCTGCCGGCGCTCCTCGTCCCAGCCGGTAAGCGCCTTGTGGGCCCTGAGGAAGGCCTCCTGGGCGATCTCTTCCGCGTCGGCCGGGTTACCGCAAAGGTTCAGGGCGAACCCGAAGATGCGGTGCTGGTAAGTGTCCACGAGTTGCTCGAAGGTCATCCTCTCGTGCAGTTGAACACGCGGGCGGGGAGGAGGGTTGCAAGCATTGGGGACTGCCCTTGGACTGTCGCTTCGCCGCCTGGTACGAGGCCTGGAATGGGTGCTGATCTTTTCTTATTGGAGCGGGCCACTCGGCCCGCCTGCCGCGCGCTGCGGCGCGCGAGCCTGCAAGGAAGGGCCTCTACGAACCTAAACCGGGTCCTGCGAATCTAGCTCGTTGACTTGGTGCTTCGCCGCCTGGTACGAGGCCTGGAATGGGTCCTGATCTTTTCTTATTTGGAGCGGGCCACTCGGCCCGCCTGCCGCGCGCTGCGGCGCGCGAGCCTGTCAGGAAGGGCCTTTCCGAACTTAAACCTGGCCCCACGCGTCGTGCTCCTTGAGCTCATGGTTTGAAATCTGGGTGAGTGTGTAATTATGTAATTCATGCAAGAGCAAGCTTCCTCCGACATCGTCTCCTGGTTCACCGGGCGCCTCCCCGACGGGTGGTTCACCGGACCGCCCGAGATTTCAGCCGACCAGGACGAGATCCTGGTGGTCGGCACCCTTTCCGACGAAGGCCTGGCGGACGACGCTGCCCGCGAGGCCCGCATCACTCGCTTCCGCGAGGAGACCCGCGAGCAGCGCATGAAGATCGCCAACGAAGCCGAGCGGCGCTTCCGGCGCAAGGTCTCCTGGGGCGCCCAGGCGGGCCCGATGCGCAAGCTGTTCACCACCCTCAGCACACCCGTCATGACCCGCCTCCGCCAGCCCGGGCGAGCTGTGCTCGACACTCTGGTGGCCTCCGGCGTCGCGCGGTCGCGAAGTGAAGCACTGGCGTGGTGCGTGAAGCTCGTCGCCGAGCACCAGGCGGACTGGCTCAAGGACCTGAAGGAAGCCCTGGCCGGCGTCGAGAAGGCGCGCGCCAAGGGACCGCAGGCGTGATCGACCCGGCCGTCGACCCGATCGGAGGTACGACCGCCGAGGCTGAAGCGCTGGACGCCTACTCCTCGCTCGTCGTCTCGGTCGCCAAGCAGCTCACGCCGTCGGTGGCCAGCCTCCGCCTCACAGCGGGCGGCGGCCGCCGGGGCAGTGGCTCTGGCGTCTCGGTGACGCCTGACGGTTATCTGCTCACCTCGGCGCACGTCGTCGATGGCTTCAAGGCAGGCCGGGCCGAGTTCATCGACGGGTCCGACCTCGCTTTCGAGGTGATCGGCAGCGACCCGCTCTCGGACCTGGCCGTCATCCGCGTCCGGGGCGAGGTGGCGCCGGCGGTGCTCGGCGACGCCGACCGACTCCAGGTCGGGCAGCTGGTGGTCGCCATCGGCAATCCGATGGGCTATGGAGGCTCGGTGACGGCCGGGGTGGTGAGCGGGCTGCACCGCTCGCTCTCGACCCGCCAGGGTTCGGCCAGCCGCATCGTCGAGAACGTGATCCAGACCGACGCGGCGCTCAACCCCGGCAACTCTGGGGGGGCGCTGGCGGACGGCCGGGCCCGGCTGATCGGCATCAACACGGCCGTGGCCGGCATGGGCCTCGGGCTGGCGGTGCCGATCAACGCGACCACGCTCAAGATCCTCGGTTCGCTCCTCCAGTCAGGCCGCGTCCGCCGCGGCTACCTGGGCGTGGCGGGCGGCCGCCGGCCGCTGCCTCGAGCGCTGGCCAGGGTCCTCGACCGCGAGGCGGGCGTTGAGATCCTGGAGGTCGTGGCCGGAAGTCCGGCGGAACGGGCCGGGCTCCACGTGGGGGACATCATCCTGGACCTTGACGGGCGGCCGATCCAGGGCGCTGGCGACCTGCAGCGGCTGATGGTCGACGAGATCATCGGCCGGGACCTCCCGGCCCGCATCATCCGGGGTGGCGAGTACCTGAACCTGACCCTGACGCCCGCGGAGCTACCCGCCCGCTGAGCTGAAACGGTTCGCTTTGTTCCAGAACGGCGATCTCACAAGATCGCCGGGTGGATTGGCGTTATCGTCTCGGAGCCAATCAGATGATCCACCCGGGTTTGAAGGTAGGTCCCTACATGCTGCAGGGCCAGCTGGCGACCGGCGGCATGGGCGTCGTCTGGCGCGCCTGGCACGCCGAGCTCGACCGCGCGGTGGCGATCAAGTTCCTGAGCGTCGGGCACGGCGCCAGCCGCGAGCGTTTCCGGCGCGAGGCGCGCGCCATCGCTCACATCCGTCACCCGAACGTGCTCACCGTGCACGACTTCGGTGAGACGGGCGAACTCACGTATATGGTCGTCGACTTCCTGCCGGGCGGGACTCTGGCGCAGCACCTGCGAGAGCGCGGGCGGCCACCTGTCGCCGAGGCGCTCGCCCTCTTGAGCGGCCTCGCCGGCGCCCTGGACCACGCCCACGCCGAGGGCATCCTGCACCGTGATGTGAAGCCCTCCAACATCCTCCTGACGGATGAGGGCACACCGATCATCGCCGACTTCGGCCTGGCCAAGTTCCTGGGCTCGCCGAGCACGACGAGCAAGGGCATGACTTCCGGCACGCCTGCCTACATGGCGCCCGAGCAGATCCTCGACGAGGGCACGATGCCGGCCACCGACCAGTACGCGCTGGCCACCGTGGCGTATGAGCTGCTGACAGGGGTGGTGCCCTTTCAGGCCGACACCGTGTCCGAGGTGCTCCTCGCCCAGGTGCATGACGCGCCCATCAAGCCCTCGGAGGTGCGGCTCGGCTTGCCACCGGAGGTGGACGCCGTGATCCTGCGCGGCCTCGCCAAGCGGCCGGAGGAGCGCTGGCCGACCTGTGCCGCCTTCGTGCAGGCGCTGCGCGAGGCCTTCGTTCCCAGCGATGCAGCGGTCATCACGACCCGGATGGCCGTGCCCAGGGAAGGTTTCTCCGCGCGCTTCGTTCTGGGGCCCGCGGTCGGCTGCCTGGTCGTCCTCCTGCTCTTCGCGGTGGCTCGCGTCCTGACCACCTGACCGGCCAGGCGTACCGAGTACGCTCAGCGCAGTGTCTCGAGTCGTGGAGGTCGGTTCCGAAGGCCTCCGGGCCGAGGAGGTGCTCGCCGTCGCCCGGCACGGTGCGCGGGTGGTCATCGCGCCCGCGGCCCGCGAGGCGATGCGGGCGAGCCGAGACCTGGTCGAGGCGGCCGCCCGCTCGAGCGCTCCGGTCTACGGGGTCTCGACCGGCTTCGGCGCGCTGGCCGGCACTTCGATCCCGCCCGAGCGCCGCTCCGAGCTCCAGCACGCGCTGATCCGCTCCCACGCCGCGGGAATGGGGCCGGCGCTCGACGTCGAGATCGTGCGGGCGATGCTGCTGCTCCGCCTGCGGACCCTCGCCAGGGGATTCTCAGGGGTGCGGCCGGAGGTGGCGGACGCGGTCTCCGCCTTTCTCAATGCGGGTGTCACGCCCGTCGTGCCCGCGCACGGCTCCCTGGGGGCCAGCGGGGACCTGGCGCCGCTCGCCCACGCGGCCCTCTGCCTGCTCGGCGAAGGCGAGGCGACCGGACCGGCCGGGGCCAGACTTCGCGGCCAGGAGGCGCCCGCCGCGGCGGGCGTCCGGCCGCTCCGGCTCGAGACCAAGGAAGGTCTGGCGCTGGTGAACGGCACCGACGGCATGCTCGGCCTGCTGGTCCTCGCCTGCGCGGACGCGCGCCTGCTCTTCCAGACGGCCGATGTCGCGGCCGCCTTGAGCGTCGAGGCGCTGCTCGGGACCGACCGCGTTTTTGCGGCCGAGATCCAGCAACTGCGGCCGCACCCGGGCCAGGCGGCGAGCGCCAGCAACTTGACGCGGCTCCTGGCGGGCTCCCCGATCGTGGCCTCCCACCGCGAGTCACAGCACGCGGTCCAGGACTCCTACTCGATGCGTTGCGCTCCCCAGGTCGTTGGGGCGGCCAGGGACACGCTCGCTTTTGCCGAAGAGGTTGCCGCCCGGGAGCTGGCGTCCGCGATCGACAACCCCAGCGTCCTGGCGGACGGCCGGATCGAGTCCAACGGCAATTTTCACGGCGCCCCACTCGGATTTGCTTGCGACTTTCTGGCCATCGCCTCGGCGGAGGTGGGTTCGATCGCCGAGCGCCGCGTCGACCGGCTGCTGGACCCGCACCGCAACGCCGGCCTGCCCGCCTTCCTGGCCGAGGAGCCAGGCGTCAACTCGGGCCTGATGATCGCGCAGTACACGGCGGCCGCCCTGGTGGCCGAGAACCGGCTCCTGGCCCAGCCTGCCAGCGTCGACTCGATCCCGACCTCGGGCATGCAGGAGGACCACGTGTCGATGGGCTGGGGAGCTGCAACGAAGCTCCGCGGGCTGCTGGGCAACTTGAGCCGGATCCTGGCGGTGGAGCTGGTCTGCGCAGCGCGGGCGTTGGACCTGCGGTCGCCCCTCGCACCGGCGCCGGCCACTGCCGCCGTGCGCGACCTGCTCCGCACGCGAGTGGCGGGCCCTGGGCCCGACCGGCCGCCGTCGGCGGAGCTGGAGGCGGCGGCCGAGCTGGTCCGCTCCGGCGCGGTGGTCGAGGCGGCCGCCTCCGTGATCGGAACCGTCGGATGAGCCTCGTCCTGCGCAACGCCGGCCGGCTCGTCACCTGCGATCAGGAACTGGGCGAGGGCCCGCTCGGCGTGATCCGGGGCGGCGCCTTGGTGGCTGAGAAGGGCAGGATCACCTGGGTGGGCAGGGACCGCGACGCGAAGTCACCCCGGGGCGCTACGGAGCTGGACGCCGAGGGTGCGGCGGTGCTGCCGGGACTGGTCGACTGCCACACCCACCTCGTCTTCGCCGGTGACCGGGCCGAGGAGTTCGGCGCCCGCATGCGGGGAGAGCCCTACAAGGCGGGCGGCATCCGCACCACGGTGGCCGCGACTCGCGCTGCGGGAGACCAGGAGCTGACCGCCCTGGCCCTTGCCCGCCTGGACCGCTTCCTGGGGTTCGGCGTCACCACAGTCGAAGCCAAGACGGGGTACGGCCTGACCGAAGCCGAGGAGCTGCGATTGCTCCGGATCACGGCTGCCCTGGAGCACCCGGTAAACGTCGTTCCGACGCTCTTAGCCGCCCACGTCATCCCTCCCGAAAGTGACGCAGCGACGTGGATTGACGCGGTCTGTGAACGCGTCATACCGGCGGCCCGAAAACTGGCCGAGTTCAGCGACGTCTGGTGCGAGCCCAACGGCGCTTTCGACGTCGAGCAGTCGCGTCGGGTGCTGGAAGCGAGTCGCAGCGCCGGCCTCGGTCTCAAAGTCCACGCCGAGCAGCTGGGTCCCGGCGGAGGAGCAGCTCTGGCGGCTGAGATGGGCGCGACCTCAGCCGACCACCTGGAGCACGTGACGCCGGCCGACGCCTACGCCCTGGCCGACGCGGGCACCGTCGGCGTCCTCATGCCGGGCGCCTCGATGCTGACCGCGGCGCCCTATGCGCCGGCGCGGATGCTGATCGAACGGGGAGTCCGCTTGGCGCTCTCGACCGACTTCAATCCGGGCACCTCTTACACGGAGAACCTGCAGCTGATGGTGGCACTCGGCTGTGGGCTCCTGAAGCTGACGCCGGAGGAGGCGCTGCTGGGGGTGACGCGCAACGCGGCGGCCGCGATCGGCCGCGAGGACCGGTGCGGGCGCTTGAAGCCGGGGCTCGAAGCTGCCTTCGTCGTCCTGGACAGCCGGAGCGAGGTCGACGTCGCCTACCACTACGGCGTCAACCTGGCGGCGACCGTCGTGAGGGGCGGGGAGGTCGCCGCTTGAAGCGCACGATCCGAGCGGCCCGCGGGACCGAGCTTTCCTGCCAGGGCTGGCCCCAGGAGGCGGCCCTCCGCATGCTGATGAACAACCTCGACCCGGAGGTGGCCGAGCGGCCGGAGGACCTCGTGGTCTACGGCGGGACGGGCAAGGCGGCCCGGAACTGGGAGTGCTTCGACGCGATCGTCGAGTCGCTCCGGAGGCTGGCTTCCGTAGAGACGCTGCTGGTCCAGTCGGGCAAGCCCGTGGCCGTCTTCCGGACCCATGAGCTGGCTCCCAGGGTCCTGATCTCGAACAGCATGCTGGTGCCCAAGTGGGCAGATTGGGACACGTTCCGGGAGCTGGAACGGGCGGGCCTGACCATGTACGGCCAGATGACCGCGGGCTCCTGGATCTACATCGGGACGCAGGGCATCCTGCAAGGCACCTTCGAGACGCTGGCGGAGCTGGCGAGCCGCCACTTTGGCGGGACTTTGAAGGGCCGGGTCGTGCTCACCGCCGGGCTCGGCGGCATGGGCGGCGCCCAGCCGCTGGCGGTGACCATGAGCGGGGGCGTCGCCCTGGTGGTCGAGGTCGACCGGGCGCGCATCGAAAGGCGGCTGGAAACCCGCTACCTGGACCGCGCGACAGACGACCTGGACGAGGCGCTGCGGCTGGTCGAGGCGGCCCGAGCCGCCGGCGAGGCGCTCTCGGTCGGGCTGGCGGGGAATGCCGCCGACGTCCACGTCGAGCTTCGCCGGCGCGGTTTCCAGCCGGACGTGGTCACCGACCAGACGTCGGCGCACGACCCACTCGGCGGTTACGTGCCGGTGGACCTTTCTCTGGAGGAGGCGGCGGAGCTCCGGGAGCGCAACCCGGGTGAGTACGTGCGCCGGGCGCAGGCCTCGATGGCGGAGCAGGTCGGCGCCATGCTCGAGTTCAAGGCGGCCGGCGCGGTGGTCTTCGACTACGGCAACAACCTGCGGGCGGGCGCCGAGGCGGGCGGCAGCGAGCACGCCTATGACTACCCGGGCTTCGTGCCTGCCTTCATCCGACCGATGTTCTGCGAGGGCAAAGGACCCTTCCGCTGGGTCGCGCTGTCCGGCGACCCGGCCGACATCCGGGCCACCGACCAGGCTGTGCTCGATCTTTTCCCCGAGAACGAGCGGCTCCAGCGCTGGATCCGCATGGCCCAGGAGCGCGTCCAGTTCCAGGGCCTGCCCGCCCGCATCTGCTGGCTTGGCTACGGCGAACGCGACCGCGCGGGCCTGGCGTTCAACGAGCTAGTGAGGGCCGGCCGCGTGAAGGCGCCGATCGTGATCGGGCGCGACCACCTCGACGCCGGCAGCGTGGCCTCGCCTTACCGGGAGACCGAGGCCATGGCCGACGGGTCCGATGCGATCGCCGACTGGCCGATCCTGAACGCCCTGGTCAACGTCGCTGCCGGCGCCCATTGGGTCTCCGTGCACCACGGCGGCGGCGTCGGCATCGGCTACTCGATCCACGCCGGGATGGTGGTGGTGGCGGACGGCAGCGAGGAGGCCGCCGGCCGGCTGCAGCGCGTGCTCACGACCGATCCGGGGATGGGCGTGGTCCGCCACGCCGACGCCGGCTACGAGTCAGCTGCCGAGGTGGCCAGACAGCGCCGAGTCGACATGCCCATGCTCAAGCAGAAATAACAGCCGCGAGGGCCCGGGCGACGGCTTCATTCAGGAGCGCCGCCACGTCGCCGAGCGCCAGATGGCGCCCGTCGGCCACGATCTCGCGGCCGCCCACGACCAGGTCGCGGACGTCGGCGCCCGTGGCCGCGTAGACCGCCTGTGCCGGGAGATCGTCCGGCTTCCAGCCGGCCAGCCGGACCGAGTCGAGGCCCAGGTGCACGAAGTCGGCCAGGCGGCCGGGCTCGAGGCGGCCCGAATCCCAGCCCAGGGCCGCCATCCCGTTCTGGGCGAGCGCCGCCAGCAGGTCCTCAGTGCGATGGCGCCCGCGCTTGCCGCCGGCCAGCCGCTCGTCGAGCTCGACGGCGCGCGCCTCCTCGAACGGGTCGATGACGGCCTGGCTGTCGCTGCCGACGCAAAGCGGGGAGCCGGCGCTCGCCAGCGCCGCCGCCGGGCCGACGCCGTCGGCCAGATCCCGCTCGGTGGTGGGGCAGAGGCAGACGGTGGACCGGGTGCCGCCGAGCAGCGCGATGTCGGCCTCCGACAGGTGGGTGGCGTGGACGGCGGTGAAGCGGCGGCCGAGCGCCCCCGCCTGGTCAAGCAACGCCGCCGGAGTCAGCCCCGTGGCCACCAGGGAGTCGCGGTTCTCGGCCGGCTGTTCGGAGACGTGCGCATGCAGCGGCGCCTCCTCGGCGGCAGCCCAGCTGACCACCTCGGCCATCCCTGCCGGATCCACGGCCCGCACGCTGTGAATCGCGGCGCCGACGCGCAGGCCGGGCCTGCGGCGAAGACGGCTCACGCGCTCGGCCCAGGCCGCCGCGGAGCCGTCTCCGAAGCGGAGCTGGACGCCCTCCAGCGAGCGACCGTCGAGCCCGCCCTGCAGGTAGCAGGCGTCGAGCAGGGTGAGCCGGAGGCCCGCAGCTGCAGCGGCGGCGATGAGCGCCTCGCTCATCGCATTGGGATCGCTGTAAGGCTTGCCGCCCGGACCGTGGTGCAGGTAGTGGAACTCGCCCGCGGCGCAGTAGCCCGCCAGCGCCATCTCGCCGTAGGCGGCGCGGGCGAGGTCGAAGAGCAGGTCGGGGTCAAGCGCCCCGGCCAGGCTGTACATCAGCTCGCGCCAGGTCCAGAAGTCGCCCAGGCCGGTTTCCGAGCGGCCCCGGAGCGCCCGCTGGAAGGCGTGGGAGTGTGCGTTGCCGAGGCCTGGCAGCACCAGGCCGGGCAGGCGGCGGGCGCCCGCCGGCGGCTCCGATCCGGCCCGGATGGTGACGAGGCGGTCTCCCTCGGCCTCGATCAGCACCTTCTGCCGTAGGCCCTCGGGCAGCCAGGCGTGCTCCGCGTGCCAGGCGGAAGCAGTCGCCGTCAGCGGTTCACCAGCCTGATCACGAACTGGAGCCCCGACCAGCGCCCGTCGATCGCGGCCACCTTGTTGTCGACCAGGCCGCTCGGCAGGATGACGTCGCGGAGCACGTTCTCGGTGATGTCGGTCTCGATCTTGGAGCCGCGCTTCGGCCAGCCGATCCAGAGCCGCGCGTTGGGCTCCATCAGCTTGCGTAGCTCTGGCAGCTCGGAGGCGACGTCGCGCCAGTGGGTCGCGAAGAAGACGATCACGTCGTAGGGCCCTTCCAGCGGCTGCTCGACGCCGGCCGCCAGCACGGCCACCCTGGAACCGTCCTTGATGCCCAGCTTCTGGCCGAGCGGAGTGCCGGAGTAACCGGCGGTCACCGGCTGATCGTCAAGCCGATCAGGCCGTGGGCCGGCTTGGGGTCGCTGTAGACCCGCCGCCGGGGGTCGGCCTCGGAGACCGCGGAGGTGTCCCAGAGCCGGTTCTGCGCCGAGAAGGAGACCTCGGAGAGCTGCGGGTGGCGGTCCAACAGCCGGATCCCGAACTCGTTCAGGAGGTGCTGGATCGACCTGCTGACGAAGCTGTCGAACACCGCGCACACGTCCGACCTGACCTCCTCTGGAAAGACCGGCCGTCCGCGCTCCGCGTAGCGCCAGTGAACGTCCAGGTAGACGTAAAGCGGCCGGTCCTCGCGTTCCGGCAATGTCGTGTACTCGTCCCTGGCGAACTCGGCGAAGGCGCTGCCCGTGAGCTTCACGAGGCGAAGGTCGACGGCACCCGCGCGGAGGTCGCGGACGCCGTCGCGCCCGATGTCCATGTCGATCGTGCCGTGCCAGTCCCGCCCGGGCCCCTCGAGAAGCTTGTCGCTCTGTTCGACGAAGGTGAGGTCGCGCTCCCGGATGCGCAGCCATTCCATGTCCGGGTAGGTGTCCAGGAAGCGCCGGCCGACGTGCTCGCACCAGCCCTCGTGGGTCTCCCCGCTGTAGTCCAGCAGCGCCGCGTAGACGAAGTTCTTCATCGTGTCGGTGGCGACGACGTTGCGGTTATCGCCCTCTGTGTACGCCGCCAGGAACGTCTCGCCGAACACTTCGACCGTGATCTCGGTCCCGAAGAGTGGACTCGCGCCGCCATAAGCGCGGTAGCACCGGATGCCGGCCTTGCCGTAGCGGATGGAGCGCTTCAGCGCAGCCGGTCCTCAGCGATGTCGACGACCGCCTCAAGCCCCGTCCGGAGCTCTTCCGGACGGCCGTTCCGCATCCGGTCCTTCAGCACCTGCGCGATCTCCGACTTCGGCCGGCCCTGCACGAAAATCACGAAGCGGAAGCCGAACTTTGCTTCGTATTCGGCGTTGAGCCGGTCGAGCTCGGGCAAGCGCTCGCCTCCCTGCTCGTTGAGCGAGAGGGCGGAAAGCCGCGCCGGGTCCTCGCCGATTCGCGGATGGGCGTTCAGAGTTGCGATCTGGTCGGCCTCGCTAAGCGTGGCGGCCAGCTCTCGAGCTCGCCCGATCATTGCCGCGCCTGACGCGAACGGCGCCTCCGCGCGGAGCCTGCGGGCGAGCGGCGTGGATCCCTCGAAGAGCCGCTCAACTTCCACGGTAGGAGGTGCAGCTGTAGGCCGAGACCAGCAGTGGCACGTGGTGATGGCGAGCCTCGGAGACCGCTACGTCGAGCGCTATGCGCGTGAAGAAGTGCTGCTGGCTGCCGAAATAGGCGCCGACATCGAAGACCAGCTGGTACCAGCCGGGGAAGAGGTCACCCTCCAGCAGGTTGGCGATCCGGCCGTCGTCGCCGGTCGTGCCGGAGCCGACCCGGCGGAGGTCGGAGCCGTCGCGCCGGTAGAGCGTCACCGGCACGCCCGCGGCCGGAGCTCCACGCATGGTGTCCAGCACGTGGGTGGAGATTCCGGGTTCAGTCATGGAAGATTCTTGGGGTGCTCAGGATCACCGTCGGGTCGCTCACGTTCGAGGCTCGCCTGGAAGAGGCGGCCGCGCCCAAGACCTGCGCGGCGGTCCGCCGGCTCCTGCCATTGCGCTCCAAGATAATCCAGGCTCGCTGGAGCGGCGAGTCCGGCTGGGTGCCGCTCGGCGATCTCGAGGCGGGCGTCGGGTTCGAGAATCACACCAGCTACCCGGCCCCGGGCGAGCTCCTGCTCTACCCCGGCGGGCTCTCCGAGACCGAGATCCTCTTTCCTTACGGTCCGACCAGCTTCGGCAGCAAGATGGGCCAGCTGGCGGGCAACCACTTCGCCACCATCGAGCGGCGGGAGGGGCTCGCAGAGCTGGGGCGGCTGGTGCTCTGGGAGGGTGCCCAGGACTTCTTGCTGGATGAGGCTCCCCCTCCCGGCCTTCCCCGCGAGGCTGGGGAGGAGCAGCCGTGCTGATCCGGGGCGGCACCGTCGTGACCGAGGGCGGCGAGCTGGAGGCCGACATCCTGGTGGAGGCCGGCCGGATCGCGGAGGTGCGCCCCGGCATTGCCGGCGACGGCGCGATCGACGCGACCGGCCTCTACGTGCTGCCTGGCCTGGTCGACCCCCATACGCACTTCGCGCTCGACACCGGGACCGGCCGCACTGCGGACGACTTCACTACGGGGAGCGCGTCGGCGGCCGCGGGCGGCGTCACCACGTACATCAACTTCGCTATCCAGCACCAGGGCCAGGGCTTCGAGCAGGCACTGGCCGCGGTCCGGGAGGAAGCCGACGGCCGCACGCACGTCGACTACTCGCTTCACCTGAACATCACGCACCTGGACCCCGGCTGGGAAGCCGAGCTGGAGCGCGTCGTCGACCGCGGCGTCAGCAGCGCCAAGGTCTACACGACCTACAAGGGCACGGTCTTCTACGTCGACGACTTCACGGTCCACCGCCTGATGGAGCGCTCCGGACCGGCCGGCCTGCTGGTCCAGATGCACGCGGAGAACGACGACCTCATCGAGGGCCGCAGGCGCGAGCTCGCGGCGGCGGGGCTGACCTCTTTCGCCTACCACGCGGCCGCCCGACCCGCAGTCGCCGAATCGGAGGCGGTGAGCCGCGGACTCTTCTTCAGCCGCGTCACCGGCAGCCCGATCTACTTCGTGCACCTCTCCAACCCTCTCTCCGTCGACCTGGTCAGCGAGGCCCGAGCGCGGGGGCTGGCGGCGGTGGCCGAGACCTGCCCGCATTTCCTGTGCCTGGACGACAGCGTCTACGGAGGCCGGGACGCCATCCGCTACCTGATGACGCCACCGATCCGGGACGAGGAGATGCAGGCCGGCATCTGGGCGCGGGTCTCCCGGGGCGAGATCCAGACCGTGGGCAGCGACCACTGCGGCTACTCGCTCGACCAGCGCGGGAGCTCGGTGGACTTCCGTGAGGTCAGCCCTGGCATCCCCGGCGTGGAGACGACGCTGCCACTCCTCTACACGTTCGGGGTGGACGCCAACCGGATCACCCTCGGCGATCTGGCCAGGCTCACCTCGACGGCTCCGGCTCGCGTCTTCGGCCTCTACCCGCGCAAGGGCCGCATTGCCCCCGGCGCCGATGCCGACCTGGTGCTCTTCGACCCCGCGGCGCGAGGGCCGCTGACCGATTCCGAGCTGCACACGGCCGCCGGGTTCTCGCCCTTCAGCGGGCTGGAGCTGCGCGGCCGGGTGCGCACGACCATCTCGCGGGGCGAGGTCGTCTACGATCGGGGCCGGGTGCTTGGCCTGCCGTCACATGGGCGCTTCCTCGACCGTCTTCCCTTCGATGCCGCGCGTCTCGGCTGACCGGCTGCTGGATGACCTGGTCGAGCTGGCCGGCATCGGCGGCCGGCCCGACGGTGGCGTGGACCGCATCGCCGGCTCGGACGCCGACGTGCTGGCGCGCCGCTGGCTGGTTGAACGGATGGGCGAAGCCGGCCTGGAGGCGGGGCTTGACGAGGTCAACAACGTGTTCGGGCACCCGCCCGGTCGGGGCCCCTGGCTGCTGCTCGGCTCCCATACGGACACAGTTCCGGCCGGCGGCCGTCTCGACGGTGCCTACGGCGTGCTGGCCGCCCTGGAGGTCGCGCGAACCCTGCCCGGCCGCGTCGCGGTGGCCAGTTTCCACGACGAGGAGGGCGTCACCGGGCATGGCTTCGCGGGTTCGATGTGGTTCTGCGCGGGCCCCCAGGTAGAGCTCGTCTCCGGTTACCTCGAGCTCCATGTCGAGCAGGGTCCGCGGCTGGAGGCCGAAGGACTCGAGCTTGGGGTGGTCGGCTCCATAGTCGGCATCGACAGGTACGAGGTCAGCTTCCGGGGCGCCGCCAACCACGCCGGGACCACGCCTTTTGCCCTGCGCCGGGACGCGGGGCGGGCGGCGGCGCGGGCCATGGCCGGCCTGCGTGAGCTGGTGCTGGCGATCGATCCCGAGATGGTGGCCAACGTCGGGCAGGTCAGCTTCGAGCCCGGAGCGCCTAACGTCGTGCCGGGCATCGCCACGTTCCAGGTGGAGATGCGTGCCGCCGTCGACGCGTCGCTGAAGGCTGGCGAGCAAAGGCTCCGGGGTGAGATCGAGCGGATCGCCGCCGAGGAGGGCTGCCAGGCGGAGGTGAGGTCGGCGACCTCCTGGCCCCCGGTGGCGATGTTCGAGGGCTACGTGGCGGCGCTAAGCCGGGTCTGCGAGCGCAGCGGCCGGCCCTGGCGCCTGCTGGACAGCGGCGCCGGGCACGACGCCGAGATCCTGGCTTCGCACGTCCCCGCAGGCATGCTTTTCGTTCCGAGCCACGACGGGGTCAGCCACTCGCCGCTCGAGCGAACCGACGACCGGCTCCTGGTCCAGGGCTGCCAGGCCCTGGCCGACTCGGTCCTGGAGATCCTCGGACCCGAGCCCCCCTCCTGACCTCGCCCCTCCAGGCCTATTTCCCTTGGAAGATGTAGAGGCGCTGGACTTCGAACGCCGCCGCCTGGCTGGAGTCCTCGTTCCGGATCGTGAGTGCGACCAGCCCTTCGCTCAGCGCCTTGCTCGTGGTGGTCGTGGCCAGGCGCTTCCCGTTCAGGTACGCCACCACCGTCTGGCCGCGCAGGTAGAGCAGCAGCCGGTTGGCCTGGCCCCGCCGCAGCGCCGCGTTGCCGGTGGCGATGTTGGAGAACTTGCTGTCACCTGTCCCGTAGTGGGCGATCGCGAAGGTCCCGTCGTTCCAGAGCGCCAGGCTCAAGCAGGCGTCCGTGGCGCAGCGGGCGTCCATGAACACCGTCGCGGCGGACGAGCCCGGCGTGAAGTCGGCGATCACGACCAGGTCCTTGGGTTCGAGGGCGGTCGAGCGGAGGCCGGACTCGACTCCCTGCATCGAGGCCTGGAGGCGGCAGCCGCCGGCGGAGACGGTGGCCGGCTCCTGGGTCTGGTTCCCGCTGGAGTCGAAGCTGATCGCCTTGATCTCCGCCGGCAGTGTCGCCAGGCCGCGGCAGTCGATCGACAGCCGGCGGGACCCGAGCGTCACGCCGCAGGCCGATTCGCCTTCGCTGACGCGCCCCGCCGGTTCCATCATCGCCTGCGAGCAGCTGGGCGAAACCATCGCGAGGGAGCCGAGGCTGCCAACGCCGCGGGCCGCGTTTGCCGGGTCGAGGTGGAAGGCGAAAAGCCCGGTCGCGCCGAGCAGGACCGCGGCAAAGACCGGATAAACGATCGCCGCGGCGACCAGCAGCTTCGAGATTCCGTGCCCTGTTTCGGCTCCCACCTTCGCTCCCGAGCCTCATCTTAAGTTCGGGTAGGCGCGTGCGTCCGTCTCACACGGCGCAGCGCTGGCCGACGTCCACGGCCGTGCTCCGGTTCAGCGCGCCGCTGATGGCGCCCGACACCTCGTCGTCAGAGAGGGCGTAGGCGCGGTCGGGCTGGCTCGTCGAAGCGGCGAAGACGACGCCCAGGACGTCCCCGTTGAGGTCCACCAGCGGGCCGCCCGAGTTACCCGGCTCGACCTTGGCTCCGATGATGTAGATCTGGCGGTCGACCAGGTTCTGGTTGTAGATGTCGCGTCCCTCGGCCGTGACCCGGTCGTCCACCACGGCCGGGCCCGTCACCTCGGGTCCGCCGCCCGGGTAGCCGATCGTCGCCCCCTGCGTTCCGCGCTCGGCCGGGCTCTCCTTGAGCGGCGCCAGCCGGAGGCCTTGCACGTTCAAGATCGCCACGTCGCGGTTCGGGTCGAACCAGATCACGGTGGCCGCGAAGGACCCCGTTCCGGTCACGACCTCGGTGTTGCGGGTGCCGGCCACGACGTGGGCGTTGGTCAGGATGTGAGACCCAGCGACCGGGTAGCCGCTGCCGGTGATGATCCCGCTGCAGCCCACGCCGCGGCTGCGCACCAGCACGGTCTCTTGAGCCGCGTGCTGGACGCCCGGCGTATCGACCGAAGCCGGCGGCGGGTAGGACCCAACGATCGGCTCCAGGCCGGAGAAGGTGGCCGGGAAGGAAACGCCCGCCAGCACCTGCTCGACGCCGGCCAGGAAGCCGGGCGGCCGGGGAGCCAGCCGGTCCAGGTAGCGGAGGGCCGTCGAGTTCTGGATGAGGCGGCTGACAGTGGGGCTCGGGCCCCTCGAGAAGCTCAAGCCCAGGAACCAGCTGACCGCCAGGACGGCGACCATCGAGAAGGCCGCTCCGGCCAGGCTGTCGAACTCGCTGACCCGGGCGGCGGCCAGGATGTGGAGGCGGATCGGCTCGCCCAGCCAGTAGCCCAGGCTGGAGCCGGCGCTGCCCAACACGAAAAGCAGGATCACGCCCACGAGCGGCTTTGCGGGCGTGGCCTGGACACCGAGGAAATCGGCGATCGGCGGCGCCAGGGCGGCCCCCAGGACGACCCCGACCACAAGCCCCATGTACTGCGCGAGGGAGAGCCAGAACCCTCGCTGGTGACCGTTCCCCGCGGCGATCAGCACCGCGATCACGATCACGAAGTCGATGACGTTTATGCCATAGAAGCCTATCTAATGAAGGCTCATCGGGGCGCTGCCGCCCCCGGCCCGAGGGCGGCCATAATTACTCCTCGGATGCTCCTCGACGTCAACACCACGACCAACCTCGATGCCGTGGCGCTGCTGAGCGTCGTCTTCTTCTTCGCCCTCCTCGGGGTCTTCGCACTCGGGGCCTACGTCGTCTACTGCGATCGCCTCAACCGGCGCAACGAGCTGGCCGCGATGGATGCTGAGGAACACGCCGTGCCGGCCAAAGAACACCCACCCAGCTCGGAAACCACAGCAACAGCTACAGCGGCGACGCCGCCGGCAGACCGGCCCGTCCGCCCCGCCCGCCGGCCGCGGAAGCAGCCCGCCGACAAGCGGCAGTAAGGCCGGGCCGTCCGGAGGAGTTGTGCCGGACCTAGCCAGGCTGGCCTGGCCGTTCGACCCCACGGTTTACATCGGCCTGGCGGCCTTCGCCGTCGCCTACCTGTGGCTGGCGCGCGATCGCAGCCGCCTGCAGAGCGCGTTCTTCGGCCTGGGCGTCCTGGTCGCCTGGTTCGCCCTGGAGACGCCGGTAGACGCCATCGGCGACTGCTGCCTGCAGAGCGTCCACATGGTGCAGCACATCCTGCTCGGGCTGATCGCGCCGCCGCTCTGGCTGCTCGGGCTCACGCCGGCCAGCGCCGCCCGCCTGACCCGCCTCCTGCCCGGCCTCCGAACGATCACCGAGCCGCTGCCGGCCCAGGTCATCTTCGCGGTCCTCATGCTTGGCTGGCACCTGCCCGTGCTCTATGACGCGACTCTCGCCTCCGAGCCGCTCCACATCGTCGAGCACCTCACCTTCATGGCCGGCGGGACGCTCTTCTGGTGGCCGGTGCTCATCGCCACGTCGACAACTGCCAGGTGGCGGCTGCGGGAGGCCGGCAAGCTCGTCTACCTGGTCGTCGGCACGCTGCCCCAGGACACCGTATCGCTGATCCTGATCTTTTCTCACCAGCCCTACTACGAGCACTACGTCAGGGCGGCGAGGGCGATCGCGGGCGTCGACCCGCTGACCGACCAGACGCTGGCGGGCATCGCGCTCATGGCGGCGGGCAAGATCAGCTTCCTGGTCGCGGGCGTGAAGATCTTCTTCGACTGGATGATCCGCGTCCGCGCGGAGGAGGCCGGGCCCCGACTGGTCGGCGGCTGAGCCGCCTTAGTGGGCGGGAGCGGGGGCCGGCGTGGCCGGTGGGGCCGTGCGGGCCGCCAGCTTCATGTCCTTCCAGGGCTCGCGGCTGTGGACTTCGGGGATCCGCTCGAAGTTGTAGGGCGGAGGCGGCGAGCTGACGCTCCACTCCAGTGAGTTGCCGTCCCAAGGATCGGGGCCGGCCAGCTCACCTCGCTTGCGGCTGTAGAGCACGTTGATGACGAAGATCAGCACCGAGGCTGCGATCAGGAACGCCGAGACGGTGATCACGAAGTTGGTCGCCGCCCAGTCCTGGCGGGCGTAAGTCGCGATCCGCCGCGGCATGCCGTCCAGGCCCAGCGTGTGCATGACCAGGAAGGTGCCGTTGAAGCCGACGAACAGCGTCCAGAAGTTCCAGTTGCCGAGCCGTTCGTTGAGGATCCGGCCGGTGACTTTCGGGAGCCAGTAATAGAGGCCGGCGAAGATCGTGAACACGCTGCCGCCGAAGAGGACGTAGTGCAGGTGTGCGACGACGTAGTAGGACTGGTGGAGCTGCGTGTCGACCGGCACCGCGGCCAGGTAGATGCCGGTGATGCCGCCGATCAAGAAAGTGGCGAGGAACCCGAAGGCGAACTTCATCGGCGTCTTGAACTCGATTGCCCCATCCCACGCTGTGCCCATCCAGTTGAAGAACTTCACGCCGGTCGGCACGGCGATCGCCATCGTGAGCGCCATGAAGAGCGTCTCGACGTAGATGTTGAGGCCAACCGTGAACATGTGGTGCGCCCACACGCCAAGCGACAGGAACACGATCCCGAAGAGCGCGAGAACCATCGACTCGTAGCCGAAGATGGCCTTGCGGCTGAAGACCGGGATGACCTCCGAAATGACCCCAAAACCGGGCAGGATCATGATGTAAACGGCCGGGTGCGAGTAGAACCAGAAGAGGTGCTGGAAGAGCACCGGCCGGCCCGCCGTCGTGAAGAAGTTGGTGTGGAACTCGCGGTCGATCAGAAGGAGGATCAGGCCCGCCGCCAGTGATGGCGTGGCGATCAACAAGAGGATCGAGGTTGAGATCGACGCCCATACGAAAAGGGGCAGCCGCGTGAGCTTCATCCCCGGCGCGCGCAGGGCCAGGATCGTGGTCAGGAAGTTGACCGCGGCCATGATCGAGCTCAGGCCGAGGATGGTGATGCTCACGCACCAGAGGTCGATGCCGACGCTCCCGTTGTACTTCAGGTCGGAGAGTGGCGGGTAACCGGTCCAGCCGGCGTTGGCCAGGCTGGGATCGCCGCTGGCGAAGTTGTTGGGGATGAAAAAGCCCGCGTAGTAGATGAAGATCGAGACCGGGATCAGCCAGTAACCGAGCGCGTTGACGCGCGGGAAGGCGATGTCGCGCGCGCCCACCATCAGGGGCACGAAGTAGTTCATGACCCCGGTCATCATCGGGATCGTGAAGAAGAAGATCATCGTGGTCCCGTGCGCCGACATCAGCTGGTTGTAGATCTCGTGGTCGCCGATGAAGGTGTTGTTCGGAACCGAGAGCTGGACGCGCATCAGGAGCGCGAAGATGCCGGCCACGATGAACGACATGAAGCCCGTGAACATGTACATCTGCGCGATCAGCTTGTGATCGGTGGTCGTGAGCCAGCTGGTGATCGGGCTCCAGAAGGTGCGGTCGTACTCGGCTGGGAGAACCGGGGCCGCGGGCTTCGCTACGGTCGCCATTTCAACTCTGGCCTCACTCTACCTCAGGGTCCTTTCGGTGACGGACTGGCCTTCGGCGAGGGCTGGCGGGACGCCGCCTGCTGCTTCGCCACCCAGGCCTGAAAGTCCGATTGGGGCATGGCTTCGACGTCGATCTGCATCCCGAAGTGGCCGACGCCGCAGAGCTCCGCGCACTCGCCGTGCCACTTGCAGCCCGTTTGGGTGTGGTCGCCGCTGCCGCCGCCGCAGTCCGAAAGCTTGCTGGAGCTGATCTTGAGCCAGCTGAAGTTCTGGTAGCCGGGCACGGCGTCGGTTTTCCCGCTGATGGCCGGGACCCACCAGGAGTGGATCACGTCAGTCGACTCGAAGGTCAGCCGGACGAAGGTGTCCGTGGGCACGACCATGGTGTCGCGAGCTCGCAGGCCGCCGTTGTCCGGGTAGTCGTAGAACCAGGTGAACTGGGTGCCCGTGACCGTGATGTTCATCTGGGTCTCGGCGTCGGTGGGCTTCTGGAAGTCCTGCTGGAGCTCGAGGAAGGAGAGCGTGGCGATCAGCGCCACGATGAGGGTCGGCGCCATGAACCAGGCGATCTCCAGCGGCACGTTGCCGTGCACCGGCTTCCCCACGTGGTCCGGGCCGCGGCGCCGGAACCTGAAGATGATGTAGAGGAGGCCGATCTCAACCCCCAGGAAGACGATGACCGCCGGGATGGTGATCCACTGGTAGAGCTGGTAGATCCGCTCACCGTTCGGCGAGACCGGGTTCGGGAAGATCCAGCTGGTCCCGCCGGCCGCGAACACCGGTTGGGCGGCGGCCAGCGCGGCGGGAAGCGCGATCCAGGCGGCCAGGATGACGTGGCGGAGGCTGAAACGCATCCAGGCAGCAATTTTAGAAGGGCGGGTTGAAGTCCGTCGCCGGCCCAGCCGAGGCCAGGATGGGCCTTGGTAGAATCGGCTTCAGTGAAGGCGAGGACAGTCGAGTTCGTCGACGTCTTGAACCCCGCCGTCGGTCTGGACTGCCCCCGGTGCGGGCTCTGGACGGCTCGCTTCGGCTGGTTCTGCCGGAACTGCGCTTACCGCCTCTGGCCCAACGCTGAGGCGGCCGGCCGCGCCTATCGCACCTGGCGCCTGCACGACTCCTCTCGCATGCGCGTCCACCAATGGGACGACGAGCTGCCGGTTGAGGAGACGGTGCTCGTGGTCGACTTCCGCCAGCGCGCGCACGAGCTAGGCATCCACGTCTTCCCGTCCAGCCACTGGCCGATCGTGGTCTGCGCCGGCCTCCTCTTCGCCGGCCTGGCCGCGGTGCCGCTGCTACCGGTCGTCCGGATCATCCTGGCCGTGATCGGCGTGTTCCTCTTCGTGCTCGGCGTTGGTGGCTGGATGCTGGAGGACGTCCGCCTCTACCCGGCCGAGGACGAAGGCGCCCACGGCGAGGCCCACGGCGTCGAGACGCACCGCGAATAGATGGCGGTAGCCGCCCTTCCTCGCGAGCGCGCGCCCGAACACCCACGCCTGGCGCCGGGAATGATGGGCATGTACATCTTCCTGGCCTCCGAGATCATGTTCTTCGGAAGCCTCTTCGCCACCTACTTCTACCTGGCTTCATCTCACACCCACTGGCCTCCGGGGGGTTTCACACCGGTCGAGCCGATCCCGGTGCCGGCGGTCAACACGGTTGTCCTGCTATCGAGTGGCGTGACGATGCACATCAGCCACCTGGCGATCCAGGCGGGCAACCGGCGCCGGTTCATCAGCTGGCTCGTGGTGACGATCGTCCTGGGCACTGGGTTCGAGATCGGCCAGGTCTACGAGTTCCTGCGTGCCGAGGTTTTCCGCACCTTCACCGCAAACGAGTTCGCGACGGCCTTCTTCACGATGACCGGCTTCCACGGGCTGCACGTGTTGGGCGGCCTGATCTTTCTAGTCATCGTCCTGGCTCGGGCGCTGGGCGGCCAGTTCAGCGCCCAGCACCATGTCGGGGTCGCCGCCGGCGCCATCTATTGGCACTTCGTCGACATCGTTTGGGTCTTCCTCTACGGAATCCTCTACTGGGTGATCGTCGCCTCGACCGGCAACCCCGTCGCCCACGTGTTCGGCTTCTAGGGCGAGGGGGAGGGCGAGGGCACCGGGCAGGACCCGTCGGCGGCGGGACTCGGCCCCGGCTGGACGCTGATCAGCTCGACCACGAACACCAGCGTCGAGTTGGCCGGGATCGTGGAACCCTGGGCCGAGGAGCCGTAGCCCAGTGCCGGTGGGAGGGTCAGCTTCCGCTTCCCGCCCGTCCGCATGCTCTGGATGCCCTCGTCCCAGCCCTTGATGACCTGGCCCGCGCCGATCTCGAAGGTGAAGGGCTGGTTGCGGTCCCGGCTGGAGTCGAACTTGCTCCCGGTGCTGAGCCAGCCGGTGTAGTGCATGGTCAGGTTCGAGCACTTCTGGGGCATCTGGCCGGCGCCGATGAGGAGGTCGATGTACTGGAGGCCGTCGGGAAGGGTCACCGGCGTCTTGCCCGCCCCGGCGTTGAAGTCGTCCGCGCCCGCGACCGGGCTCGGCGAGCCCGCCGTCACCACGGCCTGCCCCTTCGGAGCCGGCGGCGCGTAGCCGCAGGCGCCAAGCAACCCCAGCACTAGCAGGAGGAGCCCGGTGAACCTCACTGGACGGTTATGTCGATGCCAAGGATCTGGTCGCCGATCTGGATCTGTTGCGCCACTTCCATGCCCTGGCTGACGACTCCGAAGTGGTTGTAGGCGCCGCCGGCCAGGTGCGGCGCGTCCCCGAGCAGCACGAAGAACTGGGAGCCGTTGATGCCGGCCGGGCTGGAAGCCATTCCCACCGAGCCGGTCTTCCAGGGGGCGGGGTTGGCCTCGTTGGGCAGCTTGTATGCGGGCCCGCCGGTGCCGTCGCCGCTGGGGTCGCCGCCCTGGAGTACGAAGCCCTCCACGCGGCGGTGGAACGTCAGGCAGTCGTAGAAGCGCTGCTGCGCCAGGAACACGAAGTTGTTGACGGTGACCGGCGCGGCGTTCGGGTCGAGCGTGATCTTGAAGTCGCCGCGGGCGGTCCGCAGCGTGGCCGTGTAGCTCTTGCCGCGGTCGATCGTCTGGGCTGGGGGAGAGGTCATCGACATCAGGTGGGTCCGATCTCGATTCTGGCATGCGGAAGGGGTTGGACTGCCGGAGCTCGTCGTCTGGCCCGTGTCTCCCGAATTGCCGCAGCCGGCCAGGAGCAGGACGGCAGCCATCGCCAGCAGCGGCCTCATCGCTGTGGTTCCCGAGCGGCGGCGCTCAGCAGGACGCCGAGGAGAAGCGCGACCCCGGCGGTCGTGAAGAGGGCGGCGGAGACGCTGACCACGCCGGCCATCGTGCCACCCAGGAGCGGGCCGAGGGCGAAACCGAGAGCGGTTGCACTGGCACTGAGGCCGAAGATGCGGCCCTGGACAGCCACCGGGGCCTCGAGGCCGATCATGGCGGAGGTGGCTGGACCGATGGTGCCGAAGCAGAAGCCCGTGAGCGTTGTGGCCAGGATGACCAGCACGACGCCTGGCGCCACCCCCAGCAGCGCCAGCGCGCCGGCGGCGAGGGTCGCGGTGGCGGCGGCCAGGCGGCGGTAGCCGGTGCGGGCGGCGACCCGGCTGTAGAGGACGGCGGCCGTGGCGCTGGCGACTCCCGCAACGCCGAAGGCGAGCCCGGTCACGGTCGCCGTGTCGCGCGGGACGATCGCGATCAATTTGAGCGGGATGACGGACTGGGCCCCGCTGAAAGCGAGCTGGAGCAGGGTCTGCGCTGCGAGCAGGACGGCGATGGCGGCCAGGCTGCCGCCGCCGGCCGCGCGGAGGCTGGGGAGCACGCCGAGGCTGCCTCGAGCCGGCCGCTGGAAGGGAGCTTCGCGGACGGCCAGGATGACCGGGGCCACGGCCAGCAGGAGCAGCAGTCCGCCCGCCAGGAAGGTGTTGCGCAGGCCGATCCTCCCTGCCGCCAGGCCGCCGGCGAACGGGCCCACCGCGCTGCCCAGCGCGACCGCCGAGCTCAGGATGCCCATCGCCCAGCCGACCCTTGCTCGGGGGGTGCCGGTCGCCACCAGCGTGGTCGTGGCCGCGACCGTGCCGGAGAACGCTCCCTGCAGCAGCCGCAGGAAGACCAGGTCGAGCGGACCCCGGGCGAAGGCCATCAGACCCACGGTCACGCCGCCTCCCACCATTGCTCTGATCAGCATCGGCTTGCGTCCATAGCGGTCGGCGAGCAGGCCCCAAACGGGGCTCAGGAGCGCGAGCGCGAAACCCGAGGCACCGCCCGCGGCACCCGTCCAGAGGGCCAGCTCGTGCGGATCCGCGACGCCCAGGGACTTGATGTAGAGCGGGAGGAAGGGAAAGGCGAAGGAGAAGCCGAAGATGGCGGTGAACTGAGCGAACCAGAGCACGGCCAGGTTCCGGCGCCAGCTGGCCAGCGACGGGGCCGGCGGGGGCGGGAGCGCCTCGCCGGTCAGCCCAGGGTCTCGAACAGGCGGGCGGGAGTGATCGGCAGCTCGCGTACCACCGCTTCCGGGCGGAGCTGCCGGATCGCATCCTCGACGGCATTGGCGATGGCGGCCGGAGCCGGGATGGTGCCGCTCTCGCCGGCGCCCTTGAAGCCCTCCGGGTTATGGGGGGTGGGCGTTCCCAGCGAGACCAGCTCGGGCGTGATGCTCAACTCTGGCGCGCTGGCTATCGTGTAATCGAGGAAGCTGGCACTCTGGAACCCACCGTCGGGCTGGTAGACGGCTTCCTCGAAGAGGGCGTAGCCGAGGCCGTGGGCGTAGCCGCCGTGGAGCTGGCCGTCGACCAGCAGCGGGTTGATCGCCTGGCCGGTGTCGTGGACGATCACGTAGCGGACGATGTCGACGCCGCCGGTCTCCGGGTCGACCTCCACCACCGCCAGGTGGCAGCCGCTCGAGTAGGCGTTGGCCAGCTCAGGCTCGAAAGTCTCGACGACTTCCAGGCCGGCGGCGGGCAGCACGTCGGCTGCGGGCAAAGACGAGCTCGGCGTCCCCTTGACGCTGATGACGCCGTCCTCCAGGACCAGGTCAGCCGGGTTCGCCTCCAGGGTCTCGGCGGCGTGCTCGAGCAGCCAGCGGCGGGCCGAACCGGCGGCCAGCGCCGTGGCATTGCCGACCTGGACGGCCGTCCGGCTGCCGGCGGTCATCTGGCCCCAGCTCACGGCTCCGGTGTCGCCGGCGGTGACCTCGATCCGGTCTTCCGGCCAGCCCAGCCGGTCGGCGAGGACCTGGGCGGCCGCGGTCAGGTGCCCCTGGCCCTGCGGTGTCGAACCGATGAAGAGGTGGGCCCCGCCGTCCTTCTCAACCCGCAGGCGGGCGGGCTCGGTGCCCCAGCCGCTCGATTCCACGCAGCAGGCGAGGCCGACGCCGAGCAGCTTTCCCTGGCGTGGTTCCCGCTGGCGTTTGCGCAGCTCCCCGTAGCCGCCCCGCTCGAGGGCGGTCTCCAGCAGGCGGGGGTAGTCGCCGGCGTCATAGATGACGTCCTTCAACCCGGTCGAATAGGGCATCTCCTCCGGCTGGACCAGGTTCCGGCGCCGGATCTCGGCCGGATCGAGGTCGAGCCGGCGGGCCAGCCGATCCATCAGGCGTTCGATGGCGAAGTTGCCGAGCGGGCGGCCTCCGCCGCGCACGAAGCCGGTCGAAGCCGTGTTGGTGAGGACCAGGTCGTAGTCGACCTTCATGGCCGGCAGGTGGTAGGCCGAGACCATGTGCGCGGTGATCAGGCTGGGCTGGTTGCTGCCCGAGGCGGGATAGGCGCCGACGTCGTGCCAGAGGCGGCCGCGCAGTCCCCGCAGGCGGCCGTCAGGGCCGGCCGCGAGCTCGAGGTCGAAGCTGCTGCCGTGGGCGTGGACTGTCGTGGTGGTGTCCTCGCTGCGAGTGGCCGTCCAGCGGACCGGCTTTTGGAGCCGCAGCGCGGCGAGCGCGACCAGGATCTCCTCCGGGTAAGAGGTGGCTTTCGGTCCGAAGCCGCCGCCGACGTCCTCGGCGAGCACCTCGACCCGCTCCTTTTCAAGGCCCAGCATGTCGGCCAGCCGGTCGCGGACGCCGTAGGTGTGCTGGGTCGAGGTCCAGACGGTCAGCTTTTTGCCGTCGAAGGTCGCGGTCACGGCGCGGGGCTCCATGGCGGCGCCGCAGATCCGGGCCAGCTTGAAGCGCTCCCGGATGGCTATCGAGTCGCCTGCAAAGGCCGCCTCGATGTCGCCGTAGGCACGCTTGGAGCTGCCCATCACGTTGGAGCCGAGATCGTCATGGACCAGCGGCGCCCCGTCCGCCAGCGCGGCGTCGACGGTTCCCACCGCGGGCAGCGGATCGAGGTCGGCGAAGACCGCATCGGCCGCGTCGCGCGCCGTATAGACGTCGCTTGCGACCACGACGGCGAGGGGATCGCCGACGTGGTTCACCTCCTCGGCGGCGAGCACCGGCCGAGCGCGTGTCTTCATGCCGCGGGGCACCCAGTCGGCGAACTCGCGGGCGGTGTCCGGAAGGTCGGCGGCGGTCCAGGCGGCAACCACGCCGGGCACCGCCTGGGCGGGAGCGAGGTCGATGCTGGTGATGCGGGCGTGGGGAAGGGGCGACCTGGCCACGGCCAGGTGGACCAGGCCGTCGAGGCGGATGTCGCCCGAATAGCGGCCCCGGCCAGTGATCAGCCGGGGATCCTCGCGCCGGCGCGCGGGCCTGCCGATGGCTGAGGGCACGAGCTTAGAATAGGGGCTCGGCTGAACCGGGCGGCTAGCTCAGCTGGGAGAGCGCTAGCTTGACATGCTAGAGGTCGGCGGTTCGATCCCGTCGCCGCCCACCACCTCCCAACCCCTCTGGCCCGTTCGTCTAGTGGACTAGGACGCCGGCCTTTCAAGCCGGAGATCGCGGGTTCGAAGCCCGCACGGGCCACTCAGTAACATCAATGCGCGTCGCGGGTGTAGCACAGTGGTAGTGCGGTAGCCTTCCAAGCTATTTACACGGGTTCGATTCCCGTCACCCGCTCCGGAGTCAGGCCAGATTCGGAGCTTCCTCCTCAGCCTCGCTCCAGGGGAGCTCACCCGTCTCGGACAGTTCGACCCCGCTGCGGAAGTGGGCCATGATCTTGGCGTCTGAGAAGAAGGCTTCATTCTCGCGCCCGTAGGCCGCCCAGTCCGGGTACTCGGACTCCACGATGAAATGGTTGACCTCGCCGAAAGCCGGCGTTAGAAAGCGGGACTTGGCCAGGCCCTTCTCGACGCAGAGCCGGTCGAGCTCCTTGGCCCACGCCAACATGTCATTGAAGTGGCCAAGCTTCGCGATCGTGTGAAATCTGGTCCGTACCATGAGTCGCACCCTCCATCTTTCGTGAGCTGAACGGCAGCAGGGCCGTTCCAGCCAGAGCAGGATACTTGGCTTCAACTCGACGAGAGAAGTTGGGTAGAGTTGGGGGCCGGGACGCGGGAGTAGCTCACTCGGTAGAGCGCAACCTTGCCAAGGTTGAGGTAGCGGGTTCGAAGCCCGTCTCCCGCTCCATATCTTCGTATTCGAACTTGACGCGGTCCTTGCCAGACGACGGCCCACTC
>VBGR01000061.1:67863-88126 GCA_005880695.1 Chloroflexota bacterium
CGGCCGGCGCCTGATCCGTCGCGCCAGCCGCGAGCCCAGGAAGAGAAAGAGCAGGAACAAGACCGGCACGAGGATGGGCATCAGTAGCGCCGCCAGCACCAGCAGCATCGAGGCGACATCCTCGCTCAGCGAGATCGGCGGACCGAGCAGGGCGAGGTTTGCAACAGGTCGGACAGCGGCCCGAGACGTGTGTACCCCTCCCGCCGTGATGCCGCCCACGAGCAGGCTCAAGACGATGACGAGGCCAGGGTTGACGCCCGTGACGGTGCCCGTCTGGGAGGCGAAAAGGATCGCCCCTGAGGCGACCGAGACGGGAAGGAGCACCAGGTGGGCGATGGAATCAATCGCCGGCACCTTGTCAGCCGCAAACTCGAGGACCGCGAGCGCGATCAGGCCGTAGAAAGCCACGTCTGACTGGAGCGCGTCATAGGGGCGCGTCAAATGGATCATTTGCAGCCGTGCGAGGAGGCTCACGATGAGCAGCGGGAGGGTGGCGTTGAGCCCGCTGGCGCCGGAGAGGCCGAAAGCCGCCGGGATCTGGAGGAGCGCTGGGTTCAACGGACCTTCTGCCCGCATTCTGGCAGAGGCAGGGCGGAGTGGGGTTAGGATGGAGCTCAACCCATGGGAGCTCTAAAAGGCGGGCTCGACCGCGTGCGTCGCGAGCTCGACAAGGTTCGGGAGTCCTTGCGGCGCCTGCACGAGGATCTCGGGCAGGCCGGCCTCGGCCGGACGCCCGCCGGGGTCGAGATCCCGGTGCCTTCACGCCCGCCGCGGCGCTGAGCGAAAGCAAGCCAGCCCGCCCGAGCCGGTCGCGCTGGCGCCGCCGCCGGCCCGGGCGCGGGGGCGGCGGCCCGCAAGCCGAGGCCCGCGCCGGCGTCGAGGTGAGCGACCAGGCGACGCTGGAGCGCCTCCGCGAAGCCGGAGCCGACCTCGACTCCGTCCACGAGATCACCGCCTTCCTCTACTTCTCCGGCGAGCAGGCGGCACGCCGGGCTCTGCCTGGCCTGGAAGCCGCCGGCTACGTGACCTTCCCTGCGCCCGTCGGCACGCCAGACGGGAAGTGGGTGGTGGAGGCGGCCATGAAGGCCGCACCTACCTCAGAGCGGATCGCCGCGATGCGGAGCGAGCTCCGCCGCCTGGCCCAGCCGGGCGGCGGTCAGTACGACGGCTGGGCGGCGCATCCGCTGCCCGACGAGGAAGTCGAAGCGGCGTCTACGCCCGAGTAGCGGTCAGCGAAGACTCGTACCAGTCGATGGTCCGGCGGAGGCCGGCCTCGAGCTCGACTTGAGCCTCGAATCCGAAGGCTCGCCGTGCCCTCTCGACATCGAGCTTGCGCCGCGGCTGCCCGTCCGGTTTGCCGGCGTCCCACTCCAGCTCACCCGTAAAGCCGGTGAGCCGGGCGATGGTCTCGACCAGCTCCCGGATCGAGATCTCTCGGGAGGTGCCCAGGTTGACCGGCTCGGGCCGGTCGTAGCGTTCGGTCGCCAGGAGGATGCCGCGAGCCGCGTCGTCCACGTAGAGAAATTCACGAGTGGCGCGGCCGCTTCCCCAGACCGTGATGGCGCGCTCGCCCCGCGCCCTTGCCTCTACGCACTTGCGGATCAGGGCCGGGATCACGTGAGAGGAGTCGAGGTCGAAGTTGTCACCCGGCCCGTAAAGGTTGGCGGGAAGCACGTAGATCGCGTCGAATCCGTATTGCTCCCGATACGCCTGCGCCTGCACCAGCAGCGCTTTCTTGGCGACGCCGTAAGGAGCATTCGTCTCTTCCGGGTAGCCATTCCAGAGGTCGTCCTCTTTGAAAGGCACGGGCGTGAATTTCGGGTATGCACAAACGGTCCCGACCTGGACGAACTTGGTCACGCCCTGGCGGCGCGACTGCTCCATGAGCTCGATGCCCATGATCGCGTTCTCGTAGAAAAAGCGACCCGGGTTGTCGCGGTTGGCGCCGATTCCGCCCACGCGCGCGGCCAGGTGGATGACGACGTCCGGTCGCGTGTCGGCCAGCAGCCGGCCGACGTCAGCTTGCAGCGTCAGGTCGTACTCGCGGCTCGAGAAAGTCGCCACCTGGAGCGGCTTTTTCTCGCGCAGCATTCCGACCAGGCGCCGGCCCAGAAATCCGTTGCCGCCGGTTACCGTGACGCGACGGCCGGCCCACCAGTCGGGCGTACCATCACCTCCTCGGGCTTCAGCCCCTCGGCGCGGAGGTCGGCTTCGACCATGATCCGGACCAATTCCGGAAAGGACACCGACGGCTCCCAGCCAAGCAGGCGCCGCGCCTTGCTGAAGTCACCCTGGAGCGCATCGACCTCGGTCGGGCGCAGGTAGGCGGGATCGACGCGGACGTGGCTCTCCCAGTTGCGGCCCACCGCCGCGAACGCGAGCTCGGCGAACTCGCGCACCGTGTGCGTCTCCCCGCTTGCGAAAACGAGATCGAGCGGCTCGGCCTCCTGCATCATCAGCCACATCGCGCGCACGTAATCCGGCGCGTATCCCCAGTCCCGCTTGGCGTCCAGGTTGCCGAGATAAACGGCGTCCTGTTTGCCGGCGAGGATGCGCGCCACGGCCTGTGTGATCTTCCGTGTCACGAACGTCTCGCCGCGACGCGGTGATTCGTGGTTGAAAAGAATGCCGTTGCAGGCGAAGAGGCCGTACGCCTCGCGATAGTTGACGGTCATCCAGTACGCGTAGACCTTGGAGGCGCCGTAAGGGCTGCGCGGCCTGAAACCGGAATCCTCGCTTTGCGGCGGCGGCACGTTGCCGAACATCTCCGACGTGGAGGCTTGATAAAAGCGGATCGCGGGGTCGCAATGGTGGATCGCGTCGAGCAGCCGCATCGTTCCGAGCCCGTCGACGTCGCCCGTGTACTCGGGCGCTTCAAAGCTGACCTTCACGTGGCTCTGCGCGGCCAGGTTGTAGACCTCCTGCGGCCGCACTTCGTCGATCAACCGGTTCAAACGCGTTGAGTCGGACATGTCACCGTAGTGCAGGATCAGCCGCCGATCGGACGCATGCGGATCCTGATAAAGGTGGTCGATCCGCCGCGTGTTGATCGAGGACGAGCGCCGGATCAGGCCGTGAACCTCGTAGTCCTTCTCGATCAAGAGCTCGGCGAGATAGGAGCCGTCCTGCCCGGTGATGCCGGTCACCAGGGCGCGCCGGCGAGGACCTGACATGGATCTCCAAGTTTAGACGCTGCCATTTTCGGCCCCGTTGCGTGCACGCGTGTTCGCACGGGAGGGCAGCCGGAAGCCCCGTCCTAGAATTGGAACCGAGTTGCCAAATCCCGGCGCCCCGCCCACCGCCAGCCTCCGAGAATGGGTGGCCACGAGCCGGCTCGCGGGCGTGGTTCGGCCCGTTTACAGATACCTCGAAGTGCCGGCCTGGTACCTGACCGGACGTCGGTCGGTGCCGCCGCACATGTTCAAGCAAAAGGTGCTGAGAAGTTACGCTCGGCGGTACCGGCTGAAAACACTGGTGGAGACGGGAACGTATGTAGGGGACATGGTCTGGGCGCTGCGCCGCGACTTTGCGACCATTCACTCCATCGAGCTCTCCGAGGAGCTTTACGAAAAAGCCCGCGCAAGATTTTCGGGCTTCGAGCACATCCACCTGCACCACGGTGACAGCCGCGAAGTGCTCGGCCAGGTCATCTCGACGCTGGCGGGTCCGGCCCTCTTCTGGCTGGACGGACACTACTCGGGAGAGCGGACCGCGCGGGGTCCGGTCGTGACTCCCGTCATGAGCGAGCTGGCCCACGTTTTTGGAAGCGATCGCGCGCACGCTCATGTCGCTCTCATCGACGACGCCTGGGAATTCACGGGGGCACGCGGCTATCCGGCGCAGGAGGAGCTCGAGCGATCCCTGCCGCCCGACCGCGGTCTCTCGTTCTCGGTCGCCGACAACATCATCCGGATCACGCCGCCGGACCCGTTAAGCTAGGCGCCTACCCGCACATGCTGAACTCGCATGCAAGGGCCGCCGCGAACGCCTCCCCGCGCGTCCTGCCGCGCCGGACGGCGCTCAGCATCCGCGAGCGGCAAGTCATCCTGGCCGTGTCAGACGCCCTCGCCGGCGGGCTCGGCTGCGCCGTGGCTTACCTGGTCGATGAGCGGCTCCTGGGACGTGCTCTGGTCGTCCCCAAGTTCGGGCCGGCGTTCTACGCCCTGGCCTGGGTCGCCGGCCTCTTCCTGGTCGACGGCTACTCGTCACAGGGCCTGAGCCAGCGCCAGAAGAGCCTCATCGCCGTAGCCAAGGGGTCGTTGATCGCCGGCCTCCTGGGCTTCGCCATCTTCTTCTTCCAGCCTTACCGGATGAACCGGCCGGTCATCGTGCTCGCGGTGGTTTTCGGAGCGCTGCTCATCTTCCTGGAACGGATCAGCGTCGGCCGGCTTCTCCTCCACGAGGCGCTGGCCCTGCGGTCGGTCCTCGTCGGCGCGCAGCCGCCTGGCCCAGACCTGACGGACACCCTCCACCGCGCCCGCCACGAGGTTCACCTGGCGGCTGAGCTCGACCACCGCAGCGCCGGCCCGGACAAGGTCCGCGAAGAGCTGATCGAGCTGGTTCACGAGCACCAGGCCAACGAGGTGATCCTGAGCCGGGAGGCGATGGAGCTGCCGGGGCTCGTGGAAGCCTGCATCAACGAGGGCGTGCGGGTCATCTCGGTCGGAGCGATGGTCGAGCGCTACCAGGCCCGGGTGCCGCTGGACGAGGTGGATGGGCACTGGTTCGTCGGAGTCCCGGAGTCGGACCTCTGGGCACGGCCGTACTTCGTCATCCGGCGGGTGATCGACCTGGTCATCTCGGCGCTCATCAGCCTTCCCTTCCTGTTGGTCCTACCCCTGCTTGCGCTGCTGATCAGGCTGGACTCCCCGGGACCGATCTTCCTGCAGCAGCGCCGGGTCGGCCAGTTCGGCCGGGAGTTCGACCTGCTCAAGCTGCGCACGATGCGCAGCGACGCCGAATCCGATGGTCCGCGCTGGGCCGTGGCCGGCGACCCCCGGGTCACGCGAGTGGGTGGCATCCTCCGCAAGACGCGCCTCGACGAGGTCCCGCAGGCGCTGAACATCGTCCGCGGCGACATGAGCTTCATCGGCCCCCGCCCCGAGCGTCCGGAGTTCGTGCACCGGCTCGAGGCTGAGATCCCGCACTACCGGACCCGGCTGCTGGTGCCTCCTGGGCTGACCGGCTGGGCCCAGGTTAAGGGGGACTACGCCGGCTCGGTGTCGGAGTCGATTCGCAAGCTCGAGTACGACCTCTACTACGTGCGCAACCGCTCGGTCCGGCTCGATCTCCAGATCGTGGTCGGGACGGTCTTCACCGTGCTCGGCTTCCGCGGCCGCTAGTCAGCCTCAGGCCGCTGCTTTTCGAGCGATCAGCAGGAGCTCGTCGCCTGCCTGGTTGCGGACGAGCTGAAGCAGGCGCTGGGCCTGCTGGTAAGGCAGCCCGATGATCTGCGAGACCACGCTCGTTTCGAGGCGCTCGGCTCTTCCGAAGCGCTGGATCTGCCGGCTGAACCCCCAGATGCTGCGCGCGTAGCGGACCGTGCTTCTCAGGCGAAGGATCTCCAGCCCGGGAACCGCCTCCAGCGCCCGCCGCATCGAGGTGACGCTGTACAGCATCAGGTGCCGCGGGGGATCGAGGGGGTACCAGCTGGACCCGAAAAAGCGGCGGCCGAGGCTGTTCGCGTTGGGAGTGAGGATGATGAGCGATCCGCCCGGCCGCAGGATGCGGCTCGCCTCCGCCAGCACGCCGAGCGGGTCGTGAAGGTGCTCGAGCACGTGCTGGAGGACCACGGCGTCGGCGTAAGTGTCGGGAAAGCGGTGTGACTGGAGCTCGCCCAGATGCACGGTCAAGCCCTTCGCCCGCGCCGCCTCGGCCGCCCGCTCGTCGACCTCGACTCCCTCCGCCTCCCAGCCCAGCCGCTCCATCCTGAGCAGCATGTCGCCGCTGCCGCAGCCGACCTCGACCAGCCGCGCGCCAGGCCGGGGCGCGGGGAGATAGAGCACCCAAGCCGCCAGCTCGGCCTCCCCTCCCGGGTGCACGAACGCGAGCGGTCGCAGCCAGCGATACCAGGGCGGGCCGACGTCATGCGTGTAGCCGAACCGCGACTGCACATAGCCCTCGGCCATCACCTGCTGGAAGCGCTTCGCGGTCGAGGTGGTGATCGTCGGCGCCTCGGAGTGCGTGTAGTAGGTCTCGTACGCCTTGCCGATGTCCTCCGGCCAGGGCATCGGGTCCAGCCAGATCAGCCCACAGCGGGGCCCGGAGCACTGGCGATGTCCCCAGACACCAGGCGCCTGGTAGATGCGATCGCGCTGGTTCGTGTGGATGGTCACCCCGGGGCTGCCGCAGAGCGGGCAGAACTCGAGGGGCGTGCTGCGAATCTCGGTCTCGACAGTCATTCGCCGCCCGGGCTGGGCAGGGCGGGTCGCCACCGCCGCCGGATGAAAAGCCGCTCGGGAGCTTCGAGCATGAGGTTCCAGGCCACCACCGTCCCCGCCAGCAGCGCGAAGACCAGGAACCCCAGGCGGAGCAGGTCTGGGGCAGGCAGTAGCCCGATCGCGGCGCCGGCCACTCCGAGACCGATTCTGATGGATTGCATTCGAATAGAGTGACCCGGCAGTCGCAGCAGCCAGGCGGCCAGGGCGAACAGCAGCACCGCATCCAGGGCGGCGCGCAGACACCAGACCACGGCCGCGCCGTCGATGCCCCAATGCTGGATGGCGAACAGCAGGCCGACCACGTAGGGCACGACCTGCAGGACGTGAAGTCCGGCTGTGAGGTCCGGTCGCCCGGTGGCCTGGATCAGCGCCGACGGCATGTAGGCCAGGCTGTTGATGAAGACCCCGAGCGCGATCATCTGGAGGACGAAGTAGCTGTGGTCGGCGAAGGCCGGTCCGAGCCAGAGCGCCAGAAGCGGCCGGGCCAGAATGACGAGGGCCAGGACCGGAGCCCAAAGCGCCAGAAGCGTGTAGCGGACGCCCTTGGAGAAGAGGTCCGCGGCGCGCCCTCCCGAATCGGTCAGCGCCGCCGCGAAGGCAGGGAAGAGAACTGGCGTCAGGGCCGCCGGCACGAGCCAGAGCTTGGTCGCGACCTCGTAGGGTGTCGCGTAGTAGGCGACTGCGGCGACCGAGACCATGGTCGCGATGACGGGCCGGTCGATCGAGACCATGATCGGACCGACGACGTTGCTGACCGTGAGCCAGCCGCCAAAGGACATGAGAGGACCGATCCTGCGCGCCGCGAGCGCCGGCCGGCGCCCGAGGCCCAGCACTCGCAACGTGAGAACGGCGAACAGAAGCACCATGAAGACGCGCATCAGGACGAGGCTCCAGATGGCCGGCACGAGTCCGGGTCCGAGGGCCATCGCGGCCACCGGTCCAAGGAAGGTGAGCGCGCCTCCGGGAATGCGAACCAGGTTGACGAGGTCGAAGCGCTGGAGGCCCTCCAGCACTCCCCGCAGCCCTGACGCGAGAGTGACGAGCGGGATCGTCAACGCCAGCAGCTGGAAGGCCTGCATCGTTTCCAGCTGCAAGCTGGGATCGATTCGGAGCAGGTGGTAAGCCAGGTAGGGAGCGGCCGCCCAGATCAGCGCCGCGCCGACCAGTCCTGCACCGAGCAGGAGCGCCAGCGAGGTCCAGACCGTCTCCTGGATGTCTCCCTGGCCTCGAGCCCGGAACTCGGCGACGGATTTTGTCAGCGCCCGGCCGAGGCCGAAGTCGAAGAGGCTCAGGTAGCCGCTGATGAGCCAGGCGAGCGTCAGGATGCCGAACCGGTCGACGCCCAGCCGGCGGATCAGGATCGGAACGGCGACGGCCCCCACCGCCAGCGGCAGGATCTGACCAGCGAGGTTCCAGACGGTGTTGCCGACAAGGCGCCTGAAGCCGACCTGATAGGAGCCGCCCTGGCTGGAGCCCGGTTCGATTCTCGTGGCCCTCAAACCTTGCTCAGGACCGGCCCGTAGCGCTGCCGGCGATAGTCCTGGAACCCCCGCCAGGTCGCCCGGACCAGGTCGCGGCGGCCGGTTGCCAGCCACTGTACGCAGTGGGCGGCCATCTGGGCCAGGAAGGCAAGGCGGGAGAGCAGCCGCGTCATTCCTTGCAGCCGCTCTTTGATGAAGAGCAGCGTATTGCGCGTCACGTAGTAGTAGTAGAGAGGCGTGCGTCTGCCACCGAGCGAGACCGAGAACCCGTGCCAGACATGCGCATCGAGGTCGACGAGAAGTCGCCAGCCGTGCTCGAGCAGGCGATGCGAGAGCTCGATGTCCTCGCTGTAGAGGTAATAGCGCTCATCCAGCAGGCCGACCTGCGCCAGCGCGGCGGCGCGCGCCAGGAACGCGCAGCCGGGGACGAAATTGACGTCGTGCACCCCGCTGCGCCCCTTCCACCTCCAGAGCAGGTAGACACCGAGGGCGTAGAGCAACCGGCCGCCTCCGTACTGCTCGCGCTCGCCAAACTCGGGGCGGGCCAGGACCCGGCAGCCCACCAGGCCGACGTCGGCAGAGTCTCTGGCGACTGCAAGCAGGCGCTGGAGGCTGTCCGGAGGCAGCCGGACGTCGTTGTTAACCACCATGATCCAATCGAAGCCCCACTCCAAGGCGGCCTCGATGCCCGCGTTGTTGCCGCCTGCGTAACCCCGGTTCTCGGGCAGCCGAAGAGCTGCGAGGGCGCCGCTCGCCGGCGCTTTCCGCCGGCCACCGTCGAGAACCTGAAAGGGGACGCGGCGCGCGTGCAGCAGCTCGCGGAGTGGTTCCAGCAGGGGCTCGGTCGAGCCGTTGTCGACGACGATCGCGGCCCAGTCGGAGCCTTCGAGACTGAGCACCGATTCCACGCAGGCCAGTGTTTCCGCGCACTGGTTCCAGTTCAGGATCACGATCGCTGTGCGATCCGGGTGACGGGGCCCCGACGCCTTCGGTTGGGACTTCACCCGACCGTCGCCTGGGCAAGCCCGCGACGGCGCAGCGCCAAGCCGCTGAGAGCGCCGAGGTAGGCGGGGATGGGGTGGTGGAGCAAGGACGGGAAGGTGAGCAGCGTCACACCCACGGCGACAAAGGCACCGATGACGGCCAGGAGGAACGCTCGGTCAGCTGTCTCCGCCCTGTCGTACTGGCGCTTCAAGTCGAGCAGGAACCTGCCCAGCAGCCAGAGGAAGAGGAGCAGCGCGGGGACGCCGAGCGCGACGGCACTGCTCAAGTAGAAGTTGGAAGTGCTCGAGTAGGGCAATCCGTTTTCGCTGCCACCCAGGCCGAATCCCAGCACCGGGCGTTGAACGATCAGCGTCAAGAGGTGGAGGTTGTCGACCACACGAGCGGTGCCCGACGTCGGCTCGACGTAGCCGACCCGCCCGGCGACGACGCTGGAGAGCGATTGTCCGTGAAAGCTGGAGCGCGCCAGGAAGAGCCCCTCGGCGACAAACAAGACAGCCGCCGCGGCCAGCGTCACCGCCAGTCCCCTGCCCAGCCGGCGCAGGCGCCGCCAGGGGACGAGCGCCAGCGCCACCAGCACCGCGGCGGTGTCGCCCACCCACATGCTCCGGAAAAAGGTCAGGATGACCGCGTTCCAGACGATGACGGTCGCCGCCGCCAGGAGCAGGAATTCGACCCCATCCGACCAGAGCAGCAAGCCGATGCAGATCCCGAGGAAGAGCGCCGGCATGAAGTCATCCAGGCGGTGGACGAGGATCTTGCCTCCATTGAGGGCGAAATGCGAGAGGAAGAAGTCCCCGCGCGTGAAGTAGAGGACCACGTCGATGGCAGAAACCAGCACGCCCCAAGCCAGCACGGTCCGGAGCACCGTGGTGACGTCGGACCGCGTCTGCACGCTGAGGAGCGTGACCAGCAGGAATCCGCAGAACTCGACAGCCGGGTAGGTGTCACCGGCGACCAGCCGGAGCGAGTGGTGGTTCGCCAGCCCGTTCACGATTCCGATCGCCACGAAGCCCAGGGCGAGCAGTCCGAGGCTCAAACGGAATGAACCGGGTAGGAGGCGCTCCCCGCCGGCTCGGCGGCGCGCGAGAGTCCCCAAGAAGAGTGCGGCCATGACGAGCGCGCTAATGCCCGCCCGGATGTGCCCACCGCTGAACTCGTGCGTGTAGAGGTAGGTGTAGTTGAAGGTCGGCGAGTAGAGCGCCATCAGGCCGAGCGCAAGCCCCAGGGCGGGCCGGAGGTAGGCGGTGATCGCGTAGCCGGCGAAGAGGACGGCTGCCGCGACGACGATCAAGAGGAGCAGGCGGCGGTCGTTCAGGACGGTGGCCAGGAGCCCGGTGGCGAGCGCCGCCAGCGAGCCGAGCGTGAACGCGGCCACCTCCCAGCGCTGGGGGCGTGCGCCCAGCAGCTGACCCGAGCCAGACCCCCGAACCTGCGACAGCAGCCGGTTCCAGCGTGCCCCGGCGCTGCCTTGCCTCATGCGCTGGAACCGTCGCTGATCGGCGTGGCGGTCCCCGCGGCCTTGGCTTTGAAAGTGCAGCCCTGCTTGGGTCCTTCCGCCGGCGTGATCGCATACACGATGTCGGCCACGAACTCCAGGTGGGGCGGCGACCAGCGTCCCTTCAACGTGCCGCTCTCGTGGAAGCCCGGAACGGCCTGGCGGCTGCCGGACAGCGAGAGTGTGCCGTCGGCCTGGGCTGCGCCGGCCAGGTCGAAGGTCCGCCCGTCGAGGCTCCTGAAGGTGACGCGCGAGCCGCTGGCGCTGGCCCGGTAGCTGAGGTCGAAAGGCACCATGCTGCCGGCCGAGGGATGGCAGTCGGGCCGGAACGAGAAGTTGCTGTAATGCAGGTCCACGCGGTACACCCCACCGAGGTTGAATCCGTTCCCGGCCCCGGCCGCCGGGCTGGAGGTCGACGCCCCGGACGAGTGCCCGGACTGGTTGCTCCCCTTGTCGTTGCCGCAGCTCCCCAGTGCGATCGTGAGGGCCAGCAGGCCCGTCAAGATCCGGGCCGCCAAGGTTCTTCCAGGATACAAACCGGGGATCAGTGGACTGTAGAGACCACTCTAGAAGCCGAGGGTCGGGAGCTGTGCGCCGCCACCCGTCCCCGCCCGAACCTCGATCTGATTCGGCGTCAGCGCGAGCAGGCGGTCCTGGGTGAGGTCGGTCTGGGCGGTTGTGGTGTGTCCGCCGGCCGTGTAGCTGACCGTGATGGCATCGCTCAGCGTCCCGGACTGCTTCTGCCAGTAGATGGAGTGGCCGGTGTCTCCGGAGAGCGGGGTGTTCCAGCTGAAGATGAAGGTGCTCGTCCCATAGCCGAGGCGGGGATCGACGTTGACCTGCCACCACCCGTCCATGAGAGCCAGCCCCTTCTGCTGCTCCTGGGTGGGCAGGCGATCACGGAACAGGTTCTGGGCGCTGAGGCCCGTCGCGTTGGCAGGGACATAGACGCGGACGTAAACGCGGTAGTAGCGCCCGTTGACGTAGCCCGTCGGCGTCGAATTCTTCAAGGTGACGGTCAGGTTGTGCTTCAGGGTGGCGCCCTCGGCCACGAGCTTCAGGTCGTAGCGCCGCTGCATGAAATGGTTTGCCTTCGTGGCGCCGAAGTTGGACTCGACCTCCATCAGAAACTCCTGCTGAGAGCTCGCGCCGATCAGCTGGCCGGCCCAGCCGAAGTTCGCCATCCCGCTCTGGGCGGTCGCGTCGTTGAAGTAGACCTGGAGATGTTTTTGGGTGACCGCGGTGTTCATGGCGTCGATCACCTTCGTCCATTGGTCGGCCGGCAGCGCTGTCAGGCGTTCGATCAAGTTCTTGGCGACAGCGGCCAGAAATTGCTTGCGCGTCCGCGCGAACTCGGGGTCGTTCGGGTGCGCCTGTTCGCGCTGGAAGACATCCTCGGGAAAGGTCGCGCCATCGACGGTCGCGGAGTATTCCGGGAGGCGGAGCGGACCGGTGGCCGTGAGGAGGAGGGCGATCGCCCAGGGATCCAGCGAGATGACCCCGTCGACTCGCTTCCCGGTCTGGTTGAAGAAGGTCAGCTCGCCGTCGCGGGCGGTGCCCGGAAAGTTAGGGTCGAAGTTGGAGTCGCCGAAGACCCAGGGGTGGTCGGCAAACTCCTGCAGCGGGTTGGGCGGCTTGATCGGCGTTTTCATCCCGGGCATCACGTAAGGAGGCCACTCGATGGTCGCCACGTCCGCCGTCGTCTGGATCTTCATCACGCCCCGGTCCGCGAGGACGAGGCTGAAGCTGCCGATGAAGCCACCACCGCCCCGCAGGTCGGCCGGGTCGGCCTGCTCGACCAGGTAGGTCCGGGGACCATTGTTGCCGAGGAGCTCGAGCAAAGCCGGCACCAGGCTGCGGAACTGGGCGATGCCCTGGAGGCCTTTCAAGATGGAGTCGCGAGCGTGGGAGAACGTCGCCTGCTGGCCCGCCGGCAGGACGGTGACGTCGATGGACTGGTCGGCTTCGCGCGCGGTTTTCAAGTCGGCTTCGATCCGGCCGATCCGGTTCGAGGCGTCCCGCAAGACCGTCAGGACTCGCTGCGGCCCGCTTTCCTGGGAAGGCGCGCCGGAAGGAGCCATGAGGTTGGCGTCGATCTCGATCGCCTGCTCACCCGCGTCGACGAGTGCCAGCCCCATGGTCGCGATCGCGTCGACCGCGTGGTGACGGGGGGCGACGTAAAGCTGGCCCACTCCCGGCACCCAGTCGGCCGCGACGAGGGCGACGTTGCCGTCGACGGACTTGCGCGCGAGATCAAACCGCAGCTTGGCGTTCTTGAAGTGCTGCCTGGCGTTGTTGAGCGCCTTCAAGTCGTGCTTGCTGTTCGCTTCCTTCAGCGCCGCCTTGCCGGCGTCCATCTCGGCAGCGGCCAGCTGCAGGTCGCCGGCGAGCGACGCCTGGAGCCGGTTCGCCTCGCGGTAGCCGGCGCTGCCACCGGCCGCGAGGAGGATGAGAAGCGCCAGCCCCACCGCGAGAGGAGCCACGGCGGAGTGGCGCAACCGCCGCCTCCGCCCCCGGCGATGAGTTGGCGTGAAAGGCCTTGGCGGCCTCACTCGTAGCTGTTTCAGCACCGTGTTGGACGGGGCCTTGACTGGGTCGATTGCTCTGCCCCGTCAAACGCGAGGACCAATACCTCGCAAGTTTAGTGCAGGGTTCGCGGACCCGAACCGCGGGAACTGAAGCCTCATCCGGCGTCGGTATCATTCGGGACCGATGGGTCCGCCGGCGCCTGCCGAGGACAGCCTGCGCGCCAGCGTCGTCATCTGCAGCTGGCGCATGCGCGACCTCCTGCTCCAGTGTCTGGCCAGTCTCGAACCCGAGATGGCGGCAGACTGGGAGGCGATCGTGGTCGTCAACGGCGACGAGGACGGCTCCGCCGTGGCCGTCCGCGATCGCTTTCCGTGGGTCCGCCTGATCGTCAATGAATCGAACCGCGGCGTCGGTCCGGCGCGCAACCAGGGACTCGCGGCCGCCCGGGGTCGCGTGATCCTCCTGGTCGACGCCGATACGACCTCCCGCGCCGGAGCCCTGACGGGCCTGGTCCAGGCGCTGGAGGATGACTCCGAGGTGGGCGTGGTCGGACCTCGGCTCGTCTCTCCCGACGGCGAGAGGCAGCGCACCGCGCGGGCCTTCCCAACGATCCTGACGAAGATCCGGCGCCGGGCGCCGGCACGGCTCCGAGCCGTCCTCCCGAACGATGACGTGAGCGACGGAGAGCAGGCGGTAAACGTCGGCTACGTGATCGGCGCCTGCCAGGCGATCCGGCGCCGCGCGCTCGACACGGTCGGCCTCCTCGACGAGCGCATCTTCTATGGCCCGGAGGACGTCGACCTCTGCCTGCGGATGTGGAAGGCGGGCTGGCGCGTCGTCTGGGATCCGCGTCACGTCGTGGTCCACCATGAGCAGCGCCTAACGAAGCGCAGGCTTCTCTCGCGGCTGACCCTGCGTCACGCCTGGGGCCTCGGGTACTTCTTCCTGAAGCACCGATACTTCCTGCATGCGCCGGCCTACGGGGTCTCGACTGAGTAACTCTCGCAGCCGGGCTCGCCGGCTCCTCAATCCCGAGCGCTGGCGACGCTTCATCGTGGGCAGCTCCCTGACGCTGCTCAAGGCTCAAGACGCCGAGGTGGCCGCGGCCGAGCAGGCGCCGACCTCGCAGCAGGTTTTCGATCCGCTGGGATGCGGCCGTCCGCTTCGGGTCCTGCTCGCCTACAGCCACTACGACTACGGCAGCAAACGCCGCGGAATCAGCTACGAGACGACCGCCTTTCGCGATCCTCTCAGCTGGCTGGGCTGCGATGTCATCGAGGCCAGAACCGACGCGCTGCGTTCGTTTGCCGGTCGCGGGGCTGGAGAGATGCTGCTCGAGCTGGCGTTCCGGCACGAGCCAGACGTTCTGTTCCTGATCCCGTTCAAGAACGAGGTGCGTCCGGAGATCATCGGGCGCCTCCGCGACGAGCTGGAGATCCCCACCGTCGCCTGGTTCAGCGACGATCACTGGCGGTTCGACGACTTCACAGTCAAGTTTCTGCCGCACCTGTCAGCGGCTGTGACGACATCGCGCGCCGCACTCGAGAAGTACCGCAGGCGCGGTTTCGACCGCGTCTTGAAGTCGCAGTGGTCGGCGAACCACCACATCTTCAGACCGCTCGGCCTGCCCCTGGTCCACGACTGCAGCTTCATCGGCCAGCCGCACTCCGACCGCCGAGAGCTGGTGCGGCGGCTCAAGCGAGCGGGTATCGAAGTGGTCACGCGCGGATTCGGCTGGCCCGAGGGCCGCGCCTCCCTCCGCGAGATGGTCGAGATCTCCAACCAGAGCCGGCTCTGCCTCAACTTCGGCAACGCCTCGGTCGGCAAGGAGAACCAGGTCAAGGGCCGCGATTTCGAGATTCCGGCGATGGGGCGGCCGATGCTGACGGCGGCTTCTCCGGAAATCGGTGAGTACTTCAGCGAGGCGGAGGTGGCCGTCTATCGCGACGGCGACGACCTGGTCGAGCGGGTTCTGG
This sequence comes from Chloroflexota bacterium, assembly GCA_005880695.1. Taxonomy (GTDB): domain Bacteria; phylum Chloroflexota; class Dormibacteria; order Dormibacterales; family Dormibacteraceae; genus VBGR01. The sequence goes on from VBGR01000061.1 coordinate 82,790, forward strand.
AGCTGCTGGCAGATGCCGAGCGCCGCGAAGCCCTAGCCAGGGCCGGACACGCGCGCTTTCTCGCGGAGCACACAGCCGAAAAAAGGCTCGGGGCTCTCTTCGGCGAAATGGCGCGCGCCGGCTGGCTGTCGGCTCGATGAACGCCGGCTGAGAGCAAAGTTGCTGAGGCGCGGCGTCACGGCGTCGGCACTGCTTGCCGCGGTCGGACTCGTGCTGCTGGCGCTGACTTTCAAGCCGGTGGTCGAGAACGATGGCGTCGGCTACTTCGTGTACCTCCACTCGGTCGTCATCGACCACGACCTCGACCTCTCCGACGAATACGCGGAGGCCCGCGCCGAGGGCGTCATCTTCTACCAGCCGCTCTTCACGCAGAAGACGGCCAAGGGGCTCGCGGCCGACTACTTCCCGGTGGGACCTGCCCTGCTCGCGACGCCTCTCTACATTGCCGCCCTGGCCATCGCCCCCCGCGGCCAGCCCGAGTTCGGGCCGCCCTTCAGCATCGCCATCACAGTCGCCTCGCTCCTCTATGGCCTGCTCGCCCTGGCGCTCGCCTATCTGCTGGCCGCCGAGGTCGCCGGCCGCCGGGCGGCCGGTATCGGGGTGGCGGTCGTGGCTGGCGCCACCTCCTTCGCCTACTACCTGGTCTACGAGCCGAGCTACTCCCACACCTTCTCGGCCTTCGCCGTAGGCGCTTTCCTGCTCGCCTGGTGGCGCGGCCGGGACCGGCGTTCTTCTGCCGGCTGGCTGGGGCTCGGACTCCTTGGTGGCCTGATGGCGCTGACGCGCTTCCAGGACGGCGCCCTGGTCGCGATCGCGCTCCTGGACCTCCCCCGGGCCCGCTGGCGGGTGCTGCTCCTGGCGCCGGGCCTGGTCCTCGCCTTCCTTCCCCAGGTCGCCGTCGACCAGGCGCTCTTCGGAACGTGGCTCCCGATCCGTCCCGCCGGGCAGGAGCTCTCCCTCGCCTCCGGCCACTACCTCGAGGTGCTCTTCTCGAGCTATCACGGGCTCTTCAGCTGGACGCCGGCGACCCTGCTGGCGGTCGCCGGTTTTGCGCTCCTGCGCGAGCGGCGGCTGCAGCTCGCCTTTGCCTATGCGCTGATCGTCGAGACCGCGATCAACGGCGCCGCGCCAGACTGGTGGGGAGGCTTCTCATTCGGAATGCGGCGGTTCCTCGACCTGACGCCGTTCTTCGCGATCGGGCTCGCCGTCCTGGCGGCCCGCCTGGCGCCGCTGGCGGGCCGGCTGGGGGCGGGGGCGCTGATCGCCTGGAACCTGGTGCTGGTCGCGAACTTCACCTACGTGATAAGGGTCGACCGGGACCCGGGCTTCGGCGGGTTGCTGGCAGGACAGGTCCCGGCCCTGCGCTACCTGCCGAACCTCTTCGTGCAGGGAGCCGTGGTTCGCGACCTCATCCTCTGGCCCGTCGTCCACACGGGGTTCCAGCCCCTAGCGGGCCTGAGCCTGCTGCTCGCGCAGGCGGGCTGCGTCGCGCTGGCGCTCTGGGTCGCTCAGTCGCGGCGGCTCGCCGCCTCGCTGCCCTGACCGCCTACTTGCCGTTCCGGCGTTTCCGCTGAGCCCTCACCAGGGTGGCTTCCCGGCGCTGCGATTCGACCAGCGCCAGGTTGTAGAAGCAGGCGACGGCCATCAGGCAGACCGCGAACATCAGCGGCACGAGGGCGGGCACGTAGCTCCAGCCCTGCCACTTGACGATGAAGAAGGCGACGACGGTCATGAACCCCATGAAAAACGAGTACTCCAGCCAGCGGTTGACGGTGTGGCGGAGGCGGATGCTCTGGCCGGCGGCGACAAGGTGCTCGTCCATGCTCCGGATAACGGCGGATGCGACCATGACTTGCAGTGCGAGAGGAGGCTGGGAACCGGTCTGAGGTAGAGGCGGCCAGCCCCATCCCGGGCTGGGCCGTGCTCGCGATCGTGACCTTCCTGCAGGTCGGGATCTCGCTGCTCCAGGCGACCCCGGCGGCGCTCGGGCCGCTCCTGACCCACGATCTCGGGTTGAGCCGGGCCGAGCTGGGGCTGCTCTCGTCAGCGATCTGGGGCGGCATGCTGCTGGGCAGCTTGCCGGCCGGCCTGCTGGTCGACCGCTACGGCGAGCGGGTGATCGTGACGGCGGGCGTGCTGGCGATGGCCGCGTTCGTGAGCTGGGCCGCCTCGGCGACCAGCTTCAGCCTGATCTTCGGGCTCTTCCTGCTTTCCGCGGTGGGCGCCTCGACGGCCTCGCCAGGCGGGACTCGAGCCATCGCCGCGTCGTTCCCGCGGCATCGCCTCGGCGTCGCGCTCGGGATCCGCCAGACCGGCGTCATGGCCGGCGGCTTGCTCGCCTCCTTGCTGCTGCCGCCGATCGCGCTCGGATTCGGCTGGCCGGCGGCGTTCCGGCTCGGGGCCGCGATCTGCCTGGTGGCGGCGGCCGCCTTCGGCCTCCTCTACCGGGAGCCTCCCCTCCGGCAGCAGGCGGGATCCGGCTTCCGGCTCCGCTCGCTGCTCGGCAATCGCGCCTTCCTGGCCACCACCGCCTACGGCTTCGTCTTCATGGGCGCGCTCGGCGCGACCATCTCCTATCTCTCGCTCTACCTCCACGAGCAGGTCGGCATGTCGGTCGTGGCAGCGGCCCAGATTCTGGCCGTCACCCAGCTCGGCGGGCTCTGCGGGCGGCTCGGCTGGGGGATCCTGTCCGACCGCAGCGGCCGGCGAGCGCCGGCGATGCTGGCGGCCGGTCTCCTGGCGGTGGCCTGCTCGGCCGCGATGGTCGGCACGGGCCGGGGCACGCCGCTACCCCTGCTCGCCGTCCTCGCTTTCGGGCTCGGGGTCTCGGCTCTGGGTTGGAACGCGCTCTCGATCACGGCCGTCTCGGAGGCGGTCCCCCTGCGGGCGGCCGCCACCGCCCTGGGCGCCAACCTGACCGTCACCTTCAGCGCCATGTTCCTGATCTCGCCGCTCTTCGGCCTGATCGCGGACCGGACCGGGTCCTACCGGCTCTCCTGGATCGCCCTCGCCGCCTGGACCGGGCTCGGCACCCTCGCCGCCCTCTTCTTGAGGGAGCGACGGCTGCCATGAGTGCGTCTGCCCGGGCGCGAAGCGGCGCTCGACACCGAGGGCCCGGATCACTCGCCGGTGGGTGCTGACGTACTCCTGGTCGTGATAGGCGGGCTCCAGGGCGAAGAGGAAGAGAGGCAGCAGCTCCGCGTCGCTGCGGACCCTCCGCCCCTGCAGCCAGCTCCGCTTCTCGTTCAGCTGCTCGAGGCTGTTGGCGAAGTCGCTGATCGCCGCGAAGTGGGCGACCGCGACGGGAGGGAGGGGGGGCCCGCCGCCCGCGACCCGATGCCGGAATCGACGCACGCGGTTCCCCGCCCGCACCGAGAGGTAGCCGGCGCCCTTTCGGAAGACCGTCCGCAAACCCTGCGTCCGCAAGGTGCGCTTGACCTTGGCGGCCACCGATTCCTTGCCGGCCAGGGAGGGGTCGAAGGCGTTCACCGCTTCGGGCGGCCGCCGCTGCACCGGCTTGCCGCCGAAGCGGGCGGGGTCCACGCCGGCGATCGCGAGCGCCTTCTCGTTGATCAGCAGCAGGTTGGCCGGCAGCGCGGCCGCCAGGTTGGCGTCGTCCAGGCACTTGTACATGGTCATCAGCGAGTTGCGCTCGTAGAGCAGCCGGCGCCGGGCCGGGTCGATCCGGCTGAAGCTGCTGTTGTGCCGGTGGCGGACGACCGCCTCCGGCGTGTACCAGACGTCGTAGCCGAGCAGGTTCAAGCGCCAGCCGAGGTCGACGTCCTCATAGAACCCGAAGTAGTCGGCGTCGAAGCCGCCGACCGCCTCGAAGAGCTCGCGCTTGACCAGCATGGCCCCGCCGCAGGGGCAGATCAGGCGGCGGGCCTTGTCGTCCTCCGACGAGGGTTTGCCGTGATCGACCTGGAAGCCGAGGCCCTGGAAGCTCACCCCGGTGCCGATGAAGTCGATGGTCTTGCCGTCCCAGCTCAGGATCTTCGAGGCGATGCACGCCAATTCCGGCTGCGCGTGGAGCGGCTGGAGCATGGCCTGGAGCCAGCCCGGCTCGACCTCCATATCGTTGTTCAGGAAGCCGATCCAGTCGCCCTGGGCCTGCGCGACTGCCCGGTTGTTGCCCTCGGCAAAGCCGTAGTTCTGATCCAGCTGCACGACCTTGACCTCGGGGAAGCCGCGCTTCACGAACGCCACCGACTCGTCGCTGGAAGCGTTGTCGCAGAGGATGACCTCGAGCTTCTTGCGCGGGTAGTCGAGGTCGCGCAAGGAGCCCAGACAGCGGGCGAGGTGCTGCCGGCCGTTGTAGTTGAGGACGATCAGCGAAACGCTTGGATGCCCGGCCTTGGCCACGTTCTCCTAATGTATCGGAGGTGCGCTTGACGTCCGGCCAGCGGCTGCTCGAGCTCTATCGCTACCGCGAGCTGGTCCGCAACCTGACGGTGCGCGACCTGAAGCTGAAGTACAAGCGATCCGTGCTCGGCATCGCCTGGTCGTTCCTCAACCCCCTGCTCATGATGGCCGTCTACACCGCCGTTTTCAGCGTGCTCCTGCGGGCCGTCAGCCTGCCGCACTACTGGGCTTTCATCCTGACCGGCGTGCTGGCCTGGACGTTCTTCGCGAACTCGCTCAACGCCGCGGTGCTCGCCTTCACGCGCAACCCGAGCCTGATCACCAAGATCTACTTTCCGATCGAGGCGCTCCCGATCGGCACCGTGCTGGCGAACTTCGTCAACTTCCTGGTCATGCTCGCGATCCTGCTCGTGATCCTGGTCGGGGCCGGGCTTCACCTCGGACTCTCGCTGGTCCTGCTGCCGGTCGTCGTCATCGCCCAGCTCGGCCTGGCGATCGGCCTGGGCCTGCTGCTGGCGACCTGGAACGTGCACCTGCGCGACATCGAGCACTTCGTCACCATCGGGCTCACCGCCTGGTTCTACCTGACGCCCATCCTCTACCCGCTCGACGCGAAGGCGCTGCCGGCCGGGGCCGCCAAGTACATCCCGCTCCTGCAGCTCAACCCGTTGGGCTGGTACATGCAGAGCTTCCAGGCGATCCTGTACTACGGGACCTGGCCGTCGGCCGCCATCTTGACGCTGATGCTCGCGTTCACATTGTTAATCCTGGTAGTGGGCTACACGATCTTCGCGGGGCAGCGCGCCCGCCTTCCTGAGGCGATTTAGAAGGCGTCGAAGGCGACGTCGGTGTCGTTTTTCTCTGCGGTCCGGTGCTGCATAAGTATTCAAGTGCGTTTGTCTGTTGAGAGGCGGAATTCTGGCCCTTCAGCGCCGGATTCCGCACCTTTTCGCACAATTGTTTACGGAAAGTCCG
>VBGR01000082.1 GCA_005880695.1 Chloroflexota bacterium
GCGATGGCGCGCCGGCTCCGGTGCCTATTCGTGCTGCCCCTGGTGTTGCTGCTCGCGCCTGCCCCGGCCCAGGCGAGCGCGCCGTTTGCGTTCGAGCCGGCCATGGAATCGGCGGCGACAGGTCACCAGGTGCCGCTCCCGCTGATCCAGGCGATCGCCTACGTCAACACCCGCTGGGAGGTCATCGGCAAGCCCTCTGTCGACGGCGGCGTCGGCCCTTTCAACCTCCGGCCAGCCTGGCTCGATGAGGCCGCGAAGGCAAGCGGTCGCCCGCGCGTTGAGATCGTCTACGACCCGGCGACCAACCTCGACGCCGGGGCTGCGCTGCTCGCAAAGCTGAACCCCGCCGGCGGCGACCTCAAGGCCTGGTACGGGGCGGTCTCGCAGGTCGAGGGCGAATACGTCGCGGCCGAGGTCTTCGACACTCTCCGCACCGGCGCGACGAGGACCACCAGCTCGGGCGAGACGATCAAGCTGGCCGCCCAGCCCGTGGGCGCGACGCCGCGCGCCTCCGGCCCGATGAGCGCCGACTACGGCCCCGCCGCCTGGGTACCCGCCAGCCCGTCGAACTACACGGCCGCAAACCGGCCCAGCGACTACCCGGTGGACCTGATCGTGATCCACGACATCGAGGGCAGCTACGGGAGCGCCATCCAGCATTTCCAGGACCCGAGCGCCCAGTCTTCGGCCCACTACGTCGTCTCTGACGCCGGCCAGCTCACGCAGACGGTGGCCGAGCACGACATCGCCTGGCACGCCGGCAACTGGGACTACAACACGCGCGCCATTGGGATCGAGCACGAGGGCTACGCCTGGTCCTGCTGCTGGTACACGCCGGCGATGTACCAGACCAGCGCCCACCTGATCGCCTCCATCTGCTCGCGCTGGGGCGTGCCGATCAACCGCAACAATGTGATCGGCCACAACGAGGTCCCCGACCCGAACCATCCGGGCCAGTACGGCGGCGCCGGCAATCACACGGACCCCGGTCCCTACTGGGACTGGAACTACTACATGAGCCTCGCCCAGGGCTACGCGGCGGCGCTGCCCAGCCCGCCCCACATGGTGCTCGACGTCACCGCCGTGGGTGAGGACTCCAGCGCCAACCTGACCTGGTCCCCCGCCCGCTCCTGCCACGCCCCGATCAGCGGCTACACGGTGACTGTGAGTCCCGACAACACGGTGCTCAACTTCCCAGCGAGCGCCACCGCGGCGACCATCCCGGGCTTGAAGAACGGCACCACCTACACCTTCACCGTCACGGCGAACAACTCAGACGGGCAGTCGAGCCTCACGTCCAACCAGATCATCCCGGGCCCGATCACGCACCGCTCGTTCTTCAACTGGTACGACAGCGCCAGTCCCGGGATGTGGAACGACAACATCCACCTCGTCAACCCGGGAGCGACCGCCGCCAGCGGCTTCCTCGCCTTGCCCGGTCACCCCGACCTGCCCTTCTTCATCGACGCGGGCGCGGAGGATCACTTCAGCTGGCCCGGCGGTGTGATCGGAGGCCCGGTCTCAGTGAACATCCAGTCGGGCCCGGCGGTGCTGGCCAGCCAGCGCGTGCAGTACTACGACACGTTCAACGAGGTCCTGGCCAAGCCGGCGGCCGAAGCGGCGGCGGTGTCCTACTTCACTTGGTACGACAGGGCCAGCGCCGGCATGTGGAACGACAACATCCACATCCTGAATCCAGGGTCCGCGGCTGCGAGCGGAACCATCGCGATGCCAGGGGTGAGCGCGATCGCCTTCTCGGTAGGTCCTGGCGCCGAGGCTCACTACACCTGGCCGGCCGGCGTGATCGGCGGACCTGTGACGGTCACGGCGTCAAGCCCGGTGCTGGCGAGCCAGCGCGTCCAGTACTACCAGAGCTTCAACGAGGTTCCAGCGAGGACCGCGAGCGACGCCGCCGCCGAGCTCTACTTCAACTGGTACGACAAGGCCAGCTCCGGGATGTGGAACGACAACATTCACGTGACGAACCCAGGCACCGCGGCGGTCACCGGGACGATCGCTCTGCCCGGCGCCCCAACGCTTTCAATCTCGGTGCCGGCGGGCGGCGCGAGCTACTACTCCTGGCCGGCCGGAACTATCGGCGGCGCTGTCCAGATCCGCACCTCGGCGCCGGTCATCGCCAGCCAGCGGGTCTCCTACGGACAGACCTTCAACGAAGTGGTGGCACGCGGTCCTGGCGCCGCCGCCGCCATCTCCTACTTCAGCTGGTACGACAAGGCCAGCACCGGCATGTGGAACGACAACCTGCATCTCGTGAATCCCGGCTCCGACACTTCGACAGGCACAATCACTCTTCCGGGCCAGCCTGCGATCTCCTTCTCGATCCCGGCCGGCGGCGAGCGCTACTACTCCTGGCCGCAGGGCGTGATCGGCGGACCGGTGACGGTCACAGTCGCGACCGGTCCGCCGCTGATCGCCAGCCAGCGGGTCGCCTACTGGCAGAGCTTCAACGAAGTGATGGCGGCGCCGCCGCCGACTCCCGCCGCCTAAAGGCGCGCTGCCGGACGTGCCGCGCGGAGCTTGAGGGCGAGCACGGGGCAGGCCGCGACGGCTCGTCGGGCGTGCTCCAGCTGCCCGGCCGGGATGCTCCCGGGCGCGATGATCGGATAGCCCCAGTCATCGAGCTCGATCCGCTCCGGGAAGAGCTCCGCGCAGAGCCGGTGCCCATCGCACTTGGTCCTGTCGATCCAGAGCTCCTGGTCCTCCATGATCAGGCGGACCTCAGAGCCCGCGCGGGCCAGCCGCCGAGCCTGACGATCGATCCTTCCCGATCCACCAGACGGGCGGGCAGGCGGGCCGCCCGGAGGCTGGTAACCGCGCCGTCGCCTCTCACGATTGCCTCCGTCGAGGCGGTATTGGCGGCGACGCAGCTGTGCGCCGCAACCGTCACGGTCCGCCAGCGGCCGCCGGCCGGGAGGCCGTTGGACGGGTCGATGATGTGATGCAGCTCGAGCTCGCCACGGCGCCAGCGGCGCACCGTCGTGCTCGAGGTCGCCAGGCCGCCCGCCGCGATCGTGATGGCCTCCTCGCCATCGGCGATCGGGGCGCCGCTGTCCTCGCAGACCTGGATTTGCCAGCCGCAAGGCGGCGCCTGGCCGCGAACCGCGATGTCACCGCCCAGACTTACCAGCACGCCGGCGCTGCCGGCCGCAAGCGCAGCTTCTGCCGCCAGGTCGGCTGCCAGTGCCTTGGCGGTCGCGCCGAGGTCGACCTCGACTCCCCGCGGCAGCCAGATCAGCCGGCGCCGGGCATCGAAGCGCAAGCTCTGCCAGCCCGGCACTCGGCTGGGCCGAAGCCGGATCGGCTGGCCGGCAGGCGGCAAGAGGTCGAAGTCGCGATCGTAGCCAAGCAGCCGGACCGCGCCGCCGACGGTCGGGTCGACGGCGCCGTCCGTCCGGCGGGCGGCGTCAAGGGCCACCCCCAGGGCCAGCGCCAGCAGCGGGCTCACCTTGTGTTCCACCTCCGGTGCGATGTTGATCTGGGCGATCTCGCTGTCCATCCGGAAGCGGCTGCAGGCGGCGTCGATGGCACGCAGCACGTCTTCCACGGCTTGCCGGGCGGCGCCGAGTGCAAGCGAAGGCGTGACGACGATGCGCATCACGCAGCCGAGGGCGACGCCGTCGGTGAGGGCGAGATTCACCGGGAGCCGCCGGAGACCGCCACGCTGGAGGCCGAGCCGGAGCTCGACGCCTGTGGTGCCGCAGTCGACGGCTGCGTAGTGGTCGATGACTGCGTGGTGGTCGACGAAGCTGTGTTCGTGGTCGAATCCGCCGGCGTGGAAGTCGATGTGGAGGCGGACGCCGTCGCCGGCGTCGAGGTGCCTGGAATCGTGGCGGCCGCGGTCACGCCGAAGACCGCCAGGGCTCCGCTCGCCAGGCCCGCCACGCCTACTGTCAGGCGGCGGAGCCGGACCAAGGCCGCATCCCGGAGCTCCGCCGAGGTCCGTTCATTGGTTCTCATGGGCCTAGGATCGTCGCCACTCCTTGGCTGGGCCTGAAGGAATCCTGGGAGACGGCTGGGAAATCCGCTGCGGCGGCGAGTTTGTGACGTGGCGGCCGGTGGCATGATCGGCCTGTTGAGCCTGGTCATCTGCGACGTCGGGCCCCGGGATGGACTTCAGAACGAGGCCAAGATCCTGGAGCCGCGTGTGCGCGCGGAGCTCATCGCGCGGTTGGCGGCGGCCGGCCTGCCGAGGATCGAGGCGGTCAGCTTCGTGAACCCGAAGCTGGTGCCAGCCATGGCCGGGGCGGAGGACGTGATGGCGCGCGTCGACCGCCGGGCGGGGACTGCCTACTCCGGCCTGGTGCTCAACGAGAAAGGCTACGAGCGCGCGCGGACCTGCCGCCTGGACCGCGTCAACTACGCCTTCCCCGTGACCGACACGTTTGCCCGCCGCAACCAGAACACGACAGTCGCGGAGGGGATCGCGCTCAGCCGGCGGCTGGTCGCGAGGGCTCGAGAGGACGGCCTCCCGATCACGGTGACGCTGAGCTGCTCCTTCGGCTGCCCGTTCGAAGGGCCGGTTCCGGCAGCCCGCGTGCTGGAGGTGGCCGAGCAGGTCTTGCAGGCGGCGCCCGACGAGCTCGTCCTGGCCGACACGATAGGTGTCGGGGTGCCGCGCCAGGTCCGCGAGCTGATCTTGGGCGTTCGGTCTCTCGGAGATGCGCGAGCGGGCGCCCACTTCCACAACACCCGCAGTACGGGGATCGCCAACGCGCTGGCCGCTCTGGAGTCCGGCGCCGAGCTGCTGGACGCCTCTGTCGGCGGCGCGGGCGGCTGCCCGTTCGCGCCCCGGGCAACCGGCAACATCGCGACCGAGGATCTCGTCTACCTGCTCCAGGGTGAGGGGATTGAGACAGGGATCGACCTCCACGCCCTGATCGCGATCTCCGGCTGGCTGGGCGAGCAGCTCGGGCGAGAGCTGCCGAGCCTCGTGAGCAAGGCGGGCCCGTTCCCGGCCTGAACGATCGCGCCCGGCCTAGTAAGCTAGCCGCCCGCTGTCAGCAGGTCCCGTCGGAGGTCTCGACAGAAATCCAGATGAGCTTTCATATCACCCGTCGCACGTTCATTCGCGGGCTCGGCACCGGTGTCGCCCTGGGCGCCGGGATGGGCACGCTGGGCCTGCTCGACTCCTTGCCCGTGTACGCCAAAGTGACCATCCGCACCCGCGCCCAGGAGTCGACAGGAACTGTCGACGGCGAGGACAGCCGCGCGCTCCCGTTCACGGCGTCCCATGTCGCCCTGCACTGGAAGGGCAATCACGAGGCCGCCGTCTTCACCGCTTTCAGCAGCGACGGGCAGACCTTCGGGGCCTGGCAGGCCATCCTCCACGACGAGGTTGGCGAGGTCAAGCAAGATGGCCGGACCTATGGAGCGGTTATGACGGCGCCGGGCACCGTCGCGGTCAAGGTCCGCTCGGAGAGGCGCCTCGTGGACCTCCGGGTCCTCGGCATGGCGGACGGTGAGCGGAGCGTCAGCTATAGATCCGGCGGCATTTTCGCGGCGACCGCGCTGCCGCCCGTGATCACGCGCGCCGGCTGGGGCTGCGATGAGAGCCTGATGAGCTGGGCGCCCCAGTTCTACCCGGTCCAAAAGCTGATCTGCCACCACACGGCGACGCAGAATCAGGACCCGGATCCGGCGGCGACGATCCGGTCGATCTACTACTACCACGCGGTCACGCAAGGCTGGGGAGACATCGGCTACAACTTCCTGGTAGATGAAGCGGGCCGGGTCTATGAGGGCCGGTACTCGCGGTCCTATCCGGCCGGCCAATCTCCGACCGGGGAGGACACCTCAGGGCGCGGAGTGACCGGCGCGCACGCCGCTCAGTTCAACTCCGGCACCGTCGGGATCGCTTTCTTGGGCACGCTCACGAACCAGGACACGACAGCGGCGGGCCGCAACGGCATCGAGCAGATGCTGGCCTGGAAGGCGAGCACGCACAGCATCAGCGCGACCGGTTCGGCTCGCTACACCAACCCGGTCAGCGGCGTGTCGACGACCTTTCCGAACATCGCCGGGCACCGGGACGTGAACGCGACAGAGTGCCCGGGCGGAGTCTTCTACTCGACGCTGCCGACTGTGCGGAACGACGTGGCACTCCAGGTCAGCGGATCAGGACCGCCACCGCCGACCCCGACACCCACCCCTACCCCAACACCCACGCCTACGCCTGGAGGCGGCCACCACCACCATTAGGTCCGCGGCGCCGCGCTAAGCGATGACCGCGTAGCGTTTGCCTTATCGCGGCACTTCGACCGATCGTGATCGTGGGCGGCGGGCTGGCCGGCGGCAGCGCCGCGGTCGCCCTGCGAGAGGGGGGTTATCGCGGCGGGCTGACGCTTGTCGGCCGGGAACCCGGAGTCCCTTTCGGCAGGCCACCTCTTTCCAAGACCTACCTGCGTGGTGAGGAGGCGCTCGACAGCTGGCTCGTCAAACCGCCTGGTTGGTATGCGGAACATGACGTCGACCTGACCTTTGCCGGCGTCGTCAGCGTCGACGCGGCGGCCCGCGAGGTTCGCCTGGATTCCGGCCAGGCCCTGCCCTACAAGGCGCTCCTGCTGGCGACCGGCGGTCGCAACCGGACCCTCGACGTGGCTGGTGCCCACCTGGCCGGGGTGCACCAGCTCCGGACGGTTGCCGACTGCGATGCCATCCGGCGTCACACTCGACCCGGCGCGCGGGCCGTCGTCGCCGGGATGGGATTCATCGGCTGCGAGGTCGCCGCCTCCTTGCGACAGCTTGGCGTGCAGGTGACTGCGATCTTGAGGGGCGGGTTGCCGCTGGGTCAGGTGCTCGGAAAAGAGGTCGGCGAGGTGATAGCGGCGGTGCATCGCCAGGAGGGAGTCGAGATTCGAACCGGCGACCAGGTGGTCGCCTTTGAGGGTGCCGGCCGCCTGGAGCGGGCCATTACCGAAAAAGGCGCCCGGCTGCCCTGCGAGCTGGCGGTCGTAGCGGTCGGCATCGAGCCGGACCTACCGCCCGTGGAGGGTGGAAGGCTTGAGGTCGACAACGGGATTCTGGTCGACGCGCTCTGCCGGACCAGCCTGGCCGGCGTCTACGCCGCCGGCGACGTCGCCAACCACCTGCACCCGCTTTTCGGCCGCATCCGGGTCGAGCACTACAACAACGCCGAGAAACAGGGGCGGGCGGCCGGCCGCATCTTGGCCGGTGGGACCGAGCCCTACGACTACCTCCATACCTTCTGGTCCGACCAATACAGGCATAAGCTCGAGTACGTCGGGCACGCCAAGCAGTGGGAGCGCTTCGTCGTTCGTGGCAGCCTCGACGAGCGCCGCTTCCTCGGCTTCTACCTGCAGGCCGGCGTCGTCCGCGCCGCGGTTGGCTTCGACCGGGGCGGCGATCCCGAGCTCGAGGCGGACAGCGAGATGGCGGCCGCCGCCCGCCTCGTGGCGAGCCGCGTCAAGGTTCCCGCCGACAGTCTGTCCGACGAAGCGCTCGATCTCTGGTCACTAACCAACTCGGCTCCAATTCATCACTCCCGCAGCAAGCCTTCTTAACCGGCCGTGGGACATGCTGTCCGCATGCAGAACGTTGTGATCGTCGCGGCCGTCGCCATGGGCGCCGCCCGGCTGGCCTGGCGGCTGCGGAGCAGGGCTGCCCCGCTGGACCTCGAAGCGCTGCGCCGAGCCGCCGAGTAGATCAACCCGGCACTAGCATTGGACGGTGACCGGCGTCGCCGTCGTGCTGCTCACGACCTTCCTCGCCTCGGCCGTCGAGGCGGTCGAGATGGTGACGATCGTCCTGGGAGTGGGGGCGACTCGGGGCTGGCGGGCCACCTTCGCCGGCGTCGGGGCGGGTCTGCTGGTGCTCGCGGTCGTGGTCATCGCTTTCGGCCTGGCCTTGCGGGCCACCCCGATCGGCCCGCTCCGGCTGGTCATCGGCACCTTGCTCCTCATCTTCGGCCTGCAGTGGTTTCGCAAGGGCGTGCGGCGGGTCGCCGCGCACGGCCTGGCCGGGCTCCGCCTGCGGGCGGCGGACGAGCCGCCCGAATGGATCGGAGATGGGTTCG
>VBGR01000033.1 GCA_005880695.1 Chloroflexota bacterium
TCTGGATGTTGTCTGCGAAGAGCTTCGCCGCGTCGGACTGAGCAGTCGCCCAGCTTTGCCCGGTCCCGTATCTGTCGGCGGCTTTGAGCGCGGCGGCATCGGCTGCGCCCTGCATGTCCCGGCGAGCGGTGAACGCCCGGCCACTGTCGATGGCGAGCCCGACGAACCCGAGCAGCACCGTCATCATGAATGCGACCATCACGATCGCCTGGCCCCGCTGGGCGCGTCGTGAGACCACTGCCTTTCAGTACTCCGTCCGGTAGATGGCGACGGCCTTAAAGGTGAGGAGGTTGCCGATGACGCCGCTCACAAGAGGCGTCACCGGCGCATAGCTGAAGATCACCGTCACCTGCAGCTGGTCGCTGCCCAAGGCAGGGTTGATCGCGCTGCAGGAACCCGTTGCCGGCGCGCCTGGCTCGCCTCCGGGGGCGTCAGGCGGCGGCGAGGCTTCGATGCCTGCCGGCGGGTTCGGTTCGGTCACGAATACCCAGGCTCGGTTCGGAGGCGGCGTGGCCGCCGTGATCGGGCCGTTGGAACAGGGCGCCGCAGTCACGATCCCGAATGACTGCGAGCTGACGATGCCCTGGATCTCCGCGTTGGAAGGCAGCGGCGTGGACGCCTTGACGACAGCACGGGCTCCTTCCCGGGCTGCCTGCTGGACGGTCACGTAGTAGAAGAGCGCGCGACCGAAGTCGATGATCCCGAAGGTGAGGAGCAGCAGGACCGGGGCGACCACGGCGAACTCGACAAGCGCTTGCGACCGTTCTGAGCGTCTCACGCGTCAATGACCCTGGATGGAGAGGTGCAGGTTTGCCGCGAGCCCGAAACCGGCGACCGGCAGGGGAAGAAAGGAGCTCAGCGGGCCATAGCCCATGACGAGGATCACGTTGAGGTCCTGGTGCTGGTAGGCGTTGGAGCTGGCCGGCAGCGTGGAAAGCGAGTTGTTGTAGCAGATGTAGAGCCAGGGCTGGTTGGGGACGTTCGGCATATACGCGCCCTGGTACGGCGGGTTGTGGAGAGAGTTGCCGTCCGACGGGGTCGGGCAGTTGCCCGGATTGCGGAAGCTGGAAAGGGGCAGCCCGCCCGCCGTCAGGATGTCGTCGACCGCGGCCTTGATATGGGCGTCGTCGAGGGAGGAGTTGCTGTTCAGGCCGGCGTTGAAAGAGGCTCCATGACGCGCCCCCTCACGAGCGGCTTCCTTGAGCACGTCGATGCGCTGCAGCATCCGACCGCCGTCCACGAGACCCCCAAAGAGCACGACCAGGACCAGGGAGGAGATGGCGAACTCGACGAGCGATTGGCCGAGCATGCCTCTTCTTGCCGAAAGTCGGCCAACCATGCTCTAGAATGCTCGCCCGGGCTGGCCGCCCATCAGGAGGAAACCCGTGGTTGAGATGCAAGAGGCGATCGCGACAGTCCGGCAGCGGCGCCCGTTCACCATCGTCGGCGCCGTCCTTGCGCTGGTCGTGCTTGGAGCCTTCTCACTGGTGGTCATCACCACGCGAGGCGGTGGCGGGACAGTTGCCGCCAACACATCCACCGTCGTCGCCGCGACCGACCTCCAGAGCCGGACGCCGATCAGCAAGGACCAGCTCCAGGTAGTGCAATTTCCGGCCGAGTTCGTGCCGGCTGGCGCTTTCGCCAACGTCAAGGATGTCGTCGGCCTGGTGCCGGTGACCGACATCAGGAAGGGCCAGCCGCTCACCAACAACGTCGTCATCAACGCGTCTGACCTCATCTCTGGTCAAGAGCCGGCCTTCCTGCCGATCCCGAAAGGTTTCGTGGCCTTCACGCTGCCGAGCGGGGAGCAGGTGGGCGTGGCCGGCTACATCCAGGCCGGGGATTATATCGACATAATCGCCTCAGGCAATACGTCGAAGGGCGCGATCTCCAAGACGATCTTCACCAACGTGCACGTGATCCGGGTCGGCGCCGCAACCTTTGACGTCAAAACCGGCTCCACGAGCGGAGTCACCAGCATCCAGTCTCGTCCCGGCGGGGGTTCCAGCCTCACCGTCGCGGTCTCTCAGTGCCAGGCCGAATACCTGGTGCTTTTCATGGCGTCGAGCGGCCTCCGCTACACGCTGCTCTCGCACAGCGACTACGGGCCGGCGACCACGCCCGACCCGCCCTGCAAGTCGGGGGTAACGGCCGCTGACGTGCTGGCGAACTTCGGCTTCAGCCCGTGACGGGACCGCTCGCGATTCTGATCGGGCTGAGCCTGGCGGTCGCGATCGTGATCTTTTTCGTCAACCTGGACCGCGTCCGACAGGAGCGGCTGGCATTCTCCGACGACATCCTGATGCCGCTCCCCGCGCAGCGCCGGGCGAGTCGGGCCGAGCTCCGCCACGCAGTCGACCGGGTGATGGCGCCAATCGCCGACATCCTCAGCGACCGCAACCGCCGGCGCGGTAAGCGCACCCTCGCCGAAGAGCTGGCCATGGCCGGCTTCCAGCTCACCAGCTCCGAGTTCCTCCTCCTCCAGTCGGTGCTCTGCGCCGGCCTGGCCGTGGTCGGCCTCTGGCGGTTCGGCTTCGGACCCGCGTTCCTCCTCCTTGGCCTGGCCGGCTTCATGGGCCCGTTGATCTATCTCCACAGCCGCCAGGGCCGGCGCCAGCGCGAGTTCAACTCCCAGCTGGGCAACACCCTGACCCTCCTCAGCAACGCGCTCAAGACCGGCTACTCGCTGGGCCAGGCCATCGACATCATCGCGACCAAGGCAGCGCCCCCCGTGAGCGACGAGTTCGCTCGAGTGGTGACCTCCATCAACCTCGGCACCTCGATCGAAGACGCGCTGTCCGCGCTCGTGAAGCGGGTGGACAGCCCCGACCTGGATTTCGTGGTCGTCGCCGTCCTCCTCCACCGCAAGCTCGGTGGCAACCTCGCCGAGATCCTCGACAACATCGGCGAAACCATCCGCGAACGCCTGCGCAGCAAGCGCGAGATGAACGTGATGACGGCGCACGCTCGCGCGTCGAGCAGCCTCATCTCGTTTCTGCCGGTCGTCCTGGCGGTGATCATGTACTCGCTGACGCCGGCCTACTTCCGGCCCATGCTCACGAACCCGCTCGGCTGGATCCTGATCGGTATCGCCGGTGGGCTGGTGGTGTTCGGGAACATGATCATGCGGCGCCTGGCGGCCGTCGATGCCTGAGTCGGAAGGGGAAACGGCGTGAGCAGCAACCTGGGCCTGATGGCCGGCCTCATCTGTGCGGTCGCGGTCTTCATGTTCTTCTCGAGGGTCCAGCGCGCGGGGCCGGTCGCCGGGCCGGCGAACCGGGTCTTGCCGCGTGAAATGCATGCGAACGGCGTCCGCAACCGCACCCTGGGCTACCGTCTCGAGCGCGTCAGCCGCATCTTCGCCAGGCAGATGCCGGTCGAGCGGCGCCAGGCCTTGCAAGCCAAGCTGAATCAGGCGGGCAATCCATGGGAGCTGACGCCAGCCGGGTTCGAGGCCGTGCGTTGGGCGACCGCCGCGCTGGTCGCCCTCCTCGGACTGGTGGCGGGGCTGGTCGTCTTCGGCCCGATGTCCGCCCTGCTGGTCGGCGCGCTGGCAGGGGTGGTCGCCTACTTCCTGCCCGCGCTCGGGCTCGACCGGCTGGTCAAGCGGCGGCGCGACGAGATCGACCGCAGCTTGCCCGACGCCGTCGACCTGCTCACACTGGCCGTCGAAGCGGGTCTGACGCTGGATGCGGGAATGGCCGACATCACGGCTCGCTTCCATAACGCCCTCGGCGATGAGTTCGCCAAGGTGTTGCGCGAGGTCCGGCTCGGCCGGCCCCGGCTACCGGCACTGGAGGACATGGGCCGCCGCTGCGGCGTGCCCGAGCTGCACAACCTGGTGCAGGCGATCACGCAGTCAGAGCAGATGGGCATCGGCATTGTGAAGTCGCTGCGCATCCAGTCGGACGAGCTCCGCCGCCGCCGTCGCAGCCAGCTCCAGGAACGGGCCGCACGGGCCTCGCTTCAGATGGTGTTCCCGATGGTCGGCTGCATCTTCCCGACGATCTGGATCATCCTGCTCGGGCCTGCGCTGATGACCGTCATCGCTTCCTTCATCCGCTAGCTCGCCGGCTTCAGCAGCCGGCCTCGTTCCCGAGCAGCAGCGGGCTCGCCGTATAGGCCGTGCTCGGCGAGGTCGTGAGGGCGTAGACGGCCAGCTGCCCTCGGCTCGCGGGCAGCGTGAGGGTGCTGCTCACGCTGAGCAGGTTCCACGGCCCTTTCGAGGTGAACGTGCTGCCGGGCGCATCGGTGAGACCAGAAGTGCAGCGATCGAAGATCTTGAAAGCCCAGGACACGTCGTGGTCGGCGGGCTGCGGCTTCATGTGGATGTCGACCTGGAGCCGGCAGCCGCCGCCGACATCGCAGGCGCCGTCCGGCTTGACGTCGACACCGGTGATGATCCCGGCTGCTGCCGGTCCCAGGTTTGGCAAGGCGGCCGGACCAGGGCTGCGGGTAGGAACGGGGGAGGAGCCGGTGGCGGGGGTCGGTTGAGCGGGGCTGGGCGAATTTACCGCGGTTGTCGTCGGCTGGGCCAGCAGCCCGCGGGCCGCCCAGACTCCGCCCGCGCCCAGGGCGAAGATGAGCAGGAGAGCCACCGCACCCGCAATTAAGCGCGTCCGGCCGGCCAGTATCGGCTCCCTGTCTTCGCCGATCACTCCCGGCATGCTCGGGCGGACGGGCTGGTAGGTGGGCGGGTAAGCGGGCCGAGAAGGTTGGGCTGACCGTGGGGCAGGCGCGGTGGCCGCGGGGGGCGGGGCGGAGGCCGGCGGCTGCGGAGGCGGCTGCGGGGGCTGATAACTGGGCCGCGGCGGGGCGGCGGGAGTAGGCGCTGGGGCTGGTAGGGGCGGCTGCGGGGGCTGGTAAGCGGGCCGCGGAGCCGGAGCCGGAGCTGGAGGGGGCGCCTGGGGAGCCGGTGGTGGCTGCGACGGCTGCGCCGGCAGGGGAGGCTGGTAAGCGGGTCTCGGAGGCACGGGCGAGGGAGGCACGGGAGGCGGAGGCCCGGCCGGCGCTGTGGACGTCGGCAGCCTTCGTTCGGGCATCGCCGGGGCCCCGGCGCCGGCGCCAAGTCCCCGATAGCGGGGCTCCGGCTGGATGGTCGAGCCGGAGCGTCGGCGGGCCACCATGTCCGCCAGCTGCTCGACACCGAGCGCGAGCCTCTCCGGCGCGGCGAGCGGGCCGGCGGTGTCGCGCAAGCCGGTGCGGGCCAGCTCGATATCCCGCCCGAGGTTCCCGAAGGCGATCGAGCGGGCGGTCACGACCAGGCCCGGAGCGGCGTGCTCGATGGCCTTGGGCGGAGCTTGAGGGTCCCGCTCGAGTGGGATCCCGAACGTGTCGCAGATCAGCCGGCCGGCCGTGCGCAGCTCGGCTGCCAGCTCGCCGTCGGTCGGGAAGCGGAGCGTCGAGAGCTGGTGTCCATCGAGCCTGACCCGGCCGTCGGGCAGGATGCGCACATTCTCAGCCAGGAGCGCCCCGTGGCTCAGACCCTCCGCATGCAGGGCGACCAGGCCGCTCAAGACACCGAGGCTGGCGGCGGCGGCGCCCTGGGGGGAGAGGGGACCGGTCTTCAGCATCTCCGCCAGCGCCTCGCCCTGCTCCTGGTCGGTCGCGTACCAGACCGCGCCAGGCTGGGACCACCAGCCGCGAACCGGCGCTAGCGCTGGGTCGTTCAGACGCTCCACCCGACGCAAGCGATCGGCGGCCGCCTCCAGTGCGGCCGGGTCAGGCAGTCGCACCTCCCGGGCCAGGCCGCCGCGACCGTCCGGCAGGCGAACCTTCCAGGTGGCACCGATCGGCCCCTCTCCGACCAGCTCGGTCAGTTCGGGCGGCTTTTCAAGCACGCCGGCAATTCTCCTCGCGGTATTCGATCGGCCGGGACGGACCGGAAGTTTCGCTTTGGGTCCGAATTCTGGAAACGTCTTAACACACCAGTCGCGAGTCTGGCGGAACCCGAGCCTAACTTTTCCGCCGTGCGATTCTCCTGGCTCGTTCTTTGCCTCGGCTTCCTGGGGCCCGGGCTGGTCCTGGCAGCCGAGTGGATGACCGAGGGCCGGCCGGGCGCCATCGCCGTACGCCACCGCGAGATCCGCTGGTTCGCGGTGCTTCCGACCGTCTGCTGGCTGGCCCTGGTCGCCGCGGCCGCCTTGCTCGACCTGCCGGCTTAGCTCTCCTCGGCGGTAGAGCTAGCCAGCCGGCAAGGCTTGTGGTATTAATTCGCTCCGATTTGCGACTTAATGGCCATCTCGTGCGTTACCTCTGTGGAGTCTTATGAAATTGCTAAAGGAGGTGGAGAAGAAACTAGTGCGCAGTGAATCCGGGCAAGGCATGGTTGAGTACGCCCTCATCCTGGTCCTGGTGTCAATCGTGGTCATCGTCATTCTTCTTACGATGGGCGGCCAGATCGCTAACGTTTTCTCGAACGTCGTCTCGGCTCTGAATAGCTAAAGCCGGAAGGCTGGTGGGGCGTCGCCCGAGCGGGCGGCGCCCCATCTTGGTTTTGGTAACCTTGCAGGCCTATGGCCTACGTGATCGTCCAGCCCTGCGTGGGGGTGAAGGACGCCTCCTGCGTCGAGGTTTGCCCGGTCGACTGCATCCATACCACCGACCAGGCCGACATGTATTACATCGACCCCGACGAATGCATCGACTGCGGCGCCTGCGTGGATCCGTGCCCGGTTGACGCCATCTACCCCGAGGACGAGGTGCCCGAGGAGTGGCGTCAGTTCATCCAGATCAACGCCGACTTCTTCAAGAAGTAAAGTCGCAGCCTGCGCCGATGGCTAGGCACGCGGTCACGCTCCTGCCCGGCGATGGCGTGGGCCCGGAGATCTGCGACGCCACGTTGCGAGTCCTGGAGGCGACCGGCGTCGAGTTCGACTGGGACGTCCAGCCGGCCGGCGAAGGAGCCATGCAGGAGTTCGGGACGCCGCTTCCGCCCCCCGTCCTGGAGTCCATCCGGCGAACCGGCGTGGCGCTCAAGGGCCCCATCACCACGCCGGTCGGGACCGGGTTTCGGAGCGTCAACGTCGCGCTCCGGCAGGAGCTCGACCTCTACGCCCTCGTCCGGCCCGTCAAAGCCTACCGGGGGGCTCGCAACCTGCGCGACGACCTCGACTTCGTGATCGTGCGGGAGAACACCGAGGACATCTACGCGGGCATCGAGTTCGAACAGGGAACACCCGACTGCGACCGGCTGCTGGCCGAGATCTCGGAGCTGGCCCACAAGAAGATCCGTCCGGACAGCGGCCTGTCGATCAAGCCGATCTCGATCAGCGGCAGCGATCGGGTCGTGCAGTTCGCCTTCGACTACGCGCGGCGCAACGGGCGGCGGCTGGTCACAGCCGTGCACAAGGCCAACATCATGAAGCACACCGACGGACTCTTCCTGGCCACGGCGCGCAAGGTGGCCGAGCGCAACCCGGACATCCAGTTCAACGACCGCATCGTCGACAACATGTGCATGCAGCTGGTGCTGCGGCCGTACGAGTACGACGTGCTCTGCTGCCCGAACCTCTACGGCGACATCATCTCCGACCTCGGGGCAGGCATGATCGGCGGTCTGGGCTTGGCGCCAGGCGCCAACATCGGCGCCAGCGCGGCGGTTTTCGAGGCCACCCACGGCAGCGCTCCCAAGTACGCCGGCCAGAACCGGGTGAACCCGATGGCTGTGATGCTCTCCGCGGTGCTGATGCTCCGCCACCTGGAGGAGACGGAAGCCGCCGACGCGATGGAGTCCGCCATCGCCCTGGTAATCAAGGAAGGCAAGGCGCTCACCTACGACATGAAGGCGGACCGCTCGGATCCGACCGCGGTCGGCACGAGCCAGGTAGCCGACGCGGTCATCGCCAAGATACGGGTGGGTGCGCGATGAACCGGCTGAGCCGGGCATCGCGCCTCAAGGGGAGTGCTCCCACCTCAAACAAGGGGGTCGGCTGACCCCAGAGGTCGCCCGGCTCGGCCAGCTCTGGCGGGCGCACCTGTCGAGCCCTCCGCTGGCCGGCAGGCGGACCGACACCCGCCGTCAGGAGATCGCGCTCTTCGAGTCCTGGCTCGGATCGATCGTGGAAGCCGTCCTGGAACGCCCCGACGGAACCTTGAGTCCTGCGCACGCCCGCCTGCTCGCGATCCGCGAGGCGGAGGGCAACCAGGAGATCTGGGCGGCGGCCGGTGAACTGGGCGAGCCGGCGCGCGCCTATGTCGCCCGCCTGTTGGCCATTCAGGAGCTGCTGAGCAAGCTCCCCCGCGAACGCTAATCGTCGATTAGAATCTCCCGCGAGCTTGATAGCTCGCTCCCCAGTTCTAGCCAACGTCCAACCCAGGGGGCGCCAGCGAAGCCGCGGCAGGCATCGCAGGCGGCGTGACTTCCTGGCCCTGGCCCTTGCGCTCAGCCTCACGGTGGGCTGCGGCATGGTCGCTCGGGTGGCGATCCCGGTGACCGCTGCCATCCCGGTCACCGCCACCACCGCCGTCAAGACCGCGGCCCGGCCGGCCGTGAAGCACTCCCGGCCCGCGGCCGGGATCAGCCGGCAGGCCATGCGCAGCTTCGCCGACCGGTTGGTCCGGCCGTCGATCAACCTGGCCGCTTTCAATCCCGCCGCCGAGCCGGAAGTGGGCCTCCATGCCAAGAGCGCTCTGCTGGTCGACGGCGACTCGCTCAAGGTGCTCTGGACCCGAGAGCCCAAGCTGCGACGGGCGCCCGCCAGCCTGACCAAGCTCATGACGGCGGCGGTCGCACTCGACTACGCCGATCTCGACACCCAGGTCAAGGTCACGGGCGCGGCGGCCACCGCCGAGCCGAGCCGCATGGGTCTCGAAGCGGGGGAGACACTGACGGTCCGCGACCTGCTCTACGGCATGCTGCTGCCCTCCGGCAATGACGCCGCCGAGGCGCTGGCGAGTGGCATCATTCCCCGCCCCGACTTCATCGCCGCCATGAACCACAAGGCGGCCGACATCGGCATGCGCGACAGCCACTTCAGCACGCCGAGCGGTCTCGACGCTCCGGGCCTCTACACGACCGCCTACGACCTGGCGATCCTGGCCGCGTACATCGTGCGGACCTACCCTTTCATCGTGCAGGCGGCGCCCACCCGCCAGTACTCGATCCCGGGCTCGGAGCTGCATAAGGCGTATTCGCTCACCAATGGCAACCACCTCCTGGCCATCTACCCCGGCGCCACCGGGCTCAAGCCAGGCTTCACCGACGAAGCCGGGCTCTGCATAGTCGCCACAGCGACCCGAGGCAACCGCCATCTGCTGGCGGTGCTCATGGGCTCGGACATCGTTTACGGCGACGCGGTCCGCTTCCTGGACTACGGTTTCTCGACGTGAAGGAGCCCGCGAATAGAGGCGTCCTCGGCGTCAGCCACGCGGCCTCTTAACGCGGACTTCTAGACTGGCTTCGCGGTGATACCAATCGAGGGGGTGAGCGCCCTGGAGGTGCTCGATTCGCGCGGCAACCCGACCGTCTCGGTCACCGTCGAGACCGCGCGGGCAAGCGGGCGCGCGATCGTGCCTTCGGGAGCCTCGACCGGCGCCCATGAGGCCGTCGAGCTGCGCGATGGCGACGGCCTGCGGTACGGCGGGAAGGGCGTGCTGCGGGCGGTCCGCAACGTGGTCGAAGTCATCGCCCCAGAGGTGACCGGCCTCGACGTCCTCGACCAGGCCGGCCTCGACCAGGCCCTGACCGACCTCGACGGCACCGATGACAAGTCCCGCCTCGGCGCCAACGCCATCCTCGGAGTGTCGCTGGCGGCCGCCCGCGCCGCAGCGGGCTCGGTCGGTCTGCCGCTCTATCGCTACCTCGGCGGCGCCCAGGCCGGCCTCCTGCCGCTGCCCATGGCCAACGTCTTGAACGGCGGGGCTCATGCCGACAACGGGCTCGACCTGCAGGAGTTCATGGTCTGCCCGGTTGGCGCGGCCGCCTTCAGCGACGGGATCCGGGCTGTGGCCGAGGTCTACCACGCGCTGAAGAAGGTGCTCAACAGCGCCGGCCTGGCCACCGGCGTGGGGGATGAGGGGGGCTTCGCGCCCAGGCTGGAATCCAACGAGGAGGCGTTGAAGCTGCTCCTCCAGGCGATCGGCGAAGCCGGCTATGAGCCCGGCAAGGACGTCGCCCTGGCCATCGACGCCGCGGCCACCGAGTTCTACCACGAAGGCATGTACGAGCTCGCGGGCGAGGGCCGCTCCCTGGATGCTGCCGGCCTCATCGACCTCTACCGGGATTGGACCGGCAAGTACCCGATCGTCTCGATCGAGGACGGCATGGCAGAGGACGACTGGGAGGGCTGGCAGGCGCTGACCGAGGCGCTCGGCGAGACCGTGCAGCTGGTCGGTGACGACCTCTTCGTGACAAATGTCCGCCGCCTGGAGGAGGGCATCCAGCGGCGCGTGGCGAATTCCATCTTGATCAAGGTGAACCAGATCGGAACGTTGAGCGAGACGCTCGGCGCCATCGACCTGGCGCGCGCCAACGAGTACAGCGCGGTGATCTCGCACCGCTCGGGCGAGACCGAGGACAGCACCATCGCCGACCTCGCTGTCGCGACCGGTGCGGGAATGATCAAGACCGGCGCCCCTGCCCGGTCGGAACGCGTCGCCAAGTACAACCGGCTCCTGGAGATCGAACGGGAGCTCGGGGCCGCGGCTCGCTACGCCGCCGGCTCCCGGTTCGGCAGCGGGTGACGCGCGTGACGCGCGGGTGAGACCCGGCTCCCGGACGGTTCACGGAGGTTACCGGCCGGGGGTGCGCGGCTCGCTCGCGCCGCCCATCTTTCAGACCAGCGTCTGGGTCTACGGCGAGCTGGAGGACTATGACGCGGTCGCGCGCGGAGACCGGCCAGGGCACTTGTACGGGCGCAACTCCAACGAGAACGTCGCCATGCTGGAGACGGCACTGGCCGAGCTCGAAGGAGCCGAGGCCGGGGTCGCCACGTCCTCCGGGATGGCCGCGATCCTGGTCGCCGTCCGGGCGCTGGCGCCGAAGCCCGCGCCGATCGTGGCGCCACTCGACCTCTACGGTGGGACGTTGGCGCTCTTTCGAAACGAGCTGGAACCGGCCGGCTACGCGCTGCGTCTGGTCGACTTCGACGACCAAGGAGCGCTGCGCAAGGCGCTCGTCGGAGCAGGACTGGCCCTCTCGGAGACGATCACCAACCCGCTCGTGAGAGTCGCCGATTTGCCGGTCGTAACGCGGCTCGCCGCCGAGCTTGGAGTTCCCGTCCTCGTCGACAACACCTTCGCCACGCCAATCCTCTGCCGCCCGCTCGAGCTGGGGGCGACCACAGTCGTCCACAGTGTCAGCAAGTACATCGGTGGCCACAGCGATCTGATCGCGGGTGTGGTCTTGGGCTCGGCAGCCCTGACGGCGGACGCTCGCCGCCGCTCGGTCCTGCTCGGCACGACGCTCGGTCCCTTCGAGGCCTGGCTGGCGGTGCGCGGTCTACGAACCCTCGCGCTCCGGATGCCGCGTCATAGCGCGAGCGCCCTCCAGCTGGCGGAGTCTCTGCGGGAAGCACCCGGCGTCAACGGCGTCCACTACCCGACTCTGTCCGGCGTGGCCCAGGAGGAGGTCTCTCGCCGGCTGCTGCCTGACGGCGCCGGCGGCATGCTGGCCATCCAGCTCGACGGCGGCCGGCCCGCCGTGCAGCGCTTGATGGAGAGGCTCCGAATGACGACTTTCGCCGCCAGCCTGGGTGGTGTCGAGACCACCATTTCCCACCCCGAGGTGACCTCCCACCGCGCGCTCAGCGCCGCTGAGCGATCGGCTCTCGGGATCGGGCCGGGCACGGTTCGGGTCTCAGTGGGACTGGAGGAGCCGGAGGACATCGTCGAGGACTTCGCGCAGGCGCTCAGTCCCTGAGCCGGTGCGGCCGTACACCTTCGTCCAGCTGTTCGAGGTCCTGCTCTTCGGAGGCGTGGTCATCTATGGAACCCTGGCCACGCCCGACAGGCATCCGTCACTCGTCGTGGCCGGGGCGGGCTTGCTGCTCGGCAAGGCGGTCCTCAACATCCTCGCGCCGGAGGGCGGGAGCCTGATCAGGCGGAGCCTCGTCGGGTATGCGGCAGGTGCGGTATTTGCCGGCCTCGGCATCGTGCTCATCCACACGCTCTAGAGGGCCCGGAATTCCGGGCCTCACAAACCCGGTACCTAAACTTTGACCAGGCACGTGATGATCCGCGACCGCGCCGAGGCCCGGCGCCTTCTCGAACTCGTCGGCAACACGCCACTGCTCAAGATTCGGCTCTTCGAGCGGATGTTCCCGCGTCTCGAGGTTTACGCGAAAGCCGAATGGTTCAACCCCGGCGGCTCTGTGAAGGATCGCGCAGCACTGGCCATGATCGAGGACGGGGAACGGCGTGGGGCACTCCGCCCGGGTCAGACCATCATCGATTCCACCTCCGGCAACACCGGCATCGCCTACGCGCTGGTGGGCGCGGCCAAGGGCTACCCAGTGAAGCTGGTCATGCCGCGCAACGTGAGCGGGGAGCGCAAGGAGCTGGTCGCCGCCTATGGCGCCGAGGTTGAGTTCTCCGATGCGCTGGAAGGCTCGGACGGCGCCATCCGGCTGGTCCGTGAGCTGGTTGCAGCTGCGCCGGAGAAATACTTCTACCCCGACCAGTATTCGAACCCCGCCAACTGGCGGGCCCACTACGACGGCACGGGGGTTGAGATCCTGGAGCAGACCGGCGGCCGCGTGACCCATTTCGTGGCCGGGCTCGGCACGACCGGCACCTTCGTCGGAACCGCCCGCCGCCTGAAGGAGCACGGCCCTGGCATCACGGCGATTGCGGTGATGCCCGAGGAGTTTCACGGGCTCGAGGGCATGAAGCACCTGCCGAGTTCGATCGTCCCCCGGATCTGGGACCCGGGAGTCGCCGACGAGCTCTGGACGGCGCCCACCGAACCCAGCTACGAGCTGGCCAGGGCGATCGCCCGGAGCGAAGGTTTGCTGGTCGGACACTCTTCCGGCGCGGCCCTCTGGGCCGTCGGCCAGCTGGCGGAGCGGATCGGTGAAGGCGTGGTGGTGACGGTCTTTCCCGACTCCGGGGACCGTTACCTGTCCTCGGGCCTCTACCGGCGTTGAGAGTTTCGCCCGCGGCGCTCGACGCCATCAAGCAACACGCGGAGGAGGGTTACCCGCACGAGATCTGCGGGCTCCTGCTGGGTCCTCGTGGCAGCGGCCGGGTCACGGAAGCCGCGCGAGCACGCAACACGAACGTAGACCGGCCCAACGACCGCTATGAGATCGATCCCTCGGACATGCTCCGCATCCAGCGGGCTGCCGACGACAACGGCCTGGACGTCCTCGGCTACTACCACAGCCATCCCGACCATCCCGCCCGGCCGTCGCGGACCGACGCCGACGCGGCCTGGGCGGGTCCCCTCTACCTGATCGTCTCCTGCGAGCGCGGCAAGGTCGTGGACGCCAACGCCTTCATCGCCCAGGAGGACCGCGGTCCGTTCCGAGACGAACCGCTCGAGCTGGCTTAACCGCAACGTAGTCGGGATCGGCGTCGCCGACCTTCTCGCCGACTTCAACTACGAGATGGTGCTGGCGGTTCTGCCGCTGTTCGTCACGGCCGGCCTCGGCGCCCCCGCCTTCGCCGTGGGCGTAGTCGAGGGCGTGGCCGATGGCTCGGCTGCACTGGTGAAGGTGGCCAGCGGCTGGTACAGCGACCGCACCGGCCGCCGCAAGGCCATCGCGGTCGCCGGCTACGCCACCACGGTGGTCGGGCACGGAGCGCTGGTGCTGATCGCCGCTTGGCCGCTCGTGGTCGTCGCGCGCGGCCTGGCCTGGATGGGCCGCGGTCTCCGCCAGCCGATCCGCTCGGCGATGTTGGCAGGCTCGGTCCGGGATGCCGACCTGGGCAAGGCGTTCGGCTTCCACGAAGCCCTGGACACGGTCGGCGCCCTGCTCGGTCCGGCCGTCGCCTGGGCGATCCTGGCAACCGGCGGCAGCTTCCGGACGATCTTCCTGGTTGCTCTCGCTCCGGGCGTCTTGACCGTGCTCGCGTTCGCGACTCTGACGGGCGACCCCCGGCGGGCCGCACCAGCGCCGGCGCCAGTCTGGCAGCCCCTGCCGCGCCAGTTCTGGCGGCTGGTCGCGGCGGTGGCCGTCTTCGGCGCCGGCAACTTTGCGCCGGCTTTCCTGATCCTGCGCGCAGCGGAGATGCTCCGGCCGGAACTGGGCCGGCCGGCGGCGACCGCCGGGGCGATCCTCTTCTTCATCGGTTACAACGCCGTCGGTGCGGCCGCCTCCTTCCCAGCTGGCTGGCTGGCCGACCGGCTCGGCCAGGCCCGCGTTCTGACCGGGGCGTACCTCCTCTTCGCGCTCGCCTGCCTCGCCGGTGTGGCCGGCCACGGCCCGATCGCGGTGGGCTTGATGGCGATCCCCGCCGGCGCTCAGGCGGCGCTGGTGACCGCGGGCGAGCACGCGCTGGCCGGGGCGCTCGTCGAGGAGCGGATCCGCGGTACCGCTTATGGGGTCCTGAACGGGGTCAACGGCCTCGGCGACCTCGTCTCGAGCCTGCTGACCGGCGCGCTCTGGACTCTCGCCGGACCGGTCACGGGGCTGCTCTACGGCACGCTGCTGGCCGTCGCCGGCGCCGCGGCACTAGCAATTTTGAACCCCAAGAGGTTCGCGCCAGCCTGACCTCACGGCGTGGCGGCGGGCGAGGTACTCCGGCACCTGGGCCAGGGCCGGCCGCTCGTGGTCCTCGATGTCCTTCAGCTCCAGGAAGAAGCGGTCGTTCTCGTAATGGATCAGCTTCATCGAGCGGTTGATCTCCTCCAGGAGATGCATCCGGTGGCGATCGCCCAGGCGCTTCAGCGCCACCTGCATGATCGCGAACGCCATCTTGGAGAGGTCGAAGAGCTCCTGGTTACGGTGGATGCGCATGCCCAGGTCGACCTGGGCGATGGAGTTCAGCCCGAAGGTCTCGAGGATGTCGATGAGGAGGCCGATCTCGACTCCATAACCCGTGAAGAAGGGCAGCTGCTCGAGCATCGAGCGGCGCCCGGCGTACTCGCCTGACAAGGGCTGCAGCACGCCCGAGAGCTCCGGGTAGAAGAGGTTGATGACTGGGCGGGCTGTGAGCTCGGTAACCCGGCCGCCGCCGGCCGTCACCTGCTCGCCGCCGAACCGTAGGGGTCGCTTGTAGAAGCCCTTGACGTAGCTGATCCGGGTGTCCGCCAGGAGCGGCCCGAGGACGCCGTAGACGAACCGGGGGGTGAAGTTCGAGATGTCGGTGTCGCACCAGGCGACGATGTCGCCCCTCAGGTGATGGAGGCTTTTCCAGAGGGCTTCGCCCTTGCCCGTGAAGGAGCCGTACTCGGGCAGGATGTTCGGATGCTGGACGACCTCGGCGCCCGCCGCGCGGGCGGCCTCCACGGTCCCGTCCTGAGAGCCACTGTCGACGACCACCAGCTCGTCCAGCAGGCGGTGCCTCTCCATCAGGACCTCCCGGCAGCCCCGCACGATGTCGCCGATAGTCGCCTCCTCGTTCAGGGTCGGGAGAGCCAGGCTGATGGTCAGACCCTGGCGCTGCTTCAGCTCCCGCAGCCGGTCGAGGTCGCGGAACTCGCGGGAGTGGAACGTGTTCTCTGCGAACCAGCGGTCGACCCTGGAGGAGAGCTGCCGCTCGCTGATCGTGGGCATGTAAGCGGGCTCCGCGGCGGCGTCGCCGCGCGCGATCAGGCGAGCGCTCTTCACCAGCAGCACCGTCCCGGGCAGCCGGCGCACCGTCCGCGCCAGGCTGGAGGAGACCAGCATTGGAGACCGTTTGAACTCGGCCTGGGCGCCGAGCACTGTCAGCTTGTGGCGGATCGACTCCTCCAGGATCGCCAGGCCCGGCTGGGCTGACTCCACCTCCACGATCGACAGCCCGGGATGGGTGAAGTCGGCGACCAGCTCGTGGAAGTGGTCCGCCTCCTTGCGCCGGCGCTCACCGGAAAGTGGCGTGCGGTAGACGTGCATTGCGGTGACCCGCGCGCCGTACGCGTAGGCGACAGCCTCGGCGGTCTGGAGCGCCAACCGGGCACTCGGTCCGCCCCGCACCGGCACCAGCACGCTGTCGATGTCGCGCGGCACACCGTCCGGGTCGGGCCGGACCAGGACCAGGTCGGTCGGCGGGTCGGAGACCAGGTTCGCGATCACCGAGCTGACGCCGGGGCGGATCGCGAGGCCGGGCCACTCCAGGACGAGCAGGTCGGCGTGCCGCTCATAGGCGGCCTCCCGGATGCCCTGGGCCACGTCGTGGGCCACCCGCACCTCGACGCCGAAGCTGGGCGCGGCCTCCGCCTCGAGCGCGTTGATCCGCTGCAGCAACCGCCGGTAGCGACGAGCCACGGTGACCCCGCGTGAGATCGGCTGGCCGGGTGGGACCTCGACGATTCCGAGCAGGCTGCCCTGGCCGTGGCCGTGGCTCAGGAGCGCGGCGCCAACCTGGAGCAGGTCGGCCGCGTGGCGGGCACCAAGGATTGGGATCAGGACCTGGAAGCGCGGCTCAGGCGGCAGCGTGGCGGATCACCTCCTCGAGGCGGCCGAGCTGGCGCTCCCACTCGTAGCGGCGCACGTCCGCCTGGAGCCGAGCCTGGCGGCTCATCAGTGCCTCTCCCAGAGCGGCCGCAACGGAGCCTGCGGGGGCCTCGACTGGAAAAGTCCAGAGGTCGTCGCCGCCTGCTTCGCGGAACACCGGCAGGTCGCTGCAGACGACCGCG
The DNA here is from genome assembly GCA_005880695.1 of Chloroflexota bacterium. Classification (GTDB taxonomy): domain Bacteria; phylum Chloroflexota; class Dormibacteria; order Dormibacterales; family Dormibacteraceae; genus VBGR01. The sequence goes on from VBGR01000033.1 coordinate 16,721, forward strand.
ACCCTGGCCAGCCCCGCCTCCAGGACGGGTAGGCCGAAGCCTTCCGACTCGCTCGTGAGCAGCACGGCGCCGGCCAGCTGGTAGAGCTCGCCCATCATCTCGTCGTCGACGGGATGCCGGCCGCGCTCGGCCAGCTCGTGCAGGAAGATGACCCGATCATCGACGTGGAGTCGGCGCCGCTCCGCCCGTAGCTCCTCGAAGTAAGCCGCGCCGTCAGTCGAATGCGGTCCCAGCGGGCCGCTGACGACAATCTTCAGCGCCGGCCATTTGTGGCGCAGCTCGTCGGCGGCCCGGATCGCCAGCTCGATCCGCTTGCGGCGGGTGATCCGAAAGGGCACCAACACCAGAGGATCGGCGTCGAGAAAACCCGCCCGCCGTCCGAAGCGGACGCTCTCCGGCCGGAGCCCGAGAACGGCCGCCCGGTCGACGCCGTTGGGAACGACCTGGACGCCGCCCGGATCGAGGCCGTAGGCCTCACAGAGCTGTTCTCGCCGCAGCTCGGAGATCGCCAGATACGCCGTCTTGGGCTGCGGCCGGTGGAGCAGGTCGTAGGGCCAGCCGGGTCGCTGGAACTTCGCGTACAGCGGGTTGACCCAGGCGATGTCGTGGGTCCAGGCCAGGATCGGCGGACCCGCCTCCGGCAGCGCGGCGGCGAGCGGCAGGTTGAAGGGCATCGTCATCACGTTGTGCGCGATGACAAGGTCGCAGTCCCGGAGCGATGCGCTGAGCTTCTCGCGGAGCAGGGCTTTGAGCCCGTCGAAGCGCGCGCTGACGTCCGCGCCTCGGCTCAGTGCGACCGCGATCGCCTCGACCTCGGGGTGCCGGGAATCGACCTCGGCTATCAGCTCGCAGTCGCCGCGCCCAGCCACGACCCGCACCGGCCAACCAGCGCCGGCCAGGAGCTTGCGGTGGCTTTCCACGATCGCCTCCACGCCGCCCAGCACCGGTGCCGCCGTGTAGTGCATCAGGACGATCTTCGGCTTGGCCCCGGGGCTCAGGTTGGCAGCTCCAGCTCGACCTTCTTCGGCCGGCGCCGCACTTTGACTCGAGGCTTGCCGCGGGTCCGGTCGACGGTGAAGTCGATGCGCTCCTCGCCGATCGTCATGCCCGCAACGTGGAGGCGTTCATAGAGCGGCGTGTCGACCGGGTCGATCCGGAGGCGGCTACCGAACGCGTCCGCCTCCAGGCCGAGCAGGACCGCCAGGAACTGGAAGACCGAGCCGGCTCCCCAAGCCTGGGGGTTGCAGCTGACCAGGTACTCGCCCGGCCGGGAGTTGAACCGGAGGTCGCGAGGAAAGCCGCAGTAGAGCTCGGGCAGCCTGGAGTCCTGGAACCGCATGCCCGCCTCCAGAACAGCACGCGCTACCAGCTCGGCCTCCTTCCTGAAGCCGTACCGCCGCAGGCCCGCGGCGATGATCGAGTTGTCGTGGGGCCAGACGGTGCCGTTGTGGTAGCTCATCGGGTTGTAGTTGATGGCATCGGAGGACAGGGTCCGGATGCCCCAGCCGGAGTACATCTGGGGAGACATCAGCTCGCTCACGACGGCGGGCGCGTTGGCCGTGTCGACCACGCCCGACCAGAGGAGGTGCCCGGGGTTGGAGGAGATCGCCATCACCTGCCTCTTCTCCGCGTCCAGCGCCTGTGCGTAGAACTGCTTCTCGGGCATCCAGAAGCGGTCGTTAAAACGCCGGCGAAGCTCTTCCGCCTGGGTCTCCAGGCGGTCGGCCTCTCCCTGGCGGCCGAGGCGGCGGAAGATCGCGGCCAGGCCTTTCTTGGCCTGGTAGGCGTAGCCCTGGACTTCACAGAGGGCGGCTGGCAGCGGCGCCAGGCTGCCGTCGTCGTGAGTGAGCGAGTCAAAGGAGTCCTTCCAGCCCTGGTTGCGAACGCCCGGCAGGCTCGAGTGCTGGGAGTACTCGAGGAAGCCGTCGCGGTCCGCGTCGGCGTACTCGTCGCACCAGGCCAGCGCGGCGAAGACGTTCGGCATCAGATCCGTCAGGAGGTCGAGGTCGCCGGTCCAGTTCAGGAGCTCGACCAGCAGCACGAGAAAGAGGGGAGTGGCGTCCACAGAGCCGTAGTAAGGCGTGTGTGGAATCAGCTTCAGGTTGGCCACCTCGCCGAACCGGATCTCGTGCAGGATCTTGCCCGGCTCCTCCTCCCGCTGGGGGTCGATAGCCTTGCCCTGGTGCTCGGCCAGGTAGAGGAGGGTGCCCCGTCCGAGGTCCGGGTTTAGGGCCAGGGTCTGGACCGAGGTGATCAGGGCGTCGCGGCCGAAGGGGACCGCGTACCAGGGGATGCCCGCGGTGGGGAAGGGGCCCGTCGGCATCTGGTCGATCAGGATCCGGAGGTCTTCGCGGCTCCGCCAGAGCAGGCCGGCGTTGAGAATCTCGTTGTCCGTGCCGAGCCCGGTGCAGGTTTCGTTCCAGCGCCGGTAGCTGCCCTCCAGGCTGCTCAGGGCACTCTCGAAGTCGAAGTCCACGCGGGGCCCCCGGCCGCCCACCAGCGGCAGGATGTCCACGACCAGGATGAAGGCCTGCTGGCGCTGCAGCGAGACGTTGAAGCTGACCCGCCCGTCGTCGCTGATCTTGGTGCGCGGGCAGTTGAAGACCACCTCGGTCTGGCGGCGGATGCCGTCCGCCCCGTTGTAGCCGAAGCGGAACCCGAAGTCGGTGACCTCGACCGGGTCGGCTTCGCCGAGAGGCTGCTCGAACCGGTAGCCGCGGACGCCGAAAATGTCCTGGAAGTCGGCTTTGAACGCCAGATCGAGAGTGAACTCGACCTGGCCCGGGTTGCAGTTCAGGATGCCGATGCGCTCGTGAAGCCCTTCGTGCAGGAACCTGGTCCGGCGCAGGCTCAGCGTCTGGCGGGCGACCGGCTTCCCGTCGAGACCTCGAATCGCCGGGTTGACCAGCTGGAAGGTGGCGACGTAGGCGCGATCGACGCTCGAGCTGAGCAGGATGGGGACGCTGTCGCCCAGCCTGACCTCGAAGCCGGAAAGGAACCGCGTGTCCAGGTGGTAGAGGCCGAAGCCGAACTGGTTGTTGATGGGAATGTCGCCGTTTTCGTCAGACATGGCGAAGACCCGGTTCTCTTTCAGGATCACGCGGTCTTCGAGCATCTGGTTAATTTTGCTGGTGGCTCACCCTATCGTCGCGATCGTCGGCCGCCCGAACGTTGGCAAGTCGACGCTTTTCAACCGCTTGATCGGCTGGCGGAAGGCGATCGTGGACCCCACGGCGGGCCTCACGAGGGACCGTCTTTACGGCGTTGCCGAGTGGCGGGGTCGCGAGTTCAGCGTGGTCGACACTGCCGGGCTGGAGCTGGACGGCCGCCAGGCGGACAGCCGCGCCGCCATCGAGGCCCAGACGCGGGTCGCCGTCGATGAAGCGCAGGCGATCGTGTTCATGGTCGACGTCCGCGCTGGTCTGACGGCGATCGACCGGGACGTCGCCGAGCTGCTGCGGCGGTCCAGGCGTCCCGTCGTGGTGGCGGCCAACAAGGCGGACCGGCCCGGCCAGGAGTACTTTCGCCACGAGATCCTGGAGCTTGGCTTCCGCGACGTCCTCCTCGTCTCGGCGGACCACGGCATCGGCGTCGACGACCTGCTCGACCGGCTCCTGGAGCTGCTGCCCGACGCTCCCCCCGTGGTTGCGGATCCGGAGGCGGCCAGCCTGGCCATCATGGGCCGGCCGAACGTGGGCAAGTCGTCGCTCCTGAACGCCCTGCTCGGGGACGAGAGGGCCCTGGTCGCCGCCGCGCCAGGCACGACGCGCGACCCGGTGGACACCGTCCTCACGTTCGACGGCCTGCCGGTGGTGCTGGTCGACACCGCGGGCATCCGGCGGCGTTCGGCGGCCCGCGACCGGCTGGAAAGGTTCAGCCTGCTGCGGGGCATCAAGGCGATGGAACGCTCGGACGCCGTGCTGCTGGTGCTGGACGCCGCCGAGGGAGTGCTTACGCAGGACCAGCATGTGGCCGGCTACGCGCTCGAGGCTGGCAAGGGCCTCGTGATCGTGGTCAACAAGATCGACCTCGTCCCGGCTGAGCGGCGGCGGGCGGCCGCCTGGCGGAAGGAGCTGGCCGAGCCCTTCAAGTTCGTGCCCCACGCGCCTGTGGTGGCCGTCTCGGCCAAGACCGGGGAGGGGGTGGGAGGCATCCTGCCGGCGGCGCTGGAGGTGGTCGGCCAGCGACGCGTGCGGGTACCCACCAACGAGCTGAACCGGGTGTTGAGGGAGGCGTTTCTCTCCCGGCCGCCGCCCAGCTTCAAAGGCCGCCGTTTGACGCTGCGATTCGCCACCCAGGCGGAGAGCGAAACCCCCACCATCGTGCTTTTCGTGAACGACACCAACCTCCTGCACTTCTCCTATCGGCGCTACCTGGAGAAGGCTCTGCGCGCGCGATTCGGGTTTGCCGGCAACCCGATCCGGATCGTGCTCCGCGCAGAAAGCAGCCGAAGGTCGCCCCCCGCCTGACCTCCCCCGTCAAGCGGCGGAGGGACGTTTACATTTACGTGACCTTGGCGCCATCGGCAGCTCACAATCGGCCCGTCAGCTAGCAGGACCAAGAGATGGCTAGCGAAAGGGTTCTCGTCGTGGACGACGAGGAGCACATCCTCGAGCTGGCTCGCCTTTATCTGAGCCGGGAGGGCTACCAGGTCGAGTCCGTCGCAGACGGCGGGCAGGCCCTGACGCGCTTTGGCCAGCTCAAGCCTGACCTGGTGGTGCTCGACATCATGCTGCCGGGCAAGGACGGCCTGACGATCTGCAGGGAGATCCGCAAACAGAGCCAGGTCCCGATCATCATGCTGACCGCCCGCGACGAGGTGACTGACAAAGTTGTCGGCCTCGAGCTCGGCGCCGACGACTACCTGACCAAGCCCTTCCATCCTCAGGAGCTCGTGGCCCGCGCCAAGGCTCTGCTCCGGCGCACGAGGCAGGAGCCGGATCAACCGGAGGTGATCCGGGCCGGCGGTCTGGAGGTCGACCTGGCACGGCACGAGGTCCGCCATGGCCAGGCGCGGGTCCAGCTCCGTCCCAAGGAGTTCGACCTCCTGGCGCTGCTGGCGCGCCATCCCGGCCGCGTCTACCAGCGGACCGAGCTGCTCGACCTGGTCTGGGGATACGACTTCCCGGGCTACACGCGTACCGTCGACGTGCACGTCCAGCAGGTGCGCGAGAAGCTGGCCGCGGCGCGGGTCGAGGATCCCAGCATCGAGACCGTCTGGGGCGTGGGCTACCGGCTCGAGATCAAAAGCACTTGAGCCTCCGGTTCCGGCTTCTGATCGCGGCGGCCGGGATCGTGGTGGTGAGCCTGGTGCTGAGCGGAGCGCTGACCTGGGTCCTGGTGCGCAACCTGGAGTTCGACGACGCCCACCTCCAGCTCGACCGGCTGGCGCTGCTGCGGCGCGCCGAGGTCCTCCGCGCCGAGTGCCTCACCATCCCCAGCGGGACCACGACCACCTGCCCCGGAGGCAACGGCCGGCTGGCTTCACGGGCTGCCTACGAGGACCGCCTTCGCAACCTTGCCGTTGCCAGCGGGGCCGACCGGATGCTGCTGGTCGCGGCCAACCGAACTATCGTCTTCGACAGCGCCGGCAGCGATTCCATCGGCACCAAGATCGTCCTCGGCGCTCAGCGGAAGATCGATCAGGGCACCGTCAACGAGGGAAATGTCGTGATCTCGGGCCAGGATTTCATCGGGGCCGGCGTCGCGATAGCTCCGCGACGGGACCCCGACGGCGCGGCAGGCCTGGTCTTCGCGCGCACCGTCGCCTCGATCAACAGCCTGGCCACCGGCCAGGTCGTGCCTCGGCTGCTGGGAGCCGGACTTGCTGCCCTGCTGCTGGCCCTCGCCATCGCGCTGCTGCTGAGCCGCGCCTTTGCCCGGCCCCTCAGCGAGCTGGCCGGCGCAGCCGAGGAGATCGCGGCCGGCAACTACGCAGCGCGGGTGGGCGTGACCGGCCGCGACGAGATCGGCGTCGTAGGGCGCTCTTTCAACCGCATGGCGGAGGCGGTCGAGCGCGCGCGAGCGACCCAGCGCGACTTTCTGGCCAACGTCTCTCACGAGCTGAAAACTCCGCTTACCAGCCTGCTCGGCTTCAGCCAGGCGCTGATCGACGGCAGCCTGCAGACGCCCGCTGAGCGGACCCGGGCGGGAACGATCATCCACGAGGAGGCGCACCGGGTCCTGCGGATGTCGCAGGAGCTTCTCGACCTGGCGCGCGTCGAGTCAGGCCAGATTTCCCTGCATCCGACCGACGTCGACCTGAAGGCGCTGCTGGAGCAGGAGATCGAAATCGTCAAGCCGCGCGCCGGCGAGCGCCAGCTGGCGCTCGATCTCCGTCTCCCGACCAGCCCGCCCCACGTCAAGTCCGACCCGGAGCGGTTGCACCAGATCATCGACAACCTGCTCGACAACGCCGTCAAGTACGCGCCGGCCGGTACGCCTGTCGAGGTGGCGGTCGCCAACGGGTTGATGAACGTCGAGGTGGCCGTCAGCAACCAGGTCGACCAGAACCCCCCCGACCCGCAGCGGATTTTCGACCGCTTCTACCGGGGCGACCCGTCGCGCTCCTCGGCGGCCGGCGGGGTGGGTCTCGGGCTGGCCATCAGCCGCGAGCTGGCGGTGGCTCTGGGTGGCAAGCTCTGGGCTGAGCTCGACGGCCAGGTCCTGCGCGTCCGGCTCAACCTGCCCTCAATCTAAAAAAACCCTCCTCCCAATTTAGGGGGGAGGGCAGGGAGGGGGCCCGAGCAGGCGTATTTACTGCGGCGGCAGCACGAGGTTGACGGGCGCTTCGAGCAGCTTCTTGAAAGTGGCGAGGTACTCGGCCAGGTCAGCTCCGTAGACGACGCGGTGATCGGCCGAGCCGGTCACGCGCATGACCTTGCCGGTGGTCACCCTGCCGTCCTCGACCAGGGCCACGTCCTTGGTCGCGCCCACCGCGAGAATCACCGACTCGGGCTGGTTGACGATGGCGATGAACTCGTCGACGCCGAAGGTGCCCAGGTTGGAGATCGAGAAGGTGCCACCTTCCAGGTCCTGTGGCGTCGGCTTCCCGGCCACCGCGCGCTCGACGATGGCCCGCCGCTCGGTCGAGATCTGGACCAGGTCCATCTGGTCTACGTCTTTCAGGACGGGCACGATCAGTGAGCGCTGACCCGCGACCGCGTAGCCGATGTTGACGCGCCTCTTGACCTCGATGTGGTCCCCGGCCCAAGAGGCGTTCACATGCGGGTGCTGGCGGATCGCGAGCGCGGCTGCGCGGAAGATCAGATCGGCGACAGACACCTTGTCGGCGCCGGGGACCGTCTCCCGGAGCTGGCCCTGCAGCTTGATCGCCTCGTCCATCCGGATCTCGACGGTGACGTAGAAGTGGGGGACCTCCGCCTTGGACTTCGCCATCCGGCGGGCGATGATCGTCTGGACCCGGGTGAGCTCCTCGTGCTCGACCTCCGGCCCGCTCGGTCGCGCCGCCGCCCGCTCGGGTGCCCTGGCCGCCGTGGGGCGCTTCTCACCCGCAGCGGCCAGGACGTCCTCCTTGACGATCCGGCCCTCAGGCCCGCTGCCTTTGAGCTCGGCGAGGTTGACTCCCATCTCAGCCGCCAGCCTGGCCGCGAGGGGCGATGCTTTGATGCGGCTGCCGCCGCCGTCGGCGGTGGCGGCCGGGGCTTCCTCGCGCGGCTTGGCCGCGGGCTTCTCCTCGGCGTCATCCACTTCAGGCTTCGGCTCGGGCTCCGCCTTGCCTTCGGCTTCGGCCTGCTGGGGTTCGGGCGCCGGCTCCTTGGCCTGCTCTTTTTCCTTGTGCGCGGGCTTGGCGGGAGCCTCTCCGCCGATCTGTGCGATCGGGGCGCCGACCGGGACCGGTTTGCCGGCCTCGACGATGATGTGGAAGGCGCCCTCCGAGTCGGCGTTGATCTCGAAGCTGGCCTTGTCGGACTCGACCTCGGCGATGACCTGCCCCTTCTTGACCTCGTCGCCGTCCTTCACCTTCCAGTCGATGACCGTTCCCTCCTCCATCGTGTCGGAGAGCTTCGGCATGTTGACCTCGCCCACTAGGCCGCCCGTCCAGCCGTCGCGGCGGCAGATGCGGTGTCCAGACCGGCGAGGTCAAGGAAGGGTGGACGGGGCCCCGGAGCGCATCTGTAGATGCGTGAGGACGCCCCGGACGGGGTCCCTGACACCGAGATCGCCGGCCTGGGCGCCGCAAAGGGGTCCCCGCCGACGCTGTCGGTGGGGTGAAGCTGCGTCGGGCCGGCTGGACGGGGGGTCACGCGCTTACCTTCTTGCCTACCATGGCCAGCGCACCTTTAACGATGTCCTCGCTGGACGGGATCGCCGCTTTTTCGAGCTGCTGGTTGTACGGCATCGGGACCTCGGCGCCGCCGATCCGGTTGACCGGAGCGTCCAGGTAGTCGAAGGCCCGCAGCTGGACGCCGGCGGCGATCTCGGCGGAGACGCCGAAGGTCGGCCAGCCCTCCTCCACAACGAGCAGCCGGCTCGTCTTCTTGACCGAGTCGACGATCGTCTTCCAGTCGAGGGGACGGATGCTGCGCAAGTCGATGACCTCGGCGTCGACGTCTTCGTCCTCCAGCTTCTGCGCCGCGGCCAGCGCCAGCACCACCTGGCGCGACACGCCGAGGATGGTGAGGTCGGCGCCCTCCCGCCTCACCGCCGCTTTGCCGATGGGCGTCAGGTACTCCTCGTCGGGGACCTCGCCGCGCGTGTTGTAGAGGCTCATCGACTCCATGAACATGACCGGGTTGTCGGTCCGGATCGCTGACTTCAGCAGGCCTTTCGCGTCCTCGGGCGTGGTGGGGGAGACCACGAGCAAACCGGGGATGAAGCCGTAAAGCACCTCGAAGCTGTGCGAGTGCTGGGCGGAGAGCTGGTGGCCGGCGCCGCCGGGCAATCGGATCACCATCGGTACCGAGACCTTGCCGCCGAACATGTAGCGGATCTTGGCGGCGTTCTGGACGACCTGGTCGTAGGCCAGGAGAGAGAAGTTGACCGTCATCATCTCGACCACCGGGCGCAGTCCCGTCATGGCGGCGCCGATCGCAGAGCCGACGATGACTTCCTCGGCGATCGGCGCGTCGACGACGCGCATCTCGCCGAACTTTTCCAGAAGGCCTTCGGTGATGCGGTAGGCGCCACCGAAGACTCCGATGTCCTCACCTATCAGGTAGACGGACTCGTCCCGCTCCATCTCCTCGAGCAGCGCCTCGCGGAGCGCGGCACGGAAGAGCTTCTCAGCCATCAGTCGAGACTCCTGCTTTCGAACTCACCGGCGTAGACGTACTTGAAGAGCTCCTCGACCTTCGGGTTCGGGCTCTCGTCCGCGTACTTGACGACCTCTTCGATCTCGTTTTCGATCTCGCCGTCGATCCGCTTGAAGTCCTCGTCGCCGGCGATCTTGGCTTCCCTCAGGGCATGCTCAAAGTCGGTGATGGGGTCGGCCTTGCGCCACTTCTCCTTCTCGGCCTCGTCGCGGTACTTGTCCGGGTCCACCACCGAGTGGCCCTTGAACCGGTAGCAAACCGACTCGATGAATCGCGGCTGGGAGTCCTTCCGCGTCTTCTCGACCACCTCTGAGGTTTTCTCGAGGACTTCGAGGACGTGGTTGCCGTCGATCTGGAAGGACTCCATGTCATACGCGCAGGCCTTCTTGTAAATGTCGGCCACGGCCGAAGCCCGCTCGACAGCCGTGCCCATCCCGTACTTGTTGTTGATGCAGAACCAGATGATCGGGAGGTCGAACACCTTCGAGAAGTTGAGCGACTCATGGAAGGCGCCGATGTTCGTGGCGCCATCGCCGAACATGCAGAAAACGACGTCCTTCTTCTTCTGGTACTTGATGGCAAAGCCAGCACCGGTGGCCAGCGGAAGGTGGCCGCCGACGATGCCGTAGCCGCCCATGAAGCGGTGCTCGTAGTCGAAGATGTGCATCGAGCCGCCGCGTCCTCGAGCGCTGCCGGTCTCCCTGCCGAAGAGCTCGGCCATGACCGCTTTCGGGTCGATGCCGCGGGCGATCGCGTGTCCATGCTCGCGGTAGCTGGTGTAGATGTAGTCGCCAGGCTTGAGCGGCGCGATGCCGCCCACCACGGTGGCCTCTTCGCCGATGTTGAGGTGACAGTAGCCGCCGATCTTGGCGCGCGTGTACATCTCCTGGGCGCGCTCTTCGAAGCGCCTGATCAGCACCATCTCGCGGTAGAGCTTGAGCAGCTCGGTTCGGTTGTCCTTCGTCAGCTTGAGCCTGCCCGCGACGTGTACAGCGGGCGGTTGGGGCCTGCCGCCATTCGCCTCTGGCGACTTTTCCTTGGGCTTCGATTCGACGCGAGCCACGGAGTTCTCCTCCTTCTTCGTTGACGAGGCTTCGGCCGTCGCCGCGACGCGCGGCTTCCGGTTGGGGATCTCGATCGCCCGGCCGTCCGCGGCCAGCGCCGCCTGCAGGAACGACTCGGCCAGCGTCGGATGCGCGTGCATCGTAAGGTCGATCTCCTGGAGAGTCAGCCGGCGCTGCACCGCCAGCGTCGCCTCCGCGATGACATCGGTGACGCGGGGACCGATCATCTGCACGCCGAGGATGATGTCGTCCTTGGCGTCGGCGACGACTTTGACGAGCCCTTCCGGCTGTCCGAGTGTGAGCGCGCGGCCGCTGGCCTGGAGCGGGAAGCGGCCGACCTTCACGTCGAGCCCCTGCTTGCGCGCCTCGCCTTCGCCGAGTCCCACGTTGGCGATCTCGGGGTCGGTGTAGATGCAGTTGGGGGCCGCGTGGTAGTCGGGCTTCCGTTCGGAACCGCCGGCGATGCTCTCCACCACACAGACGCCTTCGTAGGACGCCACGTGCGCCAGCATGATGCGGCCGATGACGTCGCCGATGGCGTACACGTGGTCGGCGCTGGTGCGCAGGTGGTCGTCGACTTTGACGCGCTTGCCGTCGAGCTCGACGCCGGCCGCGTCAAGACCGAGTCCCTCGGTGTAAGGCGTGCGACCCGCCGCCAGCAGGACCACATCGGCGACCGCCTTCGAGCCCTCGCCACCAACGCCGAAGTGCACGGTCAGCGACTTGCCGTTCTTCTCGACGGACTCCACCTTGGCCTCGGTGTGCACGGCGCCGCCATCCCGCTCCAGGTGCTTGCGATAGGTTGTGGCGATCTCCGCGTCGACCATCGGCAGGATCTGGGGCAGCATCTCGAGCACGGTCACCTCGCTGCCCAGCTCGGAGTAGAGGGATGCGAACTCCATGCCCACGACCCCGCCGCCGATCACCACGAGCCGTTTCGGGATCTCCTTCAGCTCCAGGATCGCGGTGGAATCGATGGTGTGCTCGACGCCCTTGATCGGGATGCGCGAGGGGAAGGAGCCAGTCGCGATGATGACGTCCGCCGCCTGAATCTCCTGGTTACCGGCTTTGACGCGGCCCTTGCCCAGCAGCGTGGCCGTGGCGTTGATCGACTCGATGCCGGCGGCCTTGAAGAGGGTGCCCACACCGTTCACCAGGGTGCTGACCACCTTCGCCTTCCGCGCCTGCGCCGGCGCCATGTCGAAGGTGAGGTCTTTGAACTTGAGACCGAACTCCTCACCACGTCTGGCCATCGCGTAGAGCTCGGCTGAGGTGAGCAGCGCCTTGGTCGGGATGCAGCCCCAGTTGAGGCAGGTCCCGCCCAGGCGGTCCTTCTCGATGACGACGGTTTTTGCGCCCAGCTGAGCCGCGCGAAGGGCGGCCACGTAGCCGCCTGGCCCGCCGCCGATCACCGCCAGATCAAAGTTAGTGGGCATGCTTCACTCGCTGCTGTGGGCTGGGGCTCGTAGAAAGCCCCAGAGGAATTATGCGCGGGTGCTCTTCTTGGCCGACCCGGTCTGAGATCGCAGCCCATCGGGGGCGTAGCGGTTCGTGAGCGGCATCCGGCGATCGCGGCCGAAGGCTCGCGGAGTGATCTTGATGCCGGGCGGCGCCTGGCGCCGCTTGTACTCGGAGCGGTCGACGAGGTGGATGACGCGCGCCACCGTATGTGGGTCGTGCCCGGCCGCCACCAGCTCTTCATAGCTGCGGTCGTCCTCGACGTAGCCGCGGAGGATGGGATCCAGCTCCTCGTACGGCGGCAGCGAATCGCTGTCCTTCTGCTCCTCGCGCAGCTCAGCCGAGGGGGCCTTGGTCAGCACGCGCTCCGGGATCACCTTCGCCGCCAGCGAATTTCGGTACCGGCAGAGCTCATAGACCTCGGTCTTGGTGATGTCCTTCAGCACCGCGAAACCGCCCGCCATGTCGCCGTACAGCGTGCAGTACCCCGTGGCCAGCTCGGACTTGTTTCCAGTGCTGAGCACCAGCCAGCCGAATTTGTTGGAGAGGCCCATCAGGACGTTACCCCGGATGCGGGGCTGGATATTCTCCTCGGCGACTCCCGGCTCGGTGCCGTCGTAGGCCTCCTTGAACATCTCCTCGAAGGCTCGGTGGGCCGCGTCGATCGGGATCTCGAGGAGCTCGATGCCGAGGTTCTCGGCGACCGCTCCGGCGTCCTCCAGGTTCTCCTGTGACGTGAAGCGCGAGGGCATCAGGACGCCGACCACGTTGCCAGGCCCGAGCGCGTCCGCGGCGACGGTCGCCGTCAGCGCCGAGTCGATCCCGCCCGAAAGGCCGAGCAGGACTTTGTCGAAGCCGTTCTTGCCGACATAGTCGCGGGTTCCGACCATCAGCGCGGCGTAGATCTCCGCCGCGCCCTCCAGCGGCGCGGTCACGGGCGCGCGCAGCCAGGGCCGGGCCGGCGGCGGAGTGGAGCTGACCGGCACCTCGGCGACCTCCATGTCGACCTGGATCGGCTCCTGCGCCTCCCGGCGGAGCCTCGTGTCGTGGAGCCGCTCCCCGAACACAGAGCCGACGTCTAGGTCGCCGACGAGGAGCTCCTCTTCGAAACTGCGCGCGTGGGCGATGACCTGGCCTTCCGGTCCGAAGACCAGGCTGTTCCCGTCGAAGACCAGCTCGTCCTGGCCGCCGACGTGGTTGACCCAGGCGAGGAAGGCGCGCGAGTCCATGGCCCGCGTCGCGATCATCGTCTCCCGGGCCGCGCGTTTCCCGGAGTGATAGGGGGAGCCGTTGATGTTGACCAGCAGCTCGACGCCCTGCTGGGCCTGGACGCTGATCGGACCGGTGGCGTACCAGGCGTCCTCGCAGATGCTGACGCCGATCCGCACTCCCGCCAGCTCGAAGATCGGACAGCGGCGGCCCCGCCGGAAGTAGCGCTCCTCGTCGAAGACGCCGTAGTTGGGCAGGTAGAACTTGTGGTAGACCCCGCGCACCTGGCCGCCCTCCACAAAGGCGGCCGCGTTGTAGATGTCGAGGTCGTGGTCGACGAAGCCGACCACTGCGGCAATGTCCTCGGTGGCGGCTGCGACGCGGTCCAGGTAGCGGAGGTTGTCGCGGATGAACGAAGGCTTGAGCAGCAGGTCTTCGGGCGGGTAGCCGGTGAGCGCCAGCTCGGGGAAGACGATGAGGTCGGCCTCGGCTTCGCGCGCCCGTCCGATCCATTCCACAATCCGGTCACAGTTCCGCCCGAGGTCGCCCACCACCAGGTTCATCTGCGCGAGCGCGATCCGCAGGGTGCGCGGCGACTGGGTCTCCACGCCTGAATTCTTCCCTATTTGCAGTTCGCCAGTCGCAGTGGCGCGGCCGCCACGGAGAGCGCGAACCTACCCGACGGTGCGTGGAGAGTCAGCGTTCGAAAGCCGTTCGGAGCATTGATCAGGTCGCCGCCGGCGGCGGCGCCGGTCACTTCGGGCGGGATAACCACGACGCTGTCAGGATCCTGCGGCCGGGCGGTGCCCACCATGCTGAAAGCGCCCGTCGACGGGTCGTAGGAGAACGTGAAGTCGCGGCTGCCGACGGCCACCGGGTAGACGCGGGCCAGGAGAGCTTCGCGGCCGCTGCGCAGACACCCGCTCTGCGGCTTGACGCCCGTCTCCTTCGGCCGCCCGTCGTAGGCGCAGCGCTGGTCCTTGGCGTCGCCGTAAACGCCGGCGTAAATGCCCCAGGTGGTTCCCGAGGCGCAGTTCTCCTTCCAGGTCCAGAACGTGAACCCGACCTGGTGCTTCTCCTGCTCGGCCAGCTGGTTGCGCAGCAGCAGCGCGTCTTCGGTCGTCTCGCTGCCGAATTCCGTCACAAAGAGGGCGGCGCCCAGCGCCCGGGCCTCGAGGTCGGCCGTCTTGTAGCTCTGCTCGTACCCGAAGAAGGGATAGCTGGCCTTGTCCGGCTGCTGGCCGGCGAGCGCGTCGAACGTGTACTTGTGCGTGTAGGCGTGCAGCGCCAGGACCAGGTTGGGGTAAGCGCTGAGCGTCAGGCCGAGGTGGGTCGGGAAGTCCGTGATCTCGCGAACCAGCCCGGTGTCCAGGAAGAACAGGTGGCGGCGGTCGTGAATGCCGAGGTCGGGGTAGCCGCAGGGCGCCGGCATGAATACCTGAGTCGCGCAGCGGATGCCGTCCCGAGCACCAGTCAGGGCGTCGATGACGCGCCGGTAGAAAGGAAAGAGGAGCAGGTCCTCGAACCCCGGCGAGAGGTTCCAGCCTGGCCAGGGCTCGTTGAAGATGCCGTAGCCGGCCACTGTGCTGTCGCTTTTGAAGCGACGCGCGATGGCGGCAAGGGCGCCGATGTACTCGTCCTGGAGGCCGGCGCGGTTGTACCAGAAGTTGGAGTCCGCCTCCAGCACCGCGGGGTTTACCTCGCGCTGGCCTAAGTAGACCTCTGACGGCAGGAGATCGGTGTAGGTGGCCCACTTCGGGGCCCCCGAGTAGTCCCAGAGACCTGGTGGCTTGCCGCCTGGAAGGGGCGGCTCGGTCGGCCGTCCCACGTACCGCGAGTAAGCGTTCTGGTGTATGTCGAGGATCACGTACAGCCCCTGGGCGCGGGCCCAGCCGACGACCTGCGCCACGCGGTCGAGATACTGCCGGCTGTAGATGCCGCGCTGCGGCTCCAGGAGGCTCCAGGAGAGCGCCAGGCGGATCACGTTGAAGCCCAGCGCGCGCATCTCGGAGACGTCGTTCTGGCAGAGCGGCGGGACCCGGATCGTCGCCGAGTTGGCCGGGCACCTTCCGGCGTAGGCGGCCGGGTCTATCGGGTAGTGGGGGGCTGGCTCGGTCTTCGTCGGATCAGTGCCCGACCAGAAGTCGATCAGACCGCCCGGGATCGCCCCGTGCAGGAGCACGAGGCGGCCCTCCGGGTCGGCGATGTAAGGCCGGGCGCCGGCGGGATGCTCGACGCGCAGCCAGGGGAGCGAGCCGGCCGGCGCCGTGCCTTCAGGGAGGACCGCCGGAGCGGTGCGGGTGACGAGGCTCACCACGACGGCGCCCGGGTAGCTGATCGCGGAGATGAGCACGACCAGGAGCACCGCCGGGATCCGGACCAGCGTCGGCCGGAGGTTTGTCAAAGCGCGCTCACCAGCCAAAGTGCGACGCCCCCGACGAGCGTGATCGTCCCGACGATGCCCGCGAAAAGGCCGAAGGCCGCGGAGCCTTCGCCGGTCAGCACGATGCCTTCTTGAGCCCGGTGGATGTTGCGCAGCGAGCGGAGCGCGACGGCTATGGCGAAGGGGGCGAAGACGCCAAAGAACAAACCGACGAAGCCAAGCAGCGCCGCCCGGGTCGCGAAAACCTCTCTGACTCTCACGGAGTCGGAATCTTAGGGGTGACTCGCCACAATGGGGGATGTGAAGGTCACGATCCTGCCGCGCCGCGAGACGCGTGAGGTGGAGGCCGCGGACGTCGGGCACCTCCTGCGCAGCCTGGGCCTGCACCAGGACGCCTACATCGTCATCCGGGACGACGTGATCCTGACCCGCGACGTGCGGCTCCAGTCCGGAGACCAGATCGAGGTCTGGCCCGTCATCTCTGGAGGCAGTTGACAGAAATGCGCTGCATCAAGTGCAGGGCGCCCGCCAACGTCGAGGTCCGCCGCCACCGCTCGGCCTTCTGTGCGGGCTGCTATCCGGACTGGTTCCGCACCCAGGTCCAACGCACCATCGACGACGACCGGATGTTTTCCCGAGACGACCGTGTGCTGGTGGCCATCTCGGGCGGCAAGGACAGCCTCGCCCTCTGGCACGCGCTGCTGCGGCTCGGGTACCAGGCCGACGGGATGTACATCCGCCTCGGCATCGGCGAGTACTCGGAGCGCTCCCAGGCCAAGAGCGAGGCCTTCGCCGCGAAGCACGGCCTCCGCCTGCACCAGGTGGACCTTGCCGCCGATCACGGCTTCACCATCCCGCAGATGCGAAACCAGCGGGAGGGCAAGCCCTGCGCCGCCTGCGGCACGGTGAAGCGCTACCACTTCAACAAGGTGGCGGTGGACCTCGGCTACTCGGTGGTCGCGACCGGCCATAACCTGGACGACGAGGCGGCGACGCTCTTCGGCAACGTCCTCCACTGGCAGACCGACTTCCTCGGCCGCCAGGGCCCGGTCCTGGAGAGCACCCACTCCAATCTCGCCCGCAAGGTGAAGCCGCTCTACCGCCTGGCCGAGCGCGACTCGGCGGCCTACGCGATCATCGAGCGGATCGACTACATCGTGGAGGAGTGCCCGATGGCCGTCGGCGCCAAATCACTCGCCTACAAGGACACCCTCAACGCGCTCGAGGAGACCCAGCCCGGACTGAAGTACCAATTCCTCGTCGGGTTCCTGCGCCAGGGTCGCAAGGCGGTGAAAACCGAGGACCCGGTCCAGATTCGCGAGTGCGCCAAGTGCGGGCAACCCACGACCGCCGAGGTCTGCGCCTACTGCCGGATGGTCGAGCGCCGGCTGAAGAAGCTCCCCTCCCTCGCCTCCCCGCTCGGCGGGGAGGGTGGGGAGGGGCAGCAGCAGTGACCTTTTTCGACAAGCTGCGGGCGGCGGCCGTCGCCCGGGAGACATTGCTCTGCGTCGGACTGGACCCGGATCCAGACCGGATCGAAGGCGGCGCGGCGGGCGCAGCCCGGTTCTGCATCGACGTCGTCGGGCGCACGGCCGATCTGGCCTGCTGCTACAAGCCCAACGCGGCCTTCTGGGAGCAGTACGGACCCGACGGCTGGAAGGCGCTGGCCGAGCTGCGCGCGGCGATCCCGGGGGAGATCCCGGTGATCTTCGACGCCAAGCGGGCCGACGTGCCCAGCACGATGGCCGCCTACGCCCGGGCGGCGTTCGATGTCCTTCGCATGGACGCCCTGACCGTCCACGCCTACCACGGCGCCGACTCTCTGGCCGAGGCCACCCGCCACGTCGAAAACGGCGTCTACGTGGTCTGCCGCACCTCCAACCCGGGCGCGGCCGACCTCCAGCACCTGGATGCCCGAGGCGAGCCTTTCTACCTCCAGGTCGCCGAGCTGGCCCGGCGCGTGAACGCGGCGGGCAACGTGGGCCTGGTGGTCGGAGCGACGGCGCCGGAGCAGGTGGCGAAGCTGCGGGCGCACTCGTCGCTGCCGTTTCTCCTGCCCGGGGTGGGCGCCCAGGGAGGTGACCTGGAGGCGTCGGTCCGGGCGGCCTGGAACGGCGACCCCGCCGGCTGCCTGGTCAACGCGAGCCGCTCGGTCCTTTACGCGGACGACCCCGGCCGGGCCGCTCGCGAGCTGCGGGACCGGATGCGGGCGTTGGTGACGATCGCCGCATGAGCGAGCCTCGTCAGACGGCGCTCCTGGTTCTTGAGGGACACATCATCGACTCCCTGATCCTGCCCCAGGTCATGGACATGGTCATGGACGAGGGCGGCAACTTCACAGTCGAGGAGCTCCGCGTCGGGCAGCACAAGAACGACACCTCTTACTGCCGGATCCAGGTGGCCGCGAGCACCGCCGAGCGCCTCGATCGCATCGTCAAGCGTGCCAGGGAGCTGGGTGCGGCGGTCGCGGAGGAGGCCCCGGCCACCCTCGAGGCGATACCCAAGGCCGGCGTCTTCCCGGAGGGCTTCTACTCGACCTCCAACCTGCCCACCCTGGTCCTGCTCGATGGCAGCTGGGTGACCGTCGAGCGGCAGGAGATGGACTGTGCCATCGCCGTGGACGAGAAGGCGGGCCGGGCCTGGTGCATCGCCTTCAGCCAGGCGCAGCCGGGCATGCGCGTCGTGGTCGGCCACCAGGGCGTGAGGGTGATGCCGCTCGAGCGATCCCGCCAGGTGGAGCTCTTCAGCTTCATGACGAGCGGGGTCTCGATCGAGAAGCCCAAAAAGCGCCTCATCTCTGAGATCGCGGGCCAGATGAAGCAGATCCGCAAAGACGGCGGCCGGATCCTGGTCGTGGGCGGTCCGGCCATCATCCACACGGGAAGCGGCCGCTACCTGTCGCGGCTGATCGAGCTCGGCTTCGTGCAGGTGCTCTTCGCCGGCAACGCGCTCGCGGCTCATGACATCGAAGCGGCGCTCTATGGGACCTCGCTCGGCATCAACCTCGAGAGCGGGCTGCCGATCGAATCCGGCCACGAGCACCACATGCGAGCGATCAACCGCGTGCGGGCAGCCGGTTCGATCCAGGCGATGGTCGAGAGCGGGCAGCTCACGAGCGGCGTGATGAAGGCCGCGCTGGACCATGGCGTCGAGGTCGTTCTGGGCGGCAGCGTCCGCGACGACGGGCCGCTGCCCGACGTGATCACCGACGTCATCGAGGCCCAGGAGCGGATGCGCGCCGCGCTGCCGGACGTCCGGATGGCGCTGATGCTCTCGACGATGCTGCACTCGATCGCCACCGGCAACCTCCTGCCGGCAGCGGTGCACACGGTCTGCGTCGACATGAACCCAGCCGTCGTGACCAAGCTCGCGGATCGGGGCAGCTGGCAGAGCATCGGCCTCGTCACCGACGTCGATTCCTTCCTGCGAGAGCTCGTGCTGGCGTTGGAGGCAGGATAGGAAAAAGATGAGCACGAAGTGGCTTCCCGCCGAGATGCCTGACCAGAGCGGCCGCATCGCCGTCGTGACCGGCGCCAACAGCGGCCTCGGCCGCATCGTCGCGAGAGAGCTGGCAGCGCGGGGCGCGAACCTTGTCCTGGCCTGTCGCGATGAGGCCAAGGGGCGCTCGACCGCCAAGGAGATCAAAGCCGCCCGGCCGGCGGCAAAGATTGAGGTGGCGGCGCTCGACCTCGCCGACCTGAGCTCGGTGCGTTCGTTCAGCGAGCGCTTCCGGGCCGGCCACGACCGGCTGGACCTCCTCGTCAACAACGCCGGCATCATGGCCGCCCCTTACGCCCGGACGGCGGACGGCTTTGAGCTTCAGCTGGGCACCAACCACCTCGGGCACTTTGCGCTGACCGGCCTGCTGCTGGGGGCGCTCAAGGAACAGCCTGGCGCCCGCGTGGTGACCGTCAGCAGCATGGCCCACCTCGGAGGGCTGATCGAATTCAGCGACCTCACGGGCGAGCGGCACTACTCCCGCTGGCGGGCGTACGCGCAGTCGAAGCTGGCCAACCTGCTGTTTGCGTTCGAGCTGGCGCGGCGGCTCGAGGCCGCCAGGTCCAACGCCGCCAGCGTGGCGGCCCACCCCGGTTGGGCGGCGACCAACCTCCAGTTCAACGCCCCGCCGCCGCACGAGCGACTGCTGCTGCGGTTCGTGCTCAACCCGCTGATCGCCCAGAGTGAGGAGATGGGGGCACTGCCGATCCTCTACGCGGCGACCATGCCTGGCGTGGCGTCCGGCTCCTTCATCGGGCCCGACCGGCTTGGCGGATTCCGGGGTTATCCGACCCCTGTCCGAGCGAGCGCGAGCGCGAACAATCCCGAGCTCGCGCGCCGCCTCTGGCAGGTTTCGGAGGAGCTGACCGGAGTGCGCTACGACCTACCTTCGGCTAAGGCGGCTTAGAATCGGCACGCGATGGCGAAGTCCCGAGACAAGCGCGGCCGCGAGGACAAGAAGAAGAAAAAGCCGAAGGCCTCGAAGCTGGCCGCGCTGGCCAGCGTCGACTTCCGGCACCACTCGGTGACTCCGGCGGCGCCACCCGTGCCGACCCGCCCCGACGAGTAGCCCGCCTAGCAGAGGCGTTCTGACCACGATCGGCGCGCTGGGCGGCCTCCTGGGCGGCCTGCTCGGCGTCGGTGGTGGCTTCGTCATGGTGCCGCTCCTGGTGCTCTGGGCGAGGTTCGACGAGCACCAGGCGCACGGCACGTCACTGGCGGTCATGGTTCCCATCGCCTTCGCTGCCACCTTGATCTACTACTTCGCAGTAGGTCCGCCCGCGGTCGATCTCCGGGTGGGCGCCTTCCTGATCGCAGGGAGCATCGCCGGCGCCTACGCCGGCGGGCGCCTGAGCGACCGCATCCCAGCCCGCTGGCTCACGTTGGGCATGGCAGTGCTGCTGGCCGCAATCGGTTTGAAAGAAGTGGCGCTGCCATGACCGGCCACGACCTCCTGGCGGTGCTCGGCGGCGTCCTCATCGGCGCCTTGAGCGGGCTCATGGGCATCGGCGGCGGGACCGTCTACGTGCCCTTTCTCCTGGCCGGCTTCGGCGCCAGCCAGCAGGTCGCGCAGGGCACGTCTCTCTTCGCGATCATCCCGACGGCGGTGTCCGGCGCCTACGCGCACGACCGAGCGGGCCACGTCGTGCGCCGGGCCCTGGGCTGGATGGCGCTGGGCGGGCTCGTCGCCGCGCCTGTCGGCGCCTTGCTGGCGGTGCATCTGCCGCGTGACGTGCTGGCCCGGCTCTTCGGCCTCCTCCTGCTCTACAGCGCCTATCGGATGTGGCCCCGTAGACTCAAGGCGGACGATGCGCCAAAGCCTGCCTGATCTCCTCGCGGAGGGCGCCGGCGGCGAGGCGGCGCTGATCGTGCCGGGTCTGGCCCGGCTCACCTACGACGAGCTTCGCGAGCAGGTAGCGGCCACCGCCGGCCGGCTCACCTCGCTTGGGGTGGAGCGCGGCGATCGGGTGGCCTATCTCCACCCGAACGGAGCCGAAGCCGTGATCCTCTTCCTGGCGGCGGCGACCGCGGCCACGGCGGCTCCGCTGAACCCTGCCTACAAAATGGAGGAGCTGCGCTTCTACCTGGAGGACACCAGGGCCAGGCTGCTGCTGGTGCCGCCAGGCGGCGTCGAGGGCGCCAGGGCGGCCTGCCCCGAAGGAGTCGCCGTAATCGAGGCAGCCTTCAGGGACGGCGAGATGAGGCTGGCAGGCAGCCGCGCGGCGCCCGCGCCGTCGCCCGCGCCCGACGACGTCGCGCTGGTGCTCCATACGAGTGGCACGACGAGCCGCCCCAAGCAGGTGCCGATCCGGCATCGCAACCTGGCGGCTTCGGCGGGCAACCTGATCCGTCACTACGGGCTCATGGCCGAGGACGTCTCGCTCTGCGTCATGCCTCTCTTCCACGTCCACGGGATCGTGATGTCGACTCTCGCCGCTCTGGGCTCTGGTGGCGCTGAGGTGGTGATGCCGGGCGGCTTCAACGCCATGGGCTTCTGGGCACTCGTCCGCGAGCACCGCGTGACCTGGTTCTCGGCGGTTCCGACCATCCACCAGATGCTGCTCCGGCGCTCGGGCTCCGGGCGCCCGGAGGGGGCTCGCGGGCTCCGATTCATCCGCTCCAGCAGCTCCGCCCTCTCAGCGGCGACGATGCAGCAGCTCGAGGAGACGATCGGCGTGCCGGTGATCGAGGCTTATTCGATGACGGAGGCGGCCCACCAGATGACGGCGAACCCGCTCCCGCCGGGCGAGCGGCGGCCGGGATCGGTCGGCCGCGGCGCCGGCGTCGAAGTCGGGATCGTGGATGACGCCTGGAGACAACAGCCGGCAGGGACCACCGGCGAGGTGGTGGTTCGGGGGCCCAGCGTGGTCGACGGCTACGCGAACAACCAGGAGGCGAATGCCGCCTCTTTCCGGGAGGGCTGGTTTCGGACAGGCGACCAGGGCGTCCTCAGCGAGGACGGCTACCTGACGCTGGTCGGGCGCTTGAAGGAGCTGATCAACCGGGGCGGCGAGAAGATCGCGCCGCGCGAGATCGACGACGTCCTCCTTCAGCACCCGGCGGTGGCCGAAGCGGTCGCCTTCGGCCTGCCGCATCCGACCTGGGGCGAGGAGGTGGCCGTTGCCGTTGTGCTGCGCGAGCCGGTCGCCGAAAGGGAGCTGCTTCGCTACTGCCGCGAGCGGCTGGCGGACTTCAAAGTCCCCAAGCGGGTGTTCATCGTCGACGAGATTCCGCGCACCGCCACCGGCAAGGTTCAGCGCCGCGGCGTGGCGGCCGCGCTGGCGCCTTCGGCTTGAAGTTCGCCGTAGTCGGGGCGGGTGCAATCGGCGCCTACCTGGGAGCGCACCTGGCCCGGAGTGGGGAGGAGGTGGTGCTCATCGCCCGGGGCCCGCACCTGTCCGCCATGCGGGAGCGCGGGGTTCGAGTCGAGAGCGCCGAGGAGGTCTTCGTCGCGCACCCCGAGTGCACCGACGACGTGACCGCCATCAGCGACGCGGACGTGGTGTTCCTGACGGTCAAAGCGCACGCGCTGCCGGGCCTGGCGCCGGCGGTGGGCGCCGCTTTGAAGCCGGCCGCGGCGGTGCTGCCGGCGCAGAACGGCATCCCCTTCTGGTACGGGGAGCGCCTTGACTCGGTCGACCCGGGTGGGGTGATCGCGCGCAGCCTGCCGGCCCGATCCGTGATCGGCTGCATCGCCTACCCGGCGGCCGTGATCTCGGAGCCGGGCGTCGTCCAGCACCAGGAAGGCAAGCGCTTCACGATCGGCGAGCCTGACGGCTCTCGCAGCGAGCGCTGCCAGGCGATCGCGCGGGCGCTGGTCAAGGCCGGTCTCAAATGCCCGATCAGCTCTCATATTCGGGACGAGATCTGGCTCAAGCTCCTCGGCAACGCGACGGTTAACCCCGTCAGCGCA
Source organism: Chloroflexota bacterium (assembly GCA_005880695.1). GTDB lineage: Bacteria > Chloroflexota > Dormibacteria > Dormibacterales > Dormibacteraceae > VBGR01. The sequence goes on from VBGR01000033.1 coordinate 39,521, forward strand.
CTCAGCCGGGCTCCGCTGGACCGGTTGCTGGAAGCGCCGGAGACCCGCGACCTGGTTCGCGAGATGATGCTCGAGGTCGAGGCGGTAGCTCGCGCCATGGGAGCTTCGATCGAGGTGGGCGTCGAAAAGCGCCTCCAGGGCATTGCCGGCGTAGGCGCGCACAAGACCTCGATGTTGCAGGACGTGGAGGCCGGGCGGCCTCTGGAGGTGGACGCCCTGCTGGGCTCGGTGGTCGAGCTGGCCGGGCGGCACTCGGTTGCGGTCCCGAACCTGCGCGTGATCTACGCCCTGGCCAAGCTGCTCGACCAGGCCAAATCCGCCTAACGTTTTCAGGTTGACGCAGCGCGGCAAACCGGCGTAGTCTGCTCACAAGTAGAACGGTACGTACGCGTACTGATTCAAGCCAGCGCAAGAAGGAGCAACGAATGCTTTCGTTCCAGCTCACCGACGAGCAGCGGGAGATCCGCGACTGGGTCCACGACTTCGCGGAGCGCGAGATCCGGCCGGTCGCGCCGGAGTACGACGAGACCGAGGAATTTCCTTGGGACGTGATCAAGAAGGCGGCCAAGGTCGGCCTCTACTCAGTCGACTTCATCCAGCAGACATACGCCGATGAGACCGGCCTCATGCCGGCGCTGGTCGCAGAGGAGCTCTCCTGGGGTTGCGCGGGCATCGCGCTCGCTCTGACCGGGACGCAGCTGCCGGTGGCGGCGATCTTCGGCCAGGGCACCCCGGAGCAGATCGCGACCTGGATCCCGGCCTGTTACGGCAGTCCGGAAAACCCGAAGGTGGGTGCTTTTGCCGTCACCGAGCCGGAAGCGGGGTCGGACGTGTCCTCGATGAAGACCCGCGCAATCCGGAACAACGGCGACTGGGTCTTGAACGGCCAGAAGATCTTCATCACGAACGGCGGGATCGCCGACGTCCACGTCGTGGTGGCAGCCGTCGAACCGGAGCTTGGCAGCCGGGGCCAGGCCAGCTTTGTGATCCCGCCCGGCACCAAGGGCCTGACCCAGGGCAAGAAGGAGAAGAAGATGGGCATCCGGGCCTCCCACACGGCGGAGGTTCTGCTTGACGACGTCAGAGTGCCGGCCGACTGCCTGCTCGGCGGCCAGGAGCGCCTCGACGCCAAGCTGGCGAAGGCTCGCTCGGGCGAGCACAGCCGCTCCTCGGTCGCGCTCAAGACCTTTGAGATGACCCGGCCGGTGGTAGGCGCCTCGGCGCTGGGCATCGCCCGCGCCGCCCTCGAGTTCTCGCTCAAGTACGCCAAAGAGCGCAAACAGTTCGGCAAGGCGATCATCGACAACGAGGCGATCGCGTTCAAGCTGGCCGATATGGCGGTCGAGATCGAGGCCGCCCGGCTCCTGGTCTGGCACGCGCTCTGGATGAGCCGCAACGGTGGCGAGTTCAAGAAGGCCGAGGGCTCCATGGCCAAGCTCAAGTGCGGCGAGGTGGCCGTCAGGGTCACCGAGGAAGCGATCCAGATCTGCGGCGGCTACGGCTACGTCCGGGAGTTCCCGGTCGAGAAGTGGCACCGCGACTCCAAGATCTACACGCTCTTCGAGGGCACTTCAGAGATCCAGCGGCTGGTCATCTCCCGCGCCCTGGCGGCCGGCTGATCGGCTCCCCCGCGGTGGCAGTCAGCACCCGGCGCCGGGAGGAGCGCAGGGAGGCACGGCTGGGCCGGCTCCTGGGCGCGGCGCTCGAAATCCTGGCCGACCGCGGCTACTACGAGACGTCCGTCGACCAGGTCGTGGCTTCGGCCCGAACCTCCAAGACGGCCTTCTACGAGTTCTTCGATTCGAAGGAGGACTGCGTCCGTGAGCTGCTGGCCCGCGAAGGCGGCGCCCTGATCCACGAGGTGACGTCGGAGGCCGCGCAGGGCGCCGGCCACCGCGATCGCCTGCGCCGAGGCATCCGCGCTTTCGTCCACTCCTGCGCGGAGCGGCGCACGCTGGCCCGAGTTCTGGTCGTGGAGTCGGTCGGCGTCAGCCCCCGGATCGAGGAGGTCCGGCACACTCTGCAAGGCCGCTTCGCGGCGGTTGTCGAAGAGGAGGTCCGGCGGGCGGCCCAGGACGGCGATGAGCTCTACGCGGCGGTCGACCCGGTGGTGTTCGGGCGGGCAGTGGTTGGGGCGGTCTCCGAAGCGACCGGGCATTTCCTGGCCCAGCCGCAAGCCGATCCGGAGGCGCTCGCCGCCAGCCTCTGCCGGATCTTCGCGCCCTAGCGGACTGCACTGCCATTGAAGTGGGGAAGGACCCGCCCAGGTTGACAAGCGAACATGCGTTCGCTATTCTTATCGCCAGCATGCGCACCCTGGCCACTCAGGTCCGACTCCGGCGGTTGCTCCGCGCTTACGGAGCTGAAGCCGATCGGCTCCTGGCCGATCCGATCGGGGCTCCGTTCGCGCGCCGCAAGCTGGCCGAGCTCGCGGCGGCGGTCCGAGAGGCCTGGGTTGAGGATTCGACGACGGTCGCCATCCCGTCCGTCCGGCGCCACGTGAACCGGGCTTTGGCGGCGGTTGACGCCTCGATCGCGGCCCTGGAGCGGCCCTCGGCGGATCCCCGGCGGCTGGCCGGCGAGCTCCAGGAGGCCGCGCTGCCGCTGATCCTCATGCTGCGCTCGCTCGAAGAGGTACCCGAACGGCAGCTCCTCGACTGGATCGGAGCGGCGCACCTGGCCAGGACGGCCTAGCCCGGCCCCGGCTCCCGATTTAGAATTCGGGCGATGGACCTCCAGCCTCTGAAGCTGTTCGAGGGGTACTCCGACAAGGAGCTCCGGAACATGGCCAAGTCCATGAAAGAGGTCCGCCACAACGCCGGCACCGAGATCATGGTCAAAGGCGGCAGTGGCGTCGGCTTCATGATCATCCTGGAGGGCAATGCCGAAGTCCACACGCCCGACGGCCGAATCCGCGAGCTGGGGCCCTTCGACCACTTCGGCGAGATGGCGCTGCTCGACCACGAACGGCGCTCGGCGACCGTCATCGCCAAAACCGACCTCCGGCTGGCGGCCGTCCCGGAATGGAGCTTCGAGGACTTCCTGAAGGAGCACCCGGACATCTCGATCCGGCTCCTCAAGACGCTCAGCCGCCGGCTCCGCGAAGCCGAAGCCACCTAAACGCTGGCAGGCAACCGAGGCCGCCTCGCCTCCCCCGTGAGATCGATGATTGCTAGAACAGTCATTATCGATAGCGATTTGCGAGCGCTAGTGGGGCTTCGGCCCCTCCACAAGACCCTCCTCCCCTGGTTCGTTTCAACCGAGGATGCGCTGGACGTCGGTTGAGCTGATGCGACCCTCGGCGGCAACTTTCCCGTGCCGGAGGACGACAGGGACCCGGAAGTCGTAGAGGCGGAGCAGCTCGGCATCGGCATCGACATCGAGCGGCACGACCTCCACGCCGGCGGCCTCGAGGGTGGCCTGGGCCTGATCGCAGAGGTGGCAGCCCTTGCGCGTCACCAGCTCAACCCGCAAAGCCAGGCAGAGCCTAGCGTGTAAATGGCTAGCGGCTTGGAATCTCGAGGGTCTGCCCCACCTCGATCAAGGGCGAGCGAAGATGGTTCGCCTGCTCGATGTCCCAGATCTTCGCGCGCACGTCCGAGCCCGGGTAGCGCGCCGCGGAGATCGACCAGAGCGTGTCTCCGGGCTGCACCGTGACCGCCTCGTAGGACGCCGGCGCCTGGCCTTCCGCCGCGCGGGCCAGGCCCAGCGAGAGCACCACAGCGGCGCCCAGCACGAGGCCGGTTCGGGCAAGCCGCCCGGGCCAGGGGCTGCGTGGTCGCAGACGCCGGTATGACCAAACATCTCGAGCGGCGTACATTTGTTCGCGAAGTATAGGGCGAACATGCGTTCGCCGTCAACTTCTGCGGCCGGCGCAGGACCTGACGGGGTACCCTTCACACGAAAGAAATTCGGTGGGCCTTTTTGGGTCTGACTCTGACGAAGGACGACCCCACCCACGCCGTCGTAATTCGCGGTCTCCGAACAAAAGTTTGCACTCCTCAGCGGGAGGTGCTAGCATCGGCTTCCGGCACGGGGACCGTCTCTGAAAGGAGTGCAGATGACCGAAGATTTGAGCGAACGCCAGGGCAAGATTCTTGACTACATCCGCCATGTGACCAGGGTTCGCAACTACCCGCCGAGCGTCCGCGAGATCGGCGAGGCAGTCGGCCTTTCCTCCAGCTCGACAGTGCACAACCACCTGAACCAGCTCGAGCGCAAAGGCCTCATCCACCGCGACGCCAGCAAGTCGCGCACCGTTCAGCTGGTCCAGGACCAGCCGATCGATGAGAAGCGGCGGAATGCCGTCGCGGTGCCGCTGGTCGGCCACGTGGCGGCCGGCCAGCCCATCCTCGCCGAGCAGAACATCGAGGACCACCTCCTCCTCTCCCCTGACATCGCGCAAGAGGGCTGGTTCCTGGTCAAGGTCCGCGGTGATTCCATGATCAACGCCGGCATCCTGGATGGCGATCTCGTTCTGGTCCGCCCCCGCCAGGAGGCACCCAACGGGACCATCGTCGTGGCGCTGGTCGACCAGGACGAGGCCACCGTCAAGCGGCTCCACCGGACGAATGGAAAGGTCGAGCTGCTCGCCGAGAACCCGGCTTACAAGCCGATCGTCAGCGACCAGGTCTCACTGGTCGGCGACGTTAAGGCCGTCATCCGGATCCTTAACTAATGCGCGGCTGAGCCGAGTACCCCTCGAACCTGTGGAGTGCGCGCCGCGGCACCCAGCCCCAGGCTTGCGTGCCCGCGGCAACGTACTCAGTTCGCTCCAGGCCGCCCACCTGGCGGAGGTCGTTGAGGACCTGCTCGCGGCCGTAGGGCACCAGGAGGTGGACCTGCACCACGTCCTGGCGGCTCACCTGGTCCAGGGCCGCCAACAGGTCTGACTCACCCGTGCGCGCTCGAGCCGAGATCGGAACCGCCGCCGGGTAGCGATCGCGGATCGCCTGAATCGCTCGCCGGCGGGTCGCCGGGCCCAGCAGGTCGACCTTGTTGAGAGCCACGACGCGCGGCTTGTCTGCCGCGTCGAGCTGGCCGAGGACCTGCTCCACAGTCGCCGCCTGCTGCTCGGCCGCGGGGTCGCCGAGGTCGAGGACCTGGAGCACCACGTCGGCATAGGTGACCTCCTCGAGGGTCGCCCTGAAGGCAGCCACGACGTCGGTTGGGAGCTTCTGGATGAAGCCGACGGTGTCGGTCAGCAGGAGCTCGCGCCCGGACGGGAGTCGCAGGCGGCGCGTCGTCGGGTCGAGCGTGGCGAAGAGCCGGTTTTCAGCGCGCACGCCGGCATTGGTGAGCCCGTTGAGCAAGGTCGACTTGCCGGCGTTCGTGTAGCCGACGATGGCCACCGTCTGCAGCTCTGAGCGGTGGCGTCCGGCCCGCTGCTGCTGGCGCTGGCGCTGGACGTCGGCGATCTCCTTTTCGAGGTCTTTCAGCCGGCGGCGGATGCGCCGGCGTTCGACCTCGATCTGCTGCTCACCAGGACCGCCGCGGGTGCCGATCCCGCCTCCCTGCCGGTGGTAGTCCCAGGCGCCGATCAGGCGCGGCAGCAGGTGATGGAGCTGAGCCGTCTCGACCTGCAGGCGGCCTTCGCGGGTCCTGGCCTGCTGAGCGAAGATGTCGAGAATCAGCTCGGTGCGGTCGACGACCCGGGTCTTCAGCTCGCGCTCCAGGTTGCGCTGCTGGCGCGGGCTCAGATCCTCATTGCAGATCAGGAGGTCGTACTCGCCGCCGAGGCGAAGCTCACGCAGCTCGTCGACCTTGCCCCGGCCGACATAAAGGGCAGGGTCGATCTCGGGACGGCGCTGGATGTCGAACCCGACCACCTCGCCGCCGGCGGTGCGCGTCAGGTCACGGAGCTCGTTCAGCTGCCCCTCGAGCGCCGCCTGCGGCATTCCGGGCAGGAGCACACCGATCAGGTAAGCCCGCTCCGGGCGGGTCTCCGTTGAGATCAGTAGCTCAGCTTCTCCAGGCGGCTCAGAGCCTCGTCGAGGCGGGCATCGGGTGCGGTCACTGAGAGTCTGAAGTACCCCTCGCCATGCGGCCCGAAACCGACGCCCGGCGTGAGGTTGACGGCGGCCTGGTCGAGCACGTGGGCCGCGAAGCCGATCGAGTCGTAGCCGGGCGGCACCGGCGCCCAGACGTAGAAGGTGGCACGCGGAGGCCGGATGTCCCAGCCGGTGCGGTTCAGCACCTCCGCCACCTTCTGGTGGCGCCGGTGGTAGACGGCGTTGGCCGCCTTGGTGTCCTGCTCGCCCCCGCGCAGGGCCTCGACGGACGCCCACTGGACCGCCTGGAAGATCCCCGAATCGAGATTGGTCTTGAGCTGCCCGACAGCCCGGACCAGCTCGGCGTTGCCGCAGATCCAGCCCAGCCGCCAGCCCGTCATGTTGTAGGTCTTCGAGACGGAATGGAACTCGAGGCCCACCTCTATGGCGCCGGGAAATTGGAGCAGGCTCGGCGGCCGGTAGCCCTCGAACGCGATCTCCGAGTAGGGCGCGTCATGACAGAGGATGATCCCGTTCTCCCGGCAGAACGCGATCGCCTGCTCGAAGAACGCGTCAGGCGCCGTGGCCGCGGTCGGGTTGTTCGGGTAGTTGAGCCAGAGCAGCTTGGCGCGGCGGCGAACGTCGGCCGGAACGGCGTCGAGGTCCGGCAGCCAGCCGTTCTCAAGCGTGAGCGGCAACAGGTGGGGTTCGCCCTCGGCCATGATCGCCCCGGTCGCGTAGGGCGTGTACCCCGGATCGGGGGCCAGCACTACGTCGCCCGGATCCACGAACGCGAAAGGGACGTGGCTGATGCCGTCTTTCGAGCCCAGGGTCGGCAGCACCTGGCTGTCCGGGTCGAGCGGCACTCCGAAGCGCCCGCGGTACCAGTCCGCGATGGCTTCCCGCAGCTCTCTCAGCCCGAAGTAGGACGGGTACTGGTGATTGGCCGGGTCGGCCACGGCTTCCTGAGCCGCGCTCACGATGCGCGCAGGAGTGGGCAGGTCCGGATCACCGATGCCGAGGCTGATGACGTCGATCCCGGCCGCCTTCTTTTCCCGCACCTTGCGGTCGATCTCAGCGAAGAGGTAAGGCGGGATGCGCGACATCCGCTTCGCTGTCCCGATCGTCGTCTCACCCATGGAGATACCTGAGGATATCCGGCAGGGGGTCGGCGACCGCGCTGAACCAGCGGATCCGCGCGTCGCGCTTGAGCCAGGTCAGCTGTCGCCGCGCGAGGCGCCGGTTGTTGCGCGTCATCAGCTCGGGCAGCTCCTCCCTGCTCACCCTGCCCTGCAGGTGGGCGACCGTCTCCGCGTAGCCGGTGCCGCTCAGGGCCTGTGAGCCTGGCGCCACGCCCGCCTCCAGAGCCGCCCGGGTTTCTTCCACAAGACCACGTTCGAGCTGGCGCAGGCAGCGCGCCCGGATGCGCTCATCGAGCATCTCCCGGGGCAGATCGAGGCCGATGCGGACCCCATCCCAGGCAGTCGGGCGCCGGGTCCTAAGCCGGCTCCAGGGCGGCCCCGTCACCTCCAGGACCTCGATCGCCCGGACGAGACGGACCGGGTTCCGGAAGTCGATCGCAATCTCCGGATCGAGGTCCCGGACCAGCCCAGCCAGGGTCTGTACCGGCAGGAGCTCCAGCTCTCGACGGCGCTCGGGACGGGGCGGGACGCCGCCCAGGCTGAGGCCGTCAAGCAGCGCGTCGACGTAGAGATTCGTGCCCCCTTCCAGGATGGGGCGCTCGATTTGCTGGAGCGCTCCCGCAGCCGCCTGGACAAATTCGAAGACGTTGAAGGAGTTTTCGGGGTCGACGAGGTCGAGGCAGTGGTAGCGAACCGCGGCGCGCTCCTCCGCTGACGGCTTGTTGGTAGCGATCTCGAGTCGCCGGTAGACCTGGCGGGAGTCGGCGACCACGATCTCGCCACCCAGCGCACGCGCCAGCCGAAAGGCGACCGCGGACTTGCCGACCGCGGTCGGCCCGAGGATGGTCGGGACCCGTTTGCCGCTCAATAGTTGCGGCGGAAGTGGCGCTTCAGCTGCTGCCAGTCCAGCAGCAGCCGAACCGGCCGTCCGTGCGGGCAGGTGATGTCTGGGCTCAGGCTCTCCACCTCCTGCAGCAGACGGCGCTGCTCGGCCAGGTCGAGCGCATCGCCGAAGCGGACAGCGGAGTGACAGGCCAGCGAGGCCAGCGCGTCATCGGCCGACCGCGCCCGGAGGCCGGCCAGCACCTCGCGGAACGCCGGCTCCAGACTTTCCGGCGGAGTCTCTACAGGACCGGCCAGGATCCGAACCGCGCGCGGCCCAAAGGGCTCGACTTCAAAGCCGAGCGAGCGGAGTTCCGCCTCGTGGTCCGCGACTCCGGCGGCCAACGCCGGCTCGAGCTCGACCGTCATGGCCATCAGGAGGTGCTGGCTGACGGCCGGCGCTCCCTCCAACCGGCTTTGGAAGCGGTTGAAGAGGACTCGCTCGTGGGCGGCGTGCTGGTCGATCAGCACCATCCCTTCGGGGCTCTCGGCCACGAGGTACCCGTCGAGGACCTGCCCGACGGGACGCAGGAACCCGCCGGCACTGGCTGGTCGCGGGAGCTGGGGGTCGATTGCCGGCGGCGGTTCCTGGATCTCGAGTTGGCGTAAAAGGCGCTCGGAGCTCGGTCCCGGCGCGGCTGGCTCTGGCGGGCGGGCAGGCTCGCCGGCGCCTATCGCCGACCGCACCGCCCGCTGGAGCGCGGCGAACACGGCGCCTTCGTCACGGAACTTGACCTCCCGCTTGGTCGGGTGAACATTGACGTCGACCGCCTCCGGCGAGATCTCGACGTTGAGTACTGCAACGGGATAGCGGCCTCGCTCCAGCGCCCCGCGGTAGCACTCTTCGAGCGCGAACGCGAGCGTTCTTGACGCGATCGGCCGCCGGTTGACAGCCAGCAGCATCGCGTCACGAGTGCCACGGCTGAGCTTGGGCGGCGAGACGGTCCCAGTGACGTTCAGGTGGTCGACGGCCAGCATCTCGCGCGAAACCGCTTCCCCGTAGACGCTCGCCAGCGGGTCATGGCCGTCGGTGCTGAGCGAAGTTCGGCCTTCGACGATGACGCGGAAGCGAACCGTGGGGTAGAGGAGTGCATAGCGCTGAACCGCGGCCAGGCAGGCAGCAGTCTCCGTGGCGTCCGACTTCAGGAACCGAAGGCGAGCGGGGGTGTTGGCGAAGAGGTCGCGCACCTCGATCACCAGACCTGGCGCCGGGCCGGCCGCCCCTTCCTCCAGCAGCGCGCCGGCCCGCAGGTGGAGTCGGCGTCCCGAGGTCGTCGCTTCCAGGTCGGAGACCGCGGCGATGCTGGCCAGCGCCTCTCCCCGAAAACCCAGGGTGCCGATCGCTTCGAGGTCGGACAGGTTCTGGAGCTTGCTGGTGGCGTGCCGCTGGAACGCGAGGCGAAGCTCAGCGGACGGAATGCCGGCGCCGTCGTCGACGATCCGGATCAGGGTCTTCCCCGCCCCCCGGATCTCGACCCCGACCCGGGTGGCACCCGCGTCCAGCGAGTTCTCGACCAGCTCTTTCACGACCGAGGCCGGACGCTCGACGACCTCACCGGCGGCGATCGCGTCCGCGACTGCAGGCGGAAGCGCCCGGATGGTCACGGGTTAGAGCTTGGCCTTCAGCTCGTAAAGCTTCTGAAGGGCCTCCAGCGGGCTCAGCTGGTCGAGCTGCAAGCCTTCGAGCTCAGTCAGGAGCGGATCCGGCGGGACCTCAAGCGGAAGGCCGAGCTGAGTGGCTGGCGGCTCCAGGGGCCGCTGCCGCTCCAGCTCGCGCAGCACCTCTCGAGCCCGGGCGATGACCGCCGGCGGCAGGCCGGCCAGCGCGGCCACGTGGATGCCGTAGGAGCGGTCAGCGCCGCCGGGCACGACCCGGTGCAGGAAGGTCACGGTCTCGCCTTCCTCCAGAACCTCGACGCGCTCATTGCGGACCCGGGGCAGCCGGTCGGCCAGCGCCGTCAGCTCGTGGTAATGCGTCGCGAAGAGCGTGCGGCAGCCCAGCCTGGGAGCTTCGTGGATGTATTCGACCACTGACTGCGCGATCGACATCCCGTCGTACGTCGAGGTCCCCCTCCCCACCTCGTCGAAAACGACGAGCGAGGCCCGGGTTGCGTGGTTCAAGATGCTCGCGGTTTCGGTCATCTCGACCATGAAGGTCGACATGCCGCGAGCCAGGTCGTCCTGCGCGCCCACGCGCGTGAAGACGCGGTCGCAGAGCCCGATCGAGCAGGAGCGGGCGGGCACGAAGCTGCCGGCCTGGCCCAGCAAGACGATGAGCGCGGCCTGACGGAGATAGGTCGACTTGCCGGCCATGTTCGGCCCGGTCAGGATCACGACCTGCGCAGCATCAGGATCGAGCAAGAGGTCGTTGGGAACGAAGGTGCCGGCGGGCAGGGCCGCCTCCACCAGCGGATGGCGGCCGCCGGCAACCGCCAGCCGCAGCCCCTCGTTGACCTCCGGGCGGCACCAGTCGAGGTCGCGCGCCGCGTCGGCGAGGCTCTGCAGCGCGTCGGCCTCACCGAGCGCTTCGGCGCTGGCCAGGATCAGTGCCGCCGATTCGGCCACCCGACCCGAGACGTCCTTCAGGACCTCAACCTCGCGGGCCATCATGTCCTGCTGGGCGTTCAAGACGATCGCTTCGCGCTCTTTGAGCTCCGGCGTCAAGTAGCGCTCGGCTCCCGTCAGCGTCTGCTTGCGGACGTAGTCCTGCGGGACGTGCGCCACTGCCCCGGCTGAGACTTCGATGTAGTAGCCGAAGACCCGGTTGTAGCCGACCTTGAGGCTCTTGATCCCGGTCCGCTGGCGCTCCGCGGCCTCCAGGCCGGCGATCCACTCGCGCGCTGACCGAGAGGCTTCCCGAATCCCATCCAGCTGGCCGTCGTAGCCGGGCCGGATGGCCCCCGCCTCGCGTTGGCTGGACGGCGGGTCGTCGACCAGCGCCTCGGCGAGCAAGCGAGCCAGCTCGGGCTGGGGGTCGAGCCGCAAAGCGACGTCTTTCAGGGCCAGGGACTCGACGCCGGACAAGGCGGCCTGGACCGTGGGTACGCCCTCCAGCGAGCGCCGCAGGGCAACCAGTTCGCGCGGGGCGGCGTGGCCCTGAACGGCGCGGGAGGTGAGCCGCTCGAGGTCGCCGACCGCGCTCAAAGCTTGTCGGAGCCGAGATTCCAGGACCGGCACCCGCACCAGCTCGTCCACCGCTCCCAGGCGGAGCTGGATCGCCTCGACGTCCCGCAGCGGCGCCTTGAGCCAGGCGCGCAGCCGGCGCGCCCCGATGGGCGTCGCGGTGCGGTCGACGAGCCTGGTCAACGCGTCCAGCTCGAGGTTGCGCACAGTGGGTGCGTCGAGCTGCATCGCCGCGTCGGGTGAGTAGGTGCGGACCCGGAACACGCCCGGGCCGACGGTGACCTGGTTTGTCTGGAGATACTCGAGCAGGACGCCCGCAGCGCCGACCGCAAGGGGGGCCGAGCCCGCGCCCACGGAGTCCTCGAAGGTGATCCCGAGCGCCTGCCGAAGGCGCTGTCGACCGCGTTCCGGGTCGAACTTGTAGGCCTCGACAGTAGGCGGTTGCAGCAGCTCAGCCGGCTCGAGGCGGCTCAGCTCGGCGTCCAGACGGTCCGCCGGCAGCTGGCAGAGCAGCATCTCGCCAGTCGAGATGTCGGCGGCGGCCAGGCCGCTCTCGGCGCCCTTCGTCCAGGCGGCGACCAGGAAGTTGGCCGTCTGGGGCTCGAGGTAAGCCTCCTCGACAACCGTCCCCGGGGTGAGCACGCGCGTGATCTCGCGCTTGACGATTCCCTTGCCGGTCGCAGCTTCCACCTGATCGCAGATCACGACCTTGCGCCCGGCTCGGAGCAGCTTGCCCGCGTAGCTCTGCCAGGCGTGGTAGGGAACGCCGCACATCGGGTGGCGGCCCGCCTTGCCCAGCGGCCGCGACGTCAGCTGGACGCCCATGATGGGCGCCGCAGCAACCGCGTCATCGAAGAAGACCTCGTAGAAATCGCCCAGCCGGAAGAGCACGATGGCGTCGGGGTAGCGGCTTTTGGCATCCTGCCATTGGCGCATGACCGGGGAGTCGGTCATGCGGTCGTCAAGCAGCCAGGGGACCGGAGAGGTGGCCCGGAGCCGCGTCTTCGACCAGCACCTGGACCACTTCGCCCGGCTGGCAGCGGGCCCGCTTCACCGTCACCCGCTTGCCCTGGCGGCTGCGCCCGTACGCCCGGCCCAACTCGTCGAACCCTTCGACCAGGACCTCCACCCTCTTCCCCAGCCAGCCGGCGGTCTTGCCGGCGGCGATGCTCTTCTGGACCGCCAGCAGGTCGTTGATGCGGCGGCGCTTCTCGTCGGCGGGAACGTCGTCGGCCAGCCTGTCGCCGGAGTAGGTGCCCGGCCTTGGCGAGTACATCGCGATGTGGACGACGTCGAACTCGACCTGCTCGACGAGGCGCCGGGTGTTCAGGTACATCTCCTCGGTCTCACCAGGGAAGCCCACGATCACGTCCGTGGCGAGGCCGAGGTCCGGCATTCGAGCCCGGGCGCGCTCGATGATCGAGAGGTAGTCGCGGGTCAGATAGCCGCGCGCCATCCGTTTCAGCAACCGGTCGTCGCCCGACTGGATGGGCAGCTGCAGCTCGCGGCAGATCACATCACTGGCCGCCATCACATCCAGCAGCTCGGGCTCGAGATCGCGCGGATGCGAGGTCATGAACCTGGCCCGCCGGAGTCCAGGAACGGCCTCGACCTGGCGCATGAGCGCGGCCAGCCCGCCGCGTCCGCCGGGATCGCGGTAGGCGTCGACGTTCTGGCCCAGCAGCACGACCTCGCGCGCCCCGTCGGCGACCGCTTCGACGCACTCGCTGACGACGTCCTCGATCGGGACGGAGCGCTCCCGCCCGCGGACTCGCGGCACGATGCAGAAGGTGCAGTTGTGGTTGCAGCCGTGGATCACGCTGACGTAGTGGCTGACGCCCGTGCGGCCGGCGGCCGGCAGCGGCTCGCCGAGCGAGTAGTCGTAGCGCGCCTCGAGGTCGGCGATGAAGCCGTCGTACTCGCCGATCGGGAGGACGGCGTCGAGCTGCGGGAAGCGCGCCTGGAGCCCTTCACCCTCCTTCACTCCGAGACAGCCGGTCAGCGCGATCAGGCGGTCGCCCGTCTTCCAGTGCCGGAGCTCGTGAAGCTTTGAATAGACCTTGTCTTCCGAGGCCTGGCGGACGCAACAGGTATTCAGCACCGCCACATCGGCTCGGTCCAGAGGGGCCTCCTGGAACCCGGCCGCCAGGAGCCGGCGGGCGAGGTTTTCGGAGTCGGCCGCGTTCATCTGGCAGCCGATCGTCCAGACGTGAAAGGTGCGGGCCGCTGTGTCTCGGTTCTTCAGCGGACCTCGACCAGGAGGCGGATGCCCGTCCTCTCCTCGCCATCGATCGAAATGTCGATGAACGAAGGGATGCAGACGATGTCGAGTCCGCCGGGAGCCACATAGCCTCGGCTGATCGCGATGGCCTTCACCGCCTGGTTGATGGCGCCGGCGCCGATGGCCTGGACTTCAACCCGGGAGGCGCTGCGGATGACCCCTGCGATAGCGCCGGCCACGGCGACAGGCTTCGACGTCGCGGAGACCTTCAGGATCTCCACTGGCGCGCGCCCCTCCCCGGTCATTGCTGAAACCCCCACGTCAATTGTGTTGTCGATCGATGCGCTGGATCGTTAAGGCCCGGCCCGTGAGCCTGTCAATCGTAATCAATACCGAATTGAATGTCACGGGTCCTTCTGCGACCTTCCAGCGCTGCGGGACGCCGGTTAGAAACCGGCGGAGCACGCCTTTGACCTCCATGCCGATCACGCTGTCGCGGGGACCCACCATGCCCACGTCGCTGACGTAGGCGGTGCCGCCCGGCAGGACCCGATTGTCAGCGGTCGCCACGTGCGTGTGTGTGCCGACGACGGCGCTTACCCGGCCGTCAAGGTACCAGCCCATCGCGACCTTCTCCGAAGTCGCCTCGCCGTGCATGTCGCAGACCGAGATCTTGTGCTCCGGCGCGCCGGCCAGGATCGCGTCGGCGGCGCGAAAGGGGTCGTCCGTGTCGGTCATGAAGAGCCGGCCCATCAGGTTCAGGACGAGCACTTTCTCGCCGTCGGCATCGACGACGCAGTGGCCGACGCCAGGCGCGCCAGGCGGGTAGTTGGCCGGCCTGATCACACGTTCCTGTTCAGGGAGGACCGGCACGAAGTCCCGCTGGTCGAACACGTGGTTGCCGGTCGTGATGACCTCGGCTCCGGCCGACTTCATCTCTTCGATGGTGGCGGCGGTGAGCCCGAAGCCGCCAGCCGAGTTCTCGCCGTTCACGATCACGAGGCTGGGCCGGAACTCCCGCTTCAGGTCTGGCAGGATCGCAGTGAGTGCCTCGCGACCCGGCTTGCCGACGATGTCGGCGACGAACAAGAGCTTGAACGGGTCCGGCACAGCCGCTCAGTCTAGTGATCAAAACAAAGGGGACCCCTCAAGCGGAGTCCCCTTTCGATGTCACTTGGCGTATTCGATGGCGCGTGTCTCGCGGACGACGGTCACCCGGATCTGGCCCGGGTAGCTGAGCTCGCGCTCGATGCGGTTCGCGATGTCGCGAGCCATGAGCTGAGCCTGCGTGTCGTCGATCGAGTCCGGCTTGACCAGGATCCGGACCTCGCGTCCGGCCTGGATCGCATAGCTCTGTTCGACGCCATCGAAGGAGTTGGCGATCTCCTCGAGCTTCTCGAGGCGCTTGATGTAAGCCTCGAGCGTTTCCCGGCGGGCTCCGGGCCGTGCCGCCGAGATGGCGTCCGCCGCGATCAGCAGGAGAGCCTCGAGCGTGTGCGGCTCCTCGTCGTAGTGGTGGGCCCGCACCGCGTGCACCACCGGAGCGGGCACGCCGTGGCGCTGGAGGAGGTCGGCGCCGATCACGGCGTGTGACCCCTCGACCTCATGGTCGATCGCTTTACCGATGTCGTGGAGCAGTCCCGACATCTTGGAGATGCGGACATCGGCCCCGATCTCGCTCGCCATCATGGCGGCGAGGTGGGCGACCTCCTTGGAGTGGCTCAGGACCTGCTGCCCGTAGCTGGTCCGGAAGCGGAGGATCCCGAGGTGGCGGACCACCTCAGGGTGCAGCCCCTGCAGCCCGACCTCGAGGACGGCTGCCTCGCCTTCCTCTTTGATCCGCTGCTGGACTTCCTGGCGAGCCTTGACGACGGTTTCTTCGATGCGAGCCGGGTGGATCCGGCCGTCGACGATGAGCTTGTTCAGGGTGGCCCGGGCGACTTCACGCCGGACCGGGTCGAAGCCGCTGATGATCACGGCCTCGGGGGTGTCGTCGACGATGATGTCGATCCCGGTCGCCTGTTGGAGCGCTCGGATGTTGCGCCCCTCCCGCCCGATGATCCTGCCTTTCATGTCCTCTGACGGGAGCGGCAGGACGGAGACTGAAGTTTCCGCCGTCTGGTCGGCGGCCACCCGCTGGATTACCTCGGTGACGATCTTGCGCGCCCGCTTCTCACTTTCGTCGCGGGCTGCCAGGTCCGCTTCCCGGACCTTGCGGGCGATCTCGTTGCGAAGCTCCTGCTCGAGCTCGCTCATAAGCACGCCCTGGGCTTCCTGGCGGGTCATGTTGGCAACCCGCTCCAGTTCGGCGAGACGCTGTTTCCCCGCCATCTCCAGCTGCTCGCGCAGCTCGTCGAGGTGCTTCTCCTTATCGCTGAGCGACTGCTCGCGGCGGTTCAGCTCCTCGGAGCGGCGGTCGAGGTTCTCCTCTTTCTGAAGGAGCCGGCGCTCGGCTTGCTGGGCCTGCGCCTTGGTTTCGCGCGCCTCCCGGTCCGCCTCGGTCCGGATTCGGACCGCCTCCTCCTTGGCTTCCAGCAGCCGATCCTTGATTGAGGCTTCGATCTCGGAGTGGACCTGCCTGCGCAGCTCCTCCGGATCGACAGGCGGCGCGGTGATGCGCCGTCGCGTGAGTAGAAAGATCAGGCCGGCGCCGAGCCCAAGCGCGATCAGCGCGAGCAGGACGACGGCCGTGACCAGAACGATGTTGGTCATAGTTCGCTGTCACCTCGTATTCGGTTGTGAAGGTGCTCAACCGGCGCAGGGCGCGGGCCCAGCGCGGGGTCAGGACACTTGAAAGACCGCTCAGCGGAGCTGAAACGGACCCCCGAATTCTACCGTTCACTCGACGCGCCGCACTAGGGCTGGCTGGCAGTGGCCCTCCGGCAGGCCTCACGAACGAGGTTGGGCGCAAAGCCCCGGCGCAGCAGCTTCGGGCCGACCGACTGCAGGAGCTCGTTTCCGGCGAGTCCGCGACCGAACCGTCGGACGAGCCGCTCGGCCGCCTCCAGCTCCGCTTCGCGGTCGAGGCCGGCCAGGGCCACGCCGGCGACCTCGCGGCCGATGCCCTTCGCGAAGAGCTCGGCGCCGATCGCGCGGGCGCCCCGGCTCTCCGCCCGCCGTCTCACGAGGGCCCGTGCGTAAGCCGCGTCGTCCAGGTAGCCGCGTTCGCGGAGTCGCGCCAGCGCCGCCTGAACGTCGTCCGCCGCCAAGCCACGCCGCGCCAGCTTGCGGCGCAGCTCGGCCGTCGAATGCGGCCTTATCGCGAGGAGTCGCAGCCCGACGTCGTAGGCGCCGGGACCGGGGTCAGAGCTCGACCGGAGCTCCTTCTGCCTCCTGGTCGCTCGGCGCCGCGGCGGGCCGAGCTCCGTTGGAGCCGCTTACCAGCGGGACGGCTGCGTCGGCCACCTTGGCCCGCACCTTGCCTTCGATCTCGGCCGCCAGCGACGGGTTCTCGCGCAGGTAATTGCGCACCCCCTCGCGGCCCTGGCCCAGCCGGGCGTCGCCGTAGGAGAGCCACGAGCCGCTCTTGTCGACGATCCCGTGCTCGATTGCGGCGTCGATGATCGAGCCCTCGCGGGAGATTCCGTCGGCGAGGATGTCGAACTCGGCCGATCGGAAAGGCGGCGCGACCTTGTTCTTCACGACCTTCACCTTGACCCGAGCGCCGATCGAGTCCAGGCCTGACTTGATCACCTCGACCTTGCGGATGTCCAGGCGGATGGACGAGTAGAACTTGAGCGCCCGACCGCCAGGCTGCGTCTCCGGGTTGCCGAACATGATCCCGACCTTCTCTCGGAGCTGGTTCAGGAAGATCACCGAGCAGTTGGACTTGGAGATGAAGGCGGTCAGCTTGCGCATCGCCTGTGACATCAGGCGCGCCTGCAGTCCCATGTGCGAGTCGCCCATCTCACCTTCGATCTCGGCCTTGGGGACCAGGGCCGCGACCGAGTCGATCACGACCACGTCGACAGCATTGCTGCGCACGAGCACCTCGACGATCTCGAGCGCCTGCTCGCCGGTGTCGGGCTGGCTGATCAGGAGCTCGTCGATCTTGACGCCGATGCGGGCCGCATAGATGGGATCGAGGGCGTGCTCGGCGTCGACGAAGGCCGCTACTCCACCGAGCTTTTGCGCCTCGGCGATCACGTGCAGGGCAAGCGTGGTCTTACCTGCCGACTCGGGGCCGTAGATCTCGACGACCCGACCCCGCGGGATCCCCCCCACTCCCAGCGCCAGGTCGAGCGGAAGGGCGCCGGTCGGGATGACCAGGACCTCACGCTGCTTTGCCGCCTCGCCGAGATACATGATCGCGCCTTCTCCGTGTTCCTTCTTGATCTGCGCGACCGCGGTGCTGAGCGCCTTTTCTTTGTTGTCCAACTTCGTCATCCTCTCCAAGAATTTAAGTGCAGCAAGTCTTGTGCCGGTGCAGGTGCGAGATCAAGCGGGGCTGTTAATTGAGTCGGCCAACCATACGAACAATTGTTCTGGACGTCAAGTCTTCTTCACCTGGTTGATTGAGTCCAGCACCAGCTGCAGCGCGGCCTCGACACTCTGGCGCCGATTCTCCGCCCGGTCGCCCTTCCAGTTGAACTCCTTGACAGTGAGCAGGCCGGGCGCCGCCACGCCTATGAACGTCAACCCGACCGGTTTGTCGGAGCCGTCGGTGTCGGGGCCGGCAACGCCCGTTATTGAGACCGCTAGGTCGGCGCCCAGGCGCGATCGAGCCCCCTCGGCCATCGCGGAGGCGACCTCCGCGCTCACCGCTCCGCGGGTCCGGAGGAGGTCCGCGGTGACGCCGAGCAGCCTCTCCTTCAGCTCGTTCGAGTAGGGGACCACGCCACCCTCGAAGTAGCGTGAGCTTCCAGCCGTCTCGGTCAGGGCGGCAGCGAGCATCCCGCCGGTGCACGACTCGGCGACGGCCAGCTTCAAGCCGGCCTCCAACAGCCGCTCGCCCAGCCGGCGCGCGGCCTGGCCGTCGGACTTGCCGCCCCCCACCGGCAGCGGCTCCAGCGCCGGCCGCAGGGGCCTCCCGGAGAGGACGAACCGGAACCGCCAGAGGTAGTCGAGGCCGCTGTATACGGTAACGACCACGGCCAGGGCTACTGCCAGGGTCGCCAGCGTGTGCAGGACCGGGTAGGGACGGGCCAGGATCACCAGCAGGACCGCCGCCATCTGGCTCACCGTCTTGGTCTTGCCGAGGCCGCTGGCCGCGATCACGCGGCCCTGGCCGAGCCCCACCGAGCGGAGGATCGTGATCAGCAGCTCCCGACCGAGGATCACGATGGCCACCCACGCCGGCAGCAGGCTCTCCTGCACGAGTACGGCCAGCACCGAGAGGATGAAGAGCTTGTCGGCCAGCGGGTCGAGGAACTTGCCGAGCTCGGTCACGGTGCCGCGCCGGCGGGCCAGCTGCCCGTCCAGGGTGTCCGTCAGGGAGAAGAGCACGAAGACGGCGGCGGCGAGCTGGTCGTGGTTCTGGAAATGCACCAGGAGGAGGGCCATCAGGACCGGGATGGCCGCCAGCCGGCTCAGGGTCAGCAGGTTCGGGACGTTCAAGATTCGAGGCTAAGTCTGGGCGGTGAACTCGCGGGTTACCACCCCACTGCCCAGAGCGCCGAGGTCGCGCCCGTTGACTGTAACCAGCGTGCTGCCCGCTCTTCCGCTCGTGACCTTGACCTTGACCCCGTCGAAGGAAACGGTATCGCCGGGCTGCAGGACCTTGCCCGAATTCCCCAGCTGCGGCTTACCGTCGACCTGCACGTCGATCCAGACCGACCCAGTCGCTCTCAGCACCAGCTTGACTCGGGTCGGCGCCGCTGACGGGATCGGTGTCGGGGCGGGCGCGGCGGAGGGCGCCGGGATCGTGGTCGCGGCCGGTGCTGGCGTCGTCGGTGGTGTGCGCAGGCTGTCGACCTCGTGGAAGACGTAGCCGGTGAAGGCGAGGACGAGGAGCGCCAGCCCGATCGCGCCGGCCGCCGGGGCGGTGACGACCAGGCCGGGCACGCCGGCCAGGGAGCTGAGGGGCCGGATGGCCAGGCTTCGGGAGCCACGACCGGCCGCCTGCGCATACGCCTCCAGCAGCTCGCTGGAGTCCAGGTCGAGGTAGGCCGCATAGGTTCGCAGGTAGCCGCGGACATAGGTCGGCGCCGGGAGGTCGTCCCAGCGCTCGGATTCGAGCGCCTCCAGGTGCCGCTGCCGGATCCGGGTGGTGGCGGCGACTTGGGAAATCGAGAGCTGGCGGGCGGTGCGAGTTGCTCTCAGCCGCTCGCCCGGGCTCAGGGGATCGCCCCTCTCATTCGATGCCCAGCCGATCGAGGAGGTCGTCGACGTCAGGCAGGTTCATCAGGACCTCTCGCGACTTGCTGCCCTGGTAGCCGCCGATCACGCGGTGCTCGGCGAGCTGGTCGACGATGCGGCCGGCCCGGGAGTACCCGACGTTGAATTTGCGCTGCACCAGCGAAACAGAGGCACCGCCCTCTGCCGCCACGGCGCGCGCCGCGCGGGCGAAGAGCGGATCGAGCTTGCGACCGCCTGGTTCGACATCTCCGTAATCGGCGGTCTGGGCGTCGCCCAGGACCTCCTCCATGAACCGCGGGTCGCCCTGCCCTTTCCACCAGCCGACGATGGCATCGACCTCCTTGTCGCTCACGAAAGCGCCCTGGAGGCGGGTCGCCTTGCCGGCGTCGACCGGCATGTAGAGCATGTCGCCACGGCCCAGGAGCTTCTCGGCGCCGCCCTGGTCGAGGATCACGCGGCTGTCGACCTGGGAGCCCACCGCGAAGGCGATGCGAGAGGGGATGTTCGCCTTGATCAGCCCCGTGATGATGTCGGTCGACGGCCGCTGCGTGGCCACGATCAGATGGATGCCCACCGCTCTCGCCAGCTGGGCGATCCGGCAGATCAGCTCCTCCATCTCGCCGGCGGCGACCATCATCAGGTCGGCCAGCTCGTCGACGACGATGACGATGTACGCCATGGGCTTGGCGCTCTGGGTCGTCGCCTTCTCGTTGTAGCCCTGGATGTTGCGCACCCCGGCGGCCGAGAGCAGCTTGTAGCGTCGGTCCATCTCGGCGACCGCCCAGCGCAGCGCGGCGGCTGCCTGGTGGGTCTCGACCATGACCGGCACCATCAGGTGAGGCAGGCCGTTGTAGCTCGACATCTCGACCCGCTTCGGGTCGATGAGCATGAGCCGCAGGCGGTCGGGCGTGCTCGTGAAGAGCAGGCTCGAGATGAGCGCGTTGATGCAGACGCTCTTCCCCTGGCCGGTGGCGCCCGCGATGAGCAGGTGCGGCATTCGCGTCAGGTCGCCGGCGATGGGGGCGCCCGAGACGTCGTTCCCGAGCGCGAGGGGCAGGTGAAAGCCGGTCGCCTGGAAGTTCGGCCCCTGGATCACCTCGCGCAGCGAAACCAGGCTGGCCGACTTGTTGGGAACCTCGATGCCGACCGCCGACTTGCCCGGGATGGGGGCTTCGATCCGCAGCGGCGAGGCCGCCAGCGCCAGGGCCAGGTCGTTATGGAGCGTGACGATCCGGCGGACAGGCACGCCTTCCGCCGGCTGGACCTCGTATTGAGTGACGGCGGGCCCGGGGTTCACGCCAACCACGCGCGCCTGGACTCCGAAGGTGCCGAGCGTGTGC
Source organism: Chloroflexota bacterium (assembly GCA_005880695.1). GTDB lineage: Bacteria > Chloroflexota > Dormibacteria > Dormibacterales > Dormibacteraceae > VBGR01. Next base: position 60,516 of record VBGR01000033.1, read on the forward strand.
TCGATGACCTTGACGTTGTGCTTGATCTCCTCCTGCATCTTCTCCTTGCGCGCGGTGACCGAGTCCAGGAGGGCGACGCTCGGCAGCTTCCAATCGATCTCGGGGGCGTCGTCCTGGGGCTCGGCTACCACGCGCATGGCCGGGCGCTCGGCGTAGGGAGCAAGAGCCGCCCGGGGTGCGGGCTCCGGCTCGTCCACCGTCTCTTCGAGGTTCAGGAAGGCGCGCGGCACATCGGGTTCAGCCGCAGTGCCCGCCTCTGGCCTGGCGGGTTCCGGAGCCGGCTTGGGCGCGGGGGTTGCCTTAGCTGGGTCTGCGCTTGACCTCCCGACCAGCCGGTTCAAGCGCTCGCGCTCGGCGTGAGTGGCCTGGAGTGCGGCCGCGAGGCCCGCCAGCGTGGCCGCGGGGCTGAAGTGAAAGACGACGATGAGGCTCAAGACCAGCGCCGTAGCCATCACCACCCCGGCTCCCCAGACGCCGACGTGGGCGGCCAGGTAGCGGGCGAGATCGGCGCCCGCGACGCCGCCTCCGATGTGCGTCAGCGCGAGCAGTCCCAGCGTCGCGGCTCCGGTTACGACGAGGCTCAGAGCGTCGATCAGGCGCAGGACGGGCGCCTCCGGCCAGATCAGGTAAAGGCCGGCGCCCAGAGCGATGGCGAGCACCAGCGGCCACCCCCAGCCGAAGGCGTTCCAGAGCTCCGGGGCGAAGGCGATGACGAGCAGCAGCCCGCCTCCGATCATGAGCACGCCCGAAGCTTCGCGGGCTTGCTGCGGCGTCAGGAGCGGGCGCTTGGGACCTCGTCGCCGGGAATACGAGCGAGAGGTCGTCCGGCGTGTACCTCTGGATGTGCTGCGACGCATGCTGGAGAACCCCCGTTGGCGGAGGGTCGCGCCGATTATAGGGCGGAGAGGCGACGTCGCTACCCTTTCCCGGTGGCCGTCGAACCCTTCGCCGACGCCGAGCTTCGCTACCTCGAGCTGGCCGCCGCTCGCAAGTCGGGGCGGCTCGATCACCGAGCCTTCCGCTCGGCCGTGCGGGCACTGGCGGTCAAGGACGGGGAAGGTCGGGAATGGATCCTGGGCCCGGAGGACGGCCAGTGGCATCGCCGCGAGCACGATCGCTGGATCACAGCCAATCCGCCCCGGCGGCTCGTCTGTCCGCAATGCGGCTATCACAACCTGACCAGGCACAGCTTCTGCGTCGAGTGCGGTGCCGGCCTCGCCCGCCAGCCGGAGCCGAGCTAAGTCAGCCTGATCGACTGGATCACCGACTCGGCACGCGCCGAATCTCCTGACTCCCAGTCCGCCTGCGGGACCAGCGCCTGGACCTCGAACAGAGGTGGCGAGCCCGGACCTGAGATGTACACGCGTTCGAGGTACCAGACGCTGCCCTGGCGCGTGATCTTGACCACGGCCTCGGCCGCCGGGTGGCCGTCGACGACGATGCTCTGCGCCTGGCGGCTGATCTCGACCTTGGTGCCCGCCGGCGGCTGGGCGACCAGCTGACCGAGCTGGAAGGCGAGCAGGATGCCGGGCTCGGCCTGGTCGCCTTTGTCGCTGGCTATGGTCGGGCCCAGCGTCATCACGGCGCCGCTGGGCTTGACGCTCAGGAGATCGCCCGACGCCTGCGCAACCGGCGTCGCTTCGGACTGCATGCGTGCCACGACCACCAGCTTTTGGGGATTCGACTTGTCCAGCGAGTAGTCGAAGCCGGACCAGTCCTTGGGGAGCGTGTACTGGACCCTCAAGTTCTGGCTGCGCCAGTTCTTGCCTGGCGAGGCGGTCGGGCTCGGCTGGGGCTGAGCCGGCCGGGAGATGACCGCGGCGACTTTTGTCGCCAGAGGCTGGCTCAGCGGCGAGATTCCGAACCCGATGCCGGCCAGCAGCGGGATCATCGCAACCACGAGCCAGAGCCGCCAGGCCCCGGAGCGCGCCTCCCCGGTGGAGAGGTCGTGCCCGCAGAAGCCGCAGAAGCGGTCGAAGGGCCCGGCCACTCCCTGGCAGGCGGCGCATTGGCGGAGCGGCAGCTCGCAGCTCCCGCAGCGATCCAGGTACATGGCGGGTGCGTCGCAGCGGGGGCACAGGCTCGGGGCGGTGAGCGCGGCGGGTGGCAGCTTCACTCGAGTTCCCGGCCAATCTGGCCGGCGCTTGTCTGGGGGGCTCCGCCCCCCCGATGCGCCGCCGTCAAGACGCAAGCCCGCTCGCTGGCGCTCGCGGCGCGCTGCCGCGCGGTCTTGACTGCGTCGGCGGCCTGCGCTCCGCGCCGGCCTTCCCCCCGTCGGCGCCACTCGGCGCCGCCCCTGGCCTTCGGCCGGGGCCCTATCCCCTTCCCCCACCTCATAGCTCGGTAACCACCGGGATCACCATCGGGTGCCGCTTGGTCCGCCGCCGGATCACCGCCGCGACCGCGTCGTGGACCGTCTCCTTGATGAGGGCGGTCTCCGGCTCGCCGGTCGACTTCTGGAGGTCTCGGAGGACCGCCTGGCGCGCCTCCTCGAGCACCTCTCCGCTGACGCCGGGCTCGGCGAAGCCGCGTGAGATCAGCTCCGGCCCGCTCCGCAGCACGCCGCCGCGGTCGACCGCCAGCGTGACGATCACCATGCCGTCCTGGGCGAGCCGGCCGCGGTCGCGCAGCACCACGTCCTCCACGTCGCCGATGCCGAGCCCGTCGACGAAGACGTTCCCCGCCGGCACCGTGCCGTCGCGCTGAATCGAATCGGCGGTCAGCTCGACCACCTCGCCGTCCTCCACGATCAGCACTCGGTCCTCAGACATGCCCAGCGTCGTTGCGATCCGGGCGTGATGGATGAGCTGCCGGTACTCGCCGTGCACCGGGATGAAGTACTTCGGCTCAACCGCCTCCAGCACCGTGCGGAGCTCCGCCTGGTAAGCGTGGCCGGAGACGTGGACCTGGTCGACCTGCGAGTAGTAGACCTCAGCGCCGTGCTTGTAGAGGTTGTTGATGATCTGGTGCACGAGCCGCTCGTTGCCCGGGATGGGCGTGGCCGAGATGAGCACACGGTCGCCCTTGCGGACGTTGACGAACGGGTGGCGCTGGCCCGCAAACCGGGACAGGGCTGAAAGCGGTTCGCCCTGGCTGCCGGCGGTCAGGATGAGCAGCTTGGAGGGCGGCACCTCCTCCACCTTCTCGAGCTTCACAAGTAGCCCCGGCTTGACCTTCAGATGGCCGAGCTCCTGGGCCGTTTTCACATTCTCCTGGAGGCTCCGGCCGGCCACCGCCACCCGACGTCCAAACTCCACGGCCAGGTCCAGGAAGCGCTGGATGCGCTGGATGTTGGAGGCGAAGGTGGCCGCCACGATCCGTCCGGGCGCTTCTCGGAAGATCCTCTCGAACGAGCTGACGAGGTCACGTTCGGAGCCGCTGTGGCCGGCCCGCTCGGCGTTGGTGGAGTCGCTGAGCAGCAGGAGGACCCCCTCCTGGCCGAGCTGGCGGAAGCGCTTGAGGTCCGTGGGCGCACCCATCGGTGGGTCGTCGTCGAGCTTGAAGTCGCCCGTGTACACGATCTTCCCGACGGGGGTTTTGATCGCCAGGGCGGCGGCGTCCGGGATGCTGTGGTAGACGCGGATGAACTCGACGCTGAACGGCCCAAGCTGGACGCGGTCGCCCATCCGGACCTCGCGCAGGTTTGCCTCCCGCAGGATCCGGTGCTCTTTGAGCTTGGGCTTGACCAGGCCCAGCGTCAGGCGCGTGCCGTAGACCGGGACATTCAGGCGCTTGAGCACGTAGGGCAGGGCGCCGATGTGGTCCTCGTGACCGTGGGTGAGCACGATCCCGAGCACTTTCTTGCCTGCTTCGAGCAGGTAGGCGACGTCCGGGATCACGAGGTCGACCCCGTGCATCTCCTCCTGGGGGAACATCAGCCCGGCGTCGACGACCAGCAGCTGCGACTCCCATTCCAGGGCCCAGATGTTGCGGCCGACCTCCCCCAGACCGCCCAGAGGGACGTAGCGGAGCGACTTCAAATCACAGCAGCGTCAGCTGCTCCGGATCGACCTCCGGCTCTGGCACCGGCTCTGGCGGAGGCGGCGGCTTGAGCACCTCGTCGAGGTAGCGCCTGACCCCGTCGAAATCGCGCTGGAGGTCGTTGATGAGGCTCGCGTTGTGGAGGGCGGCCGCCGGGTGGAAGAGCGCCACGTACTTCACCCCTCCCTTCTCCACCATCCGCCCGTGCACGCGGCTGATCGGACCATGGCCGGGCAGCAGCCGCTCCAGGGCGTGGCGGCCGAGGATGAGGACGACCTTCGGCTGGATGAGTCCCAGCTGACGCTCCAGGTAGGGCGAGCAGGACTCCGCCTCGTTAGGCATCGGGTCGCGGTTTTGAGGCGGCCGGCACTTGAGCACGTTGGTGACGTAGACGTCCTCCCGGCGGAGCCCGATGCCGGCCAGGAGGGTATCGAGCAGCTTGCCCGCGGCGCCCACGAAAGGCTTGCCTTGCATGTCCTCGTTGAACCCGGGCGCCTCGCCCACGATCATGACGTCGGCCGGACAGGGCCCGGTTCCCGGGACCGCGTTCGTGCGGGTCGCGTGGAGGCCGCACTTCCGGCAGGTGAGAACCTCCTGGTGAAGGACCTGGAGGGCCTCCGACGCTTGACTAAGCGACACCGACCGGCGAGAAGCTGATCAGCTCTCCTGCGTCCTTGATGACTCCCATGAGGCGATCGCCGTCTCCGTCCGCCAGCGGTGCCAGGGGCAGCCGGAAGGGCCCGGCAGGGAAGCCCAGTCGGTTGATGGCCGTCTTGATGGGGATGGGGTTGCTGGCGGTCGTCATGAGCGCTTTGATGACCGGCAGGAGGCCCTGGTGGATGCTGGCCGCCCGCTCGTGGTCGCCCTTCAAGAACGCCTCGATCATCGCCTTCATCGCCGGCCCGGCGATATGGGAGACGACGCAGATGACTCCGTAACCGCCTACCGCGAGCAGCGGCAAGGTGAAGCTGTCGTCACCCGACCAGACCCGGAACCCGGTGGGTTTGCCGGCGCAGACGAGGCCCATCTGGTCCATGTCCCCGCTGGCTTCCTTGACTCCGGCGATGCCGGGGATCTCAGCGCACCTGATGGTGGTGGCGGCCGTCATGTTCACCCCGGTCCGGCCCTGGATGTTGTACATGATCACGGGCTTGCCGCCGGCCGCTTCGGCGATCGCCTTGAAGTGCCGGTACATGCCTTCCTGGGGCGGCTTGTTGTAGTAGGGAACGACCGCCAGGATGCCGTCCGCGCCGGCCTTGATCGACGCTTGCGTGAGGTGGACCGAGTGCTGCGTGCTGTTCGACCCGGCGCCGGCGATGACGGTCTTGTCGGGAATCGCCTGCTTGACGATGCGGCAGAGCTCGACCTTCTCGTCGTCGGTCAAGGCCGGAGCCTCCCCGGTCGTTCCGAATACGACCACCCCGTCCGAGCCGCTCGTGGTGAGGAGCTTGGCGAGGCGCTGGGCAGCCTCGTAATCGACCGCGCCGTCCGCCTTGAATGGCGTGATCATCGCCGTCAGCAAGCGTCCGATGTCAGCAGCCATTCTTCTAGATCACCCCCATCTCGATCGCGCACTCGGCGACCTGGACCGCGTTGAGCGCCGCGCCCTTGCGCAGGTTGTCCGACACGAGCCAGAGCGCGAGCCCGTGCTCGACGGAGGCGTCCTGTCGGATGCGGCCGACGAACACCTCGTCGCGACCGGCAGCGCCGGCCGGGGTCGGGTAGACCTGATTCGCGTAGTCGTCCTGGACCGCGATGCCGGCCGCGCCGGCGAAGGCCTCGCGTGCCTCTTCAGGTGTGATCGGTCTGTCCGTCTCGAGGAAGACCGCCTCCCCATGCGAGATCGGAACCGGCACCCGGACGCAGGTGACCGCGATCTTGAGGTCCGGCTGCCCCAGGATCTTCCTCGTCTCGGCGACGATCTTGGCCTCTTCTTCGTTGTATCCGTCGGCAGCCGGCTTCCAGCCACCGGGCACCACGTTGTACGCGAGCTGGTGCGGGTAAACGGTCGCTGAAGGCTCCTGCCCGCCGGCGATTGCCCTTGTTTGTTCGTGGAGCTCGTCGACCAGGCGTCGGCCGGCGCCGGAGGCGGACTGATAGGTGGCCACGACCACACGCCTGATGCCGACGCGCCGGCGGATCGCGTCGACCACCATCGCCAGCGGGATGGCGCAGCAGTTCGGGTTGGCGATGATGCCCTCGTTGTCGCGGATCGTCTCGGCATTGACCTCGGGGACGACCAGCGGCACGTTCTCGGCGAGCCGCCAGGCGCTGCTGTTGTCGACCACGAGCGCGCCCGCCTCGGCCGCGACCGGAGCGAACTCCCGGGAGACGCCGGCGCCGGCGCTGAAGAGAGCGATGTCGATGCCGTCGAAGGCGTCCTGGTCGAGAACCCGGACTTCGAGCTCGCTCCCGTTGTAGGCGAGCTTCTTGCCGCGCGATCGCTGGGAGGCGAGAGGGCGTACCTCGGCCGCCGGGAAATGCCGCTGGTGCAGCACCTTCAGCATCTCCTGGCCGACCACCCCGGTCGCCCCTACGACCGCGACGTTGAACCGGCGGGAGGAGTTCACGGCCCCCAGTTTAGAGACCCGGCTCGCTCGCGTCGCCACCACCTCGACGCGCCGGGGCGATAACGCCGATCATTTCGACCTGCGTGCTGAACATCGTCGACATCCTCATCACGATCGCGGTGCTCACCCCGATCGCCATACTCCTGGCGGCCGCGGGGTACATCGGCTTCCTGGTGCTCTTCCGGCGCTGGACGATCTACACGCTTCGCACCGACGAGCCACTCCTGGCGAACCCTGGCGCCGACGATCGTCGGGAAGCTGAGAAGCCTTCCCCGGCGCCTGTCCGTTCCCAATCTCCGCGAGCGCCTGCCTCCCAGCCGCAGCCCTCGCGCCGGCGCCGCCGCCGGCGGCGCTAGGCCTGTTTCAGCCCCAGCAGCTCGTCCAGCCCGCGGTAGAAGCGCGGCTCCTCGACCACCCGCCGCACGGCCAGGAGGACGCCCGGCACGAAGGCTTCCCGCGAGGTCGTCCGGTGCGTGATCGTGAGCGTCTGCCCGGCCAGCCCGAAGATCACCTCCTGGTCGGCGACCACTCCCGGCAAGCGGACCGAGTGGACCGCAACCGCCCCCTCTTCCCCGCCCCGCGTGTTCGCCAGCGTGACCTTCTCCGGCGTGCTGTGTTCGAACTTGCGACGCGCGGCCAGCCGCCGCGCCGTGGCGAGCGCGGTGCCGGAAGGAGCGTCGGCCTTGGTGGCGTGATGCATCTCGATCACCTCCACCGCCGGGAAGAAGGGAGCCGCGAGCTCGGCCAGATGCATCATCAGGACGGCTCCGATTGAGAAGTTGGGCGCCACGATCCCGCCCAGGGCGGCTTCGCGGCAGGCCTGCTCGAGCTCGTCGATGCCGTCTGCCGGGATGCCAGTGGTCCCCACGACGGGCGAAGCGCCGTGCTTCACGGCATGCAGCGCGTTGCCGAGCGCAGCGGAGGGATGCGTGAAGTCGATCAGCACGCGAGGGCGCTTCGACTCCAGGAACCCGTGCAGGTCGTCGCCCACCTCCACGCCGCCCACGTATTCGAGGTCGGAGGCCGATTCGGCGGCGCGCGCCATCTCGGCCCCCACCTTGCCCCGGTAGCCGGCGACGGCTACCCGGATCAGTTCAGCTGACGTGGCCTAGCGCCGGCCTCCTCGGAAGCCGCCGCCGTCGCGGCGCTCGCGGTCTCGCCCGCCGCCTCCGTCGCGCCGGCCCCCACCGCTGAAGCTGCCTGCCTCGCGGGGCGGCGGCGGCCCAGCCGCGATAGCGGCGGCGACCGCCTCCTGGTCGATCCGCTCGTCGGGTTGCTCGCCGCGGGCCTGGAGCTCGTCCAGCGCTGCCTGGCGGCTCAGGTTGAGCCGGCCCTGCTTGTCGATCTCGACAGCTTTGACCGCGATCTCGTCGCCCACGTTGATCACGTCCTCAACCTTGTCCACGCGGTGATCGGTCAGCTGCGAGATGTGGACCAGTCCATCCTGATTCGGAAGGACTTCGACGAAGGCCCCGAACGGCATGATCCGGACCACCTTGCCCCTGTAGATCTTCCCCACCTCGACCTCGTCGGTCAGTCCCTTGATCCACTCGATCGCACGCCTGGCCCCGTCCTGGTCGGAGGAGGCGATGTAGACCCGACCGTCGTCTTCGACATCGATCTGGACCCCGGTCTCCTCGACGATCTTGCGGATCACCTTGCCTCCCGGACCGATGATGTCGCGGATCTTGTCGGGGTTGATGTGGATGGTGGTGATGCGGGGTGCGTAGGTGCTCATCTCGGCGCGTGGCTTGGGGATCACCTCGAGCATCTTGTCGAGCACGAAGAGGCGCGCCTCCCGCGCCTGCGCCAGCGCCGTTTCCATGATCTCGTGCGAGAGGCCCTTGATCTTGATGTCCATCTGCAGCGCCGTGATCCCCTCGCGGGTCCCGGCCACCTTGAAGTCCATGTCGCCGAGGGCGTCCTCGATGCCCTGGATGTCGGTCATGACCGCGTGCTTCCCCTCGCGGGTCACGAGACCCATGGCGATGCCTGCGACCGGCGCCTTCAAAGGCACGCCGGCGTCCATCAGAGCTAGCGTGGACCCGCAGACCGAGGCCATCGAGGTCGATCCGTTCGAGCTCAAGATCTCGGAGACGAGCCGCATCGTGTACGGCCACTCTTCCACGCTGGGGATGACTGAGAGCAGGGCGCGCTCGGCCAGCGCCCCGTGACCGATCTCGCGCCGGCCCGGCGACCGCAGCGGCCGCGCTTCACCGACCGAGAAGGGCGGGAAGTTGTAGTGGTGCATGTAGCGCTTGAACTCGTCGAGGCCCAGACCGTCCAGCTTCTGCTGGTCGGAGATCGAGCCCAGCGTGAGGATCGTCAGCGCCTGCGTCTGGCCGCGGGTGAAGAGGCCGGAACCATGCGTGCGAGGTAGCACGCCGACCTCGACCGCGATCTCCCGAATGTCCTTCAGGCCGCGGCCGTCGGCGCGCACCCCTTCCTCGATCACCCGCTGGCGGACCCGGTCCTTGACCTTCTTCTCGAAGATCTTCTTGATCAGGTCCTCCTGCTCGGGAAACGTCACCGAGAGCGCCGCGATCGTCTCGTTGCGGAGCTCTTTGGTGCTGTCCTCCCGGGTGGACTTGTCCGGGTTGTAGATGTACTGGTCAAGCCTGGAAGCGAGGTAGTCGTTGACCGCCGCGACCAGGTCTTCCGGGTACGTCGAAGCCGTGAACTCGTACTTGGTCCGGCCCACTTCGGCGCGCAGGTCTTCCTGGAGGGCGCAGAGCAGAACGATCCGCTCCTGGGCCATGTCGAGAGCCTGGAGGACGACCTCCTCGGAAACCCCTTTGGCGCCGGCCTCGACCATCAGGATGGCGTCTTTGCTGCCGGCCACGATCAGGTCGAGGTCGCTCTTGTCCATGTCCGCCATTGGCGGATTGACGACCAGCCGGCCGTCGATGTAGCCCATCCGGACCGCGCCGATGGGGCCCTGGAAAGGGATGTCCGAGATCGTCAGCGCCGACGAGGCGCCGTTGATCGCGAGGATGGTCGGATCGTTCTCCTGGTCGACGCTGAGCACCGTCGCGACTACCTGGATCTCATTCCGGAAGCCGTCAGGAAAAAGCGGCCGGACGGGCCGGTCGATCAACCGGCTGGAGAGGATCGCGATCTCACTCGGCCGGCCTTCGCGGCGGATGAAGCCGCCCGGGATCTTGCCGGCGGCATAGAGCCGCTCCTCGTAATCGCAGGTCAGCGGGAAGAAGTCGATTCCCTCCCGTGGGTCGGACATCACGGCCGTGGCCAGAATGACCGTATCCCCCTGCCTGATCAGGACCGCGCCGTTGGCCTGCCCGGCGAGCTTGCCGGTCTCCAGGCTCAGGCGCGCGCCATCGAATTCCTTCGTCTTTGTGACTACCGCCACTCCACAAACCTCCAACCAGGAGCGCGGCTCAGCCTGGCTGCATCCGGTGCCAGGTCTCTAAAAGCTGCCTTCCAAGCTCGTTGCGCCTCGAAGAGAGCTGCTAAAGGCCTGACCCCGCGACGAGGCCCGCCGGTCTGCTCCCGAAACTATCTCCGGATCCCGAGCTTCCCGATGATCGAGCGGTAGCGCCCGACGTCGTTGCGGCTCAGGTAGTTCAGCAGCCGGCGCCGCTTGCCAACCAAGAGGAGGAGGCCGCGGCGCGAGTGGTGGTCTTTCGGGTTCGTCTTCAGGTGCTCGGTCAGCTGCGTGATACGCGTGCTGAAGATAGCCACCTGGACTTCTGGCGAACCCGTATCCGACTCGTGAAGCCTGTGCTCCGCGATCAGATTTCCCTTGACTTCTTGCTCGACTGCCAAAACTTTTTCGTCCGTAAGTATACCCAGGCCTACCATTTCCCCCTTCATGGCAGGCGGGGCGACGAACTGCGACAACTTCCAGTAGATGAGTCGAAAACGCCCGTCCGGACCGATCCAGCCACCTGACCCGCAGAAGGCCTATCGCACGGGTGTCGGAGTCGTGCTGGCGCTGCCGATCGTGCTCGGCGTGGCGCTGAGCGTTCTCAGTCCGAGCCACTTCCGGCCGCTGCTGGCCAGCTCGCTCGGTCTCGCCCTGCTGGCGCTCGGGGTGGTGCTGGAAGCCCTCGGCGCCGGCGCGGCTTGGTGGGTCGACCGCAGCACCTGGAGCTGGTCTGCACGGCGCTTCGCCTCGCTCGGGATCACCGCGATTTTCGTTTTTCCGACGCTCTGGATCCTTCTCGTTGGACCCGCGTTCATAGTCGTGGCCCAGCACGCACGCTGAAAACGTCAGACGATCTCTACCGAGCCGTCCGAACGCGGGTCGGCGCCACCCCGCCAGGCGTGCGGGCCGTCGACCAGGACCGCCTGCGCGTGGCCAAGCCGGCTGTCCAGGGGTGGGAGCAGCTCGACGTCCCCCCCGCCCCGGCGCAGCTGCGCAGCGCCAGGGTAGTCAGCCTCGACCCAGAGCCGGACGCCGTCCGGAGCGACGCGGACACGGGGCGCCGCGACCGCCTCCGCCGGGCCCAAGCCGTGGTCGATCAGGTTGACTGCCACCTGGGTCAGGATCTGCGGTTGGCCCTCGCCACCCATGGTCCCGAAGGCAGCCCAGGGCTGGCCGCCCCGCGCGCCCAGGGCCGGGATCAAGGTGTGCATCGTCCGCTTGCGCGGCTCCAGCCGGTTGACGTCGGCCGGGTCCAGGCTGAAGTAGCAGCCACGGTTCTGGAGGAGGATGCCAGTGCCATCGGCCACGACGCCCGACCCGAACGAATAGGCGAGGCTTTGCGTCAGCGAGACCAGATTCCCCTCCTCGTCGGCGGTGCAGAGGTGGATGGTGTCCCCCTCCGGCAGTTGACGCACAGCGCCTTCGATGACGCAGTCCGGATCCAGGAACGGCTCGGCTGGAACCGGGCTGAAAAGAGGATCTGAGATGTACTTGTCCCGCAGCAGGTAGGTGACCTCTCGCAGGCTGCGCATCCGGTCGGCGAACTCAGGGCCTGGTCCCAGCTCGGCGCCCCGCACTCGACCAAGCCGCGCCAGCATCCCGAGCGCCACGAGGCCCTGGGTTGGCGGGGGCATCCCGTACACGGTGACGTCGCGATACTCGAAAGCAACCCCGTCCACGAAACCGGCCCGGTGCAGCGCCATGTCGCTCTGTGTCAGGAAGCCGTTCCGCCGCTGGATCGCGTCAGCGATGGCCGCGCCCACCTCACCGAAGTAGAACGCGCCGAACCCGTTGCGGCCCAGCACGCTCAAAACGGTCGCCAGGTCGGGATTGCGCAGTGTCATACCGCCCTTCATCGGCGGATACAGCGGCGCTGTGGCCGGGTCCGCCGCCAGCACGTTTGCGTAGTGCGTGAGAAAGGCCGAGAGCTTCGCCGTGACCGGGTAACCGTCTCGCGCAAGCGCGGCGGCTGGCTCCAGGACGCGACCCATTCCGAAGCGACCGAACCGCTCGACCATCCGGCCCCACGCCTGGACGGTGCCCGGCACGGTGACCGTCAGAGCGCCGCGCGCGGGCATGACGCGCTCGAAGCCGCGCTCTCGCATCGCCTCGAGGCTGGCGGCCTCGCCGGAGCGGCCGGCGCCTTCGACCCCCACCGGTTTCGCGGCACCCGCGGGCCAGACCAGGGCGAAGAGGTCCCCGCCGATGGACGTCATGTGCGGGTAGACGACACAGAGCACCGCGTTGGCGGCGACCGCTGCGTCGACCGCATTGCCGCCATCGCGAAGGACCTCGGCGCCGGCTTCGGTGGCGAGGTAGTGGGGCGTCGCCACGACGCCCCGGGTCACCTGGGAACCATAAAGCTGATCGCGGCGGGCATCATCTCGAAGACGGCGGGCAGCTTGCCCACCACCTCGCCCTCGACCTGGACGAGCACCGACTCGGGCGAGGTGATCTCGATTCGCTTGCCGCGGATGATCTCGATCTTTTCCATCAGTTTCGCGTTCTTGGCATAAGACCCGTCGTAGAGCTTGCCGAAATTGAGAAGGCCTTCGACAGTGCCGATCCCACCCCGGATGACCACGTCGAAGAGCCCGTCGTCCGGCAACGCGTCGGGTGCGATACGCATGCCGCCGCCGTAGTACTGGCAGTTGGCGATGGCCACCCCCTGCGCCAGGAGCTCCCGCGGCGCGCTCCCATCGACGACCACGTGCATCAGCTGATGCCGCCAGGCCAGGAGACCGCGCAGCGTCCCGATGTAGAAGCTGGCCTTGCCGCCGAGATACTTTGGGGCGCGGTTCACCTGGTCGGACACCACTGCCCCCAGGCCGGCCTCCGCGACGTCGATGAAGTGCAGCGTCTTGCCATCGACCCGCACTCTGCCCGCGTCAAGCCGGCGCGGTCTGCCCTCGACCAGGATGCGCGCGGCCCCGGCGATGTCGGCCGGGATGCCCAGCGTCCGCCTGGTGTCGCCGCCGGTCCCGAAAGGAACGAGACCGAGCACCGACTCCGTCGGGATCGGCTCGCCACCCTCGAAGAAGCCGTTCAGGACCTCGTTCAGTGTGCCGTCGCCGCCGAGCGCCACGACCAGTGGCTGCGACTGCTTGACCGCCTCGCGGGCGATGGTCGTCGCTTCGCCGGGGCCGGTGGTCAGCGCCTCGGCGAACTTCAGCCCAGCCTCCCGGAGGGTCGCCGCGACCCTTGGCCAGCTCCGCCCGACCCGGCCCGCGGCGGCGGCCGGGTTGACTATTACCAGCGCGTCTTGTCGCGTCCCCCGAGGGCGTTCGGGTTCATGATGCCGCCGGGATCGACGGCCGCCCGCAACTTTTCCCATAGTGTCCACCACTCACCCATCTCCTGCCGGACCCACGGCGCCCGGACCTGACCGGTCCCGTGGTGATGCCCGATGGTAGCGCCCTGGCGCAGCGCGGCGGCCATGGCACCCTCCCAGCAGCGGCGGTAGGCGGCTTCGGCGGCCGCGTCGTCCGGCGCCGAGCCGGCGAACGTGAAGTAAGCGCAGCAGCCGGAGAGGTAGGCGTGGCTGAAATGGCAGAGCGCGATCCCCTCCCCGCTGAGGATCTCCTTCACCTCGCTGTGGAGGGCAGGCAGGCGATCCCAACCCGCGGCCAGCTCGATCGTGTCGACGAACGAGCCCGGCGGCTCGAGGGACTGCCGGAGCCGGTCGGCCGAGAGCTTGAAGCGGCCTTCCCGCCAGCTCTCGAACTCGCCCGGGCCGAGGTCGCGGCCAGCGCCGATCAGGCGCTCCACGACAGCCTCCTCCGCGGCGGTCACCTCCGGCTCGCCGGCCAGGCCGATGACGAGGAGGCAGCTCTCGGCCGTCGAAGCTTGAAACGCAGTGTCCTCACGGTCGTAGAGGCGCATTACAAGCGGTCGCAGGCCCGTCTGGACGATCGTGCGCATCGCCTCCAGCCCCGCCTCAACGCTGGCCACGTCGTAGCCGTGGCCGAGGCTGGAAGCCGGCAGCCGGTGAACGCGGAACACGGCCTCCAGTAGGATTCCGAGGGCGCCTTCGGCTCCCACGAAGAGCTGGTGCAGGGCGGGTCCGACCGCTGAGCGGGGACCGAGCCGGGGCTCGGCGAGCGTTCCGTCCGGGAGCATCACCTTGAGGGCGAGGAGCATGTCCTCGACATTCCCGTAAAGCGTGGATTGCTGGCCCGAGGAGCGGGTCGAGACCAGGCCGCCAACGGTTGCGTCGGGCAGCGAGCTCGGATAGTGGCCCAGAGTCAGGCCCCGGCGATTGAGTTCCTCTTCGAGCTTGAGCCCATTGGCGCCCGCCTGCACTCGGACAGTCAGGTTTGTCTCGTCGACCTCCAGGATCCGGTCCAGGCTCGTCAGGTCCAGGCCGACTTCGCCGGAGCGAACCTCGACCGCCCCGCAGACTCCGGAGCGACCTCCCATCGGGACGACCCGGCGACCCGAGCCAAGCAAGGTCGCGATCTCCTCGTAGGCGGCGGGGCGTAGAACCTCGACATCAGGCTCCGCCGAGGCCGCGCGCCGCCTGATCAGCCCGAGCGGCCAGAGGTCTCTCACCGGTCAGGCTCGCTTTGCCGCGGCCTGTAGGCCCGCCAGGCGGCCGGTCAAAAGAGGCACGCCGAAGCCGCAGCCGCCCCCGCCGTAGTCGTAGCCTCCAAGCACCGACCCGGCCGCATAGAGGTTCTCGAAAGCGGGCCGGCCGAGGTCGTCCACCGGGCGGCATTCGGCATCGGTCAGGAGGCCGGTCCGGAATGCCGCCTCCGGATTCACGTACTCGAGGTGGCGGACCCGGGGATAGGCCGCCTGGATCGTCTCGCCCTGGTAGTACACCGCGAGGTCGAGGAGGGGCTCGCTGACGAGGCGCGCTTTCTGCAGGCCGCCCCCGATGAAGCGTCCGCTTGCCAGCACGAATGCCGAGGCTGCCAGGCGCCGCCCTGTGACGAGTGCCGCGGTCAGCCGGCCGCCGTCGCGTTCGAAGCCGGTCACTTCCGCTCGAACGACGTCGACACCGGCCGCATCGACCGCCTTCTCGAGGGCTTTGTGAAGCCGCCAGCCATGCGGCGAGGGTGGCGCGGCGAGCAGCTCGAATGCCTTGTCGGGGAGGGAGGCGAAGCCAGGCGGGTAGGCCACCACCTCGGCGGTCGTGCGGACGGCCGGTGGCAGCCGGTCATAGAGGTCGGCCAGCGCTGCGCCGGCGGGCAGCTCCTTCAACTGGACGCTAACGGGGCTCACCTTCAGGCCGAGCTCGTTCAAGCCGGCAGCGATGGCTTCGGCGTCGTACTCGCCGATGCCCTCCACGCCGACGACGGCCACCCGCTTGCCGCGCAGGCCGTCGACCTCGCCGGGCTCAACTGAGGCGGGGACCAGCTGGCCGCGGCGCACGCCGCCGTACAGGTCGGGGAACCGGCCCTCACGGTTCCAGGCCCCGGCCAGCCGGAACCCGACCCGGCCGAGCCTGGCCTTGAACTCCTGGGTGACTGTCTCCAGGTCGGCGGCCAGGCGCAGGTGATCGCGGTAGAGGCGCCGGTACGGGTGGTAGGGCTCGGTCATCATCACCTCTTCCAGGTCGGGCGCTATCTCCATCGCGCCGGCGTAGAGCGCCGTCGCTCCGGGGGCCCGGCTGACCAGGGTGACCTGGGCGCCCTGCTCGGCGGCCGTGACCGCGGCCCAGCAGCCCGCGAGTCCGCCGCCCACCACGACCACTTGCATCACGGTCTACTGGAGAGGATGCGCCGGGTCTGCTCGACGTCCCGTGCGATCTGCTCGGCGAGCTCTTCCGCCGAAGTGAACTTCTCCTCCTCTCGGAGCCTGGCCACGAAGGCCGCCTCCAGTTGCGTGCCGTAAAGGTCCCCGTCGAAGTCGAGGAGGTAGACCTCCACCGTCAGACGGTCGCCTCCGAACGTCGGTCGGTAGCCGACGTTGAGGGCACCGGCGTGATCGCCGAAGAGGCTCTTGACCCGCACCGCATAAACGCCGCGCAGCGGCACCAGCTTGTTGAGCTGCACCGCCAGGTTGGCCGTCGGGAATCCGAAGGCACGGCCGATCTGAGCGCCGCGCTCGACAGTCCCGCGGAGTGTGAAGGGACGGCCGAGGTGGCGGTTCGCCTCCGGGATATCGCCCGCACCGAGCAGGCGGCGAATATCCGAGCTGTGCAGCTCCTTGCCGTCGAGCTCAAAGGGGGGAGTCACGACGACGTCGAGGCCATGTTCGCGAAGCCAGGCGACGTCGCCTTGCCGCTTGTGGCCGAGCGCGAAGTCCGGGCCGCAGACGAGGCGGCAGATCGTCATGCCTCGCTGGAGCTCGGCGATGAAGTCCGCGGCCGGCTGCTTGGCGACCTGGGGCGTGAAGCTGAGCACTATCGCGTGATCCAGGCCGAGGGCCTCCAGGAGCTCGAGCTTCTCGTCCTGCGTTGTCAGGGCGGGTGGGCAGTTGAGGGGGTCGACGATGCAGCGCGGGTGAGGCTCAAACGTGAGGACCACCGTCTCGCAGTGGGCCCTGGTCGCCTCTTCGCGGACCCTGGCCAGCACCGCCTGGTGTCCCAGGTGGACGCCGTCGAAGCTCCCGATGGTGAGGACGACCTTGCCGATGCCCTCCGCCGGGATGCCCTGGTGGCGGATCACGTCAGGACTTTGTCAGGCACGAAGGTCCGCCGGAGCGGGTCAGCGTGCCCGAGCGCGACCAGCCGGCCGTCCTCGGCGTGGGCGCGGAGCGGACCCCATCCGGGCTCGGGCAGGACCCGCACCTGCCGGCCCTGCCGGACCAGGGCCTCCAGCTCGATCGTCAGCCGCACGCGTTCCATCGCCGGCAGGATCGCCTCGCAGGGGAGGAGGCGCGCCTCCACGGCCGCGCCATCCGCCAGGTCCTCCAGGCTGGCCGAGTCGGGCAGCCGCAGCTCTCCATAGGCCGATCTCACCAGCCGGCCCAGGTAGCCGCCCACTCCCAGCCGCTCGCCCAGGTCGCGGGCCAGCGCCCGCAGGTAGGTGCCGCTGCCGCAGACGACCTCGATCGAGGCGACCGCGTGCGGGCCGGGCTGGAAGTCCAGCAGGCGGGCCGAGAAGACCTCCACCTCCCTGGCCGCGGGCCGCAGGTCCTCGCCCTGCCTGGCCAGCTCGTATGAGCGCTTGCCGGCCAGCTTGACCGCGGAGTACGCCGGCGGCCGCTGCATGATCCGGCCCACGAACCCGGCCAGCGCTCCGGCGACCAGCTCCGCGTCGAGCCCGCTCGGGTCCGCCACGACCTTCGGCTCAGCTTCGGCGTCGTCGGTCCCGGTGGTGAAGCCGAGGTGGATGTCGGCCAGGTAGGTCTTGGGCAGCTGGTGCGCGAAGTCGGCCAGGCGCGTCGCCGACTCGAAGAGGATGGGAAGCACCCCTGTCGCCAGCGGATCGAGCGTCCCCGCGTGGCCCACCCGGTGGGCGCCCGTCAACTCCCGGAGCCGGCGGACCATCGTGAAGGAGGTCGCGCCGGGTGCCTTATCGAGGTTGAGGACCCCGGCCCGCACGGGACGTCCTTCCCACCGAGGGTGGCTGGCGGCCGTTGGTGCCTGCGATCGCCTCCAGCGCCTTCGTGAGCACCATCTTCACCGCCTGGTCCATCGGCGCCTCGATCTCAGCGCCGGCCGCCCGCAGGTGTCCGCCACCGCCGAACTCGGCGGTCAGGGCCGCCGCGTCAATCCCGCCGCGGCTGCGCACGCTGATCTTGGTGAGCGCCGGGCTGACCTCCTTGAAAAGGATCGCCATCTCCATCCCGGCGATGCTGTTGAGCGTGTCGATGATGCCCTCCGACTCGGACATCTCTGCTTCCGCGTCACGCAGCATGCCGCGCGTCACGCGCGACCAGACGAGCTTGCCGTCGGCCTCCACATGCATGGCGGCCAGGCTCAGCGCCGAGAGCCGCAGGGTGGTCAGCGGGCGCGACTTGTAGACCATCGTCGCGATCTGCCCCGGGTCGGCGCCGAGGCGCGCCAGCCGGGCGGCGGCCTCCAGGCAGTCGGGCGTCGTGTTCTCGTGGCGAAAGCCGCCGGTGTCCGTCATCAGCGAGGTGTAGAGATTGGTCGCCATGGTCGCGGTGATCGGGCAGCCGTAAGCGTCGAGCATGGCGATCACCATCTCGCCGACCGCCGAGGCGTCGGGGTCGATGATGTTGATGTCGCCGAACCTGGTGTTCGACAGGTGGTGGTCGATGTTGACGATCGTTGCGTGAGTGGCGATGTGGCGCACCCCGCTGCCGGAACGCTCCATGTTGCCGGCGTCGAAGAACAGAACCAGGGCCGGGTCCGCGTTGGGAGGCGGCCGGTCAGAGACCTGGTCGAAACCGGGCAACCACTCATACATCATCGGCAGCGGCGGCGGGATCACCACCCAGACCTGCTTGCCCTTGGTCCGCAGCGCCTCCGCAAAGGCGAGGCTGCACCCGAGAGTGTCGCCGTCCGCGTCCTTGTGGCCGAAGATCAAGACCTCCTGGTTGGCCTCGATCAGCTCGCCGACCTGGTCGAAGAGGTTCTTCAGCTTCTGGATGAGCCCTCCTCCCTCTGTTGCTCGCCTTCGGGCAGCACCTCACGCAACCGCTTGGAGATGTGGACGCTGTACTCGATCGACGGGTCCAGCTCGAAGTGGAGGTCCGGCGAGAAGCGCAGGTTGCTCAGCCGACGGCCGAGCTCGTGCCGGATCAAGCCCTTGGCGCTGTTCAAGCCCCGCAAAGTCTCCTCCTGCTCCTCCTGTTCGCCGTAGACGCTGACCCTTACGCGGGCCTGCCGGAGGTCGGGCGACATCCGCACGGAGGTGATGCTGACAAAGCCGATCCGGGGATCCTTGAGGTTGCGCTGGATGATTTCCATGACCTCCTGGCGGACCTGGCCCGCGACCTGGTCGATGCGGTACCCCATTTCAGAGGCTAGTGGACCGGCTCGGCTGGGGCCCAAGCAGCCCGGAGGGGCTTTGACCGGCCGCCGAGGCCGTCGGTGCCCAGGATGGGGTGGTGCGCCAGGCAGCGCATCCGGAGATGCGCGACGACGCGCGCCGGG
Source organism: Chloroflexota bacterium (assembly GCA_005880695.1). Lineage (GTDB taxonomy): Bacteria > Chloroflexota > Dormibacteria > Dormibacterales > Dormibacteraceae > VBGR01. The sequence goes on from VBGR01000033.1 coordinate 79,468, forward strand.
CCCCCAGACACCGGCATCAGCGCCGTCAGGCGCCCGGCGGAAATCGGCGGTCGGATGCCGGGCATCATGCCGGGCCGGTTCACTTAGATTTCTTCTCGCTCGAGCCGGAAGCACTCCATGACGTCGCCGGCGACGAAGTCTTCCCAGCCCTCGAGGCCGATGCCGCATTCCTGGCCCGCAACCATCTCGCGGGCGTCCTCCTTGAAATGCTTGAGCGAGGTGATCCGCCCTTCGTAAATCTGTTCCTTGCCGCGGACCAGCTTCACCCAGCCGCCCCGCGTGACCTTGCCCTCGACCACCCGGCTGCCGGCGATGATCCCCAGCCGCGGGATCTTGATCGGCATGATGACCTCGACCCGGCCTTCCCAGACCTGGCGGTAGGTGGGTTCGCGCAGGCCTTTGGCGGCGCGCTCGACATCCTCGGTCAGCTTGTAGATGACGTCGTAGTAGCGGACCTCAACCTTCTCGCGCTCGGCCGCTTTCTCGGCCGCCGGCGTGGGCTTCAGGTTGAAGCAGACGATGATGGCGTTGGAGACGGACGCCAGCAGCACGTCGCTGTCGTTGACCGGGCCCACTCCCTCGCCCACGATCTTGATGCTGACGATCGGGTCCTCGATCTTCTGGAGCGCGCTCCGGACAGCTTCGAGCGTGCCCTGAGCGTCGGACTTGATGACCAGGTTGAGCTCCTTGGCTTCGCCCTCCTTGGCGCGCCGGGCCATCTCCTCGAGGGTGACGCGCGGCGCCGAGGCCACCGCGGCCTCCTGGACGCGCTTCTCCTGGAGCTTGCTCAGGGCGAGCTGGCGGGCGACCTTCTCAGAGCCGACCACCTGCAGGATCTCACCGGCCGTGGGCACCTCGGGCAGACCGGTGACAACGACCGGGGTGGCCGGCCCGGCTTCCTGGACGCTCTGCCCGCGATCGTCGGTGAGCGCCCGCACCCGGCCGAAGATGTGGCCGACCACGAAGTCGTCGCCCACTTTCAAGGTGCCGGCCTGCACGAGCACGGTGGCGACCGGGCCCCGGCCGCGCTCCACGTGCGCATCGATGATGGTGCCGATCGCGTTTCGGTTGGGATTCGCCTTCAGCTCTTCGATCTCGGTCGCCAATACGATCGTGGTGAGCAGGTCATCCAGGCCTACGCCGCTCTTGGCGGAGACGTGCACGCACTCGTACTCGCCGCCGTAGTGCCGCGTCACGATGCCCTGCTCGGCGAGCTCGGCGTGGACGCGGTCGACGTTGGCGTTGTCCTTGTCGATCTTGTTGATGGCGACGATGATCGGGACCTTGGCTGCGCGGGCGTGCTGGATGGCCTCGATCGTCTGCGGCATGACGCCGTCGTCGGCCGCCACCACGAGCACGACCAGGTCGGTGACCTGGGCGCCCCGGGCGCGCATGGCGCTGAACGCCTCGTGGCCGGGGGTGTCGATGAAGACGATCGGGTGGCCGTCCTCGGTCTCGATCTTGTAAGCGCCGATCCGCTGCGTGATGCCGCCGGCCTCGCCAGACGCGACCCGGGTCTTGCGGATGGCGTCCAGGATCGAGGTCTTGCCATGGTCGACGTGGCCGAGGACGGTCACAACGGGAGGCCGGGCCTGGAGGCTCGAGGCATCCTCGCGAGCCAGCGACGAGAAGAATTCCTCGCGGCTGGTGAGGTGCACCTTCCCCTCCCCTGCTCCGTCCTCCTGGACCGCCGCCACGGACTCGCCGGCGGCGATGGGCTCGACCGTGGCCCCGAACTCGTCGGCGACGATGGAAGCGGTCTCGAAGTCGATGACCTGGTTGATCGTCGCCATGGTCCCCATCGAGATCAGCTTCTTCTGGACTTCGACCGGGGCGATGCCGAGGTTTTCAGCAAGGTCCTTCACCGAGACGCTCTGCGGCAGCTCGATCTTCCGCTCGCCGTTGGATTGGGCCTTGACAGCCACGTTCGTGGCGAACTGGCGGCGGGCGGCCTCCAGGGCCTTCGGTGAGAGGGGCGCGTTGACGTTGCGGGTCAGCTTCCTCTGCTGCAGGAAGTTGACCAGCTCCTTCTGGTTGATCCCGAGTTCTCGCGCAAGTTCTACTGCTCTCATCGGCCCGAACTACGGATTATCCCCCACACCTCCGGATCCACACCTCCGCGCAGCGCTCGCTCCAGGCCGCGCCGCTTCCGGGCGAGCTCGGCGCAGGCCGGATCCGGGTGCAGATATGCGCCCCGGCCCGGAGCCCGGCCGGTCGGGTCGGCCACGATGATTCCGCGATCGTTCCGAACCAGCCTGACCAGCCCACGCCGCCCGCCCTCCTGGCGGCAGCCGACACAGGTGCGGACCGGCTCATGGCTTCGCTTCGGCGTGGTGGTTCTCGACCTCCTCCTCCTGCTCCTCCGGCGCCGGCTTGATGTCGATCCGCCAGCCGGTCAGCTTGGCGGCCAGGCGTGCGTTCTGCCCGTCCTTACCGATCGCCAGGGAGAGCTGCCCCCGGGGCACCATCAGCGTCGCGGTGTTGGTCGTGCGGTCGAGCTTGACGTCCAGCACCCTGGCCGGCCCCAGCGCCGCGGCGGCGAAGGTGGCGGGATCGTCCGACCAGGCGACGATGTCGACATGCTCCTGGCCCAGCTCGCTCAGAAGCGAGTGGTGACGGACGCCCTTCGGTCCCACGCAGGCACCCACCGGATCGATGCCAGGCACGTCGCTGGCGACCGCCACCTTGGTGCGCAGCCCAGGCTCCCGGGCGATTGCCCTGACCTCAACCGAGCCGGCCTTGATCTCCGGCACCTCGGCCTCCAGCAGCCGCCGCACGAAGAGCCGGCTGGCCCGGGAGACCTGAACCTGGGCCTGGGAGCGGTACCGCTTGGCGTCCAGGATCACGACTGTGAGCGGCCGGCCGGGACGAAGCTCCTCGCCGGGGATCTGCTCTTCGGGCGGCAGGACTCCTTCGGCGCGGCCCCCCAGGTCCAGGTAGACGGTCCCGGCCTCGATCCGGTCGATGACGCCGTTTGCCAGCTCGCCGCGGTGCTCGGCCACCTCTTGCAGGGTTCGATCCCGCTCCAGGTTGCGAATGTGGCGCAGGACCGCCTGCTTCGCGGTCTGGGCGGCCAGCCGGGCGAAATCCTCAGTGGGCAGGGCGCGGATGTGCTCGGCTCCCTCCGCATCCACCTCGCGAGCCTGGACGTCGAGCGACGCGCTGCTGGGGTCGATCCGGACCGTGATATAGCCGGGCGGGTCGAAGGCTCGTCGGTAAGCGTCGGCGAGCGCTTGCTCGACTGTCCGTAGCAGCTCGTCCATTGGGATGCCGAGCTCCTCGTGGAGCTGCTGGAGCGCGGCCAGGAACTCGCTGTTCAGAGGGTTGTACTCACAGGCTCACAGTGAGCCTGGCGGCACGGACGTCGTCCCAGCCGATCTCGACCAGCCGCCCGCCCTTCGCCTCTACTGCGATGCCGTCGTCGTCCACGCGGGCCAGGACACCCTCGAGGACGCCCTCGCTGGTGTCGCCGTACCGGTAGCGGACGTTGACCTTCTGGCCGGCGAAGCGCTCGTACTCGTGGCGGTTGCGAAGCGGCCGCTCCGCGCCGGGTGAGGAGACCTCGAGCGTGTAGGGGCCGGATACAAGGCCTGCCTGGTCCAGGAGCGGCCCGCTCACCTCGCTGACGCGCTCACAGTCGTCGATGCTGACCCGGCCCGCCGGCTTATCGATCGAGATGCGCAGGGTCCGGCCGCCGGGGCCGAGCTGCTCGATGGCATAGATCTCATAGCCCATGTGCTTCAACGTGGGCGCGAGCAGCTTCTCGATTTCCGCTATTGGCCAGCCTGGCATGTCAAAGGGATTTCCGATGTCCGACCTTACCGGACGGGCCAGAGCCTCCGCATCACGACCAGCAGCGGCGCGGCGTTGAAGATCGAGCTGTAGGTGCCGGAGATGATCCCGATCAGCAGCGCCAGTACGAAGCCCTTCAGAGTGTCGCCACCGAAGAGGAAGAGTGAGAGCAGCACCAGGACGACGGTGAAGCTCGTGATGATCGACCGCGCGGCCGACTGCATGATGCTGAGGTTCACGATCTGCTCGAACGTGAGCCGCTGGGCGACGATCATGTTCTCGCGGATCCGGTCGAAGATGACGATCGTGTCGTGGACCGAAAAGCCCACCACGGTCAACACCGCGGTCAGGAACAGGCTGTCGACCTGGCCGAGCTGGCTACCGTGCCAGCCGAGGAAGGGAATCCCCTTGCCGAGGATCGAGAAGACGCCCGTGAGCAGGAAGACGTCGTGCAGCAGGGCGAGCAGTGCCGAACCGCCGAACTGGAGGCCGGCCCAGCCACCGCCCTGGACGCGCCGGAAGCGGAAGGTCAGATAGAGGAGGATGGCGAGCGACGCGGTGATCAAAGCCAGCAGTGCGCCCGTGATGATCTCGTTGGCGATCGTCGGACCGACGTTGTCGACCGACTTCACGTTGACTGTCGTGTTGAGCGCTTTGCCCAGCCGATCCTCAAAGCTCTTTTGCTGGATGGGATCCAGTGACTGTGTCCGGATGATGTAGTCGCCGTTGCCGGCCTGCTGGACGAGACCGCCACCGAACTGCTGGTCCACGGCGCCCTGGACTTCTTGCAACGTCACCGGGCGGCCGAAAGTGACGTCGAAGGACGTCCCGCCGGAGAAGTCGATCCCGAGCAGGAAGCCCTGGGTGACCAGGGAGACGATGCCCGGGATGATGATGACGAGCGAAAGCAGGAAGAACCAGTTCCTCTTGCCGACCAGGTTGAGCGTCCGGGGCCGCCGCGGGAGCGGCGCGACCTCGGCTACGTCTTCCGTTTCGTCGGACCTGGTCCGGGTCTCAGGCGGCCGCGCCACGAGTCACGCCGAGGAGGCGGATGTTGCGGAAGCCGCCTCCCAGGTTGAGAACGATCGCCAGCAGGTTGTGGGTGAGGATGATCGAGGAGATCAGGCTCACGAAGACGCCGATGCCCAGGGTGATGGCGAACCCTTTCACGGGACCTGTCCCGAAGTAGGCGAGCACGAAGCAGGTGATCAGCGTCGAGGTATTTGAGTCGCGGATCGCGGGCCAGGCTCGCCGGACTGCCGCGTCGACGGCGGCGCCGATGGTGCGGCCGGCCCGCATCTCTTCCTTGAAGCGCTCGAAGATCAGCACGTTGGCGTCGACGGCCATGCCGACGGAGAGGATGAAGCCGGCCAGGCCGGAGAGGGTCATCGTCACCGGGATGGACTTGAAGACCGCCAGCGTGATCGCGGCGTAGCCGATCAGCGCGGTGCTCGCGAGGAGGCCCGGCAGGCGGTAGTACAGGATCATGAAGAGCACCACGATGGCCAGGCCGATCAGGCCTGCCGCCAGGCTGCGCTTGACGGAGTCGGCGCCGAGGCTGGCGCTGACGTCGGTCGACGACAGCACCTTCACGTTGGCCGGCAGCGCGCCCGAGTTGATCTGCAGCGCGAGGGTCGCCGCCGACTGGGCGGTGAAGCTGCCGGTGATCGAGGCCTGTCCGCTCGGGATGGGGTTCAGGATTGTCGGGTTCGTCAGCAGCTTGCCGCCCTGCTCCGGCGGCAGCGCCAGAGACGTGGCCTTCGTGTCCCAGGTCGCGATGTCCTGGTCGGTCAGGTCCTCGAAGATCGCGATGTGACGCTGCGGGCAGTCGTTCCCCGCGCCGCTGCAGGCGTTGACCGCGTCGGTGGTCAGGGTCGAGAACGAGTTGGCGCCGTCCGAGTTGAAGTTGAGCAGCACCTGGTACTGGAGCCCATTGGTGTCGAGGCCGGAGCTGGCGCTGGTGACCTGGGAGCTGCCCAGGCCTGTCTTTTGTGGCTTGAACCCGGCCGAGCTCTGCCCCGTCGCGGGCGCATTCGGGTCCGCCACCCACTTCACGAAATCGAGGTGCGCCGTCTGGCCGAGGACCTCCTGCGCCCTGCTGCTGTTGACCCCGGCGAGGTCGACCACGACGCGGTCGGAGCCTTCGGGCTGGATGGAGGGCTCGCTGACACCAAGGCGGTTGAGCCGGTTCTGGAACACGGAGACGGCGGTCGCCTGGACGTCGGCTTTGGTTCGCCCGGCCGGGATGTCGATCAGCTGGATGACGAGGTGGCTGCCGCCCTGGAGGTCGAGTCCGCGGACGATGTAGATCTGGCCGTTGTTGAGAGGCCACCAGTCGAAGTGCGGGTGGCCGCCGGCCTGAAATTCGGACACGGGGCCGGTCAGCGGGTAGTGGTTTGCGTAGCGATACAGGTAGCCCGCCCCGTCCACGAAAAGGGAGATCGCGAGGAGTGTGAGCACGACGATGCGGACGGGCCAACCAAGGACTAGCTGCACGAGTTTGAAAGTCTACTTAGCCCGGAGGAAGAGGTTCAAAGCCACGGTCAGGACGATGGAGATGAGGATCGAGGTGCCGAGCGGCGCATAGAGAGTGAAGCCGCCCCGCCGGACGGTGATGTCCCCCGGCAGTCCGAGCCGGCCGGTAAGCATGAGGACGGCCCCGACCACGGCGATGACCACCCCGAAGAAGACGAGGGACCGGCCGACTGTATCCACGCCCTCAGAGTAAAGACGTTTGCTGGACGGTAGGGCCGGGGGGCTCGAGTCCGAGGTGACGGTAAGCCAGCGCCGTGGCGGTCCGGCCCCGGCTGGTGCGCTGGATGAACCCGCTCTGCATCAGGAACGGCTCATAGACGTCCTCGATCGTCTCCGGCTCCTCGCTTAGTGCCGTGGCGATGGTGTCAAGGCCGACCGGCCCGCCGGCGAACTTGTGGATGATCGTCTCCAGGATCCGGCGGTCGAGCTGGTCCAGGCCCTCCGCGTCGATGTCGAGCATCGACAGCGCCTTCTTCGTCACGTCCAGCGAGGCGGCCCCTTCCGCCCGGACCTGGGCGTAGTCGCGGACGCGGCGCAGCAGCCGGTTGGCGATTCTGGGCGTGCCCCGCGAGCGGCGGGCGATCTCGTCGACAGCCGCCTCCTCGACGTCGAGCGCCAGGATCCGGGCAGACCGCCTCACGATCCGGGCCAGCTCGTCGCGGGTATAGAAGTCGAGCCGGTAGGTGGCACCGAACCGATCGCGCAGCGGCGAGCTGAGCAGGCCCTGTCGGGTGGTCGCGCCGACGCAGGTAAAGCGGTTCAAGGGGATGCGCGCGGTGCTCGCGCCGACTCCCTTGCCGAGCACCGTGTCGAAGACGAAGTCCTCCATCGCCGGGTAGAGCGACTCCTCGACGACGCGCTGCAGGCGGTGGATCTCGTCGATGAAGAACACGTCCCGCTCGGACAGGTTCATCAGGATCGAGCCCAGCGCGCCGGCGTGGTCGATGGCCGGTCCTGAGGTGGTGCGGATGGAGACGCCCAGCTCATTCGCGACGATGTTGGCGAGCGTGGTCTTGCCGAGGCCCGGCGGTCCCGCCAGGAGCACGTGCTCGACCGGCTCGCCCCGCCGCTTGGCCGCCTCCAGCTGGATGGAAAGCTGCTCCCGGACCGCCTCCTGGCCGACGTACTCGTCGAGGCTTCGTGGACGCAGGCTCTGGTCGAGCTGGTCCTCCTCGGGCGTCGCGCCGCTGCTGACGAGGCGGTCGTCCGTCATCGCTTACCGAGGGACTTGAGCGCGTGGGCTAGAGCTTCGTTCGCCGTGGGCTGGGCGCCCCAGTCGACCGACTCGAGTCCGGAACGCGCCTCCTGGGCGCTGAAGCCGAGGCCGCGCAGCGTCTCCTCGATCTGCTTGGGCAGCTGGCCGTCGCCGGCAGCCGCGGCGGCCCGGGGCAGGGCGAGCAGCGCCTCCTCGGCCTCCAGCTTGGGCTTCAGGTCGATGATCACCTTCTGGGCGGTGCGCGGCCCGACGCCCGGCGCCCGCCTGATCGGCGCCACGTCCTCGGCCAGGATTGCTCGCTTCAGGAGGTCGAGGTTCGCCGAGCTGAGGATGGCCAGGCCGACTTTCGGCCCGACGCCGTCGACCTCGATCAGGAGCTCGAACATCTCCAGCTCCTCCGGCGTGGCGAAGCCGTAGAGGGCGAGCTGGTCCTCGCGCACGTGGGTGTGGACGAAGACCTCCGTCTCGCCCCCGGGAGCGGGCAGGCGATCACGGGCGGACAGCGTCAGGCTGAGCACGTAGCCGACGCCGTTGACGTCGAGGAGAAGCTCTTCCGGCGTTAGCCGCTTGACGCGGCCGCGGAGATAGCCGATCACGTTGCAACCATCCTCATCCGCCGGCTGCGCAGATGGCAGACGGCGATCGCGATGGCGTCCACCGCGTGGTCGGAGCCCGGAGCCGGGTCCAGCCGCAGCTGGACCGCCAGCATGCGCGCCATCTGGGCCTTGCCGGCCATGCCGTACCCGGTCATGGTGACCTTGACCTGCGCCGGCTTGTACTCGTGGACGGCGACGCCTCGGGATTCCAGCAATGCCAGGACCACCCCGCGGGCTTGGGCCACCCCAATGACGGAGGTGCGGTTGCTGCCCATGAAGACCTCTTCGAGTGCCGCCTCCTGGACCGGCGTGCCGTCCAGCAGGCGCTCCAGCTCGCGCTGGATCTGGAGCAGGCGCTTGCCCGACGTCAGGCCGGCCGCGGTCTTGATCGTCCCGCAGGCGAGGACCTCGGGGGGGTCGCCCAGGATGGCGTAGCCGGTGGCCGCCAGGCCCGGGTCGACGCCGAGCGTCAGCCCAGGCATGGCGTCTGGTGCAGGTGGTCTGGGGTCCCCGCGAAATCGGCTTTCGCCGGGTTCTCAGACCTGGGCTGAGACTCGTTCAAGGACGTCGGCTGGGATGTCGAAGTTGGCGTAGACCTGCTGGACGTCGTCGTCCTCCTCCAGCGCCTCCATCAGGCGCAGAACCGCGGGAGCTTTGTCCTCCTCCACGGCGACGGTTGTCTTCGGCTGCATCGTGAGCTCGGCGTTCTCAACCTTGACGCCCTGGGCCTCGACCGCCTGCCGGACCTTCTCGAAGTCGTTCGGCCTGGTGGCGATCTCGATCGACTTGCCCTCGACCTGGATGTCCTCCGCCCCGGCTTCGATGGCGGCGAGGCTGACCTCGTCCGGGTCCTGCTTTCCGGCGTCGACGTCGAGCACACCCTTGCGCTCGAACATCCAGGCCACCGAGTTGGACTCGCCGAGGTTGCCGCCGTACTTCGAGAAGAGGTGCTTCAAAGAGGCCGAAGTCCGGTTCCGGTTGTCGGTGACCGCGTCAACCATGATTGCCACCCCGGCAGGGCCGTAGCCCTCATAGCGAACCTCCTCCAGCCTCTCCCCCGCGGCAGCGCCGGTGCCGCGGTCGACCGCCGACTTGATCTTGTCGGCGGGCATGTTGGCCTCGCGTGCCTTCTGGACGGCCAGCCGGAGCCGGAAGTTGCCATCGGTGCTGCCGCCGCCTTCCTTGGCGGCAATCGTGATCTCTCGAGCCACCTTGGTGAAGGCCTGGCCGCGCTTGGCATCCACGATCGCCTTCTTGTGCTTGATACCGGCCCACTTCGAGTGGCCGCTCATGCGATCTCTCCGAACATAATTTCGGGCATTCTAGCCTAGGTGGATCCGTACGAAACGGCGACGGCCGACCTGGAGCACGTCTCCATTTTGAAGCCGCGCGTCGGCTCCGACCTTCTCACCCGCGACACGCACGCCGCCCTGCTCGGCCAGCCGACGCGCCGCCCCCCGACTGGCCGCCAGGCCGAGCTCGACCATCGCCGCGACCAGCTCAGCGCTGGATACCGTGCGCTCTTCGATCTCGCTCGGGGTCTCTCGCTTGCGGAATTTCGAGTCGAAGTCGGCCTCCGCCCTGGCTGCCGCCGCGGGCCCGTGAAGGCGCTCGACGAGCCGCCGGGCGACCTCTGCCTTGGCGTCCCGGGGATGGGCCGGCAGTGCGGTCTCGCCGAGGTCGAGCAGCAGGCGCGCGTACTTCGGCGTCATCGCATCGGGCAGCGACATCACCTTGCCGTAGATCTCCTCCGGCGGCTCCGCGATCCCGATGTAGTTGTTGAGCGACTTGCTCATCTTCTGCGTTCCGTCCAGGCCCTCCAGGAGCGGAAAGACGGCGACGTCTTGCGGCGGCAGCCCATAGGCGCGCTGGACCTCGCGACCGAACAGCAGGTTGAACAGCTGGTCGGTCCCGCCGATCTCGACGTCGGCCTTGATGGCGACCGAGTCGTACGCCTGGTTGAAGGGGTAGAGGATCTCCTGGGCGCCGATGGCGTGCCCGCCTCGCAGCCGTGACGCGAAATCCTCTCTCTGCAGCACCTGCTGGAGAGTGGCCGTGCCGAGGAGCCGGATCACGTCGACCATGGTCATCCCGCCCAGCCACTCCGAGTTGCCGCGGACCTCAACCAGCTCTGGATCGAGCACCTTATAGGCCTGCGCGAAGTAGGTCTTGGCATTGGCGTCCACCTGCTCCCGGCTCAAGACCGGCCGGGTCTCGGACCGCCCGCTCGGATCGCCGATCAGAGCCGTGAAGTCGCCCACGATGAGAACCGCTGTGTGGCCGGCGTCCTGGAAGGCTCTCAGCATGTCTAGCACGACCAGGTGGCCGACGTGGATGTCCGGCGCCGTCGGGTCAAGTCCCAGCTTGACGCGTAGCCTCTCGCCAGCCCGGAGGCGGCGCTGGAGGTTGCCCTCATCGTGGATCTCGATGGCGCGGGCGCGCAGCCGGTCCCAGAGTTCGTCGGGAGTCACGCGAAGAGGTTAGAGATCGTCAGCCGGTCGGGTTGGCGGAGACCCCGATCCCGTTGAACCAGGCGGCGGGATCGCCCGGGACGACCGGAGAGAAGAGCAGCAAGACCGGCTGCCCCAACGCCGAGATGATGGTTGGGGCCAGCGAGGACTGGTGGATCCGCGTCGACATCGTGATCTCAGCAGCGTCAGCCGAGCCTGCGGGTGGATGCGAGGAGGCCTCCAGCAGGGCCAGCGTCACCGTGACGCCGACGATCGCGGTGGCCAGCCCGATGAGCAGGCCGAGCAGATGGTCGAACGCCACGTAAGTGACCTGGATCTGCTTGTGGAAGCCCGCAGCGAACCCCTCCACGAGCAGCGTGATGAAGGCGACCAGGACGAAGTAGGACACGATCAGGGAATCGGGCGTGTTCCAGTTCGGCACCGATTGCTGGAGGACGCTCGCCGCGGTAGGCGCGATGTAGGTCCCGACGAGGAATCCCAGGTAGAGGCCGAAGAAACCGATGATCCGGTGGATCAGGCCGGTGTAGAAGCCGACCACCCCGTAGAGGATGATCGCCACGAGGATCAGGATGTCGATCAACGGCTCTTGGCCCCGAACTCGGATTCCAGCCTGCGCCGCGTCTGGTCCATAAGCTGATCCACTTCCGAGTCGGTGAGAGTGCGCTCGGGCGATCGGAAAGTCAAGGCGAAGGCGAGGCTCTTGACGCCTGCGCCCAGCTCCGGCGACCGGTACTCGTCGAAGGCTCGGACCTGCTCCAGCAGGTCCCCGGCGACTTCCCTGATGGCGGTCTGGACGGCCGCGGTCGGCTGGTCCTCCGGCAACACCACGGCAAGGTCGCGCTGCACTGCCGGGAAGCGCGGCAGCGGACGGACCTGGCGCGGTTTGGCGGCCCCGAGCAGCGATCCCAGGTCGAGCTGGACTGCGACGACCCGCCCGTCGAGGTCGAAGTCCGCGCCCAGCGAAGGGTGCAGCTCGCCCAGGAGGCCCACCTGGGCGCCGTCGAGCAGGATGGCGGCAGTCCGCCCCGGGTGAAAGAGCGCGTCCGTGGCACGTTCGTACGCGGGGGCCGGCAGGCTCAGGGCGTGAGCGAGGCGATCCGTGACGGCTTTGAGGAGCAGGAATCCTTCCCGGCCGGCCGCCGGAGTGCCGCCCGTGTGGGCCAGCGCGGCTACCGTCAACGGCTCGTCGGCGAGTCCGGACGGATCCTGGCTGCGGGCCAGGTAGACGCGGGCCAGCTCGAAGAGGCGGACCTGAGGGCGGCCCCGGTTCTGGTTCAGCCGGGCGACCTGGAGGAGAGATGGCAGCAGCGAAGTCCGCATCGCGTCGAGCTCTTCGCTCATCGGATTCAGCAGCCGGCGCATCCGCCCGGCCAGGCCGAGCTTCTCGAGCAGAGCGGAGGAAACCAGCGCCGGCGTGACCGCCTCGGCAAAGCCGGCCCCGGCCAGCACCTGGCGGATGGTTTCCTGAGGTCGCGAGGTGGGAGCAGGCGTCCAGCTTTCGTGCCGGCGGCCGGGCAAGGTCGGCGGGATGCGGTCGACGCCGTAGATCCGGCCCACCTCCTCGACGACATCCTCAGGGATGGCGACATCGAGCCGGAAGACCGGCACCATCACGTCCCAGTCGCCGCCGTCCTGGACCCGGGTCTGGAAGCCGAGCCGGTCGAGGATGGCGCGCGATTCGGTGAGCGGCACGTGCGCGCCGAGGAGGGCATCGATCTTTTCCGGCGTGACGTGGACCCGGATCGGCTCCTGCGGCCGCGGGTAGAGATCGATCCACTCGCGGTGGACGGTGCCTCCCGCCCACTCCCTGACCAGCGCGGTGACGCGGCGGGCGCCGGCCAGGGCCAGCTCAGGCGCGAGACCCTTCTCGTGCCGCGCCGATGCTTCAGTGCGCAAGCCCAGCGCACGTGAGGTGCCGCGGATGTTGACGCCGTTCCAGCCGGCCGACTCGATGAGGACGTCCGTCGTGTCCTCCTGTACGGCCGACGCCTCGCCGCCGATGACGCCGCCGATGGCGACCGGGCCCTCACCGTCGGCGACGACCAGCATGGCCGCGCTCAAGCGCCGGGTCTGTCCATCCAGACAGAGGAGCGACTCGCCGTCGCGAGCGCGCCTGACCCGGAGCTCGTCGCCGCGCAGGCGCCGGAGGTCGAAGGCGTGCGTGGGCTTGCCGTACTCGAGCATGCCGTAGGCCGTGGCGTCGACCACGTTGTTGATCGGGCGCACGCCCGCGAGGCGGAGGCGGACCTGGACCCAGGCCGGCGAGGGCCCGACCCTGAGGCCGCTAACCAGGGCCGCTACGAACCGCGTGCAGAGGTCGGGCTCCTCGATCGCGATCTTGATGAGGTCGACGGCGGGCGGGTCCTCGCCCTCGATGAAAGGCGGCATGAAGTCGCGCTTCATGGGGCGCCCGCTGACCGCCGCCAGCTCCCGACCGATGCCCATATGACCCAGGCAGTCGGGCCGGTTCGGGGTCACCTCGATGTCGAGCACCGCATCGAGTGGAAAGAGCTCGCCGAGGGACTGCCCAGGCTTGCCCTCAGCCAGCAGCATGATCCCGGAGTGGTCCTCGCCGAGAAGCAGCTCGGCGGCCGAGCACATCATCCCCCGGCCTTCCTCGCCGGCGATCTTGGCGTCCCGGACCTGCTTTCCGCTGGGAACGACGGTGCCCGGGAGGGCGACCGGCACCAGGGTCCCGGCCCTCGCGTTAGGGGCGCCGGCGATGATCTGGCGGGTTTCCGCGCCGAGGTCGACCTGGTGGATCCAGAGCGGGTCGCGCGAACTCGGGTGCGGGCGCTGCTCCAGGACCTTGCCGACCACGATCGCGGAGAGGTCGATGACGAGGAGGGACTCGACCTTGCTGCCGGACATCGTGAGCAGGCTTGCGGCTTCCTGCGGAGTCAGTCCGTCGAGGTCCACGAAGTCTCCGAGCCAGCGGTAGCTAACTCGCACTTCTCATCTCAAAACTGCTCGTTGAAGCGCAAATCGTTCTCGTAGAAGAGGCGGAGGTCCTCCACGTCGTACTTCAGAAGCGCCATGCGCTCGATCCCGAAACCCCAGGCGAAGCCTGTGTACTTCTCCGGGTCGACGCCGCCGTTGCGGAGCACGTTGGGGTGGACCATGCCGCAGCCGCCGGTCTCCAGCCAGCCCTGGTTGCCGCAGCTCCGGCAGCCGGCCCCGCCGCAGCGTCCGCAGAGCGTGTCGAACTCGAAGCTCGGCTCGGTGTAGGGGAAATAGGTCGGCCTCATGCGTACCCGCCGCTCGGGTCCGAAGAGCGATTGCACAAGGTAGAGGAGCGTGCCCTTCAGGTCGCCGACCGTAAGGCCCTCGTCGACGGCCAGGCCCTCGACCTGCATGAAGTACGGCAAGTGGGTCGCATCCAGGTTGTCGCGCCGGTAAACGCGCCCGGGGGCGATGACGAAGATCGGCGGCGTCCGCAGGCGTTCCATCGCCCGGATCTGGACCGACGAGGTGTGGGTGCGCAGCACTATTGACTCGTCTTCGGCCAGGAAGAAGGTCTCCTGGAGGTCGCGCGAGGCGTGGCCCTTGGGCAGGTTCAGCGCTTCGAAGCAGTACCAGTCCGTCTCGATCTCCGGGCCCTCTTCGACCTGGTAGCCGAGCCGCTCGAGGATGGTCTCGACCTCCGAGCGGACCTGGTTCAGGACGTGGATATGCCCACGATCGAGCGGGGGCGCCGGAAAGGTGACGTCGATCGCCTCCAGCTCCGCCAGCCGTGCGAATCGTCCTTCCTGCAGCTCCCGAATACGAGCCTCAGCCGCGGCCTGGATTCGATCCCGTGCGGCATTGGCCGATGCGCCCACGGGTTTTCGCTCAGCTTGTGGAAGAGAGCCGATTTGCTTGAGCACATTCGTGATTCGACCGGCGCGGCCCAGGAAAGACCAGCGAACTTGCTCGACTTCGTCCGTGTTGCGGGCCTCTGACAGCGCAACCAGGGCGTTGTCCACCATTGCCTTGATCTCGTTGATCACCGCAGCCTCCGGCGCACCTCGTAGAGGAGGACCGCCGCCGCGGCGGCCACGTTGAGCGACTCCACGCCCGCCGCCATCGGCAGCGCGACGGACTCCAGCGGGCGGCTCACTCCGTGCGTCTCGCTGCCGAGCACCAGCGCCTCGGCCTTCTCCACCGCCACCTCGTCAAGGGGCCGGCCGCCGGCGCCGGTGCCGAGCACCTGCAGGCCTTCCAGGTCTGCCCAGCTCGCGCGGGCAACGGCCAGGTAGAAGACGTGCCCGGCCGAGGCGCGCACGGCCTTGGCTCCGTGTGGATCGGCCGTTCCGGGCAGCACCGCCAGAGCGGGAGCGCCCGCGGCGGCCGCGGTCCGGGCGATGGTGCCGACGTTGCCGGGGTCCTGGACGCCGTCGAGGACGACCAGCGGCCAGCCCGCGGCGCGCGCCGTTTCGAGCGCCTCCGCGGGAGTGGCGAGGGCGGCTCGGCCGACCGCGAGCACGCCCTGCGGCGTCTCCGTCTGGCTCAGGGTTCGGAAGAGTTCCTTCGTCACCGTCTCCACCCGTTCGGCCTCCACTTCGAACCTCTCCCCCTCGCGCAGGACGAGAAGCTCGAGGTGAACGCCTGCCGCCTGGGCCTGCCTGACGACGCGCGGGCCTTCGAGAAGTACCACACCGGGCTCGCGCTTTGTGGCGAGGCGATGAAGACGGCGGACTAGCGGGTTGTCAGGGCTGCTAAGTGGCTCAGTGGACTGTGACGGCCGTCGGGGTAGCAGGCCGGAGGCTCTAAGACCGGCGTTCCAGGCCGTCGGTGCCAAGGCGCGGGTGGCGCGACGAGGAGCGCATCTGGAGGATGCGTGACGACAAAGCGCCGGGCTCCCGCAACACCGGCATCAGCGCCCTAGGGCGCCCGGCGGCCTGGGACGGCGGATGCACGCCGAATGGCCGTCACAGTCCACTAGAGGCTTTGCTTGGCAACCTCTACCAGCCGAGCAAAGGAGCCAGAGTCGCGGACCGCCATGTCGGCCAGCACCTTGCGATCGATCTCAACCCCGGCCTGGCGCAGCCCGTGCATGAAGCGGTTGTAGGGGAGGCCGCCCTGCCGGGAGGCGGCGTTGATTCGCGTGATCCAGAGCCGGCGCATCTCGCGCTTGCGCCGCCGCCGGTCGCGGAACGCGTAGGCGAGCGCGTGGAGGACGGCTTCGTTGGCGGGCCGGAAGAGCAGCTTCTTGGAGAGCCGGAAGCCCTTCGCCCGTTCCAGGATCGACTTGTGGCGGCGGTGCGCGGTGACGCCGCGCTTGACGCGAGCCATTCCGCTATACCCCGAGCGCCCGGCGGACCATCTTCTTGTCGGTCCGATCGACAGCGCTCAGGGCCCGGTAGGCACGCTTTCGCTTGGCGGACTTGTGCTCGAGGAGGTGACTCTTCCAGGCATGGCGGCGAACCAGCTTGCCGGTGCCGGTCAGGCGCACGCGCTTGGCGATGCCCTTACGGGTCTTCAACTTAGGCACTGGCAGCTGCTCCTTCTTGTTGCTCTTGCTTGGCGGCTTTGGCGTTGGGCGCCAGGATCATGAAGAGGTTGCGGCCTTCCATCAAAGGCTGGCGCTCGACGACCGCGATGTCCTTGGCCTCGGCCGCGACGCGGTCGAGGATGCGCCGGCCGATCTCCTGGTGGACCATCTCGCGGCCCCGGAACATGATCGTCACCTTCACCTTCTCGCCCTGCTCCAAGAAAGTCTTGACGCCCTTGAACTTGGTCTGAAAGTCGTGCTCCGCGACCTTCGGTCGCAGCTTCATCTCCTTCAGCTTGATCACGTTCTGCCGCCGCCGCTGGTCCTTCTCCTTCTTGATCGTCTCGAACTTGTACTTGCCGTAGTCGATCAGGCGGCAGACGGGCGGGCTGGCCTGGGGCGCGAACTCGACGAGGTCGAGGCCCTTTTCGTTCGCGATCCGCTTCGCGGTCTCCAACGGGAGCACTCCCAACTGGTTGCCTTGATCGTCGATCAGGCGCACCTCCTGTGCGCGGATCTGATCGTTGATGCGGAGTTCCTTAAACGCGATCGGGCACTACCTCTGTCGGTCTCAGAGCTCTCGAGCTACCTCCAATACAAAAAACGCGGACGGCAAAGCCCGTCCGCTCTGAGAACCTCTTCGGCGCGCGAAAGCAAGCCTGGAGGTGAGGGGCGGGCCCTGCTTCAACGAGGGCCAATGGTAGCAAGAAACCGGCCGTAACAAACCCGGCTCGATCGGCGATGATTCCGGCGTCTTGCGGGCACGGACCCTACTGGTCGCGGCACTCATCCTGACCGCTTGCGGGCCGCTCAGCTCCACGGCCGGCGCCAAGGCATCCCCCTCGCCGACTCCGTCGCAGAAGCGGTCCACCCCCACGCCGGGCGGTGGTGGCCCAGGGGCGGGTGGCCCCTACGCCATAGTCGTGAGCCCACTCCAGGCGGCGGGTCAGCCCTTCACCCTGAGCCTCATCGACGCCGCCGGCAAAGCGGTGGCGAGCGCCAGCGGAACGACCCGCCAGTCGGGCCCGACCTGCAGGTTGGGCCCTGACCAAGCGGCGCTGGTAGTGCCCTCCCCGGTCATCGTCAGCGCTTCCGACTCCAAGGTCTACTTCGAAGACGGCGACGGCAGCGTCAAGGCCTTCGGCCGGGATGGCAAGGTCAGCACCGTCGGCAAGCTCTCCTTCGGAGTCAACAGCGCGGCCGTCTTCGCGGTCAGCCCCGACGACAGCCGGATCGCCGTGGTGACGATCGACGCGTCGGCGCAACCGTTCAAGATCGCGCTCTCCGTCGGTCCGCTGCAGTCCCTACCAGGAACGCAGATCTACTCCACGACCGACCGCTCCTACAGCCTCTGGCCGGTCGGCTGGCACGCGGACCAGGTGGTCGTCGCCAGGGTGCCCGCCTGCACGCAGGGCGGCGGCCCCTTCACGGGCTTCCCCGTCGAGTACCACGTCGTCGATGCCCAGACCGCCGCCCGCACGGCAACCATCGGCGCCCTCGACGGCTGTCGCACCGTCAGCCTGCCATCTCCGGCAGGCGCGCTCTGCGAAGACACCCGTACACAGCGCCTGAACCTGCTCGGCTGGGACGGCCGGGCGCAGTCGTCCTGGGCCGACCCCGGGCTCTTCCAATACGCCGTCTCGCCGGCGGGCTGGGGCCTCGCCTGCTGCGAAGGCCAGAACGGTCCGCTGCTGCTGAACCCGTCCGGCGCCACGTCGACGATCGCGGCGGCCCAGGGCAGCATCGGCTGGATCGACGGAACTCACTTCCTGGTGGTCGGGCAGGGGCCGCAGGGCCAATCGGTCCTTTACGACACCAGCTCCAAGAAGACCACCCCGGTCGCCGTCTCGGGCACCTACCTGGGACGGCTGCCCGGCGGCGAATGAGCGGCTGATGCCCGACCTCACCGACTTTCATTTCGGCGCCACGGTCGTCTCCAGCGAGGGCCGCAACGTGGGCACGCTGAAGTCGGTCGTGGTCGATCAGGATGGCTTCGACGCCCACGCCCTCGTGATCAAGGAGGAGGAGCCACTCGCGGCCCGGCTCCTGGGCGCCGAGTCGCTGACGGTTCGCGACGAGCTCGTTGTCCCCATCGCGGCGGTGGAGGCGGCGAGCCACGACCAGATCCGGCTCAGGATCACGGTCCGCGAGGTTCGCCGCCAGCGGCCCTACCTCAGCTATCACCTCCGCCCACTGAGCTCCCAAGACGCCTTCCGGCAGGTGCTGGCGCTGGGGACCTCGACCCCCAATCTGCCGGACCTCGAAGAAAGAGCCGACAAGGCTGCCGGCGACATCGAGATCGAGCAGGACGAGAACGTGATGCTCGGCAAGACCGGCCGCAAGCTGGGCCATGTCAAGGACGTGCTCTACGACCAGGGCGAGCTGGTCGGAGTGGTCCTGACCCCGGCGGGGTTCTTCAAGCAGGACCTCGTGCTTCCGGTCCGCTTCCTCGACCGCTCGGACGACCTGGCGCTCTTCGCGCACCTGGAGGAGTCCGACCTGGAACGGTTGCAGCCGTTCCGCGAGTCGCCGGCCTAGCGCCGCTTAGACGCGACCTCCTCGACCAGCCGCTGCGCGAACGCGTCGAGCTCCTCGTCCGACTGGGCGCCGGCCCGGTCCCGGACGTTGACGTGCCCGGCCTCGGCTTCCCGGGCTCCCACCACCGCCATGTAAGGGACCTTGCGCGCCTGCGCGTCGCGGATCTTGCGGTTGATTCGCTCGGACCGGCTGTCGACCTCGACCCGCAGCTTGGCGGTGGCCAGTCGCGCCGCGACCTGCCCGGCGTACTGCGCCTGCTCGTCGGTGATCGGCAGGACCACCGTCTGGACCGGCGCCAGCCAGAGCGGAAAGGCCCCGGCATAGCGCTCGATCAGGTAAGCGAAAAGCCGCTCCATCGCGCCCGCGGCGCCCCGGTGCACCATCACCGGCCGCTGCCGGGAGCCGTCTTCCGCCACGTACTCGAGGTCGAACAGCTCGGGCAGCTGAAAGTCGACCTGGACCGTCGAGTTCGTGAACTCGCGGCGCAGCGCGTCACGGACCTGAAAGTCGATCTTGGGACCGTAGAAGGCGGCCTCGCCCGGGCCCAGCCGGTAAGTCTGGTCAAGCGACTCGAGGGCGGCGGCCAGCGCCGCCTGGGCGGCGGCCCACTGCTCCTCCCGGCCGATCCACTTGTCTTTCGCGTCATCCCGGACCGACAGCCGGTACCAGTACTCGTCGATGCCGAGCACTCCCGAGAAGTACATCGCGAGCTCCAGGGAGCCCTTCACCTCCGACTCCAGCTGTTCCGGCGTGCAGAAGATGTGCGCGTCATTGAGCGCGAAGGCGCGCACCCGATTCAGTCCTTGCAGCTCGCCGGATTTCTCAAACCGCCAGTTGTTGCCGATTTCCGCGATGCGCAGCGGGAGGTCGCGGTAGGAGTGCAGCTCCGACTGGTAGACGAGGATGTGGTGCGGACAGTTCATCGGGCGCAGCTCCAGGACCTCCTCCGAGTCCTCGAACCGCATCGGCGGATACATGCTGTCGTGGTAGCGCTCCCAGTGGCCGCTCTTCTGGAAGAGCTCGAGCCGGGCCACGTCGGGCGTGCGCACGTGCTTGTAACCCCGGGCCAGCTCCTCGTCGATGATCCAGCGCTCGATCTCCCGGCGGACGGTGGCGCCGTCGGGCAGCCAGATCGGCAAGCCGGCGCCTGTCCTTTCGTCAGAGAGGAAGAGCTTGAGCTCCCGGCCCAGCCGCTTGTGGTCGCGCTTCTCAGCCTCGGCCAGGAACTCGAGATACTCGTCGAGGTCCTTCTGTGACGGCCAGGCCGTCCCGTACACGCGCTGCAGCTGGCGATTGTGCTCGTCGCCCTTCCAGTAGGCGCCCGCCAGCCGGGTCAGCTTGAACGCCTTGATCTCCCCCGCGTCAGGCACGTGCGGTCCGCGGCAAAGGTCGAGGAACTCGCCGGTCCAGTAGAGGCTCACCTTTTCGCCGTCCGGCACGCGTTCCTGGATCAGCTCCACCTTGTAGGGCTGGTCCAGAGCCTCGAACTTGGCGATCGCCTCCGCCTTTTCGTCCAGCTCCTGCCGGAAGGGCAGCTTCCGTCCGATGATCGAGCGCATCTTTTTCTCGATCGCGGGCAGGTCCTCCTGGGTCAGCGGGCGGGCGAGGTCGAAGTCGTAGTAGAAGCCGTTCTCGATCGCCGGGCCGATCGCGTACTTGGCACCCGGAAAGAGCTCGGTCACCGCCGCCGCCAGAACGTGCGCCGCGGAGTGGCGGAGCACATCGAGCGGCTCTTTGCTTTCGTGGTCCGCGGCGTGGCTCATGGGCAACTCAGAATACCGAGACGCCTTATGGACATTCGCGCCCTTGCCGACTCGATCGGCTACCCCGCGGCGGCCCTCGGCATCCTCATCGAGAGCACCGGCCTCCCCTTCCCGGGCGAGCTGACGCTCCTCGCGGTGGCGGCCTATGCCGGCACCGGCCGGCTCAACATCGTCCTGGTCATCGTGCTGGCCGCGGTCGGCGCCGTGGCGGGCGGCGACCTCGGCTACTTCATCGGACTGCGGGGCGGCCGGCCGTTCCTGGAGCGGCTCATACGCTGGCTCCACCTGAGCCCCTCGCACCTGGCCCAGGCTGAGGTCTTCTTCGCCCACCACGGTGACAAGACGATCCTGGTCGGACGCTTCGTCCTCGGCCTGAGGTCGTACGCCTCGATGTTCGCCGGGGTTGCCCGGATGCCCTTCTGGCGATTCCAGCTCTACAGCGCGCTTGGCGCTGTCGCCTGGGCCACAACCTTCGGGATCGTGGGCTTCGTACTGGGCCACAACTGGCCGCTCCTGGAACGCGTGGTGCGGGGCCTGGGCTACCTCGGCGTCGGAATCGTGGTCGTCGGCGGCCTCAGTTTTCTTCTGGTCCGTACACGCGCGAAGCGCCGCTCGCCACCGCGGCGCCCGTGACCGCGAGCGCTACGCCGAGCCCACCGATGACGCGCCCCGTCCCGAAGATGTCGGCCAGCGCCGCCGCCAGCAGCACCGGCAGCGCGGTGGCGCCGTTGTAGGCCATGAAGAAGAGGGAGAAGATGCGGCCGCGGATCTCGTCAGTCGTGTGCTCTTGCAGGTAGGTCAGGGAAGGGATCATGAGGAAGCCGAACTCGACGCCCAGCACGAAGGCGAAGACTGCCGCAAAGTCGCGCGTGTAGTCCGCCAGCCCTGGCACGTGCCGCATCGCGAACGGCACGCTGGCCAGCGCGATGAGCGTCAAACCTGTCGCCACCAGGCTGCCGACCAGCAGGCGCGACCGCTTGGCATGGCGGCCGAACTGGCCGAGCGCGAGTGCGCTGAGCATGGCGCCGATCGTTGCCGGCAGCAGGATCACGTAGCTGTCCTGGGCCTGGATCCCGACCACCGTCGAGACGTACGCCGGGGCCAGGGTGAACATCATGAAGAGCACCAACACGGCCAGCGAGAGCTGCGCGAAGGACGACATCAGAACGGCTGACGCGCGCAGGAACGCGAGCGCTTCATAGAGCTCAGTGATCAGCTGGCGGGCGGCGTTGCGACTGGTCTGCTCGCGCGCCGGCTGGTTGCGCGGGATGTCGCTGAAAAGGATCAGGAGCGCGCTCAGGACGAAGAAGCCGGATGCGATCCAGTAGGGCAGGTAGGCATCGATGCGGGCGGCCAGCGGAGCCAGGGCGCCGCCCACCAACAGCGTCAGGACCATGGTGATCATGACCATCGAGTTGGCGGTGAGCAGCGCCCGCTTGGGCAGCAGCGATGGGATGGCGGCCGCTTCGGCTGGGCTGAAGAGCTGGCCCAGTGAGCTGAACAAGAAAGTGATCAGGAGGAGGTGGAGGACGTCGCCGCGAATGGGTGGCCAGAGGGCGACGATCGGGATCAGCGCAACGGCGGCGCCGCGCCCCACGTTGGCCCAGACCATGATGTTCTTGCGGTTGTGGCGGTCGGCGAAGACGCCCGCGAAGGGCGGGATGAAAAGCGCCGGCAGCGTGTAGGCGAGCAGCGTGATGGCGACATTCGTGCTGGCGCCGGTCACCTTGTAGGCGAGGATGATCAGCGAGAACATCACGAACTTGTCGGCAGTCTGGGACGCGACCTGCGCGAACCAGACGAGGCGGAACGCCGGCCTGCTGAGGACATACCGGAAGCCGTTTTGCGACCCGAGGAGTCCGGCTTCCGTCATCTGCTGCATCAGATTAGGCGGTTTTTCCGCCGCTTCCTGAAAACGCTCTGTAGAGCGAGCTCCACTCCTCGAGCGAAAGCGTCTGGGGCCGGCGCGCCGGGTCGATACCCACGCTCTTCAAACGCTCCGCCGCACCAGGTCCGGCAATTCGGGTCAGGGTCGCCCCCAGCTGTTTGCGCCGGAACTGGAAGATCCGCTCCGCGACGCGGAGCAAGCCCGGCAGGTCGTCGACCGGGACCGCGGGCCGCGAGCGGACGTCCATCACGACCAGAGCCGAGTCGACCTCGGGCGCCGGCCAGAAGGCGTCGCGAGGCAGCTCGAGCTCCAGGCGCGGTACGGCGAAGAGGTGAACCGCCAGGGTGGCAAGGCTCCAGTCACCCGGCCGGGTCCAGCGCTGCGCCACCTCTTTCTGGACGACCAGTGAAACCCGCCGGGGCGGGTCGGGCCGCTCGAGGAGCTTCGGGAGCAGCGCGCCCGTCAGGTAGTAGGGGATGTTGCCGGCCACGATGGGAACCGGCGGTAGCGGCATCTTCAGCACGTCCGCCGCGCTGATCTCGACGTTGGCGAGTCCCGTGGTGACCTCCCGCAGGATCGCGACGAGCCGGCGGTCGAGCTCGACCGCGATGACCCGGCCGGCACGGGCGGCCAAGCGGACGGTCAGGACGCCGGGACCGGCGCCAACTTCGAGCACCTCGTCGTCGGC
>VBGR01000062.1 GCA_005880695.1 Chloroflexota bacterium
TACATCGCCGGGAGCTACGAGCCGCGCGTTTTCGTAACCGGTCTGGTGACCAACATGGCCCTCGCAGGGGGCCTCACGTTCGTGGGCGACAAGATCGGCGTCGACCTTTCGATCGCTGCCATCGTCGCCTTCGGGGTCCGGATCTTCAACAACCTTGCCTCGATCCGCCGGCACTACCTTTGATCTGGTGTTAAGGTCGGCCGGGATGGGGGTGGGGCTTCAGGTCGTGGACCGTGGTGCCCGGGTGCGCAACTACGCCGAGTGGTTCCATTGGGCGCGCCTCAATCTCGGTGCTGACCCAGCCGTTGGGCACGCCGCGGCCGGCGCGGCGATCGCGGCCGGCGACAACGGGCACGACCAGGTCGCAGCGGCGTCGGCCACCATGTCGGTGTTACCGCCGCCGGTTTCCGCAGACCCGGAGCTGACGTCCTACGCGGAATGGTTCGATATCCTCGCGCGGCACTGGGGCGGGGTTGACGAGACCGCCCATCGAATGACCGAAACGGCTCTCGCGGGGTTGCGGGCGGGACAAAGCAGCGACCAGGCCATCCGCGCCGCGCGCCAATCCGTCGGACTTTACCCGCGGCCCGGCACCGAGTTCGTCAAGAATCCGGTTCGAGTCGCCCTCCTCGCCATCCTGCCGCTCTATCTGCTCTGGTGGCTCTGGACGGTCTTCGCGCTTTCTCAGAGGGAACGATTCACTCACGGAAAGTCGTTCCCCTGGATCCTGGTCCCGGTCTATAACTACATCCTGATCTACAACATCCTGTGCGATCTCAGGGATGGCGAGCGGGCTTACACCGGGAGGTCCTTACTGGGGGCGGGCCGCGTCATTCTGCTGCTGGTCGCCGCCTACGTGTTCTCCACCATCGGCAGCAACGCCCAGAACCTCTTCGTCTCCCTTGCCGCCAGCCTCATCGGTTTGGGGGCGGTCGTGGCCGCCGCCTTCCAGGCGCAGTCGGCCATGAACAGGTACCTGCTTGCGCGACACCCCGAGGCCCACCGCAGGCGTATGAGCGGTGGGGAGTGGGTCGCGGTCGGTGTGACCGTGGCCACTTTGCTGCTGATCTTCGTGGCTATCTTCAGCGCCGGGGCCTAGCAGGAAGCACCGTCCGCTCGGGCGAACCTCCGATATAATCCTGGCGGCCCGCCCGCCAAACAACTTCGTTTCAGGAGGCATCCCAGCACAACCGTTGTTAAGGCGGAAGCGCGTTGTCGGTTTGGACCTTGGCACCAGCAAGGTCGCGGTGGTCATCGGCGAAGCCGACGACTACGGCAACATCAACGTCATCGGCGTGGGCGAGACGCCCTCCGACGGTCTCCGCAAGGGCGTCGTCGTGAACATCGAGAAGACGGTCCAGGCGATTCACCAGGCGGCCCAGTCCGCCGAGCGGATGGCCGGTGTCCGCTTCGACTCGGTGGTCGTCTCGCTGGCGGGGCCCCACCTGATGAGCCAGGTCAGCCGCGGCGTCATCGCCGTGGCTCGGCCCGACCGCGAGATCGGGCAGGACGACGTCAGCCGCGTGGTCGACGCCTCCCGTGCGGTCAGCGTCGCCAGCGACCGGGAGCTCATCCATGTGATCCCGCGCACCTTCACCGTCGATGGGCAGGAGGGCGTGAAAGAGGCGGCCGGCATGACCGGCACCCGCCTGGAAGTCGAGACCCACATCGTGACCGGGGCACAGACCAGCGTCCAGAACGTGATCAAGTGCGTCCACCAGGCCGGCTTCGATGTCGAGGACGTGGTCAGCCAGGGCCTGGCAGCCGGGCAGGCTGTGCTTTCGCCGAACGAGATGGAGCTCGGGGTCGGACTGATGGACCTCGGCGCCGGCACCACCGACGTCGTGATCTTCAACGAGGGCGCTGCGCTCCAGCTGGCCGTCCTCCCGGTGGGCGGCAACCACATAACCAGCGACATCGCGATCGGGCTTAGGACCACGCTCGACGAAGCCGAGACCCTGAAGCTCAACTACGGCCACACCCTGACCGGCGTGATCCCGCCCGAGGAAAAGATCGAGGTCCACGAAGTGGGCGGT
The DNA here is from genome assembly GCA_005880695.1 of Chloroflexota bacterium. Lineage (GTDB taxonomy): Bacteria > Chloroflexota > Dormibacteria > Dormibacterales > Dormibacteraceae > VBGR01. The sequence goes on from VBGR01000062.1 coordinate 2,037, forward strand.
GACCGAGTCCAGGCCGTCCCTCGCCGCTACCTGGCCGAGATCATCGGACCCCGCGTGCGCGAGATCTTCCAGATGGCGCGCGAGGAGGTCAGGCGCTGCGGTTACGACGGGCTCCTGCCTGCCGGCCTGGTCGTGACCGGCGGCAGCGCGCGGCTGCTGGGCACCATCGACGCCGCAGGCCAGATCTTCAACTCCTCGGTGAGGCTCGGCCTACCCCAGGGCGTCGGCGGTCTGGCCGACCGCGTCAGCGGCCCGTCCTTCGCGACCGGTGTCGGGCTCGTGCGCTGGGGCTCGAAGCTGCAGCCCGTGACCAATGGGAAGCACCTGAACGGCGGCAATGTGACGGCGACATACCAAAAGTCGGTCCGGTGGTTGCGTGACTTTTTTTAGCAAGGAATCAACTCAACATCAATGCAGTGGAGGCACCTATGAATGAGCGGGACCAAATGCAGGACGGCAGGGCGCGGATCAAGGTGGTCGGGGCGGGCGGAGGCGGGGGCAACGCGGTCAACCGGATGATCTCGGCCGCCCTCAAGGGCGTCCAGTTCATCGCCGTCAACACCGACCTCCAGGCGCTCGGCCGCTGCCAGGCCGATACCCGAGTGAACATCGGCCGCAAGCTGACGCGCGGACTTGGTTCCGGCGGCGACTGGACGAAGGGCCGTGACGCCGCTGATGAGAGCCGGGCCGAGCTTTCCGAGCTCGTCAAGGACTCCGACATGGTGTTCATCACCGCCGGCATGGGCGGCGGCACCGGGACCGGGTCGTCACCGGTCGTGGCCGAGCTCGCGAAAATGGCCGGCGCCCTGACCATCGGCGTCGTCACCCGGCCCTTCAGCTGGGAAGGCAAGGTCCGCAACGAGACGGCGGAGGAGGGCATCAAGAACCTCCGGGACAAGGTCGACGCCTTGATCGTCATCCCCAACGACCGGCTGGCCCAGGTCGTCGACCACAAGACCAGCCTGGAAGACGCCTTCCGGATCGCGGACGATGTGCTGCGCCAGGGCGTTCAGGGCATCGCCGACCTGATCGTCAACCCGGGCGTCATCAACCTCGACTTCGCCGACGTCAAGGCGGTCATGTCAGAGGCCGGCGAGGCCCTGATGGGCATCGGCTTCGGCTCCGGTGACAGCCGCGCCGAGGACGCCGCCAAGCAGGCGGTTTCGAGCCCGCTCCTGGAGACCTCCATCGACGGCGCCCGCGGAATCCTCTTCAACATCACCGGCGGCCGCGACCTGACGCTGCACGAGATCACCAAGGCGGCTCAGATCGTCCGTGCCTCCGCCGACCCGAACGCCAACATCATCTTCGGCGTCGTGTCCGACGAGCGGATGCAAGGCGAGGTGAAGATCACCGTCATCGCGACCGGTTTCGGGGGCGGCAAGATCCCGACCTCGCAGTTCGAGTCGGCTCGCAGTGACCGCTCCAGCTTCCTGCCGCCGGAGCAGCCGGCCAAGCCGGAGTTCGGGACCGACGACGAGGACATCAACATCCCCGCCTTCCTCAGGCATCGCTCCTAGCCCGGGGCCCACAGCTCGGTTTCTCGGGGAGTGAGGCCACAAGGGGCTTGACTCGAGTAGGATGGTGACCCCAATATCTTGGGGTCATCGTCCTGCTATGAGATGCCCATACTGCGGTCACAACGATCTCAAAGTCGTCGACTCGCGCGATTCCGAGATCGGCGAGGCCATCCGCCGCCGCCGCGAATGCCTGGCCTGCACCAAGCGCTTTACGACCTACGAGCGGATCGAGGCCGTCCCGTTTTTCGTCACCAAGAAGGACGGCCGTCGGGAAGACTTCGATCCCCAGAAGCTCTTTTCAGGCTTGAAGAAAGCGACCGAGAAGCGCGACATCTCACCGGAGCGCCTGCGCGCGATAGTCGACGAGATCGAGGCTGAGCTGCGCAACAGCGGCCGCGCCGAGATCCCGAGCCGCGAGATCGGCGAGATGGTGATGGAGCGGTTGCGAATCCTGGATGAGGTCGCGTACATCCGGTTCGCCTCCGTCTACCGCGAGTTCATGGACCTCCAGCAGGTCAAGCGCGAGATCGAGCAGGTCCTCTCCTCCCGCCGGTAGAGTCCACTGCGGTGGTCGGGCTATCTGCGCTTGATCGAGATGGGCTGGTGCACGGCTTCTCGACCAGCGAGACCGGCTCGGTCGGCCTGACGCACGCCCCAGACTCGGCGGCCGTCCTGGCCGCGCGCCGGCGCTTCGCCGAAGAGCTCGGCATCGACCCGAGCAGCTTCACAGTCGCCGGCGCCGTCCATGGCTGCACGGTGGACAGGGTCGATCGACCGGTCGAGCTGATCCCGGGCGTGGATGGCCTCGTCAGCAACCGGCGGGGCGTGGCCCTCTTCGCCACCTACGCGGACTGCTTGCCGCTGCTTGCCTACGATCCGCAAGCGGGCGCCATCGGCCTCGCGCACGCTGGCTGGCGGGGGACCAGGGGCGGCGTCGGCGGCGCGCTGGTGGCTGCCTTCCAGGCCCACTTCGGGTCCCGGCCCGAGGATCTCGTCGTCGGCCTCGGACCCTGCATCTGCGGGAACTGCTACGAGGTCGGCCCGGAGTTTGCTGACCTCTTTCCGCCCGACGTCCTGGCTCCGGGTCGAGGTGACCGCCTCCGCCTCGACCTGCGCGAGGCGAACCGCCGACAGCTCACCGAGGCGGGCGTGCCAGGGGATCGCATCGAGACACTGGACATCTGCACCTACGAGTCGGATCGGTTCTACTCCCACCGGCGGTTTCCGGATGGCTCTCGCTTCGCCGCTGTCATCGCGCTTACGTAGCGTCCAGCAGCGGATCGAGGCGACCGGGCGGGACCCCGCCGGGATCACGATCGTGGCGGTGACCAAGGGCAGGCCGGTCACCGACTGCCGGGAGGCTGTGGAGCTCGGCCTGGCGCTCGGCGAGAACCGGGTCCAGGAGGCGCTGCCCAAGCTCGAGGCCATCGCCGGCGCCGAGTGGCACCTGATCGGCCACCTGCAGACGAACAAGGTTCGCCAGGCGGCTGGACGCTTCGCGCTCATCCAGAGCATCGACTCCGAGCGCCTCGGCGAGGAGCTCGCGCGGCGGGCACCGGCCCAGCCGGTTCTCCTGCAGGTGAACATCAGCCGGGAGGCCGCCAAGCAAGGCGCCGCGCCCGAGTCCGCGGTGTCGCTGGCGCGAGCGCTGGACCGCCTGCTCGACCTGCGTGGCGTGATGGGGATCGGGCCCCTGGGCCGCGACCCTGAACCGGCCTTTGCCGAACTGGCCGGGCTCCGGGACGACTGTCAGCAGGCGCTCGGCCGCCCGCTGCCCATCCTCTCGATGGGGATGAGCGACGACTTCGAGGTTGCGCTCCGCCAGGGCAGCACTATGTTGCGATTGGGCCGGGTCCTCTTCGGGTAAGAGCCAGGGCACCGAGATGTTCGTTATAGGCGGGTTGATCCAGCTGGTCTGCTACGCGCTGCTGATCCTGATCCTGGTCCGCGTCGTGTTCTCCTGGATCGAGCCCTACCCGAAGAACCAGATCCACACCTTCGCGATCAGGCTCACGGAACCGCTGCTGCGACCGGTGCGCAACGCCATTCCGACTGGCAGTGGGGGGATGGCTCTCGACTTCTCGCCGATGATCGTGAGCTTCCTGCTCCTCGTGATCATCAACCTGGCCGGCCGCCTTTAAGCCGGCAGTCCCGCCCCGGGTCCCGCAAGAAGTTAGGCTACTGGCGTGACCGCGGTCCGAGCCCCGAGCCTCCTTGCCGGCAGCCTCGACGAGTTCCGGCGCGACCGCCTGGGACTCTTCCGGCGCCTTTCCCGGGAGGGTGGTGCCTACGCCCAGCTCCGGATCCGGAGGACGCAGGTCCTCTTCCTCAACGACCCCGAGCTGATCGGCCAGGTCCTGGGCGTGCGCCGCGACCACTTCAGCAAGGACTACCTGCGTCCGCTTTTCAACCCGCTGGTCCGGGGCAGCATCGAGATCGCGGACAGCGACTCCTGGCTGCACGAGCGGAAGCTGGCGATGCCGGCCTTCCACGCCAGGCGGCTGGAGAGCTACGGCACCGACATGGTGGACCTCACCGAGCGGATGCTGGCCGGCTGGCGCCCAGGCGAGGCGCGCGACATCAGCGCTGACATGTCGGGTCTCACGCTCGAGATCGTTGCCAAGACGCTCTACGGCATCGATGCCAGCCGCTACCGCGGCGATGCCCGCGACGCCATCGCCATCGTCATGGAGGACTTCGCCGACCGGGCCGGCAGCCTGCTCGCCCTTCCCGTGATCATCCCCAACCTGCGCACGCTCAGGTTCGTGCGGGCCCTCTACAGGCTCAATAAGGAGCTCAACCGGATGATCCGCGAGCGGCGGGCCACTGGAGCCGAAGGGCCCGACCTTTTCGAGATGCTGATCCGCGCCAAGGACGAGCACGGGCGGCCCATGAGCGACCGCCAGGTCCGGGATGTCTCGATCGCCATCTTCTTTGCCGGCCATGAGACGACCGCGACACTTCTCTCCTGGACCTGGCACCTGCTGGCGAGCCACCCCGATGTCGAGGCCCGGCTGGTCGAAGAGTTCGAGTCGGTGCTCGGGGACAACCGGCCGACCTACGCCGACATGTCGCGCCTCCCGTTCGCCGAGATGGTCCTGGCCGAGGCGCTCCGACTCTACCCGCCCGCTTACGGCTTCGGCCGGCTCTGCCTCCGCGAATGCCAGCTGGAGGGCCTGCGCGTGCCCGCCGGCGCCGTCACGCTGATGAGCCCCTGGGCGATGCACCGCGATCCGCGCTTCTACGACGACCCGGACGCCTTCCTGCCCGATCGCTGGGCGGACGGCCTCGCCAAGCGGCTGCCGCGCTACGCCTACTTCCCGTTCGGAGGCGGGCCCCGGATGTGCCTTGGCAGCAACTTCGCGACGCTTGAAGCCACCCTCGTGCTCGCGACCGTTCTGCGCAAGTTCCGGCTGCGCTCGCTTCCCGGCTGGCGGGTCGAGCCGCAGCCCTCCATCACCTTGCGGCCGAAGGGCGGCCTCCGGATGAGCGTCGAGTCGGGCGAGGCCGTTCGCAAGAGTCCCGCCCTGGCCTGAAAGATCAACCAGAAAAGAGCTGTCTTCGAGCCGGTCGATCCGAAGGTGAGCTTTCCCGAGCTCGAGCGCGAGCTCGTCGAGTTCTGGAAGCGAGACCAGACCTTCGAGGAGAGCCTCCGCATTCGCGAGGGCGCTCCCCGCTTCGTGTTCTACGAAGGGCCGCCCACGGCCAACGGCAAGCCGGGCACGCACCACATCCTCCCGCGCGCCTTCAAGGACGTCTTCGGGCGCTACTGGACCATGAAAGGCCGCTTCGTGGAGCGCAAGGCCGGCTGGGACACTCACGGGCTGCCGGTGGAGCTGGAGGTCGAGAAGGAGCTCAAGATCTCCGGCAAGCAGCAGATCGAGGAGTACGGCGTCGCCGAGTTCAACGAGCGCTGCAAGGAATCCGTTCATCGCTACGTCCGCCAGTGGCGCGAGATGTCGGAGCGGATGGCCTTCTGGCAGGACTACGACAACGCCTATTGGACCTACCACTCCGACTACATCCAGTCGGTCTGGTGGGCTCTGAAGCAGATGTGGGACAAGGGCCTCATCTACCTCGGGTTCCGGGTTGCACCCTACTGTCCGCGCTGCATGACGCCCCTGTCGAGCCACGAGCTGGCCCAGGGTTACAAGGACGACACGCCCGACCCGAGCGTTTATGTGCGGTTCCGGCTCAAGTCCGACCCGATGACCAGCCTGCTGGCCTGGACCACCACGCCCTGGACGCTCCCGGGGAACGTGGCTCTCGCCGTGGGCCTCGACATCACCTACCTGAAGGTGCGCCAGGGCCAGGAGAACGTCATCGTCGCGGAGGCGCGGGCGGACGCGCTGGTGGGTGAATACGAGGTCGTCGAGCGGATGCGGGGCCAGGATCTGGTCGGCCTCGACTATGAGCCGCTCTACCCGTATTCAGTGCCGTCCGAGGGGCGGGCGCATTACGTGGTCGACGCCGACTTCGTGTCCACCGAGGAAGGGACCGGCATCGTGCACACGTCGGCCCTCTACGGCGCCGACGACCTCCGCCTTTGTCAGGAGAAGGGCATTCCGTTCCGCCACACGGTCGACCTCCGCGGGCGATTCATCCCCGAAGTGGAGAAGTTCGCCGGGCTGTTCGTGAAGGACGCAGACCCACTCATCGCCGAAGACCTGCGCGCGCGCGGGCTCCTCTACAAGGAGGCTGTCGTCCGGCACACGTACCCGTTCTGCTGGCGCTGCGATACGGCCCTGATCTACTACGCCTTGAACTCTTGGTACGTGCGCACGACCGACCGCAAGGAGGAGCTCGTGCGCCAGAACGCGGCGACCAACTGGGTGCCTCCGTACATGGGCAGCGGCCGGATGGGCGACTGGCTCGCCAATAACGTCGATTGGGCGATCTCCCGGTCGCGCTACTGGGGCACACCGCTGCCCTTCTGGGTCTGCGAGAGCTGCGAGGAGTCGCGCTGCGTTGAGTCTGCCGAGGAGATCGGGCTGCCGCGCGACGCCGACCTCCACCGGCCGCACATCGACCAGGTCGCGCTGCCCTGCGCCAGCTGCGGCGGCACCATGCGGCGGGTCCCCGAGGTCCTCGACTGCTGGTTCGACTCCGGCGCAATGCCATTCGCCCAGCGCGGCTATCCGCAGCACGGCAAGCCGCTCTTCGAAGAGACCTTCCCGGCCGACTTCATCGCCGAGGCGGTGGACCAGACACGCGGTTGGTTCTACTCGCTGCTCGCCGAGTCGGTGGTCCTCTTCGGGCAGAACGCGTACAAGAACGTCATCTGCACGGGCCACGTGCTCGACGAGCGCGGCCAGAAGGCGAGCAAGTCGCGCGGCAACGTCCTCGACCCGAACTACGTGTTCGACCACTTCGGCTCCGACGCGATTCGCTGGATCTTTTTCACGGCGCCGGTGGGGGAGAGCTACCGCGTCGGGCCGCAGGCGCTGCAAGAGGTAGTGCGGCGTTTCATGCTGCCGCTCTGGAACGTCTACTCCTTCTTTGTCACCTATGCCCGGATCGACGGCTTCGCCCCAGCCGGGCTCGCAGCCGTCCCGGTGGCGCAGCGGCCCGTCCTGGATCGCTGGCTGCTCTCCCGCCTCAGCGGGTTGGTGCGGACGGCTGACGCGGCCCTCGAGCGCTACGACGTGAACGGTGCCTCGCGCCCGCTGGAGGCCTTTGTCGAAGACCTCTCGACCTGGTACGTGCGGCGCTCACGGCGGCGTTTCTGGAAGAGCGAGTCGGACGCCGACAAGGCGGCCGCCTACCAGACGCTCCACGAAGCGCTGGTTACGCTGGCCCGCCTGCTGGCCCCGTTCCTGCCTTTCCTCGCCGAAGCGATGTACCGGAACCTGACGGGCGAGCGCAGCGTCCACCTCGCCGACTTCCCGACGGCCGAGGCGGCCCTGCACGACCCCGGTCTCGAGACCCAGATGGCTGCGGCGCGGCGGGCGGTCGAAGCCGGCCTCGGCGCTCGCGACGCGGCCCGTCTCAAGGTGCGCCAGCCGTTGAACGCGGCGGTGCTGCCGGGGGACCCGCTGCCCGAGGAGATCGCCGGCATCATCCGCGACGAGCTGAACGTGAAGCAGCTGAAGTTCGGCGGTTCTGAGGTCAGCCTGGACACGAACATCACCGAGGAGCTCCGGCTGGAAGGTCTCTCCCGCGACATCGTACGGGCGATCCAGCAGCTCCGGAAGGACTCCGGCTTCAACATCGAGGATCGGATCCAGACCTGGTACGACGCTGACGGGCAGGTCGCGCGGGCGTTCGCCTCGCAGGCCGAGTACATCAAGGCCGAGACGCTTTCGGTTGAGCTCAATCGCGGTCGCGCCGAAGGGCTCTCCGGCAAGTCCGTGAAGATCGACGGAGAGGATGTGTGGCTCGGCCTGAAACAGGTCAGCTGAGCGCCGCCTGGCCCCGCCTGCTCTTCGCGGGCATCGCGGTCGGCGTGTTCGCGGCCGACCGGGTCACCAAAAGCCTGGTCGTCTCATCGATCGCGCCCGGCTCTGAGGTCACGATGGTCGACCACCTGGTCTGGATCCAGCACGTCCAGAACGCCTGCGGCGCCTTCAGCCTCTGCACGCTCAGCGCACCGATCTTCCTGCTCGTCTCCGCGGTAGTCGCGGTGGCGTTGATCGTCTACGAGGTGGGCCACAGCGGGCCGATCTGGATGCACGCGGTCCTGGGTCTGGTGCTCGGCGGCACGCTCGGGAACGGCTACGACCGGCTCACCCAGGGGTCGGTGACCGACTTCATCGCGCTGCACTGGTGGCCGACCTTCAACGTCGCCGATTCCGCGATCTCGGTCGGCGTCGTTCTGCTGGCGGTCGGATACCTGTTCCGGAGGCGGCCTTCCCCCGGCTGAGGGCGAGCGGACCGGCCGGCCGCCTCGACCGTTTCCTGAGCGAGCAGGCCCCGGAGCTGACACGCTCGGCGGCGGGGCGACTGGCCCGCCAGGGCGCGGTCCTCGTCAACGGGAATCCTGCCCGGCCCGCCGACCAGGTTCGGGCGGGCGATGTTGTAGAGTTCCGCCTGCCCGCGCCCGCCGACCTTCGCCCGGCGGCGGAGCAGATCCCGCTGGCGGTGCTCTACGAGGACGAGGACTTGCTGGTCATCGACAAGCCCGCGGGGATGGTGGTGCACCCTGCCGCCGGTCACTTCACCGGGACCCTTGTCCACGCGCTTTTGGGGCGGGGCGGCGTCTGGTCGACGTCGGGCGGCGAGGCGCGCCCGGGCATCGTCCACCGGCTGGACCGGGGCACCTCGGGCTTGATCGTTGCGGCCCGCACCGACCGGGCTCACCGCGAGCTCTCCGGCCAGCTGGCGCGCAAGGAGATGGCCCGCACTTACCAGGCAATCGCAACCGGCTCGATCCGCGGCCAGTCCGGCGTCCTGGAAGGCGCGATCGGCCGTCATCCGCGGGACCGCAAGCGGATGGCGGTGGTCGCTTCCGGTCGCTTCGCTCGGACGCACTACACAGTCCTGGAAGCTTTGCGGGGCCACACCCTCCTCCGCTGCGAGCTGGAAACTGGCCGAACCCACCAGATCCGGGTCCACCTGGCAGCCTTCGGGCACCCGGTAGCGGGCGATCGCGAGTACGGCGGCGGCGGGCTGGCCCCAAGGCCGATGCTGCATGCCTGGCGGCTCCGGCTCCGGCATCCGGCGACCGGCGAGGAGCTGGTGTTCGAGACGCCGCCCCCGGCCGACTTCGCCGAGTTTCTCGAGTCCTTGCGATGAGCCAAGAGCCGACCGGGCTCCTGTTCGTGATCTCGGGCCCAGGCGGCGTCGGCAAGGACACCGTGATCGAGAAGCTGCTCCAGGCCAACCCCAACTTGCACTACTCGGTGTCGTTCACGACGCGGCCGAAGCGCGACTACGAGGTCGACGGCAAGCACTACACGTTCGTCGACGAGGAGCGCTTCCGAAATCTGATCGCGCGCGGGGAGCTGCTGGAGCACGCAACAGTCAATGGCTACCTCTACGGGACGTCGCGCACGCGCGTGGAAAAAGCTCAAAAGCAGGGCCAAGACGTGATCCTGAAGATCGACGTGCAAGGCGCCGAAACTGTCCGGAAAAAGCGCCCGGACGCCATCTTCATCTTCATCCAACCGCCTTCGATGGAGGAGCTGATGAAGCGCCGGCGCAAGCGAGGCGCAGAGCCGCCCGAGGTCATGCGAGAGCGCCAGAAGCTGGCCGAAAGGGAGATGTCGTTCGCGTCTTTCTATGACTACGTGGTGGTGAACGAGAACGCCGACCAGGCCGCCCGGGACATCGCGGCGATCATCGAGGCCGAGAAGCGGCGGCGTAGAGTTCAGCCCGAACCCACGCCATGAGCCCCCTCGATCCCGCTGAAGTCCCCGCCGCCGTGCGGGGCAGGCGCCTCGCCGTTCTCGTCTCAGGCGGCGTCGCCGCCTACAAGGTGGCCGACCTGGTCTCCCAGCTCGTGGCCGCCGGCTGCGAGGTGCGGGTGGCGCAGACCGCCGCTTCGACGCGCTTTGTCGGCCCGGCCACCTTCCACGGCCTGAGCGGCCACCCGGTGCAGGTCGATCTCTGGTCGAATCGAGGCGTGGCCGAGCCGCATGTGGCCCTCGGCGACTGGGCCCAGGCGCTCCTCCTCGCCCCGGCCACCGCCAACCAGCTTGCGAAGCTGGCCGGCGGCCATTCCGACGACCTGGTGACCGCGACCGTGCTGGCGGCCCGCTGCCCCGTTGTCGTGGCGCCGGCGATGAACGACGCCATGTGGGAGAAGCCGGCGGTGGCCGCGAATCTGGAGACGCTCCGGGAGCGCGGCTTCGTGATCGTCGGGCCGGAGGCGGGCCGGCTGGCCAGCGGCCATACGGGCGCCGGCCGCCTGGCGCCTACCGCGGAGATCTTCGCCGGGCTGGAGGCCGCCATCGCCGCGCGCTACGACCTGGCTGGGCGGCGGGTGGTCGTCACAGCGGGCGGGACGCGAGAGCCGATCGACCCGGTCCGCTTCATCAGCAACTACTCGAGCGGGAAGATGGGGCACGCCGTCGCCGAAGCCGCCGCCGACCGCGGCGCCTCGGTGCTTCTCGTGACCGCGGCACCTTACGCGGGCCACGCCGGTGTTGAGGGTGTCCACGTGGAGACCGCCCAGGAGATGCTGGAGGCGGTCCGGGCTGGTCTCGATGCGGCCCATCTGCTGGTGATGGTGGCCGCGGTGGCCGACTTCCGGCCGGCCAAACAGGAGGCGGCCAAGATCCGGCGGGAGTCGGTGAAGGAGCTCGACCTCCGGCTCGAGAAGAACGTCGACATCCTGGCGGAGCTGGCTCGCGAGAGCCCGGCGGAGGGGCTCCTGCGCGTCGGCTTCGCGGCCGAGGACGCCGGCCTGGAGGCGCACGCCGCCGAGAAGCTGGCGCGCAAGAAGCTCGACGCGATCGTGGCCAACGACATCAGCGGCGGTGTCTTCGGGAGCGAGGAGAACGCTGGCTTCATGCTCTTTCGCGACGGCGCCCGAATCGACCTCCCGCGCTCCACCAAGCGCGAGATGGCCGAGCGCATCCTCGACGCGCTGAAGCCGAGGCTGGCGGGGCCGTGAAACGCGTGCGCGCCGCCCTCCTGGCCGCTCTCCTGCTGGTGGCCGCCTGCGGGTCGAGCCAGTCGTCGGATTTGAAGACGGTTGCCGACGCCGTGGCCGCCGCGGACAGCCAGGGGATGGGATTCAACGTGACCCTGACCATCCTCTTCACCGGCGGCACGATCCCGAAGGGCCGTGCCGAGCAGGTGAAAGCGCAGGGCACCGGGGTCGCCCGCGACGCGCGCGCTGCGCTCCGCTATGACTTCCTGGGCAGCGACGGCAAGCCGTCCTCACGCTGGGACCTGGTGCTGGACGACTCCGACCTCTACTCGCGGCCCTACAGCACGAGCCAGCCCTGGCGCACGGCGCCGACCGCCTCGGTGACGGCGCTCTTTCCAGGGCTCCGCCTGAACCTGATTCGGGACAGCATCCTGCTGGCCAGCAAGGAGAGTGGCGGCGGCATCACCCACGTCAATGAGGGCTTCGCCCACCAGTACACCCTGACCCCCGCCGCCGACCAGCTGGAGCAGCTCCAGGCGATGAACCTGCAGGGCCAGGGCCCGCTGGAAACTGCCTTCCTGAAAACGGCGACCGGCTCGATCGACGTCTACCTGGGCCTTTCCGGCAACCAGCTGCTGCGCATCGACGTGCACCTGAACGGCACGGACCCGCAGACCGGCACCGTCCAGAAGGACGATTTCACGATCAGCTTCCGCTCGGCCAAGGTGAAGCCGATCCCGGTGCCCTCGACGGCCACGAACGTGCTGCCGTCCGACCTCTTCGCGAAAACACCCTCGACGGGTTGAGCGTTTACGCCGACGTGGCGGTCGAGCCGGCCCGCGTGCTCGATCGTCCGCACTACACGTACCTCGTCCCCGAGGGGATGGAGGTCGTCCCGGGTCACCGCGTCCTGGTGCCTTTCGGCCGCCGGACCGCCTGGGGCTACGTGCTGGCGACCGTGAGTGAGGACCCAGGGATCGAGGTCCGGCCGATCGAGAGAGCCGATCGCGACCCGCTCCTGCTGCCCCACCAGATGGAGCTGGCGCGGCTCGTCGCCGGCCACTACTGGGCGCCGCTCATCGAGTGCCTGCGGGCGATGGTGCCCCCCCGGATTCGCGGCGGCAAGTCGTCGGGCGCCGGCCCGTCGGCTCGCCAGCATCGCCACAGCCAGCTGCTGTTGGCCGCTTCGCACGCCCCGGTCGGCGATGGGCGGCTGGACCTGAACGCGGACCAGGCAGCCGCGCTGGCCCTGATCCGCGGCCAGCCCGCAGTCCTTCTCCACGGCGTGACGGAGAGCGGCAAGACCGAGGTCTACCTAGCCGCCGCTGAGGCCGCCCGCGTGGACGGGCTGGCGACGCTGGTCCTGGTGCCGGAGATCTCGCTCACGCCGCAGCTCGTGCAGCGCTTCGCCCGGCGCTTCGGCGGCCGCTTGGGGGTGCTGCACAGCCGGCTCACCGAGCTGGAGCGAGCCCAGCAGTGGTGGCGGGCCAGGCGGGGAGAGCTTGAAGTGCTGATCGGCAGCCGGTCGGCCGTCTTCGCGCCGCTGCCCAACCTCGGACTCGTGGTCGTCGACGAGGAGGGCTCCTCCGCCTACAAGCAGGACCGGACGCCCCGCTACGAGGCGAGCTGGGTTGCGCGCCGTCTGGCCGAGCTGACCGGCTCGCGGCTGGTGTTGGGCTCGGCCACACCCAGCGTCGCCAGCTACTGGGAAGCGGAGCAGGGCCACTTCGCCCTCGCCAGGATGCCCCGGCGGGTGCGCGGCGTGGAGCCTGAGATCGAGCTGGTCGACATGCGGGCCGAGGCCGAGGCGGGCAACCGGCTGCCGCTCTCGCAGCGCCTGGTCGAGGTCGTTAACGGCGCGCTCGAAGATGAGGCCCAGGCGATCCTCTTCCTCAACCGCCGCGGCTTGGCGACGTTCGTGCTCTGCCGTGACTGCGGGAAGTCACTCCAGTGCCCGGACTGCTCGGTGGCCATGGTGCAGCATCCCGAGATCGGTGGGCTTTCATGCCATTACTGCGGGCACAGCCGGCCGCTGCCGCCGCACTGCCCTTATTGCGGGTCGCGCCAGCTGCGCGCCCTCGGCATCGGTACCCAGCGGCTGGAATCGGTTGCGCGCAAGCTCTGGCCCCAGGCGCGCATCCTGCGCCTCGATCGCGACACCGCCGGCGGCGACGAAGGCTACTTCGAGATCTTCGAAGCTTTCGCGTCGGGCCGCGCCGACATCCTGGTCGGCACCCAGCTGGTGGCGCGCGGACTCGATTTACCGGCCGTGACCGCCGTCGGGGTGGTCGACGCCGACCTGCCGCTTCACTTCCCCGACTACCGTTCCGCGGAAAACACCTTCGCGCTGGTGACGCAGGTGGCCGGCCGTGCCGGCCGGCGGGAGCGCCAGGCCCGCGTCGTGGTCCAGACCTCCAACCCCGACCATTACGCGCTGCGGCGCGCTGCCGAGCACGACTACCTCGGCTTCTACAAAGAGGAGCTGCCCTCCCGCGAGGTCTTTCGCTTCCCGCCCTTCGCCGAGCTGGCGGTGCTGACCTATTCGAACGAAGACGGCGAGAAAGCTGCCCAGACCGCCCGCGACGCGGCGGACGAGCTCGCCGCCGGCCTGCTCGCGGAGAAGGTCGCCGGCATCAAGCTGCTCGGGCCGTCGCCGGCCTTCGTCTTCAAGGTGCGCGGCCAGTACCGCTGGCAGATCACGCTCAAGGGGGAGGGCCTGGAGCGCGCCCGGCCGTTTGCGCCCAGCGGCCGAGGCTGGAGCTACGACGTCGACCCGGTGATGTAGCCGGAGGAGTCAGCGCTCTCCGAGGGCCTTCCGGATCTGGTCCAGGTGGCTGTCCTCGTGCTCGACCATGTAGGGGATTGAGGCGCGGATCGTGCGGGCCGGCCACTCCGGCCACTTGATCGGGCGGTCGAGGTCTTCCTCCTGCAGCTCGCCGAAGACTTCGACAAGGCTTTCGCGCGCTTCTTGAAGCTCCTTGCGGCAGCGAGCCAGGTCCCACTTCTCCGCCCTGCTCGCGGCGTCTTCGTTGAAGAGGTCGCGGTCCTCGACGCTCATGTGGATGACCTCGTCCTGGGCGGCGGAGCGGATGAAGAAGCATTCGCCCAGCTCGGCAGCGGCGAGGTGGCCGATGATGTGCCTGACCGTCCAGCCGGAGTCCTCGTCGACCTTCTCTAGGTCCGCTTCGGTGAGGCCGCCGACCAGCTCGAGAGTCTCTTCGCGCTGCCCGTCGAGTGGCGTCAAGAGGTCCCGCGGAGCCATGCCTTCGATCACAGATTACCGTCGAGTTGCTTGGGTAGACTTGGCCCCACATGGCAATCCGGCGGATCTACACGTTCGACGACGCGGTCCTGCGCGAGAAATCGAAAAAAGTCTCGCGGATCGATCCCTCGGTCCTGAAGCTGATCGACGACATGGTCGAGACGATGATGGACGCGCCTGGAGTGGGCCTCGCCGCCAACCAGGTTGGCGTCCCGCTGCGCGTCATCGTCGTGCGGGGCGACGAAAACCAGGTCTACGGGCTGGTCAACCCCGAGCTGGTCAAAGTGGCCGGATCGCAGGTCGGCTACGAGGGCTGCCTCAGCTACCCCGGCTGGGTGGGCGAGGTCGAGCGGGCCGACAGCGTCGTTGTGAAGGGCCGCAACCGGCACGGCAAAGGCGTCCGGATCAAGGCCAACGGCTTCACGGCCCGAGCTTTCCAGCACGAGCTGGACCACCTGGACGGCGTCCTTTTCATCGACAAGCTGACCGACCTGAAGACTCTGAAGAGGGTCGAGGAGCTAGAGGAGGAGGAGCCCGAGGAGGCCGAGACCGCGGCGGCGCGCGCCTGAGGATCGTCTTCGCCGGCACGGCCGAGTTCGCCGTGCCTTCGCTGGAAGCGCTGGTCGCAGCTCGGCACGAAGTGGTGCTGGTCATCACCCAGCCCGATCGGCCGGGTCATCGCCGGCGGCTCCAGGCCTCCCCTGTCAAGTTAGCCGCCGGACGGCTCCGCCTGCCGGTCGCGCAGCCCGAGCGGATGCGGTCGCCGGAGGCGGCCGACCTGATCCGCCGGTCAGCCCCTGACCTGCTGGTCGTCGTTGCCTATGGCCAGATCATTCCTCGCGAGATTCTTGAGCTGCCGGCTCGTGGCGCCGTTAACGTGCACGCCTCCCTGCTGCCGCGTCACCGTGGCGCTGCGCCCATCCAGCAAGCAATCCTGGCCGGAGACCGCGTCACCGGCGTCACGATCATGCGCATGGACGACCAGTTGGACCACGGTCCGATCCTTGCCCAGCGCGAGACCGAGGTCGGCCCGGACGAGGATGCGGCGACTTTGACGATGCGCCTGGCCCGATTGGGCGCCGACCTGCTGGTGGAGACCATCGCCCGGCTGGATGACATCCAGCCCCGGGAGCAGGACCACGGCGCGGCCACCCAGGCGGGAAAGCTGGACAGCGCTCAGGGTGACCTCAGGTGGGAGATGAGCGCCGAGGAGATCGATAGACGCGTTCGAGCCTTGAACCCGTCACCCGGCGCTCGGCTCCGGCTCAAGGAGACTGAGTTCAAGGTCCTGCGGGGGTCGCCCGTGAGCGGCTCCGGGAAGCCCGGCGAGGTCCTTGCGGCCGCCCGGGAAGGGGTCACCGTCGCGACCAGCGAGGGCGCTTACCGGCTGGAGCAGGTGCAGCTCCCCGGCCGTAAGCCGATGCACGCACGCCAGCTGGTGTCCCATGCCCGATAAAGACGTCAACCGGGGGGTCGTGCCGCGAACGGCCGCCCGGAGCGGCACACGCAGGGCGGACGTCCCCCCTCAAAGGGACGGTCGGAAGGAGGTGGCGACCAATCGCCGCGCCTTTCATGACTACTTCATCGACGAGACGTACGAGGCCGGCCTCCAGCTCCTGGGGACCGAGGTCAAATCGCTCCGCGGCGGTCGGGCGAACCTTCGCGACGGCTTCGTCCGGGTCGAGAACAACGAGGCCTGGCTGGAGGATGTTCACATCTCGCCCTACGCCGAGGCGAGCGTCGCCCAGCACGAGCCGAAGCGGCGACGCAAGCTGCTGCTCCATCGCGGCGAGATCGCGAGCCTGATCGGCAAGGTCCGGCAGAAGGGCTATACGCTGATCCCGCTCCGGCTCTACTTCGTGCGCAACAGAGCCAAGGTCGAGATCGGCCTCGCCCGCGGCAAGCGGCAGTACGACAAGCGGCAGACGATCGCCGCAGCTGACGCCAAGCGGGAGATGGAGCGCGCGATCAGGCGAGGCTAGGCCGCTAGATTGATGCCGATCGCCGCGAGTCGCTTGTTGAGCGACGTCATCGCGTACTCGTAGAACTCCTCCTGGCTGCGACCGTACTCGCTGTAGTAGCGCTGGTCGCCGTCCGGCGGCTCCAGCGTGCCGCTGATGAGCGGCAGGCATTCCACCAAGGTCCGCTGCACGATCGGGCCGAACCGGCCGGGATCTTCGCGCACCGCTTCCTGGAGGAACTTGATGCCGAAGTTGACGTGTCGCGACTCGTCCCGGGCGACCGCGGTGAAGCCCTTGTAGAAGCCGAAATGGGACTCGTCTTGCTCGCGCATCGTCTCCAGCGCAAACCGCTGGCCCGTCAGCGCCAGGGTGGCCTCGATCACGATGTGGTACATCGTCACGCCCGCGACCAAGGATTCGATGTCGGTCGGATCGCTAGCAAGCCGCTGCGAGAGACCAGGCAGCCGGTCGTAGAAGAGCTCGTTGTAGCCCTCGTTGACGGTGGGGCGGACCTCGTCGAGCAGCGTGCGCATGTCCTTGGCGTCAGTGCCCGGGACCTCGCGCCACCAGCGGTCGAAAAAGACGGCATGTCGGGCCTCGTCCACCATCTGGGTCGTCAGGAAGATCTCGATCTCCGGCGTCGGCGCGGCCCAGATAAACGGCGCCAGCGTTGCCGTCACTCGCTCCTCGCCGTTGAAGAACAGCCGTTGGATCCAGATCGCGTACTTCTTGCCTTCCTCGGTCATCGCCTCCCAACTCTCCCGATCGGGGCCGAAGTCGAGGTCCGAGACCGCCCACTGCTGGCGCTCCCAGCGGCGGTAGAGATCCATGTAGCTGGGCATCGACTCGATGCCCCGATCGATGAAGGCGAGAACGTCGTCGATCCGCAGGTCGCCCATTTCTTTGAGCGTGGCGGAGGCGACTTTTTCGTCGATCCGGTCTTGCACATCCATAGGTGAGGCCAGAATACATGCCACCGTTAGACCGGCCCGCAGGCGGGTAGAATCTCGGATGCGAAGTTCGCTCGAACGTGGGGGCGTCCGGTCTCGACGGGGTAGTTGGGCTTCGGGACTGCGAGTCGAGGGCGCGAGCGTCACAGCGCAAAACAACACATCTGCCAACAAGCAGAGCAGGCTCGCTCTCGCTGCGTAAGTAGCTTGAGCTAGCTTCCCGGGACACGATCCCGGGCGTCGCCCCCGGTAGCACCGGCGGACCGGGGAGCGGCGTTAAAAAGCCGGATCGCCGGCCTGGCGGCGCCTCGGCGCCGGGCCGGGACATTCACCGAGGCTGGCCGCAAGGATCCCGTCGTGAGGAGCCCCAAGGCGAGATCAAAATCGCGAACACGCTCGTAGAGGTCCCGAGGGACGCTGCTCCGGACGCGGGTTCAACTCCCGCCGCCTCCACCAATTTCCAGCCTGCCCGCTGGACTACGATCCCGGCGTTTTCGCCGTAGTCTGGTTGCCTGCCTAAATGAAGCTGCCCTTCTCATTCCTGGCCGGCTCCAGGCCGGCTAAGGATCCATACGCGGTGCTCGGGCTATCCCCTGGTGCCAGCCTCCAGGAGGTCGAGGACGCCTACCTCCACCTCTGGCGCTACTGGAACCCAGAAAGCAACCCACTGCCGGGTGCCGCGGTCCGCCACCGCGCGGTCCTGCGCGCCGGTAAGGAGCTCCTCGCCGCACCAAAACCGGTGCCGTCTGGCTCGCCCAGCTGGAAGAAGAGCGTGCCGTCGGCGATTGCCGTCCTCCTAATCCTCCTCTCGGCGGGAACCCTGATCTTGGTCCTGCGCTCCCAGCCTGCCGCCACGGCGCCATCCAGCCGGGAGGCAGTTTCCCAGACGCCTTCGAGCACCAGGCCGGTCCCGGCTCCGGAGCCCTCGCCGGTCCGCGACCCGGCGAGCCTGACCGTCGGCCTGACAGAGCTGCCGTCCGGCTACCAGCTGGTCCGTGCGGGTCCCGCCGCGACCACCGGCCCCGGGCAGCCGGTGCCGAGCTGGGACGCGGTTTTCCTCCGGGGGACGTCCGACTTGAGCAACTACCAGGTCGCGGAGTCGATGGTTATCGTTTACGGGACTACGGACGGGGCGCACGCCGGCTTCGACGAGCAAGCGGCCAGGGGCCCGGGCGCTGGGCAGATCCCGGTCAGCCTGGGCGACGAGTCGGTGGGCTGGACCGAGCTGGCCCCCAGTTTCCCAGGGCTGAAGATAGTCAGGCTGACGTTTAGGATCGGCAGCCTGCTTGCACAAGTCGTGTTGCTCGGCCCGGCCGGGAGCCAGGTTCAAGAAGACGCGCTGGGCCTATCGGTGATCCAGGTGGAGCGCCTCAAGGCGAACGGCTCCTAGGGCGGCCGAGCCCGGGCTCGCCGGAACCGCACAGCCAGGACGCGCCACCCACGGATGCGCCACCCAAGTAAGAGCAGCAGCAGGCCGGCCGCGATTCCGAACAACTCATTTGATCCGGTAAAGGCCAAGCCCGGGATGGCGAACTGCGGGCAAGAGCTGCCCGGTGTAGGGAAACCGAGCACCGAGCAGGGCACCGGCACCGGTGATGGATCGGCGGCCAGCCGTGCATCCGAGCCACTGCCAGCAAGCGCTGCGTGAGCGCTGACCGACCGATCCTGCACGGAAGCTGGCCGCGATCTGTCTGCGGGGCCCGAGCTGGCGGAGCCATCCAGGCCCGACGGAAAGTCGGCTGCTGAGGGCGACTCGCTCAGCGATGGCGCAGCCGTGATCGGCGACGTGGGATCTGGCGCCAGGCCAGCTGGCGGACTAAGCGCTGGGGGCTGGGAAGGCGGCGTTGGGGCCAGCGAAGGCAGCACTGGGGCCGCAGCGGGCGGCGCCTGGGCCGAAGCAGGCGGCGCCGTGGGTTGGGATGGTGGCAGCGGAGGCGGCGAGAGCGGCAAAGGCGACGGCGAAAGCGTTACCGGGGGTGGGGAGACCGGCATCGGCGGCGGGGAAAGCGGTAGCGGAGGCGGGGAGATCCCCACTGGCGGCGGGGACAGCAAGGCCGCCGGTCGATCCAATGCGATCGACTTCGAGCCAGGCGGCGAGGGCATTGCGGACAAGCCCGTCGCAGCGAGCGACAGCGTCAGCAACAGGAGGAGCCTGCGCCGGACCCCCGCAGTCATCGAAACTGATATGAGTTATATCACGTGATGGGTATGAAAGTGTCCATGCTCCGATGGCCTGATACCTCAAGCTAGAGGCACACAGCGGCATGCCCGTACCCACCCAGCTCCCCACCACGCATCATGACGGCCAGGGCCCGAACCTCCTCTACCACGTCGAGGGAGAGCTCGTCCCCGTTCTCCGGCTCCAGCTTGGCGGGTCGATCCCGGCCTACTTCGAGCACCACGTGCTGCTCTGGAAGGAGCCGACCGTGGACATCCAGCTGAAGCCGATGAAAGGCGCCTTCAAGCGTTTCATCGCCGGCATGCCCATCTTTCTGACCCAGGCCGTCGGCCAGGGCCAGATCGCCTTCTCTCGCGACGGCACCGGCCAGGTCATCCCCATGCACCTTCAGCCCGGACAGTCGATCGAGGTCCGCGAGCACCAGTTCCTGGCCGCCTCCGACAACATCGCGTACACCTTCACACGCGTGCGCGGCATCGCCAACATGCTCTTCGGCTCGACCGGTTTTTTCATCGATCGCTTCACCGCCGAGCAGTACGAGGGAGTGGTTTTCCTGCAAGGCTACGGGAACATCTTCGAGGTCACGCTCGGTCCCAACGAAGCCATCGACGTCGAGCCGGGCGGCTGGCTCTATAAGGACGCGTCGATCCGGATGGAGATCAAGGTCATGGGTCTCCGCTCGGGTATCTTCGCCGGCTCGGGCCAGCTCGTCTTCAATCGCTTCTTCGGACCTGGGCGGCTCGGCTTGCAGTCGATGTACGTCCACCACGGCGACAGCGGCACTGGCGGCAATGCAGGGGCGGGCGTCGCCGGGGGCATCGCCGGCGCGGTCATCAAAGGCCTCTCCGGCTGAATCGAAACCGAGTTGGCGAGATGACGATGCTGAAGATCGCCACGACGAGCGCATCCCAGCCGAACGGGAAAAGACCCGTGCCTCCGAAGTCCGTGGCGCCCAGATAAGAGATCGCTGCCAGACCGCCCAGGTAAGGCACGAGCCAGTAGGCCGCGTGCCAGTCGAATGTCGGCCGGTACTCGGGCTTGGAGGTCACATACGTGATGGCCATCAACACCAGGCCGAGCAGGAGGGCGACCATCAGCTTCCAGTTGGTCTGCCAGCCGCCCCAGTAGATGATCAGGTTCGCGACTATGAAAGCCAGAGGTGCGATCACCTCGGCCCCCATCAGCCGGTAGGGACGGTCGTGGTCGGGGACCTGGCGGCGGAGCGCCGTCAGCGCCAGTGGCTGGAGCCCGTAGGAGAGCACAGTCGCGCTGGTGATGATGCCGATAAGCGACTGCCAGCTGGGAAACGGCAGCAGGAAGATGAACCCGAGCACGGTCGCGGCCAGGATGCTGACCAGCGGCACGTGCCGGCTGCTCAGGTGCTCGAAGATCTCAGGGATGTAACGGTTGCGCGCCATCGAGAAGCTCAGGCGGCTGGAAGAGCCGAGATAGATGAGGCCGGTTCCCGCCGGCGAAACCACGGCGTCGATGTAGAGCAGGACCGCCAGCCAGCCCAGGCCAAGCGAGCTGGCGATGGCGGCATAGGGGCCGAAGGAGCCCGCGAAAGCGAGCTTGCTCCAGCCGTTCTTGAGAGCGCTCGGATCGAAGCTGGTGGCAAAGGCGATGGCGAGGCCCAGGTAGACGACCACGCCGATGATCATCGATCCGATCACGGCAAGCGGGATGTTGCGCCGTGGGTTGTGGCTTTCGGCTCCGAACTCGACAGCCTGCTCGAAGCCCAGGTAGGCGAAGATGATGCCGCTCGAGAGCGCCGCGAAGACTGACGGCAAACCGTTCGGCATGAAGCCGTGCGAGGTCAGGTTCTCGAAGTGATGCGTGAGAATCAGGAAGACGATGACGGTCAAGACCGGGATGGCGATCTTCCAGTAGACGGTGATCTTGTTGGTCTCCGCCAGCCACTTGACGCTGAGCAGATTGATGCCTGAGAAAACGGCCATCGCGGCGGCCGCGACAAAAAGACCGGTTGGCACCGTCAGGGTGCCGTCTCCATT
The DNA here is from genome assembly GCA_005880695.1 of Chloroflexota bacterium. Lineage (GTDB taxonomy): Bacteria > Chloroflexota > Dormibacteria > Dormibacterales > Dormibacteraceae > VBGR01. The sequence continues at coordinate 23,456 of VBGR01000062.1, forward strand.
GATCAGGTTGGGTACGTAGTTGTTGGCGTAGGTGAGCGCGGCCTCGACCTCGGCCGGGGCGACGGTGACCGCGCCCAGGTAGTAGATCCAGCCGCTGGCCAGTCCGGCCAGGCTGCCGAAGGCGTAGTGGGGAAAGCGCGCGCTGCCGCCGGCGACCGCGAACATCGAGCCGAGCTCGGCGTGAACCAGCGCCAGGAAGAGGATCGCCACCGCGCCGATGACCCAGGAGACGATGGCTGCCGGGCCGGCCACTTTCGAAGCGGTCAGCGCACCCAGCAGCCAGCCCGAGCCGATGATCGATCCGGCTGAGGCAAACATCAGACCAACGAATCCGATCTGCCGCTGCAGCTTTCGCGGCATGACGTAGGAGCCCATTGCCTGACTCGTAGATGCCATATGACGCCTCCTCAACCCACCCCTGTCGCAAGAGACGCGCGCCAGAAAACCCGCTCCTGTGAGGAGACTTCCTGTGCAGCAAATTGTAAGACGAGCGGCAGGATTTGTTCGCCTACCGGGTTGACGCGAGTTACAGGTGGAGTAGGGAGGGCGCTCCGAACACGCTGGCGAGCAGGACCAGGTTCAAGCCGAGGATCAGGAACGCGCTGCCGGTCGCCAGAGTGTTGACCAGGCGGCTGTTGGCGAGCTCGCCCATGATGTCGCGCCGTCTCGTGAACATGACCAGCGCGATGACCGGCACTGGCAGCACCAGGCTCAGCACAACCTGGCTCAGAACCAGGGTCTGGGTCGGGTTGACGCCCCAGGCGATGATCAGGATCGCCGGCAGCATGGTGACCACCCGGCGCACCCAGACCGGAATCGAGAACCCGACGAAGCCCTGCATGACAACCTGGCCGGCCATAGTCCCGACCGCCGACGAGGAAATGCCGGAGGCGAGCAGCGAGATCAGGAAGACAAAGGCGGCGGCGCTGCCGAGCAGAGGCGTCAGCGTCCGGTAGGCGGTCGTGATGTCCGCGACCGCCGAGTGGGCAGGATGGAAGACCGCCGCCGCCATGGCCAGCATGGCCATGTTGACGAGGCCGGCGAGGCTCAGTGCGATCACGACGTCGACTGTCTCGAAACGCACGATCTGGCGCGCCTCAGCAACGTCTTTCGGCACGATCCGGCGCTGCGTCAAACCGGAATGGATGAAGAGCGCATGCGGCATCACCGTGGCTCCAATGATTCCGACCGCGAGCAGCACGCTGGAGGGACCCTGGAGCGACGGCACAAAGGTGCCCTCCAGAAAAGCGGGCAGGTTGGGCCTCGAGAAGACGAGCTCGGCGACATAACTGAGGGCGATAAGGCCGACCATCGCGCCGATGACCCGCTCGATCGGGCGGAACCCGAAGCGCTCGAGCGTGAGCAGGAGATAGGTGACCAGGCCGGTCACCAGCGCAGCGACCAGCAGGGGCACGTGGAAGAGGAGGTAGATGGCGAGCGATGCCCCCAGGAACTCGGCCAGGTCGGTCGCCATGGCGGCCACCTCGCTGACGATCCACATCCCGATCACGACTGGTCGAGGAAACTGCTCCCGGCACATCTCGGCCAGGTTCCGGCCCGTGACGATCCCGAGCTTTGCGGCCAGGCGCTGGTAGAGCATCGCCGTCAGGTTCGCGAAGAGCACTACCCAGAGCAGGCGATAGCCGAACTGGGCGCCGCCCTGGATGTTGGTCGCGAAGTTCCCGGGGTCGACGTAAGCGACAGAGGCGATGAACGCCGGCCCCATGAACGGCAGCAGCGCCCGGATGCCCCGCCGCTCCCCGGCCAACGCCTGGCGAGCTTCCAGCTCGGTGCGGCCGGCGACGGTTTCAATCGCCAACGAACACCTCCCGGGCAAGGCCGAGGGGGATCTGCCGGAGCCGGCGGCCGAGGCGAACCGTGATCGGACCTTCGTAGCGGCTGGGCTCGAGCACCTCGACGTCGGCGCCGAGCTGGAGACCGAGCTCGCCGATCGCGCGCAGCTTGTCGGGATCGCTGTCCGACACGCGGCGGACCCTGACCAGATCACCCGCTGCGCAGGCGGTGAGCGGGGTGTGGGGGGACTCCTCGAGGTCGCCTCGCTCGCTTGGGATGGGGTCGCCGTGGGGATCGCGCCGGGGCCTGCCCAGCGCTGCTGCGATGCGTTCCTCGAATTGCTCTGAGATAACGTGCTCGAGGCGCTCCGCCTCCTCGTGGACCTCGTCCCAGGAGTAGCCCAAGGCCTTGACCAGGTACATCTCGAGAAGCCGGTGGTGCCGGATCATCTCGACGGCGACAGCTTCGCCCCGCTCGGTCAGCTCGGCGCCCCGATAGCGGTCATGGCTGACGAGGCCGAGTGCGGCCAGCTTGCCGAACATCTCGCTCACGGAAGGGGCGGAAACATGGAGGTGCTCGGCCAGTTCTGACGTACTGACGCCGTGACCGGTATGACGGAGCTTGTAAAGAGCCTTGACGTAGTCCTCCTGAGAAGAGGACAGAGAGCTGGTCAGCCGGGCAGTTTTCGGCACGCCTAAAAATCTTACCACGGTTTACCTAATGTGCAATAGGTTGACGATTGCTCGGGTTTGAAACACTTGACTCTGATGAGGGCACCCAACATCGAGGAACGGCCGGCGGCTCCCGCACTTGCTGAGGCCGGGCCTCGCACCGGCCGGGCCGACCTCTACATCGCGGCGTCCGTTGTCGCCCTCGGCTCGACCGCGTCGATCCTCTCCAGCACGGTGGTCAACGTGGCCGTGCCCGACCTCCAGCGCGTCTTCGGAGCCTCGCTCACGGACGTGCAGTGGGTGATGAGCGCCTACCTGCTCGGGCTGGCCTCAGTGATCCCGGTCAGCGGCTATGTCAGCGACCGCTTCGGCACACGCCGCGTCTACCTCCTGACTCTTCTCGCCTTCACGATCGCGTCGGGCCTCTGTGGAGCGGCCTGGAACCTGCCGTCGGAGATCGGCTTCCGCGTCATCCAGGGCCTCGCGGGCGGCATGGTCATGCCGGTGGGCATGACCATCCTGATGTCCATGGCGCCCGCCACCGAGCGGGGCCGCATGATGGCCGTCCTCGGCGTGCCGATGATGCTGGCGCCCGCCCTCGGCCCGACCGTGGGTGGCTGGCTCATCCAGGCATTCAGCTGGCAATGGGTCTTCTGGGTGAACATCCCCGTCGGCATCCTGGCCCTGATCGTCGGCTACCGGCTCCTGCGTGACCTGCCGCGCCGCCCGACGGGCCCGCTCGATCGGGTCGGGTTGGTCCTGGCGATGCCCGGGGTCGCCCTGATCATCTACGGCCTGACCCAGGCCTCCGACCACGGCTGGGGGGCGGCCGAAGCTCTGATCCCGCTGGGCCTCGGCGTCGCGCTGGTCGCGACCTTCACGGGGTGGGAGCTGCGCAGCCCGCACCCGCTCCTGGACCTGGCGGTCTTCCGAGACCGCGGCTTCGCCGGCGCCATGGTCGTGAACGTGATCCTCGCCAGCGCGCTCTTCGGCGCGGTTTTCCTGGTTCCCGTCTTCATGCAAGAGGTCCAGGGCTTCGACACTCTGCGTACCGGACTGCTGCTGGCGCCACAGGGCATCGCCGCCGCGGCGGCCATGCCCATCTCGGGCCTCCTCACCGATCGATTCGGCGCCAAGCCCGTGGTCTTCTTCGGCATCCTGGTGCTTGTCGCGGCGACCGTGATGCTGACGGGCGTCACGCCGACAACCACCAACACGGAGTGGATCACCATCCTGGCCCTTCGCGGGATTGGGATGGGCTTCGCCATGATGCCCGCATTCGCGGCCGCCTACGTGACGCTGGCGCCGCCGGCGATCGCCCGCGCGACGGCCTTGTCGAACACTGTTCAGAGGGTCGCCTCCTCACTGGGCATCGCCGTTCTCGCGACCATCGTCCAGACCCGTGTTGCCGCCCACCTGCCGGGGCGCTTCGCGCACGCCCAGGGCGCCGGAGGAACGCTGCCTGCCAACCTGCCGCCGCAGGTGGCCCAGCAGATCCACACGGCGGTTGCGATGGGCTTCGGCGACACCTTCTGGGTCGCGGCCGTGATCGCTCTCTGCGGCCTTCCCGCCGCGCTCCTGCTGCGCAGGCCACTGCCACCGGGCGAGGCGGCGCTGCGTGCCGACGCGAGCTCGCGGGCCCGTACTAGCGCGTAAGCGCGGTCACCTTCTCGAGTCGGGGCATGACTACCGAATCAGGCTCGGAAGGCATCCAGAAGACCAGCCGGTCGACGCCCGCCCGCGCGTAGCCCTCGACCGCCTCGGGGGTGGCGTGAGTGCCGTAGACCGTCACCGGCAGGTGGCCCCGACCGGCCTCCTCCGACATCCGCCGGAGATCGGAGATCTGGTCGGCCAGCGGCCGGGCGCTGCGGCCCTCGTTCGGGATCCAGCCGTCCCCGTACTCGATGACGCGCTTCAGGGTGTTTTCGGCATTGCCGCCCACGAGCACCGGCGGATGCGGCTTCTGGACCGGTTTCGGCCAGGACCAGATCGGCCCGAAGTCGACCAGCTCGCCGTGGAACTCGGCGACGTCCTGCGTCCAGATCTCCTTCATCGCCAGGACCCGCTCGCGGAGCAGCCGCCAGCGCCGCTTCGGTTCTGTCCCGTGGTTCTCCATCTCCTCCAGGTTCCAGCCGCCGCCGACGCCGAAGAGCACCCGACCGCCCGAGAGCAGATCGAGGGTGGCGACGGCTTTGGCGGTGATGATCGGGTCGCGTTGGATCAGGAGCACGATGCCGAAGCCGAGCAGGACGCGCTCGGTGGAGACGGCGAGCGCGCCCATTGCAACGAACGGGTCGAGCGTGCGCTTGTAGCGCTCCGGCAGCTCACCGCCGCCAGGCCAGGGTGAGCGCCGGCTGACCGGGATGTGAGTGTGCTCGGGGAGCCAGAAAGACTCGAAGCCGCGCTCTTCGACGGCTCGAGCCAGCTGAACCACGTCCATCGCGGTGTCCGTGGCGAAGAACGCGATACCGAACTTCACATGTTCACCTCGGGGCAAACAGGTTTAATCTGCGCCTTCGAATTCAGATGCTCTCCATGATGCACCGGTTCCTGAACCTGACTCGGTTCGCGATCGGGGTCCTCGTCGGCTTGATCGGCATGGCTCTCTACTTCGACAATCGCGCCGCGATCGTTCTCCATCTCGGTCCGATCCCATCCCTCAACGTGCCGCTCTGGTCGGTCGCGCTGGTGCCGCTCTTCGTCGGCCTGGGCGCCGGCTACCTCTACCAGCTGCCCGCGCGCATGCACCACGTGGCCGAGCACTACCGCCACCGGCAGCGCGTTCACGAGCTGGAAAAGGAGCTGCGCGACCTCCACAAGAGCTTCGACCAGGTGGTGGCCATGCCTGGGGACGAGCGCGAGACCCCGGCCGGCGCCCGGCTGGTCCCCTTGATCGAGCACGACAACGGCGGCGCCAAGGCTCGGGTCGCCAGGCCGAAGCTGCTGGCCGAACCCCAGGCCGGCCGGGTGACCAAGGTGGCGCCGATGTCCCGCAAGAAGCTTCTGGCGCCCCTCAAGGCGGAGCTCGCCACGGTCAAGCTGCCCGCGAAGGCGGATCCCGACAAGAAGGCTGCCAACGGCCACCGGCAACGCCAGCGACGCCCCGCCAAGGCTCCCGCGCCCGCTCAGTAAGATTGGCTTCTCCGATGATGGATCGCCGGCGGGCCGGCCGCCTGATCGTTCCTTCCGGCAAGCCCCTCGCCGACAAGGCGTTCTTCGATCGCGACCAGCTCGACCAGCTCATGCTGCATGCCGACCCGTGGCGCGTGCTGCGCATCCTGAGCGAGTTCGTCGAAGGGTTTGACGCGCTCTCGAGCCTGGGTCCGGCGGTGACGATCTTCGGTTCGGCCCGGGTACCCGACTCGGATCCTCTTTACCAGGCCGCGATCGCCACGGGCCGGGCCCTGGCCGAGCGCGGCTTCGCTGTGATCACCGGTGGCGGGCCAGGGATCATGGAGGCCGCCAACCGGGGCTGCAAAGAAGCTGGCGGCGTCTCGGTCGGCTGCAATATCGAGCTCCCCCACGAGCAGGACATGAACGACTACGTCGACCTCGGCGTCGAATTTCGCTACTTCTTCGCACGCAAGACGATGTTCGTGAAGTACGCCCGCGGGTTCATCATCTTTCCGGGCGGCTTCGGCACTCTCGACGAGCTCTTCGAGTCGCTCACGCTGGCCCAGACCGGCAAGATCGAGCACTTCCCGATCATCCTGTTCGGCCACACCTATTGGGACGGCTTGATCGACTGGATCGAGCACGAAGGCCTGCCCCGCGCCTACCTCTCGCCCGAGGACCTGCAGCTGGTGAAGGTGACGGACAGTCCCGAGGAGGCGGCCGAGTGGGCGATCTCGTCCAGCCCGGAGCCGCCCGGCGGACCCGGCTCTGATCACGCCCAGTAGAGCCACCGCCGCGCCGGTCGCGCTGACCTTCCTGGAAGACGGCCGGCAGACCGCCGATGCGGTCGCGGGCCGGCTGGCCGCCTACTTCGCGGAGGCTCGCCAGAGCCTCGACATCGCCATCTACGACTTGAGCCTGCAGGGTCCCGCCGCACAGCTGATCCTGGACGCGGTGCACGCGGCCACCGCCCGGGGGGTCGCGATCCGGCTCGCCTTCAACCAGGAGCACCGCAAGGCTCCCGCTGTGCCGCCGCCCGGCTATGTCGACTGGGACCTGGTGAAGCAGTTCGGCGTCCCGCTGGCGCCCATCCCGGGCGAGCCCGACCTCATGCATCACAAGTACGCGATCCGCGATGCGCAGGCCGTCTGGACCGGCTCGACGAACTGGACGACCGACTCCTGGACGCGCGAGGAGAACGTCATCGTCGAGGTGCTTTCGACGGAGGTTGCGGCCGCCTACGCGAACGACTTCGAGGAGCTCTGGACGCGGCGCGACGTCGCTCTCACCGGCCACTACCCACCCGCCTGGATCGACGTCGGTGGGCTCCAGGTCCGGCCCTATTTCGCGCCCGGAAGAGGGGAGAAGCTCTCCCACGAGATCGCCCAGCGGCTGGCGACCGCACAGCGCCGGGTCCGGGTCTGCTCGCCGGTGATCACGTCCGGGCCCATCCTCGGGACGCTCGCGGAAGTGATCCACGACGGCAAGGTGGAAGTGCGGGGGATCTACGACCGGACGCAGATGGTGGAAGTCGAGCACCAGTGGGCCGGCAACCCGCTGGCCGCCTGGAAGATCGCGGCCTTCCAGTCGGTGGTCGCGGCCGGTGGCTTCGCGTCCAAGGTCTCCACGCCGTACGCGGCGGGGACCACCCACGACTACATGCACGCCAAGCTGACGGTCGCCGACGACACGCTCTTCGTGGGCAGCTACAACCTCTCCCACAGCGGCGAGCAGAACGCGGAGAACGTGCTCGAGATCCAGAGCCCGGAGCTGGCGGAGGCGGCCGCCGCTTTCGTCGACCGGCTCATCATGAGATACCGGTGAGCGACGCTTGAGCGATGTGCCTCTCCACCGCCGGGGTCGCCGCCCGGGCGACATCCGCGTGGTCATGCGGCGTGGCGCCAAGCTGCCCCGGACGCTCGGCACAGGCGCTCTCTTCGCGGCCTGCTACGGCAACGTCGGGTCCAGCATCTACTACGCCCTCGGCGTTACCGCCCTCTACGCCCTTGGGCTAACGCCCCTCGCTTTCCTCTTCGCTGGGGCCATCTTCGTCACCACCGCTCTCAACTACGCGGAGGGGACCGCCGCCGTCCCCCAGGCAGGCGGCAGCTCCAGCTTCGCGCGCCGCGCCTTCAACGAACCGATCGGCTGGCAGGTGGGCTGGGTCCAGCTCCTCAACTACACGGCGACCGTCTCCATCTCGGCGTACACGGGCATCGCCTACCTGAGCGTCTTCCCTATCTTCCACATCCTCCAGAACGACGAGTTCCACGCCATCGCGACGGTGGCGCTGATCGGCTTTCTGATCCTCCTCAACATCGTCGGGATCCAGGAGTCGAGCTTCGTCAACCTCTCTCTGGCCATGGTCGACCTGGCGACCCAGGTCGTGCTCGTGCTGCTCGGCCTGATCCTGCTGCTCAACTTCAACACGGTCATCCACAACGTGCGCTGGGGCGTGGCGCCGACCTGGGGCAACTTCCTGGCCAGCATCTCGATCGCGATGGTCTCCTATACGGGCATCGAGACGATCTCAAACATGTCCGAGGAGGCGCGCAACCCGGGGCGCACCGTGCCCCGCGCGACGTTCTACGTGATAGCGGCCGTGCTCTTCGTCTCCGCCTTCCTGCCCACCATCGGGGTGAGCGTTTTCCCCATCCACCTCGACCAGCACGGCAAGTACGTGACCGACCTCGGCACCAAGTGGGCGAACGACCCGGTGGCGGGCATCGTCACCGCCTTCCGCCCTGCCGCCCTCGCCTACTGGGCGGGTGTCTGGGTCGCGATCCTGGCCTTCACCATCCTGGTGATCGCCACCAACGCCGGGCTGATCGGGATCTCCCGGCTCAGCTACTCGCTGGCCACTTACAAGCTGATGCCGCGCCCCTTCGCCGCGCTCCATCCGCGCTTCCGGACGCCCTACATCTCCATCATCGTCTTCGGGGTCGCGGCCGCCGTCCTGGTGCTGCCCAACAAGCTCTCGCTGCTCGCCGCCACCTACTCGCTGGCCGCCACCTTCGCGTTCGCCACGGCGCACCTGGCCGTAATGCGGCTTCGCTACGTGTCGCCCGACCTCTACCGGCCCTACGAGATGCCGCTCAACATCCCGTTCGGCCGCGCCAGGATCCCCGTGCTCTCGGTGGTCGGGGCGCTGGCCATCGGGTCCGTCTTCACGCAGCTGATGGCCAGCAACATCGACCAGTCGACGTACATCTTCATCGGCTGGTTCGTCCTCGGGGTGGCGGCTTTCATCGCCTACCGCAAGTACACGCGGCAGTTCCTCTGGGAGCCGCTGGCTTCGCCGCCGCCCGTCGACCGGGAGGTCGCCCGCGGCAGGCTGGTCGCGCCACCCGCCGCGCGCGTCCGGCTCAAGCACCGCGAGCGGATCGCGGACCAGGTGCTGCCCGCGCCGGAGGAGCACCATCGCCACCGGCGGTTGCGGGTGTTGCAGCTGCACGCCGAGCGGATGGGCTGGCTCCGCACGGGCCTCGCCGTGGCTATCTGCCTGGCGATCTGCGTGCTCGCGGTTGCGGTCGATCTCTCCTCGCTCGACCCGACCGGGCCCGGGCTCGGCTGGTCGCCAGGTGTGTTGATGGTGGCGGGCTCGGCGGCCTACCTGCTGCTCCGCTCCAGAACCGAGGAGTAGGCCTCCGGACCTCGGTCTCTAAACTTTTGCTGTGCTGAGTCCGGGGCGCTTTCGCGTCCTCGCGGGGCTGACCGCCCTCTTCGCTTACGTCCAGATCGTGCTCGGAGGACTGGTCCGCGTCTCCGGCTCGGGCCTCGGCTGCCCGGACTGGCCCACCTGCTACGGCCGGCCCTACCCGCCGGCCGACCTGCATGCCGTCATCGAGTACTCGCACCGGACGGTTGGCGCCTTCACCGGGCTCCTCATCATCGCCACGCTGCTGGCGGCCTTCTGGATCTACCGCAGGCGCCGCTCGGCGGTGACCTGGATGGCGGTCGCCACGCTGGCTGCCGTGGTCGCCGAAGGGCTGCTCGGCTGGCGGGTGGTGGCCTCGCTCTTGAACCCGTCGCTCGTGCAGATCCACCTTGCAATCGGGCTCCTTGTCCTCGGCTTGCTCTTGAGCCAGGCCCTGCTGGCGGTTCCGCCGGTCGCGCCGCGGCCTGCAGCTTCGCTGGGCCTGCTCAGCGGCGCGGCGACGGCGCTGACGTTCCTGATGCTCTTGACCGGCTCCTCGGTTGTCGCCTCGGGGGCCGACAAAGTCTGCAAAGCCTGGCCGCTCTGCGGCGGCGGCTTCGCGCTCGACTTGAGCAACCCTGCGTTCTTCGGTGTCTCCCACCGGCTGGTCGTGCTGGCGGTCTCGCTACTCCTCGTCTACTGGCTGGTGCTGGTGCTCCGCCGGCAGGCCAGCCGACCTGGGGCAGCCCTGGTCGCCGGCTTGACTCTGCTCGCCCTGACCGCGCAGGTGGCGGTCGGCGCCGCCGCCGCGGTTACGAACGAGGTGGCTGCCGTCCAGGGTTTGCACGTCGCCCTCGCCGCGGCTGTCTGGGCCGGCGTCGTTTCGCTCACCCTGCTGCTTTTGCGACCCGTCGCTGCCACGCTGGATGTCGCGCCCGCGCTTGCCTTCGAGGGACGGCCGGCATGACCGTCGCTCAAGCCGCCGGTGCGCGCGGGACGTTCCGGCAGGCTGCTGCCGACTACGTCAGCCTGACCAAGCCGGGCATCGTCTCGCTGCTGGTCGCCACCGCTCTGGCGGCGATGATCGCGGCCGCGCACGGCCGGCCACCGCTGCTCGCCGTGCTGGCCGTCCTGGTCGGCGGCAGCCTGGCCGCCGGCGGCGCACATGCCATCAACTGCTGGTTCGACAGGGACATCGACGCGCTGATGACGCGCACTCGCCGGCGTCCGATCCCGGAGGGTCGTATCCCCGCCTGGCACGCGCTCGCGATCGGCGTTGGCTTCAACGTCTTCGCGTTCTGGCTGCTGGCGGCCTACGCGAACCTGCTCGCGGCCGGCCTGACCCTGCTGGCGACGCTGATCTACGTCTTCGTCTACACGATCTGGCTGAAGCGCGCGACGCCGCAGAACATCGTGATCGGCGGCGCCGCCGGCGCCATCCCGCCGCTGGTCGGCTGGGCTGCCGTGACGGGCAGGCTGGACCTCACGGCGATCTCGCTCTTCCTGGTCATCTTCCTCTGGACGCCTCCGCATTTCTGGGCGCTCGCCCAGATGGTGGCCCGCGACTACCGCGAGGCGGGCGTGCCGATGATGCCCGTCGTCCGCTCCGACGCCTTCACCAAGCGCCAGAGCTTCGGTTACGCGATCGCCACGGTGGCCGTGAGCCTGGTCCCCTTCTTTACAGGTGCGGTGGGACCCGTCTACCTGGCCGGCGCGATCGGGCTCGGCGCCGGTCTCCTGGCAGTCACCGGCCTCGACTTGAAGGGCCGCCGCTGGACAGCCGCCCTCTTCGCCTACTCGATCGGCTACATGGCGCTCCTCTTCGCCTTTCTCGCGCTCGGCGCCGTTCTCTGAAAGCCGGTGGAGATCCTCCGGCTTCACCTGGGCGAGGCCGAGAGCAAGCAGACCCGCTTCGCAGCACCCGTGCACGGCTTCGTCATCAAGCACCCGCAGGCCGGCGCCATCCTGGTCGACACGGGCATCGGCAGTGAAACCGAGCGCCTGCGTGACTGGCGCCTGGTCACGGTCCAGGCCGGCGTGGCCCTGGCGGAGCACGGGCTGCACCCCACCGACGTCAAGCTGGTCGTCAACACCCACCTCCACTTCGACCACTGCGGACAGAACATCGTCTTCCGGCACGCGCCCTTTTACGTGCAGCGTGGCGAGCTGGAGCGGGCCCGCGCCGAAGAGACGGCGGTGCACGACTGGTTCGACTTCGCGGGGGCCCGCTTCGAGCTGCTGGAAGGTGACGCGGAGGTGGCTGCGGGCGTGCGGGTGGTGGCCACGCCTGGACACACCAGCGGCCATCAATGCGTCATCGTCGACGGCGGCGACGGGCAGCAATTGATGATCGGCGACGCCGCTTACAACCATCGCATCTACCACCGCTACGGGGAGCTCGATCCGGCGATCGTCCCGGGCCAGGCCGAGGACCCTGGAAGCTGGCGGAAATCCCTCCAGCGGGTGCACGACCTTCAGCCGGCGGCCGTCCACTTCTGTCACGACACGGAGGTCGTCCGGGCGTGATGTTGCCTAAGTCTTCTGTCTGCCACGAGTGTCGGCCAAGGCGGCATTCACAGCCTGCCGATAGCCTCCATTTCCGACACTCGCGGCAACGACTTGCTAGTCCGGCAGCTCGTGGCAGTCGCGACAGCGCGCTTCGTAGCTCTCGGCCGCCCCGATCAGGATCACCGGGCTGGAGCGCGGGGCCGGGCGGCCGTCGATCAGACGCTGCGTCATGGTGCCCTCCAGCGACTTGCAGCGCATGCAGACCGCCCGCAGCTTCATGACGTTGTCGGCGTGGGCCAAGAGGTCGGGCATGGGCCCGAACGGCTCGCCTTTGAAGTTCCGGTCGAGGCCCGCGACCAGCACCGCTCGGCCGTCGGCGACGAGCCGCGAGCAGACCACGGCCAGCTCGGCGTCGAAGAACTGCGCCTCATCGATCGCGACGACGTCGCAGCCGCCGGCCATCAGCTCCACCTCGCCTGAGGTGGCGACCGGCTCGGCGGCCGCCGACTGGCCGCCATGCGTGGAGATCGTGCCGGCGCCGTCATAGCGGTCGTCGAGCGAGTGCTTGAAGAGGCCGACTCGGCGCCCGGCGATGCGGTGGACGGTGGCGAGCCGGAGCAGCTCGCCGCTCTTGTTGGAGAACATCGGCCCGGTGATGACGGTGAGCGTTCCCTTGGAGTCAGGCACCGCTTGAGCCTAGGCCAGGAGCACAGCGCCGGGACTCTCGAGCGTGGGCCGTCCGCCCCCTCCGAAACGCCGCTCCTCGCTGTGAAGGAGCACCCGCCCCGCAGGAATCGCGGCGCCGGGCTGGCCCTTCAGCGTCACGGCCAGGAGCCGGCGCTCGCGGCCCCAGCGTCTTTCCATGTAAATGACCTCGCCCTCCACCCAGGCCCGCGTGCGCTTGCGGTCCGGCCGGCGCAGCACCGGGTCGGAGGTCCGCAGCTGGAGCAGCTCCCGGTAAAGCCGGAGACACCAGGCGTTGTTCTGGGCCTCGTCATGGCCCATCTTGGACTGCTGGAAAGTTTCAGGGCTCTGCGGATCGCGCAGGCGCTCGGGGTGCTCACGGTACTCGCGGAAGGAGCGGAACTCCCGCCGGCGGCCTTCAGTGACGAGCCGGCCAAGCTCGGCGTTGTGGTCGGTGAAGAAGAGGAAGCTGCCGGAGCTGGCGAACTCCTGGCCCTGGAAGAGCATCACGCGTTCGGGCACCAGCAGCAGCAAGCAGGAGGCGGCGCGGTATTGCGCCGGCGTGACCAGGCTGGCGAGGTGGTGCCCGGCGCCTCGGTTGCCGACCTGGTCGTGGTTCTCGAGGCAGAAGACGAAGGCTTGGGCCGCCAGTCCGGTGGTGGGCGTGCCCGGCCCGCCGAAGCCGGTGCGGCCGCCCTGGTGGATCCAACCCTCCTGGATGGCTCTGGCGATCTCCTCGGGCCGCCCCCGGTAGTTGGCGAAATAGTGGTCTCGTTCGCCCAGCAGGAGGACGCGCAGCGCGTGGTGAAAGTCGTCGGCCAGGATCGCGTCGAGACCATGCCGGCTGACCAAGTCCCGCAGGTTGCGGTGGTCCTCCGCGACCAGGTAGGCCGAGCGGTAGGCCCGCCGTGCGGAGCGGGCCACGTCGGCCAGGATGTGGGTCCGGCTGGGGTCATGGATGGCGTGGGTGGCATCCAGCCGGAAGCCATCGAAGCCGTACTCCTGGACCCACCAGCGGGTGCTTTCGAAGACCGTCCGGCGGACCTCCGGCCGGCTGTAGTCGACGGCGCCCCCCCAGGGCGTCTTGAAACGGTTGGTGAAGAATTCCGGCGCGAAGCGATGGATGTAAGCGCCGTCCGGGCCCAGGTGGTTGTAGACGACGTCGAGGATGATCGAGAGGCCCTGCCGGTGGGCGGCGCCGACCAAGGCGCGGAGGTCGTCCGGCGTGCCGTAGGCGTGCGCCGGCGCGTAGAAGTAAGCGCCGTCGTAACCCCAGTTCCAGCGCCCGGGCCACTCCGCGACGGGCATCAGCTGGAGGGTGTCCACGCCGAGCCGCTGCAGGCGGGGCAGCTCCTTGATCGCTGCGCGGTAGGTCCCTTCCCGGGTGAGAGTCCCGAGGTGGAGCTCGTAGGTCGCCTGGCAGAAGCCCCGGGGAACCGGCCGGTGGCCGAGGTCGCGGCGGAGGGGCGCCAGGACCGCGCTGGCGCCGTGGACGCCGTCGGGCTGCCAGCGCGACCAGGGGTCGGGAAACGGCCCGTCCCCGTCCAGCAGGAATTGATAGCGGGCGCCGGGGTGGACCTTCGGCTGGACCAGGCTGAAGGTCCCGTCACGAGCCTTACGCATCGGCAGCGCCTGGTCTCCGAGGAGCAGCTCGACACGCTCGGTGCCCGGTGACCAGATCCGAAACCGGACCCGACCGCCGGCCAGCCAGGCGGGACCAAAGTGGGGTTGCCAGCTGCGGCCGGTCACCGTTTCAAGTCTGCAAGAATCGGCCGATGCCAGAGTTCGGACCCCTTGTCAGCGCCGAGTGGCTGCGTGACCACCGCGGTGAGCCAGATCTGCGCGTGGTTGACCTGCGCTGGAAGCTCGGCGGGCCGCCCGGCCGGGAGGGCTATGACGCCGGACACCTGCCGGGCGCCGTGTTCATCGACCTCGACCGGGACATCACCGCGCCGAGCGGACCGGGCCGGCACCCGATTCCGAGTCGTGAGCAGTTCCAGGCCGCGATGCGCCGGGCAGGCGTCAATCGCGGCGATCGGGTCGTGGCTTACGACGACGCCGGCGGCTCGGTGGCGGCCCGGCTCTGGTGGCTGTTGCGCTTCTTCGGCCACGAGCGCGCGGCGGTCCTCGATGGCGGCCTGCAAGCTTGGGGCCAGCCCCTGGAAGTCGAAGCGCCGGCGCCGGCGCCTGGCCCTGGCGACTTTGAGGCCGCTGAACCGAACCGCGCCCAGGTCGTCGACCGCCACGGCCTGCATGGCCTCCTGCTCGACGCCCGCGCGCCAGAACGCTATCGCGGCGAGGTCGAGCCGGTCGATCCCAAGGCCGGCCACATCCCTGGCGCTCGCAGCGCCTTCTGGCAGGGGAGCCTGGATGAGCGGCAGCATTTCAAGGCAGGGGAGGAGCTGCGGCAGCGCTTCCGAGACCTGGGCGTGGAGAGTGGGGAGGAGGTCATCGCCCAGTGCGGTTCGGGGGTGAACGCCGCCCATGTCCTCCTTGCGCTGGAGCTGGCCGGCTTCAAGGGTGCCCGCCTCTACGAGGGTTCCTGGAGCGATTGGTCGTCGCACCCCGACGCGCCGGTGGCGACCGGCCCGGAGCCATAGCGCGTGTGGGGCCGGCCCTTCACCGCGTTGAGCGTCCTGGGCGTCGCCGCGCACAACGTCTTCGAGCTGGCGGCGGGTGTGGGCCTGGTCTTCCAGCCCCAGCTCGGCCTTCGCGGCTCGGGCGCTTTCTGGGCCCTGGCGCTGCCAGGACAGCTTGCTGTGATGAACCGCTCGGAGCCGGCCCGCGCCTTCCTGCTCGGGTCCAACCTGGCCGGCGTCGCCGTCCACTTCGTCCTCTGGCCGGTGGACTGGCGGCGGGTTCCTCCTCTTCTCACCGACGCGGAGGGCATGGGCGGCCGCGCACTGCCCTGGTACAACGCCCTGCTCTACGCCTGGCTGGCGGCGACCGCCGCCGCCCTTGCGACCGAGACCCGGCGACGGCGCTGGGCGGTGCTGGGACTGCTCGCGGTCTGGCCGCTCCGGGCCAGCGCCACCCACCATTTCCGCTGGTTGAAGGAGGAAGCGCGCGACCGGCCGGCCTGGTGGAACCGGGCCGCAGGAGGCTAGGCCAGCTTCGCCAGGACTTCGCCCGCGAAACGGCGGAGCGTCTCCACCGGCTCGCGGCGGAAGTAGCGGGCCAGGATCAAGAGGTCCGCCCCAGCGTCTCGGAGGCGGCTCGCCGAGTCCAGCCAGGCACTCTCGCCGGGTTCCAGCGACATCGAGACTGCGAGCTGCCGGGCGGGATCCAGGCGGCGCCGGAAAGCGATGACCTCCTCGGGGTCGGACAGCCAGAGGAGCAGGCCCGCCTCCATCTGATTGCAGACCTCGACGACCCTCTGGCCGTGGCCGCCGATCCAGATCGGCAGCCGGGTGCCCTGCGGAGGAGGTGGGTTGACACCCACCTCCGGGATCTGGAAGTACCTGCCGTCAAAGCTGAAGATGGGCCGGCTCCAGGCCAGCCGGAGGATCTCGATCGTCTCCACCATTCGCGAGGTGCGGTGGTCAGTGGGGTGGCCGAGGACGGCGCCTTCCTCCGCCAGCCAGCCGCCGCCGATGCCCAGCTCCAGGCGGCCGCCCGAGAGGAGGTCGACGGTCGCCGCCTGTTTGGCGAGCGTCAGCGGGTCGGTGTTGATGAGCGGGATGACGGAGGTGCCGAGCCGCACGCGGTCGGTCGCGGCGGCGACGAAGCCCAGGCTCACCAGGGTGTCAGCCCAGCGACTGTCCGGTTTGAAGCCCGGGCGCCCGTCGGGGCTATAGGGGTAGCGGCTCTTGAAGTGGACGGGCAGCGCGGTGTGCGAATTCGCCCAGACCGAGTCGTAGCCGAGCTCTTCTGCGGCCGTCGCGACCGCCAGCAGCCGCTCTCGGCTCGGGCTTGCCGCCACCGGCAGAACCACGCCCACTCGCATCACCCCCTAACCTACTTGGAGGGATGCTGCTCGATGGCAAGAAGCTGCTCATCACCGGCGTGCTGACGCGGCAGAGCATCGCATTCGGTATCGCCGACGAAGCCCAGCGTGCCGGCGCCGACATCGTTCTGACCAGCTTCGGCCGCGTCCGAAACATCACGGAGATGTCAGCCAAGCGCTTGAAGCCGGTGCCCGAGATC
>VBGR01000074.1 GCA_005880695.1 Chloroflexota bacterium
TCGGCACCAGCGGCCAGCGCTGCACCGCGGCATCACGCCTGATCGTCCACGAGCGGGTCCTGCCGGACTTCTCCGAGCTCCTCCGCAGCCGCGCCGAGAAGATGAGGGTCGGCTCCGGGCTCGACCCCGAAGTGGAGATGGGGCCGGTCATCAACCGCAAGCAGCTGGAGCGTGTGCACTCCTATACCGAGGTCGGCGTCGCCGAGAAGGCGAAGCTCGTGACCGGCGGCCGCATCCTCGCTGACGCGGCCCATGCGAGCGGCAACTTCTACGCGCCGACCGTCTTCACCGACGTCACCCCGGGAATGCGGATCGCCCAGGAGGAGATCTTCGGGCCGACGACCGCGATCATGCCCGTGGCCTCCTTCGAGCAGGCGATCGAGTACGCCAACTCGACAGCCTATGGGCTCTCGCTGGCCATCTACACGCGCGACGTCAACCGCGCCTTCAAGGCCATGCGGGAGCTGGAGTCAGGCATCGTGTACGTAAACGCGCCGACCATCGGCGCCGAGATCCAGACGCCCTTCGGCGGCGTCAAGAACACCGGCAACGGCCACCGGGAGGCCGGCACCGGCGCGCTCGACGAGTTCTCGGAGTGGAAGTCGATCTACGTCGACTACTCGGGGCGGCTCCAGAAGGCGCAGATCGACACCGCCGACTAGTCTTCCCGAAGCCACTTTTGGGCCTTCCGCTAACATAAATCCTGATACTTTGAATGGCAGATTTCGAGATCGGACACTCGAAGGTCGGGCTCGTCCTCGGTGCTGGCGGCGTGATGGGCGGCGCCTGGCTGGTCGGAGCCCTTCACGCACTCGTCGAGGAGACCGGCTGGGACCCCGCCGAAGCCGAGCTGATCGTGGGAACTTCGGCGGGCGCCATGATCGGCGCCCTGGTGGCGGCGCGGGTGCCGACCGAGTTCATGGTCCGGCATTCCGCAGGCGAGGTCGTGGAAGGCGTGACCGACGCCCAGGGCCGCCCGGCTTCGGAAGCCTCGCGCTCGGCGGGCGCCGACTTCCGGCTCCATCGCGGGCTGCCCCGGCTGGGTCCCGGCTCGCCCCGGCTGGCGCTGGCGCGCGGCGCTCCGCCGGGCGCCCGCCTCATGGCCCTGGTGCCGCGCGGCCTCATCTCCACCGAGCCGCTCAAGGACACCGTCCGGCGGGCGGTGGCGAAAGGGTGGGCTGATCACAAGAAGCTCTGGGTCGTGGCGACCGACTACGCCACCGGCGAGCGCGTCGCCTTTGGGCGTCGCGGCGCCCCCCCGGCGGAGCTGGCGGACGCGGTCGCCGCCTCCTGCGCGATCCCCGGTTTCTATCACCCGGTCGCGATCGGCGGCCGGGAGTATGTCGACGGCGGCGTCAGCTCGACCTCCAACCTCGACCTCGCCGGAGGACAGGGCCTGGACCGCGTCATCTGCCTGAACCCGATGTCATCCCGCCACCGCGACAGCTCCCTCTGGCTGCACCGGCGGCTGGCGGCCAGGTTGCGGTCGCTGGCGGGCCGCCAGGTCGGTCGCGAGGCGAAGCTACTCCGCGCCCAGGGCACCGAGGTGACGATCCTGCAGCCGACAGCCGAGGACCTGGCTGTGATGGGCCTCAACTTCATGAGCGGCCGCCGCCGTCACCAGGTGATCGAGACGGCGGTGCGGACGGTGGGAAAGCAGCTGAGCGCCGTGGCGGCGGTCGGATGACGGCGGATCCCGCCGTCCTGCGCGAGCGCGACCCCGACTTCATCCGGGAGACGCTGCCCACCCTCTGGCTTTTCGCGTCGATCTGGCACCGGGCCGAAGTGCGCGGGCTGGAGAACATCCCGGAGAGCGGCCCCGTCCTGCTCGTCGGCAACCACTCAGGCGGCAACATGACGCCGGACACCGGCGTTTTCACGCTCGCCTTCTCGACCTATTTCGGCGTCGAGCGACGCTGCTACCAGCTCGCGCACAAGCTCGTGCTGCAGATGCCGACAGTGAGCTGGATCCGCAAGTACGGGACCATCGAGGCCTCGCACGAGAACGCCGACCTGGCGCTCTCGGAAGGCTGCGCCGTCCTCGTCTACCCCGGCGGCGACTGGGAGGTCTTCCGGCCCTCCTGGCATTCGGCGCAGATCGAGTTTGCCGGCCGCAAGGGCTTCATCGACCTGGCGCTCCGGCACGACGTCCCGATCGTCCCGGTGGTCTCCATCGGGGGCCAGGAGACCGCCCTCTTCCTCTCCCGGGGCGAGGGCATCGCGAAGGCGTTCGGCCTGGACCGCCTCTTCCGGCTGAAGGTGATGCCGATCACGCTGGCGGTGCCCTGGGGCCTCAACATCGGCGACTTCCTCGGCCACCTCCAGCTTCCGGCGAAGATCACGCAGCAGGTGCTGCCGCCCATCAACCTGCGCGACCGCTTCGGGCCGCGGCCCGACCGCGACCGCGCCTACCGATTCGTGACGCGGACGATGCAGAAGGCGCTGGACGGCCTGGCCGCCGAACGGAGGCTGCCGCTCGTCGGATGAAAGTCGAAGAGACCGTCCTGATCCGCGTGCCCCGGGAGGCGGTCTGGCGGCACCTCGCCGAGCCGGCGCGCTACGGCGGCTTCATGGACGTGACGCGCTGGCAGCCCGTCGGGCGCCGAAAGCACGGCGTGGGAGCCCGCTTCGACACCCGGATGAAGGTCGGCGCCACTGAGGTGGGCGGCGAGGTCGAGGTGATCGAGATCGACGAGGGCTGGGACGTGGCGTGGACCTCGATCACCGGCCTGGACCATCGCGGGCGCTTCCGGATCCGTCCCCAGGGCAAGGGGGCGACGCGCGTCACGCTCCGCTTCACCTACAAGACACCGTCGCTGCTCGGCTCCGGGCTGTGGGCGCTCGCCGGCTACGCAACCGACGCGCTCGCGGCGCCGATGGTGACGCAGAGCGTCCGCCGCTCGCTGGCCAACCTGAAAGAGCGGATCGAGGCCGAGGAGGGCGTGGGGCCGCCGCTCACCTCGCGGTTGCTCGAAGGTGCGAAGGACCTGGCCGAGGCGGTGCTCATCTTCCGCTCGGCGGGCCTTGTCCGGCCCCTTGGACTGGGCCAGCTGCTCGAGGTCGGTTCGCTGGTGGCCCGCTGGGGCATCAACCCGGCGGCCGGCTACGCGCTCTCGGCCGCCCTCTACCCGGGCGAACCGGCCCTCCTCGACGAGGCCGGGTCGCTGACCTTCGGCGAGGTGGAGGCGATGTCCAACGCGCTGGCGCGGGGCTTGAACGCGGGCGGGGTCGACACCGGCGACACGGTGGCGGTCCTCTGCCGCAACCACCGCTACTTCGTGCTCACGGCGGTCGCGCTCTGGAAGCTCGGCGCCACGGCGGTCTGGCTCAACACCTCTTTCGCCGCGCCCCAGCTGGCCGACGTCTGCGAACGGGAGGGTGCCCGGGCACTTGTCTACGACCAGGAATTCGGCGACCTGGTCGAGGACGCCGGCCGTGGGCGGAAGCGGTTCCTGGCCTGGAACGAAGGCGGGGCCCATGGCCGGGTGCGCAGCCTCGACTCGCTGATCGCGACGCACGAGATCTCGGAGCTGGACCCGCCCGAGCAGAGCGGCCGGACCATCATCCTGACTTCCGGGACCACCGGCCGGCCGAAGGGGGCTGCCCGCTCCAACGCATCGAGCCTGCAGCCGGCGCTGGCGCTCCTTTCGAAGATCCCGCTGCGCGCTCGGGACAGAGTCGTGATGGCGGCGCCGCTCTTCCATTCCTGGGGCTTCAGCCACTTCACGCTGGGGCTGCTGCTGGCGACGACGCTGATCCTGCAGCGCCGCTTCGACCCCGAGGCCACGCTCGCCGCAATCGAACGCGAGCGGGCGCGGGTGCTGGTCGCCGTGCCGGTGATGATCCAGCGGATCATGGAGCTGCCCCGCCGCACCCGCCGCAAGTACGACACCTCCTCGCTCGAGGTGGTCGCCCTCTCCGGGTCGGCCCTGCCAGCCGAGCTTGCCGAGCGCTTCATGGACGAGTTCGGCGACGTCATCTACAACCTCTACGGCTCGACCGAGGCGGCCTGGGCCACGATCGCCACGCCCGAGGATCTCCGGGAGGCGCCGGGCACCGCGGGGCGCGCCCCGCTGCGGACCCAGGTCCGCGTCTATGACGACCTCGGCCGGCAGGTGCCCGCCGGCGTCCCCGGGCGGATCTTCGTCGGCAACGACTCTCAGTTCGAGGGCTACACGGGCGGCGGTGGCAAGCCCACCCTGGACGGTCTTCTGGCGACCGGCGACATCGGCCGCCTCGACTCGGACGGCCGCCTCTTTGTGGAGGGTCGGGAGGACGAGATGATCGTGTCCGGCGGCGAGAACGTCTACCCGGCCGAGGTGGAGCAGCTGCTGGCGGCGCATCCAGGGGTGGCCGACGTGGCGGTTGTGGGAGTGCCGGATGAACGGTTCGGGCAGGCGCTGAAAGCGTTCGTGGTGCGGCGGCCGCGGGCGCGGCTCACCGAGAAGGTCCTGAAAGGCCACGTGCGCGGCAACCTGGCGCGTTACAAGGTCCCGCAGAAGGTGGAGTTCGTGCGCAAGCTGCCTCGCAACGCGACCGGAAAGGTCGTCAAGCGCGAGCTCTCGGCGTCAGCCTAAGCCAGGGGCAGCCGGAGGGTGAAGGTGCTACCTGCGCCCGCCTCCGACTCGCAAACGACGTCGCCCTCCATGAGCCGCGCCAGCTCCCGGGAGAGGTAGAGGCCCAGGCCAGTCCCCTTGACGCTGGCCGCCTGGCCGGACGTGATGCGGCCGAAGCGGGTGAAAAGCTTCGGCAGATCCTCGGCCGCGATCCCGAAACCGCTGTCGGTGACCGCGACCAGCGCGCTGCCGTTCTCGGTCCAGAGGCGGGCCAGCACCGGGCTGCCAGGCGGTGAGTATTTGACCGCGTTGCTGAACAGATTGCCGACGATGATTGCGGTCCGCTCCCGGTCGGCGTTAACCGTCACCTTTTGCTCGGGCGCCCGCAGTTCGATGCGAGTGTCGCCCGGCGGCTGATGTGACTTGATGGCCTCCCGGACGATCGCCAGAAGGTCGATCTTCTCGGGCTTCAAGAGCAGGCGGGAGTCCTCGAGCCGGGCCGTCTCCAGCATCAGCTCGATGATCTGGTCCATCTCGCGAGCCTTGGCGGCGATGTGCTCCAGGGGCTGGCGGCCAGCCGGGGCGAGCTCGCCGAAGGAGCCGTCCAGGACCAGCGAGAGGTAGCCCTTGATCACGGTCAGGGGGCCGCGCAGCTCGTGCGAGGCGAGGCGCATGAACTCGGACTTGGCCTCGTCCAGGGCGACCATCCGGCGAGCGGAGCGGCGGTGGCGGCCCAGGTTTTCGGCGTGGCCGATGGCCAGCCCGGTGAGCCTGGCGATCACCTCCATCAGCCGCTCGTCCTCCGGGTGGAAGTGGTCGCGGTCGCGCGCGGTCGCGATCAGCAGCCCGTAGATGCGGTCGCCGGCGCGGACCGGGGCGAGCACGCCCGCGCGCCAGCCCTGCTCGCGGGCGAGAGCGCGGATCTCCGGCGCCAGGTCGGACTCGCGCACGGCCTTGGGCCGCCCGGTCTGGATCGCCAGCTCGGCCGCCTGGTTCCACTCCAGAGGGTAGTCGCCGCCATAGTGCGCGCCCGCCTCGTCGACCTCCTCCAGGACCTCCAGCCGGCCGCGGTAGAGGCGGTGGAAGGCAGCTCGGCTGGGTGCTTCGCCGCTGCGCTTGACGAGCAGGGCCAGCGCTCGGGTCGCGCGCTTGATGATCTGGTCCAGGTCTAGCGTTGCCGCCAGCGACTCCGCGGTCTCGATCAGGAATTCCAGGTCGTCGAGGCGGCTGGGCGGGGAGCCGGCTTTGCCGGGCGTCGCGCTTAAGTGGGGCCATTCCCCCTCAACCCCGCCGCCCTCGGTCACGATATGAATTACACGCTATGCCGTTTGCGGACATCAACGGCCAGCGCATCCACTTCGAAGACACGGGTGGCGGCGGCGTGCCTCTGGTCCTGGCTCATGGCTTCCTCATGGACTCGACCATGTTCGACCCGCAGGTCGCCGCCCTGCGCGACGAGTGGCGGGTCATCACCTGGGACCAGCGCGGCCACGGGCAGACCGTCTCGGACGGACAGAGGTTCTCCTTCTGGGATTCGGCGGCGGACCTGGCCGGCCTGCTCGACCACCTGGACATCCGGCAGGCGGTCGTCGGCGGCATGAGCCAGGGTGGTTTCATCGCGCTGCGCCTGGCGCTCAAGCGCCGCGATCGGGTGGAGGCCCTCGTCCTGATCGACTCCCAGGCCGGCCTGGAGCTGCCGGAGAAAGTGGGCGACTACGAGACGATGGCGCAGGTCTGGAGCTCGGACGGGCCCAGCGAGGCCCTCGGTCAGATGGTGGCGGCGGTCATCCTCGGGCGATACAAAAAGAGCGACGCTTGGGTCGCCACCTGGCAGCAGCGCTACGCGACAGGGGTGGAGGCTGTCTATCGCTGCCTGATGGATCGCGACGACGTCACCTCAAGGCTGCGCGAGATCGCGGTCCCAGTGCTGGTCATCCACGGCGACGACGACATCGCCATCCCGATGGAGCGAGCGGAGACGCTCGCCGCGGGCCTGCCGGCGGCGCAGTTGGTCGTCATCAAGGGCGGCTCGCACGCGTCAAACCTGACGCAGCCGGACCAGGTGAACGAGGCGATCCGTAAATTTTTACGTGAAGTAAAAGGCGCCGGCGGGGTATAACTCGCGCAGCAACTACGCCGGAGGGCAGAAAAGAGGGAAAGGTCAGAACCGGGCCGGGGAGGTCGGGGGCAACGCCGATCGCTCCGGCCGGGGACGACTCCCGCGCAGCAGGAGCCAGCAGCCGCCGCCGATCAGCAGCAGCGGCACCATCACGCCGGCCGCAAACCAGTTGTGGCTGCCAAAGACCCAGAAGCCTATCCAGAGCAGCGGCCAGACCGTCCAGGGGCGGTAGCCGCGGCCCCAGTGGCGCGATCGGTGGACGTAAGGCAGCGGCGGCGTGACGAGGTAAGGGGCCGGGGCGGGCACCGGCCTTGGGGGGAGGGGGCTGGGGAGGGGGGCCGAAGGCAGATCCCGCAGCGAAGCCTGCAGGTCATCCAGGGTCCTGGCCTTGATGGTCTCGCCGATCCGGCCGGCGAGGTCGTCATGCGTGAGGCGTCCGGCTACGTAGTGCTCCTTCAGGAGCTGCAGCACCCGATCGCGGTCGGCGTCCGACGCCAGCATCGCCGCCCCTATCCTACGCCCGGGATGGCCGCGCCGGCGCCCGGACCTCCAGGCCGTTGGCAATGAGCCCGAGCCGCAGCATCGCCGCCGAGCTGAGAGACCTCCAGGCCCGCTGCCGGGCCTGCACCCGGTGCGTCCAGGACGGGCTCCTGCCGGTAGCCGCGCCGACCTTCTCGGGCACGGCCGCTGCCTGCCTCTTCCTGGTCGGCCAGGCGCCCGGGCTGGTGGAGCTGGAGAGCCGGCGGCCGTTCTCCGGCCGCGCCGGCCGCGAGCTCGATCGCTGGATGATCCGGGCCGGCTTCGAGTCGGCCGAAGAGTTCCGGCGCCGCGTCTACATAGCGGCTGTCGCGCGCTGCTTCCCCGGTCGCAATCCGCGCGGAGGCGGCGACCAGCGGCCGTCGCGCGGCGTGATCGAGAACTGCGCCAGCTGGCTCGACGCCGAGCTCGAGCTGCTGCGACCGCCGGTCGTGATCGCGGTCGGGCAGCTCGCCATCTCACGGTTCCTCGGACCGGGCTCGCTGGAGGAGCGGGTCGGGCGCGCCTTCGGCTCAGCACCCGTCGTCGTACCTCTGCCGCATCCGTCCGGGCAGAGCCGCTGGCTGAACGACCCGGCCAACCGGGACCGGCTAGAGCGCGCTCTGTCCTTAATATCGGAGCTGAGGGGAAGGCACTGCGCTACGAAGAGATCCTGAAGCGGTCCCTGCGGATCGTCTGGACGCGGAAGTACCTCTGGGTCCTGGCGCTGCTTTCTGGT
>VBGR01000075.1 GCA_005880695.1 Chloroflexota bacterium
GAAGAGACCGCCCATGTACAGCTGACCTTCGCCGCCCACGTTCACAAGGCCAAGGCGCGCAGGCAGAGCTACCGCGACGGCCATGATCACCAAGGGGATCATTTTTGTGATCACCTCGGACATGCCGTAACTGCTCGCCAGCGTGTTATTGAAGATGTCGCTGTAAGCCTGGACGGGATCTTTCCCGTAGGCCAGGAGAATGGCTGAGAAGATGCCAAAGGCGAGCGCGACCCATGCCAGCCACTTGAGCGGCGAGGCCAGGTTCTGCAGCCGTTCGCGTCTGAAAGCGTCCGCGAGCGAATTCGGTAAGTAGGGTACGTCTGCCACGTCAGACTGTCGCCCCAGTCATAACCCTTCCGACTTCATAAGCGTTCGTGTCCTCGGGCTTGAACTCACCCGCGATCTTGCCTCCACGGAGCACGAGCAGGCGATCGCTGAGGGCGAACAGCTCGGCTAGATCCTGAGAGACGAGTAGGACACCTTGGCCGGCGTCGCGCGCCGCCATGAGCAGGTCCCGAGTCTGGGCAGCGGTTGCAACATCGAGACCGCGACACGGATCGAAAGCGATCACGAGCTTTGGATTTGAAGCCAGCTCGCGCGCGATTATGAAGCGTTGGAGGTTCCCGCCTGACAGGTTTTGAGCCGCGGTGCCAGGCGGCGGGATCTTCAACCCCAGCCTGTCAAGAGTATCGCTCAAATGCGATCTCACGGCCGGCCAATCCATGGCGAAGCCGCCTTGTTTGCTGTATGCGGCAGTGCCTGCGAGCGCCATGTTCTCCTGCAAGGACATCGCGGGCACGACGGCCATCCAGATCGGGTTTTCTGGGATGAATCCCACGCCGGCGGCGCGGGTCCTCGCCACTGACCAGCCAGTCGCATTCTCGCCGAGCAGGAGCTTCCGGCCGCTCGAGCATTTCTCGACTCCAAGGATTGCGTCCCCGAGCGCTGTCTGCCCGTTGCCGGGCAGCCCGGCGACGCCCACGATCTCGCCCGGACGGACCATCAGGTCGATCCCTTTCAAGCTGGGGGCTTCGTTCGAGCTTCGAGTCTCGACTCCCCGTAGCTCCAAGAAGGGCGCAACATCCTCGGTTGGCGCCGGCTTGCGCCGCCGCGGCTGCGCGGGAGGAGCTGTTCCGAACATCATGGAGATGAGGCTGTCCTGGGTCGCCCCGGCGACCAACATGGTTCCGCTCACGGTTCCCTTGCGCATGACGGTGATTCGATCTGCGCTCCGGAGGACCTCATCCAACTTGTGGGTGATGAAGATGACGGCGAAGCCGCTCTCCTTGAGGCGGTCAAAGACCTGCAAGAGCCCATCGACCTCGTGAGGCGGCAGCACGCTTGTGGGCTCGTCGAAGACGAGCAGCCGCGCACCCGCGAGCAATAGCTTTAGCACCTCGACCTTTTGCTGCTCGCCGATTGACAGCCTCCCAGCCAACTGGTTGGGGTCGATGCTGAAACCGAACCGGTTCGACAATTCTTCGATTTCGCGCGCGATCTTTTTCTTGTCCATTAGCAGGGGCAGGTCACGCAGAAAGAGCGCGATGTTCTCGGCCACGCTGAAGGCCGGGATGAGCGTGAAGTTCTGGAAGACCATGCCGATGTTCAGCCGGCGCGCGTCGTACGGGGTTCGAATCTTGACCGTCTGGCCGTTGAGCTGCATCTCTCCCGAATCGGCCCTGTAAAAGCCGTATGCGACTTTCATCAGGGTGCTCTTGCCAGCGCCGTTTTCGCCCAACACCGCATGGACCTCACCGCCGAAGATGTCGAGGTCCACGGCGTCGTTGGCGACGAGGCCCGGAAACTTTTTTGTGATAGACCGCAATGCCATCATCGGCTGCGATGGCGGAGTCGGCGCTATGGATTCGACGGTTGCAACTTCAGTCGTCATTTCTCCCCTCAGGCGGTTCCGTATCGCTTCGTAAAGGCGGCGAGCGCCGCCTTGAAACACTCGATTGAAGGCCGGACAAGGCCGGTTCCGAGGTTGCCGTAGCCGGGTTCGCGGTGCGCCATCGCCGAGTCCAGAACGGGCACGATCCCCGTCTCCACGACCTTCCGAATGTCGATGCCGACCGGCGCTCCCTTAAAGTCGAGAGCCGGAATCTGGTAGTCCGGGCTAACGCCGACCGTGATCTCGTACATCTGGCGGCTGTACGCGAGGGCTTCCTCGAACGTGCCACCTGTCTGCCCCAGAATCCCTGGAGCTCCAGCCAGGCAGAAGGCCCCCCAGCCGACCGTTTCGGTGATGGTCGAATCACCCATGTCGCCGCCGATATCTGCTTCGGAGAAGCCGGGCATCAACCGACCCTTTGGTCGCCCGGCAGGCGCTGTGAACCATTCGTCACCGAGGCCGCTCACGCGGATGCCGAACTCGGTCCCGTTGCGGCACATAGCCGTGACGACAGTGCTGTAATCCACGTTCCGAGCCGGATCGGCCGCGCTCTTGGCCGAGGCCATCGAGACCGGCAGGAAGAGGAAATCGTTGAGTGCGAGATACGTGAAGCCCTCCTTGAGCTCTTCCGTCGACAGCCCCGCCTGCAGCATTGCCGGAGGTAAGGCTTTAGCGAGCAGGCTTGAACCGGCGAGCGGCCGGTTGTGAATCTCGTCTCCCATCTGGAGTGCCTTAGCGATCAGCGGCTTGAGCTTGATTCCGCCTGCCTGCCGGATGCCACGGGCCAAGGGGGGAGCCTGGAGATCGCGCCAGTTCCTCAGAATCGCTACCGACGCCTCGCTGTAGGCGCCGAACTGCTGAAGCCACTCAGCTGGGCGGCAGTAGGCCCGGTTGCCATAGGTCGCGTTCTCTACGACGTAGACGGGAAGCGACCGTGACGTCGTGCCGGCCATCGGGCCGACGGCGTCGTGGTGATGGTTGGGCTCAAACGAGATCCTTCCGCTGCTGAGCAGCTCGATCGCCTCGTCGGCGCTAGCCGCCCAGCCCTCGAAGAGTGCAAGAGCGATGCAAGAGCCCTTCTGCGCTCCTGACATGTGCTCCCAGTCGACCGGCGGACCGGCATGCAGGATCATCTTGTCCTGCATGCCGGGGATGACGTCTCCGGCTGGTGCGATATCGACCAGGACCGGATCCGCGGCGACTATCCGATCGAACACCTCAGCGTTTGCGGCGTCGACTCTCTG
This sequence comes from Chloroflexota bacterium, assembly GCA_005880695.1. Lineage (GTDB taxonomy): Bacteria > Chloroflexota > Dormibacteria > Dormibacterales > Dormibacteraceae > VBGR01. The sequence continues at coordinate 3,136 of VBGR01000075.1, forward strand.
ATTCAGTGTCGCAACGCTGACAGCGCTCATTTGGTTTGACCAATGACGCCCTGAGCGAGCCAGTCATCAGTGTTGATGAAGTTGCCCTCTGCCGCGGGGGTGGTTATCTCATCAGACTTGATGCGAAGCTTGCCCTGCTGGTCGTACACAGGACCCTGGAAGACATGTCGCGTTCCGGCAAGGAATGCGTTCTGCTCGGTGGCGACCTGGTCCTTGACGTCCTGCGGCACGCTCTTGCCCCAGTCAGCCAGCTTGACCGTTCCGCTTCCGAGTCCGGGTAGCAGGCTCTGGCTCTTCCAGGTTCCCGCAATCGTGTCGTTCGCGAACTGGGTGAACATGTCGCCCCACTCGAAGGTGACGCCACTGATCCAGCCCTTTGGCGCGAACTGGCTGACGCCGGAGTAGTGGTACCCGATCGAGTGGATACCGCGCTTCTCGGCGGTCTGGACGACCGTGATCGGGGAGTCCACGACCATGGTCACAACGTCAACCCCTTCGTCCGCCAGAGCGTTGGTCGCTGTGGCTTCCTTGCCGGGGTCGACCCAGGAACCGTTGAAAACGGCGTGAGTCGTGACGTTGGGATTAACCGACCGTGCGCCCTCGTGGAACGCATTCACGGTGGCGAGGATCTGCGGAATCGGGAAGCCCGCAACGAAGCCAAGTTTGTTGGTCTTGGTCTCCTTGCCGGCGGCCACACCCAGCAGATAGCTGAGGTCATGGCTCGAGGCCCAGTAGGTTCCGAAGTTGTCCGCCGACTTGTAACCGGCCGGATGCTCGAACTTGACGTCCGGATACTTCTTGGCGACGTTCAGCGCGAAGTCCTGATAGCCGAAGCTCTGCGGAAAGATCAGCTTCGCCCCCTGGCGAATCATGTCTTCCATGACGCGCTCGGCGTCAGGTCCCTCTGGGATGTTCTCCGCCTCGAGCAGCTTGATGCCAGAGACGTTCGCCATCAGCTTGGCGAGTCCGGCGTGTTGAGCTTCGTTGTATCCGGCATCCTTCACGGAGCCCACGTGGAGCGCGCCCACGATCAAACGTGGCGGTCCAGAAGTAACGGCCGCACTGCCACCGCAGGCGGTAAGAAGTAAAGCCAAGCCTGCTATCGCAAGCGATACCCGATTCCAGCGCTTCATGTGCCCCTCCCTTTGTTTGCAACTGCCGTTGCGGCCCTACCGGCGGACGGTCAATTTCCTGACGCAGGAACCAAAGCAAGTCCCGCCAGACGGTCGCGCAGGTCAAGACCTATTGCTGACGCGGAGTCTGCTGGACAGGTGGGCCGGGACACAATAGAGCGCTTGGCCTAGGACTGTCGTTCTGCTATGGGCGAGGCGCTCTAATCGCGCCGGTACTTCAACAACCTGAAGGCGTCAAAACGCTCTGATACACGCAACGGGGTCGGCAAGGAAAGGTTCGACTAACCGCTAATCTTCTGCGCGAAGAAGTTCTGGGAGAACGAGCAGAAGAACTGTCGCTGGGACGAAGCGCTCGGAGGGTTGTTCCGGCCGCCGAAGCTTCCGGTTCCGATGTCGCCAGGTGATGGACCCGAAGCCGTCTGCCCTCCCCCGGGAGGCCCCTGCGGCGGGGATTGCGTCGGAGCTCCGCTCTGACTCGGGTACCAGCGCATGAATAAGCGAGGGTTGATCAGCGTGCCGAAGTCTGTTCCTTTCGAGGGATCGACGATGATTACGTTTTTCCTGGATGCCGCAGGGAACGCGTTGATGACCCCTGCCGGGTTGTTGATCGCAATGCCTTGGAGGTCGCTGTGCGCTGTGAAGGAGTTACCGGAAGCAGTCGTGCAGGCAGCTTCCACGTACGAACCCGCGTCAAGCGTCGCGCCCGGTTGGTCCCCGCCCTTGCAAGTTGGGGGTGCCGATGGTGAGCACGGGATCTTAAGGACGCCGACCAGCTGGTTATTCGCGTACAGGTTGTAGGTGCTGTTCGGGAAGGGCGGGTTCGCCCATACCTGCGTCGCGACAAGTGCCACACCGACCGTGACGAGCGCCGATAGTGGCTTCAGGAACTTCCTAGTGATAGCAGCGCCCCCCGTCGTGTCGGATGCAGACGTCAGACAGCAGATATCACCCTGGCTCGGCAGGCGTCAATGGGTCAAATGCTCCTGGGTTAAGGCGTCGGGATAGACAAAATGTCCCGGTTTACCTGCCTGGCTCTTCGCATCTCCGTTGGGACGGGCTCCCTCAAACCGGGAGCCCGTCCCAAACGGCGAGGTTCACGCCGCGGGCACGATCGCACCCGTTGCTGTGGGTTCCGGCAGCGTGCGGATGCTCCGGAAGAGCAACGTCCAATAGACCGACGAATACGACGAGTAGGCCGCGTGCGCTGCCAAAAGAACACCTAGCGCGAAGACCGCAGCGAAGGATCCGATGACGATCAGGCCGGTCGCTCCGCCGATTGCCCAGCTCCCGAAGCCAAGCGCGACCGCCGGGATTGCGACGACTGCGGCGAGAACCACCATGGCGATTCCGACGCCGATCGACAGGGCAATCAAAATCAGCCAGCCGAAGACGACCTCCTTGAAGTGCCGGCGGATCATCCCGAAGCCGTTGCGCAGGCTCTCCGCGACGCGACCATCCTCCAACACGATGAGCCGCTTGGCGAGTTCGTAGGAAACTCCGAGAGTGAGCCAGAACGCGATTGAGACGAGGGAGGCCATGGCTGCCAGGAGCCCGAAGCTCAGGCCCGCCGCGGCGGAGCTCGTGGCGCCCGCGACAGCCGCCAGGACCAGGGCACCGACCAGGAGTCCGGGCAGGATTGCCAGCACGAAGGTGAGCAGCCGCAGGCCGGCGATCCGCCAGGCGGTCGCGTAGCCGGCGCGCCAGGCCTTTCCCAGCCGGTACTCGTGGCCCGCATCGTGTTCGACAGCGGCGTGGATAACCCCGCCGGCTGCGATGCAGCCGAGGACGAACAACACGATGCCGAGGATGGCGACGAAGACGAGGATGCCGGCGATCCAGAGCCAATTGTCATTCCAGAAGTTCTGGAGGACGGCCCAGTTTGGTCCGTGGTAAGCGCCGGACGCAGTGGGCCGGCTGTAGTTTGAGTTCGGGAAGTTGAAAGTTGTCGCCCCGCCGGCGAGGAAGCCGAGTAACCACAGGTAAGGCCGCCGGGCCACGATATCGAAGGCTCGTTTGATCAGATAGCCGTAGTTCATATTCCCTCTTTCCTCTTGATAGTTGACGTAGCCGGCTCTTCCAAGCGCCTTGAAATATGGCGTCCCCGTGTGGCGAAACTAGGGCGGAAGGGTTTCGAAGCTGCCTCTTTCCGGTCCCAGCGCTTTAGCCGACGCGGACCGCGATCGCGCCCGAGGTCGCCCGCAGCTTGATCGCGGTGCCGCCGCCGGCGCCCAGCACGCCCGTCACCGACCGCTCGTTGCCGGCTGCCATGACCGGGCTGCCGCTCTCCGGCTGGATGAAGATCGCGCCGCTGGTGGTCGCTATGTCGTAGCTGGCATTGGTACCGCGGGGCAGCGCGAGATGGATGGCCCCCGAGACGGTCTCGACATCCAGGCTGCCTCCCACCAATGAGCCTTCGAAGTCGATCGCTCCCGACCTCGCGGCGATCCGGTCGGAACCGTTGACGACTGTGTTGCGGAGCCGGATCGCCCCCGCCTGGACGCTGAGGTCCAGGGTGCCGCTCAAGTCGTGAATGTCGGCACTGACCGCCTGGCCGCGAAGCCTGAGAGGGGCATCCGCCGGCATCCGGACGGTGACCTCGCGGCGGACGTCGAAGGCGCTCAGGTTGAACTTCTCAGGGGTCGGGATGGCAACCGTGGCGCCGGCGCCGGTGCCGCTGATGGTGGAGCGGGCGAAGGTCTCCAAGGCCGCCCGAGCCAGGCCGCGGGTCGCGCTCCGGACGTGCATCGAGTCCTGGACCGAGACCTCGCCTGAGGGTCCCGCCTCGATGTGGACGGCGGCGCTGTTGGCGTCGATGGTCACGGTCCCGCCGGCGGGCAGTACCGCCGCGCTGCTGACTTGGCGGCTCGCGCTGACGGCGTCGATCCAGCTGATTCCAGCGATGCCGGCGAAGAGGAGGAAGATCAGGGAGCTGCCGAAGAGCGGGATCGCCAGAAGAACCACCCACCAGGGTGGGTCGCGACGTGCCAGTGGTGCCTGGCTGACGCTGCTCATCCCTCCGGCCTCGTGAACCGGTAGCCGACACCCCAAACAGTCTGGACGTGCTCGCCGAGCCGGCCGAGCTTGCGCCGGAGCCGCGTGACGTGGGTGTCGACAGCGCGGTCATAGCCGTCGAAGTCGCCGTTCCAGACCCGCTCGATCAGGAACTCGCGGCTGAAGGCGCGGCCGGGGTTGGCGGCGAAAAGGTGGAGGAGCTGGAACTCCTTGGGTGTCAGGTCGAGAGGGTTGCCATCCACGCTTGCGGCATGGGCGGTGGGGTCGACCACCAGGCCGCCGAACTGGATCGTCTCCCGGTTGCCCTCGGCTCCGGTGCCATCGGTCGGGCGGGCGTCCAGCTCCACCCGGCGGAGGTTGGCGCGGACCCGCGCCAGCAGCTCGCGCATCGAGAAGGGCTTCGTCACGTAGTCGTCGGCACCCACCTCGAGCCCAAGCACCCGGTCGATCTCGTCGGTCCGCGCGGTGAGCATGATGACCGGCATCACGTGGCGCTCGCGGATCCGCCGGCAAACGGTCAGGCCGTCAAGGTCGGGCAGCATCCAGTCGAGCAGGACCAGGTCGGGGACAGACTTCTCGATCGCCGCGACCGCAGACCCACCGTCGAAGGCCTGCTCGACCGAGTGGCCGGCTCCGACCAGCTGATCGCGGATCAGGTTGTTGAGGTCGACTTCATCCTCCACCACCAGCACCAGTCCCATCAGCGGGCCACCTCGGGCTGGTGAGCGCGGAGGCGAACCGTGAATCGGCTACCCAGGCCCGGCTCGGAGGCGACCTCGATCGTGCCCGTCATCGCTTCGACCAGATCGCGGCTGATGGCCAGGCCAAGGCCGAAGCCGCCGGTGGCTCGCGAGCGCGACTCGTCGGTGCGGTAGAAGCGGTCGAAGATCCTCGGCAAGTCCTCGGCGGCGATCCCGACGCCCGTGTCGGCGACGGCGATCTCAATCCGGTCGCCGGCCGGGGTTACTGCGACCGAGATGATCCCGCCGTCCGGGGTGTAAGCGATTCCGTTGCGGACCAGGTTCATCAGCACCTGGGTCAGGCGGTCGCGGTCGGCCCAGGCAGTCGCCGGCGGCGTCCCTGGCTCGGGGAGCTGGGCGACCAGCTTCACCTTCCGGTCCCGGAGGGCGATCGGCGCCAGGGCTTCGACGACCTCGGCGGCAACGGCCGCCACATCGACCGGGCGGAGGTCGAGGCTGAGCTCGCCGGCCTCGCCGCGGGCGACCACAAGGAGATCGTCAACCAGCGCGCCCAGCCGCTCGGTCTCCCGCTGGATCACCTCCAGGTAGCGCTTCATCTCCTCCTCGGAGGGCTTGCCGGCGCCGTCGAGCAGTGCTTCAGCATGGCCGCGGATAGAGGCGATCGGCGTGCGGATCTCGTGGCCCATGTTGACCACCAGCTGCCGCCGGTCGTGCTCCGAGCGCTCGGCCCGTTGGTACTCGACCACGACCGCGCTCTGAGCCGTCGCGAGGTCGAGCTGCGCCTGGCTCACGCCCAGCATGGTGCGCGTCAGGAACTCGTAGAAGATCACGACCGCCCGGGCAGCGTGCAGGAGGCCGACACCGATCGCCAGCCCAAGCGCGCCGACGAGGACAAGGAGAGGTAGGGTGGCGGCCGACTCGCCGAGGCCAAATGCGTTGTAGGCGGGGTCGCCGGGTTGCGCCGAGACGGCACTGAAGCTATAGAGGAAGGGAGCCGCGATCATCCCGACGGCCAAGGCCAGTCCGGCCAGCAGTCCGACGCCGATCGCGAAGCCGACGGGGATCTGGACGACAGCGAAAGCCAGGCTCTTCCAGGTGACGGGGTTGCTCAGGAAGGCGAGCAACCGCGTCCACCAGCTGCTCGCCTGCGACCCGCTGATCGCCATCGGACGGAGATGGAACCCAAACCACCAGGCGCCCAGCTCGCGCTCGAACCCGACCGTCCACCAGATGATCAGCAAGAGGGCGATGAAAATGGGGACGCCGATCCCGAAGACCCAGATCAGGCTGAAGGAGAGCGACAGGCCGATCGAGATCAGGGCCAGGTAGAAGAAGGCGAGCGGGATCCGGGCGATGCAGTAGATCACCGCCAGGTAGGCGCGGGCGTCGAGGGTGGGACTCAGGAGTGCTGTCATTTCGGATGGAATTTCCGGCCCGAATTCTGGTGGCTCTTTGTGGCGAAAGTTCGGCGCGCCGGTTACGCCGGCGTCACGCGCTCCCAACTCCGCCACTGGACAGCCGCCGGTCAATGTGACCTTGTAAAGAGCGTTGTTGCCTGCCGGCGGGTCGGCTTGGATACCGGCATGAATGACCACCCCGAGCTCACCGTATCCGCTCCACTCGTGCCCGGCCATCCGTCTTGGGGCACCTTCTTTGACCGACTGCAAGGAGCGGAAGGCTGCAACTTCCGCGAAGACGAGTGGACATGCTTTGGCGATCACCGGGCTTGCATCGCCATCCTGACTGCGATGGGGCTGGCGCAGCCCACGATCGCTGCGACGCTGTCCAAGTTCAAAGCGCGGGGAGGCTACTGCGACTGTGAGGTGGTCCTCAACGTCGGTGGACGGTGGCGCCGCTGACCGCCGCGCCCGAGGCGGCGGGTATGGCAGCGGCCTGTGATGCCGCGCATAAAGTGGATCGAGGACGGCGAGGCGGACGGTCCGACCGCGGAGGCTTTCGCCGGTATCCGCTCCCGATCCCTGGCCGGCAACGTGCCGGACATCCTGCGGACCATGAGCCAGCGACCCGACTTCATGCTCGCAATCGACGCTGCGTCACAGATGCATTTTTCGGGCGGCTACCTGACCCGCGCGCAGCACGAGATGATCGCTTCCTGGGTCTCTGCACTCAACCGCTGCCACTATTGACTGAGCAGCCACACGTGGTTCCTGCAGTTGCAGGGCGAGCAGTTCAGCGAAACCGCCCAGGCGCTCCGCGATGGCGACCTCGAGGCCGCCAAGGTGACGCCCGAAGAGCGCCTCCTCCTCGAGTTCATCACGACCCTGACACGGCATGCGTACAAAATCACCGATGAACAGGTACAGGCGCTCCGGGACGCCAATTGGAGCGACGAGCAGATCGGGGAGGCCGTCTACGTCGGAGCGCTTTTCAACCTCTTCGTGCGGCTGGCCGACGCGTTCGACATCCATCCGCTCCCCGAACGAGAGCTGGGCAGTGGCATGCCTCGCGCCGTGCGAGACGGCGCGGCCGGCGACTAGACGACCGCGCTAGCCGCCGTTGTCAAGGCGCAACGACGAGCTTGCCCCGAACGTGGCCGGAGCCGATCTCGGTCACGGCTTCGACGGCGTCCTCGAGCCGGAAGGTCCGGATCTCCGGCCGCTTCAGCTTGCCCGCCTCGACGTCCTCCGCCAGGCGGTCCAGCTTGTCGGTCGTCACCTGAGTCCTGACATTCACAGCCTTGATTCCCCGTGCGGCCAGGGTCTCGGCGTCGGCCCCTCCGGCCATTGAGAAGAACCGTCCACCTTTGCGAACCAGCTCGGCCAAGCGCTTGTTGGCCTCCTTGTCGCCGACCTGATCGAAGATGGCGGCGATTCCGTCGGGATGGGCGGCGCGAACCGTCGCGAAGACGTCCTGGGTCGTGTAATCGATCGTCTCTGTCGCGCCGAGGCCGCGCGCGTAGTCGTGATTGACCGCTCGCGTGACCGCGATCGGCTTGGCGCCTGAGGCTGCCGCCAGCTGCAGCACGATGCTGCCAATCCCGCCGGCCGCGCCGATGACCAGGACAACGTCGCCGGGCTGGAGGTCCGCTGCCTCGACCATCTGCAAGGCTGAGACACCGGCCAGCGAGAGGGCGGCTCCGAAAGGCGCGTCCACGCTCGCCGGCCGTCGGGCAAGTGTGCCGGGAGATGCGATCACGTACTCGGCGAGGGTGCCTTCGCCGACTATCTGTTTCCCGTGGTTGCCGAAGACCTGATCGCCCACCTGTAGTTCCGTAACCCCAGCGCCGACCGCGTCCACCACGCCGCCGAGGTCCTGGCCGGGAACGAGCGGGAAGCGGTGTTCCATAAAGTCCTTGTAGGCACCCTTCATCATGTAGAGGTCGGCGGGATTGACGGATGCCGCCTCCACCTTCACCCGCACCTGGCCGTCTTCTGGCCGCGGCTCATCCAGCTCATGGACGGATCCCTTTTCTCCGAATTGGTCGATTGCGAAAGCGCGCAAAGCGAACCTCCCTGGACTCTGAAGTTGTTTTGACAACTGTACGCCAAGCAATATTGCTAAGTCAACTTTTGAGGTGTAGAGTCTGGCCATGCCGGACGAGGAGCTTCTTGGGGCCTGGGTGAATCTGGGCCAGGCGGCCCACGTGGTGCAGACGGCGCTGGATCAGCGACTGGAGAGAGCCGCCGGCGTCTCCGGCGCGGAGTTCGAACTTCTCTGGCGGCTCAACGGCACTCCCGCCAAGCGGCTCCAGATGACAGAAATCGCAGGGCTCCTGCTCGCCAGCAAAAGCGGGGTGACGCGGCTCGTAGACCGTCTGGTGGAAGGTGGCCTCGTGTCCCGCGAGACGCCTCCTGAGAACCGCCGGGTCACTTATGCCCAGCTCACGCCGAGAGGGAAGGCCGTATTGGCGTCGGCCCAGGTAGCCTTCGAGGAGGGGTTCGAGACGGCTTTCGCGCGACACCTTTCGGCCGGAGATGTTCGGGCCATGAGGCGGATCCTCCGGAGATTGCTGCAGGGCAACGGTGCCTGGGCCCATGATCGGTGCGATCCCGCCCTGGTCGATCAAGATGCACAAGCGAGTTAAGGTCCCCCCCGGTTGCTCTGCAACCGGCCTCGCCAGGGTTACCACCCGACTCGGGCGGCGTGGAACGGCACTGACTGGAAGCGACTTGCCTAAGCGGTAGACGGCTCCCGATCCCGAGCGTAGAGTGAATTCGGCCACTGCTGTCGCGCAGCTTCCAAGGGGGTAGAGGAGCCATGGCGAGTTCGCTTTACGACAGGCTCGGGGGCCTGGATGCTATCAAGGCGGTCGTGGACGACTTCGTTGCGCTCTGCGCAGCTGACGATCGCATCAACCAGAAGTTCGCCCGCACCGATATCCCACGCCTCAAGAAGATGCTGGTCGACCAGCTCTGCGAGGCGACCGGCGGACCCTGCACGTATATAGGGCGGGACATGAAGGAGACGCATCGAGGTCTCGGTGTCACGGCCGGCGAATTTGATGCGCTCGTCGCGAACCTTGTCGCCACGCTCAACAAGTTCAACGTTCCCCAGGCGGAGCAGGAGGAACTCCTCGGGGCGCTCGCGCCGATGAAAGCTGACATCGTCGAGGTTGATTCGGCTGCGACCGCGACGCCGCTGCCGGCCAGCTATCAAGCCGCGCCGCCGCTGCCCTAGCCGGGTCGACCACGCGCGGTAGACCGGCAACCGCTGCCGGCCCACCTCGTGCCGTTGCTTTGCTGAGTGCGGTCAGGCCTGGGCGGAGGCGCCCAGCAGCCCCAGCTGGCTCATGACATCCAACCGGTCGTACATGCCGCGGCTGCCCGCGAGCTTGCCGTCGCGGAGCTCGTAGATGCCGATGCTGGGCAGGCTGACAGTCTTACCGGTCGCCGGAATCGTGCCCTGGGGCGTGACCACGGCGCCGCCAGGTCGGTCACCAGCGAGAGGGCCGCGAGCAGCTCCGCCAGCCTGAGATCGGGTTGGTGCGCGGTCCACCACGCTTCGGGCGCTCAGGCGCCGGGCGAAGCCGGCGTTTCCGCGGTGCTTGGGCGGATCAGGCGGGCGCCTGGCTTCGCATCGCCTCGTGGATCACATGCCCGTCATGCCACTCCGGCTCCTGGGTGAGGTGCTCCAACGTCCGGCGGTATTCCTGATCCATCTCCGGGCTGTCGGCGGACCGCTTGTATGCCTCTTCGCTCTCGAAGACAACGCTCATCCAGATCTCATTTGGGTCGGACACGCTCTGGAAGACCGTGTGGTAGACCCAACCCTCGGGAGGCGATCCCTCGAACCGCTTCATCTCGGCGACAAACTGATCCAGGCGGCCTGGCTTGACGCTGTACTTCGCGATGGTTCCGTACATTTCGGCGCCCTCCTTCGGCAAGTCGATGGGCAGATTCTAAGCATGGCCCAGCCTAGCAGTCCCGGAAATCGTTAGGTCCGCGCTAACCTCTTATTAACCAGATGCCGCTCAGCATTGGTGTGTCTCTCATTGACAACGTGGAGGTCGGCCCCACCGTGAGTCGTAGCAGGTCCAACCATCTCGGTCGCCGCGCAGGCCAGGCCCTTATCGCTTCCCTTGCGTCCGTCCTGCTGAGCTCAGGAGGCGGCATTCCGGCTCAGGCGGCCGCCAACCCCATCCAGCACATCCTCGTTCTGATGCAGGAGAACCGCTCGCTCGATCATTACTTCGGGCCGCCGGCCGGCGCCAGCAACCCGAACCCGCTCAATCCCACCGGGCCACCGATCACAGCCTTCCATAAGACGGAGTACTGCGAGGTCGCCGACCTCAACCACTCCTGGAATGGCACTCATCAGTCGTGGGACGGCGGCCGCATGGATGGCTTCACTGCCGCGAACGCCGTGCCGGCAGATCCGACCGGGAGCCGGACGATGGGCTATTACGACGGCGGCGACCTGCCCTTCTACTACGGCCTCTACCACACCTTCGCAACCGGCGACCACTACTTCGCCTCGCTGCTCGGGCCCACCTTCCCCAACCGCTTCTACCTGCTCGCGGGCACTTCGTTCGGCCACATCCGCAACGACTTGCCCGGGCCGACCGGGTTCGACCAGCCGACGGTCTTCAACCTGCTTGACGCCGCCCACGTGAGCTGGAAGGTCTACTACTCGCAGATCGCGTTCGCCGATATCTTCGCGTACGTCAGAAACCACGCTCCCGGCAACGTCGTCCCGATGAGCGACTACTACGCCGACGCTGCCGCGGGGCGGCTGCCAGAGGTCTCGTTCATCGATCCGATCTTTGTCGCTGCGAACACGGTCGAAAATGACGAGCATCCGCCGTCCAACGTCCAGGTCGGCCAGAACTTCACGTCAGGGGTCATCAACGCACTCTTCCAGAGCCCGAACTGGAGCAGCTCGGCGCTGTTCCTGACGTATGACGAGCACGGCGGGTTCTACGACCACGTGGCGCCGCCTCCCGCGCCGGTCCCGGACGGCATCGCGCCGCTGCTGCAACCCGGGGATGTCCCCGCCGCTTTCGATCGCTACGGCATCCGGCTCCCGGTCGTGGTCGTCTCTCCCTACTCCCGCCCGCGCGCGGTTTCGAATACGGTCCACGACCACACTTCAATCCTGCGGTTCATAGAGAGGCGGTTTGACCTGCCGTCGCTGACCAACCGCGATGCGCATGCCAATCCGATGCTGGAGTTCTTCGACTTCCATCAGGCCGCCTTCGCGACGCCCCCGTCGCTGCCGGCAGCGACCATCGATGCCGCCCAGCTGGCGGCCTGTGCGACCAAACCGTCCAACGGAGCTATCTGACCCGGCAGCCGAGCTACCTTTAGACGGCAGTGTCCGTCTTGAGCGACTTCCTGGGCGGTGTCACGGCAGGGGCCATCGAGGTCATCGACCTCACCGCGGCGCTCTCGGAGCACACGCCGGTGATCCAGCTGCCGCCGCCATTTGTGAACACGAAGCATTTCTCTCTGCAGGAGATCAGCCGCTATGACGAGCGCGGCCCGGCCTGGTACTGGAACGACATCGCGACAGGTGAGCACGTCGGCACTCACTTCGATGCGCCCGTGCACTGGGTCACCGGCAAGGACGGTCTCGATGTTTCGCAAGTGCCGGCCAAGCAGCTGATCGCGCCGGCCGTCGTGATCGACAAGACCGCCGAGTGCGCACGGGACCCGGACTACCTGCTCCAGATCGCCGACGTCGAAGCCTGGCAGCGGGACCATGGGCCACTGCCCACCGGCTGGTTGCTCTACCGGACCGGCTGGGGCGCTCGGGTCGATGACGAGCGGGCCTTCCTGAATTCGAGTGAGACCGGGCCGCACACGCCTGGACTGGCGGTCGAGTGCGCGCGCTGGCTCGCTTCGGAGTCGCCAGTCGTTGGGATCGGGGTCGAGACGGTCGGCACCGACGCCGGGGCCGCGCACAGCTTCGACCCGCCCTTCCCCTGCCATGCCTTCATGCTCGGGGCGGGCAAGTTTGGGCTCACCCAGCTCGCCAACGTCGACCGGCTGCCGGCGACCGGCATCGTTCTCATCGTGGCGCCGCTGCCCATCGTCCGGGGGTCGGGGAGCCCGGCCCGGGTGCTCGCCCTCGTCAGCCCGTGAGAGTCGCCCAGGCGGTCGGCCAGACGCTGGCCGAGCTGGGTGTGCGAGACGCCTTCGGGCTCCTTGGCAGCGGCAACCTCGAGGTCACCAATGCTCTTGTCGCGGGAGGGGCGCGCTTCTTCGCTTCCCGTCACGAGACGGCCGCGGTCACAATGGCGGACGCGTACGCGCGCGTGACCGGGCGGCTCGGCGTCTGCACCACACACCAGGGTCCAGGCCTGACCAAC
>VBGR01000111.1 GCA_005880695.1 Chloroflexota bacterium
CGACCGTCCACCGCGACCGTCAGTTGCGACTTGAAGCCCATCGCCGCCTTCACGAACTGCCCGGCCGGCCGGGCATGAAGGGCGACGTCCGCGGGAAGGGCCACCAGCACCTCAGAGCTTGCGGGCACCACGCGCCTCCTCGGCCGCCCGTGCCACGTCGTCGAGCGCGGCCCCGGCGGCGGAGGTGACGGCCGCCGACACCGCCCCTTCCACGAAGGGCGCGTCGACGAGCCTGACCTGGCCGTTCAGCTCAGTCTTCAGCAGGTGGCGGACCGTCAAGACGGCGCTGCCGAGGTCGGCCAGCACGACGACGCCAGCGCCGGCATCCGCCCGCGCGATCGCCTCCCGGACCACGTCGCCACTGGTACCAAGGCTGCCGTCCGGGCCGCCGCCGGCCGGCTCCACGCGAACTTCGGGTCCGGCCACCTGGGCGGCCACCTCCGCGAGCCCGCGAGCGAGCTCCGAGCTGTGCGACACCAGTACAATCCCGACCAATTTCGTCACTCCCAGGAGGCCGTGCCAGGCCGCCGACGGCAGTCTACACTACCGACAGGAATTCAGCAATGCCGAATAACACCCCCGGACGCCGCGGCTCCATCCAATCGATCGACCGGGCGGCCGCGATCTTGAAAGCGCTGGCCAGCGGACCTCGACGCCTGGGCGTCAGCGAGCTGGCAGACCGGCTTCAATTGGCGCGGCCGACGGTCCACGGCCTCCTCCAGACCCTGCAGGACCACGGCTTCGTCGAGCAGGACCGGCACTCGGACAAGTACCAGCTCGGTCCCGGCCTACTCCAGCTCGGCTACTCCTACCTCGACCTGAACGAGCTGCGGGCGCGCTCCATCGGGCACGCCGACCGGCTGGCCGGCCGCACCCGCTCCTCCGTCCGCGTCGGCGTCATGCACGGCGACAGCGTCGTGGTCGTGCACCACGTCTTCCGCCCCGACTCGGCCTTCGGCGTGCTCGAGGTCGGCCTCCAGCTGCCTCTCTACGCCAGCTCGCTGGGAAAGGCGATCCTGGCCTTCTCGCCGGGCCAGGTGCTGGAGGACCTGCTGGCGGAGCCGCTCCCGCGTCTCACCAAGCGGACGCTCACCCCGGCCGCGCTGCGCCGCGAGCTGGCCGGGGTGCGCGACCAGGGGGTCGCCAGCGAGCACGACGAGGCGGTGCTGGGCGAGTCGAGCCTGGCGGCGCCGATCTTCGACCACGCAGGACACGCGGTCGGCGCGATCGGAGTGGTGGACGCCACCGAACGGCTCTTTCCGCGCGGCCCGGCCAAGGGCGTCGCCGCCGCGGTCGGGGAGGCGGCCCGCGGGGTCTCCAGGGAACTCGGCGCTCCCCGCTGGCCATACGCCGCCGAAGCCTAGGAATCCTGGCTGCCGGACAATGCCTGGGTGAGGGTCGGCGTCAGCCTGGGGATCAGCTCGCGCCAGCAGCTCCGTGACTTCGCGGCGGAGGTCCGCGAGCTGGAGGAGGCGGGCGCCGGCCGGATCTGGCTGATCGACTCCCAGCTGGCGATGAAGGACGTCTACGTCGGGCTGGCGCTGGCGGCCCTGCACACCGAGCAGGCGTGGCTCGGCACCGGCGTGACCAACCCGATCACCCGCCATCCCAGCGTGACGGCGAACGCGATCCTGGCCATCGACGAGCTCTCCGGAGGGCGGGCGGTTTTCGGGATCGGAGCCGGCGACTCCGCCGTCTACGCGATCGGCTCCAAGCCGGCCAAAGTGGCCGAGCTGGAGCGAGCCCTGCACTTCTTCCGGGAGGCGCTGCCCAGGATAGGCGGCCCGCGATCGCGCCAGCTTCGACATCTCGCTCCTGGTCACCCTGGCTGAGTCGGTGGACGACGCCCGCGCCTGGGCGGCCAGCGAGGCCCGGCTGATCGCGGACTTCAGCGAGCTGCCCGCGGGTCTCGAGCCCTACCGCGATGAGATCGCGGCCGCCAAGGCCGCCTATGACTTCAAGGAGCACCTCTCGGTGCACGCCGGGCACCGGGCTGCGATCAGCGACGAGCTGGCCCGCACCCTGGCCGTGGTCGGCAGCGCACAGGAGTGCGCCGGGCGCCTGCAGGAGCTGCTGGCGTGCGGCGGCGACTCCCTGATCTTCGCGCTCCCCGGCTCAGGCAGGGTCGAAAGGCTGCGCTTCATCACTGAAGAGGTCTTGAGCAAGGTCGCCGGCGAGTGAAATCGGCGCCCTTCGAGTACGCGCGCCCAACCACTCTGACCGAGGCCCTGGACCTCCTCGATCGCCACGGTGAGGACTGCAAGCCGCTGGCGGGCGGCCAGAGCCTGGTGCCGCTGCTGGCGATGCGGCTCGCCCGGCCCAGCCTGCTGGTCGATCTCGACCGGGTGCCCGAGCTGCGCGGCTTCAGCGCCGAGCGGGTCGGGGCGATGGCCACCAACGCCCAGCTGGAACGCCGCGCCGGCGACCTGCCTCCGGTCATCGCCGCCGCCCTTCCGCACATCGGCCACTTCCAGATCCGAAACCGGGGCACGGTCGGCGGCTCGCTTGCCCACCTCGACCCGGCCGGCGAGTGGCCGGCGCTCGCCCTCCTGCTGGAAGCCGAGCTGACAGTGGAGTCGAAGCGGCTCGGCCGCCGGACGCTGAGTGCCGGCCAATTCATGCGGGGGCCGATGACGACGGCCCTTGGCGCCGACGAGCTGCTCCTCTCGGTCAGCTGGCCGCGCTGGCCGGCCGGCGCCCGCTGGGCTTTCGCCGAGGTCGCCCGCCGGCCGGGGGATTTCGCGCTGGCCGGCGCCGCCTGCACGGTCATCGCCGGGCGCACCCGCGCGGTGGTCTTCGCGGTCGGGCCTTTACCTCAGCTGGCAGGCGACGGCGGCTTCGAGGTGACCGGCGACCTCCACGCCTCTGCCGCCTACCGCCGCGAGGTCGGCAAGCGCCTGCTGGACCGCGTGATGACGCAGGCCGCGATGTAAAACGTGGAACAAAGCCTCCGCGTCAAAGTCAACGGCCAGGCCGTCAAGCGCGAGGTGCCGCCCCGCCTGACCCTCGCCGACTTCCTGCGCGACCGCCTCCGGCTGACCGGCACCCACCTGGGCTGCGAGCACGGCGTCTGCGGCGCCTGCACGGTGCTGCTGGATGGGGACGCCGTGCGGGCCTGCCTGCTCCTGGCCGTCCAGGCGGACGGCCGCGAGGTGACCACGGTAGAGGGCATGGGGGAGCCCGGCCGCCTGACGCCGCTGCAGCGGGCGTTCCTCGAGCACGGCGCCTTCCAGTGCGGCTTCTGCACGCCCGGCTTCCTGGCCACCGGTGAGGCCCTGCTCCGTTCGGGCCGGCGGCTCAGCCGCGCCGAGCTGCCCGATCTCCTGGCGGGGAATCTCTGCCGTTGCACCGGCTACGGCCCGATCGTGGACGCCATCCTGGAGGCCGCCGGCA
>VBGR01000063.1 GCA_005880695.1 Chloroflexota bacterium
GTGCGGGGCACGGCCTGACCGGGCTGAAGGAGCGCGCCGCCGCCGCCGGCGGTGCGATCAGCGCCGGCCCGGAGCCCGGCGGCGGCTATGCGGTCAGGGCCTGGCTGCCGCTGGCCGAGGGCCGGGTCCGCTGATCCGTATCCTGCTAGCCGACGACCAGGCGCTGGTCCGCGCCGGCTTCCGGGCCCTGCTCGAGTCGGAGCCCGGGCTGGAGGTCGCCGGCGAGGCGGCCGATGGCGAACAAGCGGCCGCTCTGGCAGCCTCGTTGCGGCCGGATGTCGTGCTGATGGACGTCCGGATGCCGAAAATGGACGGCCTCGAGGCCACGCGGAGAATCGCCTCGGACCCTGACCTCACGGGTGTTCGAGTCCTGATCTTGACCACCTTCGAATCGGACGATTACGTCTTCGAGGCGCTGCGGGCGGGGGCGAGCGGCTTCGTCTTGAAAGACATCGAGCCGGTCGACCTGCTGCGGGCAATCGAGGTCGTGGCCGGAGGAGAAGCCTTGCTCTCTCCTTCGGTCACCCGCCGCTTGATCGCGGAGTTCGCCTCCCGGCCCGAGCGGCGGCGAGTCGATAGCGTCAAGCTTGCCGACCTGACCGCACGCGAGCGGGAAGTCGTGGCGCTGGTCGCCGCCGGCAAGAGCAATGACGAGATCGCAGCCCAGCTCTTCGTCAGCCCGGCGACGATCAAGACGCACGTCAGCCGCGCCATGTCGAAGCTTTACGCCCGCGATCGGGCGCAGCTCGTCGTCCTCGCCTATGAAAGCGGGCTCGTGGTGCCTGGCTCCGCCTGAGCCCGAGGCCGGACGGCGACAGCCTCGATCTCGACCATGGCGTCGGGATCGAAGAGGCCCTTCACCTCGACCAGGGTGGTGGCCGGGTAATGCTTGCCGAAGACGGAGCGGTAGTGCTCGCCGATCGGCTTCAGGTCGGCCCGGTAGCCCGCCACGTGCGTCACGTAGTAGGTGAGCTTGACGACATCCTGGGGGCGGCAGCCCGCGGCCTCGAGCGCGGTCGCGACATTGCGCAGCGCGCGACCGAACTGGGCTGCGACGTCGAGTGGCTCCAGCACCCTGCCGGTCTCGTCGCAGCCGATCTGGCCGCCCAGCCAGACCGTATCGCCGGCGATCGTGACGTGCGAGTAACCGCGCGCCGGCGGCAAGCCGGGCGGGTTGACGTTCTCGGGCATGGCACAATTCTCGGGCCGTGGGCCGGACCTGGCAGCACTTTCGTTACTCGGAGGCCGATGGCGTGGCCACGGTCACCTTCGACCGGCCGGACCGGCTCAACGCCCTGACCTTCGAGGTCTACGCCGACATCCGCGACCTGGCGGCCGAGTTGAAAGAGCGACCCAACGAGGTTCGCGTCCTGGTGCTTCGCGGCGAGGGGCGCGGCTTCTGCTCGGGGGGCGACGTGGAGTCGATCATCGGCCGCCTGCTGGAGATGGACAGCCGCGGCGTCTACGACTTCGCCCGGATGACCGGCGCCTGCGTGCGCAACCTGCGCGAGATGCCGCAGCCGGTGATTGCCGCCGTCAACGGGGTGGCGGCCGGAGCCGGCGCCGTGCTGGCGATGGCCTGCGACATCCGCCTGCTGGCTGAGAGCGCCAGCTTCCAGTTCCTCTTCACGCGCGTCGGCATCTCGGGCGGCGACATGGGGATCTGCTGGCTGCTGCCCCGCGTCATCGGCTTCGGCCGCGCGACTGAGCTGCTGATGCTCGGCGAGCGCATCGACTCCGAACAGGCCCTCGGCTACGGGATCGCGACCAGGGTCGTCCCCGACAGCCAGCTGGAGAAGGCGGCCGGCGAGTACGTCGCCAAGCTCAAGGAGGTGGCGCCCTGGGGTCTGGCCATGACCAAGGAGATGCTCAACCGGGCCGCTTCCATGGACTACTCGACGGCGATCGAGATGGAGGCCTGGACCCAGTCCTTGCTGATGACGGCCGCCGACTTCCAGGAGTTCCACGCCGGCTTCCTGGGCAAGCGCAAGCCCGTCTTCAAAGGCCGCTGATAACCGGCGACCCCGCTGCTAGTGCTGGTGGATCGGCAGCCGGATGCCGGCGGCGTAAGCGACCAGCACCCCGACAAACGTGAGGGCGACGAACAAGGCGAAGAGCCCCACCAGGTCCCACTCGACGCGGCGGAACCAGCGGAGCCAGCGCGGCGCCGCGGCGGCGCCGGCCGGCGCCCAGCCGCAGATCGGGCAGACGCCGTCGGTATAGCGGGGATCGAAGCTCCAGCGGTCGAGCTCGCAGTAGGCGCGCGACGACCGCGCGGTGCGGCGCAGGACGATGTGCGAGAGAGCGCTCATGCGATCAGCTCCTCTTCTTCCGCCGACACCCGCCGCGACCAGACCCAGGCCGCGGCCCCGGCCATCAGGAGCGTCTCCCAGAGCAGGAAGAGGAGTGCCAGCGGCTGCCGGTTGGCCCGCAGCAGCGCAGCTGTGTGGCGGATCGCAGCCGCGGTGCCGTTGTTGGCGTTCACCGAGCTGTCTCCCATCGAGAACCCGTTGTCGCCGAAGCCGCCGCCAAGGTCGCCGAGGCTGAAGCCGGAGGTGAGAAAGGCGGCGCCGCTATCGGCGGCCAGCCCGGCATCGGCGCCGGCGTCCACGTAGCCCTCACCGAAGACGTACTCCACGCTCTGCTGGGGGACTCCCGAGGGCGCCGGATGCGTCGCTGTCACGTGCACTCCGCTGGCCTTGACCGTCGCGTGGCTGCCGCTGACGTCCTTCTGAGGGGCGACCGTGTAGACCCGGAAGTTGTCCGTCTCGATCTGGGGCGTGCAGGTCCCGGCGGGCGGTGGGTTGGCGCCTGGCAGGGCAGGGGGCGGGGGCAGCGGCGAGCTCGAGCAGGGCACGACGGTCTGCTCGCCCACGGTCAACCCCTGGTCGCTCAGGTGGGAGGCCTGGCCGTTGACGGTGAAGGACCCCACCTTGACGCTCGCCGTGGCCGCCGCCACCCCGTTGGTGATCGTGACCGTGATGTCGACAGACACCTTCTCGATGACTATCGCGTTCGGCGGCGCGCCGAAGGTGGCGTTGGCCACGAAGGAGTGCGTGCGGACCACCATCGAGCCGTCCGAGTTGACCACCGTGTGGCTCTCACCGGAGGCGCCGCTGAAGGGCTGGCCGGGGTTGCCGCCCGCGTAGACGCCGGAGGCGTCCGCGAGCAGCTCGTCGGCGTGGGCGTCGGCTCGGGACGGCGCCGGGCCCTTCCCGTTGGCGCTGTCGATGTGGCTGTCGGCCGGGCCGCCCGGATACTGCGCGTGCGCGTAGGGCACGTCGGGCACGGGCGGGCAGCCCTTCTGCGTCGGGTCGTTGCAGCCGTGCAAGGTGGCGCCGATCGGTCCGCTGTCGTTGTAGGTGGCGGTGCCATAAGCGCTGGGAGAGGAGTCCTGGAACACCTTGGCCAGCGGGAAATGGCTGTCGACCGCGCCGGTTTGGAAGTTGTTGAAGGCACTGGTGCCGGCGATCACGTGAGTGCCGGTCGCGTAGCCGTAGCCGGAGTAGGTGCCAATCCCCGCCGGCACGCTGGCGTTGGCGCCCAGCGGGCCCAGCAGCAGGAGGGCCAGGACGGCGGTCACGATCGTGCCGGCGATGAGCAGCTTGCGCGTCATGAGCGGCGCTCTTCGAGGAGCTCCAGCACCAGGGCTTGGGCAGGGCGGCCCTCCCGTGCGGACTTCTCCTGCAGCGACCGGAGCATGGACGCGGGCAGCTTCAGCATCAGGTCCTCCATGAGCTCGGCCGGGAGGGGCGTGTGGCCGTTATGGCCGTTGCCACCGGCGTGGGCCGCGGCGGCCGGCGGCTCGGGTGCGCTGCCCAGGTAGGAGCTGGCGATCAGGCCCTTGTCCCGGCGCAGCTCCTTGGCCGACGCCTCGTGCACGACGGTGCCCTGCTCGAACACGTAGGCGCGGTCGGCGACGGCCAGCGCGCTGTCGACGAACTGCTCGACCAGGAGCACCGCCACACCCCGGTTGCGGAACTCGTCGAGCAGGCGGAAGAGCTCCTGGACGATCGCCGGGGCCAGGCCCTGCGACATCTCGTCCAGCAGGACCAGCTTGGGCCGGGCCAGGATCGCCCGGGCCATCGCCACCATCTGCTGCTCGCCGCCGGAGAGCGTGCCGACGACCTGACGGCGGCGGTCGCGGAGCTTCGGAAAGAGCTGGAAGGCCGGCTCCAGGTTCTCGCCGTCCGCGCCGCTGTAAGAGGCCAGCCGGAGCGTCTCCTCCACCGAAAGCTTGGGGAAGAGCCCGCGGCCCTGCGGAATGTGGACCAGGCCCAGGCGGACGATAGCCTCGGGCCGGTCGTGGGTGATGTCGGCGCCTTCGAAGATGACGCGCCCGCCCCGGGGCCGGATCACGCCGGACAACGCCCGCAGGGTCGTGGTCTTGCCGGCGCCGTTGGCCCCGATGCAGGCTACGACCTCACCGGTGGAGATCCGCAGGTTGACGTCGCGCACGACCTCCAGGTGGCCGTAGCCGGCCGCCAGGCCGCTGACCTCGAGCAGGGGCCGATCGGGCAGCCGAAATACCGGCGTTGTCGGCTGCGCGGCCGTCTTGGCCACCACCACAGCCTCCTCTTCAGGGGCTCCGGGCAATTCCGCGGAGGCTTCGCCCAGGTACGCCGCGATCACCTTCGGATCCTCACGGATCGCCTCCGGGCGCCCGGCGGCGAGGAGCTTGCCGAAGTCGAGAACGTAGATGTAGTCGCAAGCTCGCATGACCAGGCTCATGTCGTGGTCGACCAGCAGCATCGAGACCTTGAAGCGCTCGCGAATCCGGGTCAGCAGGTCCGCCAGTCCCTCGGTCTCGGCCGCGTCGAGGCCAGCCGCCGGCTCGTCCAGGAGCAGCAGCTGGGGACGCATCGCCAGCGCCCGCGCAAGCTCGACCCGGCGCTGGATGCCGACCGGCAGGTCACCGGCCAGCCGGTCCTCATGGTCGAGCAGGCCCAGCACGTGAAGAATCGCGCGCGCCCGCTCGTTGGCCGCCTTCTCGGCGTAGGTGGCGAAGGGCAGGCCCAGGGCGTCGACCACCAGGCTGCGCTTGCCGAGCGCGTCGATCGGCACCTTGACGTTGTCGAGGACCGTCATCGTGCCCCAGAGCTGGAGGTTCTGGAACGTGCGCGCGATGCCGCGCTGGGCGCGCTGGTGCGGCTTCAGCCAGCGCAGGGACTTGCCCTGGTAGCGGATCCGGCCCTGGTCGGGCTGGAGCACGCCCGAGATGCAGTTGAAGAGCGTGGTTTTGCCAGCGCCGTTGGGTCCGATCAGGCCCAGGATCTCGCCCCGGTTCAGTTCCAGTGAGACCTGGTCGAGCGCGGTGATCCCGCCGAAACGGACGGTCAGGTCCTTGACGGAGAGCAGGCTCATGCCGTCTCCACCTTTCGCCGCGGTGCCTTGACCTGGAGGTGGTCGAGCTTCTGGCGGACGTCGCCCCAAACGCCGTCGGGGAGCAGGATCAGCTGCGCGACGAGCAGGGCGCCGAGAACGACCTGGAACCAGTCGTACTTGATGTCGTGATGGAGGGAGTGGCTGAGCCGGACCAGGATCACCGGCATGAAGCCCATGAAGAAGCCGCCGATGGCCGCGGCCGGCACGTAGCGGATGCCCATCAGGACGGCGAAGGCGGCGAACTGCAGTGAGTAGAGGAAGGAGAAGGGCTGGGCGCTGACCGAGCCCACGACCAGCGGGTAGAGGGCGCCACCCAGGCCGGCGATGGCGGCTGAGAGGCCGAACGCGACGAGCTTGTAGCGCGTCAGGTCGACCCCCATCGTCGCCGCCGCCAGCTCGGAGTCGCGGATGGCCCGAAAGCGGCGGCCGCTGCCCGAGTCGTGGAGCCGCAGCATCGCCAGCGCGACCAGTACGAAGATTCCTAGCAGCACGTAGTAAGCGGGCATCACGTGCAGGCTGTCGACCTTGATGCTGCCCACGTGCGTGCCGGACACGTGCCAGCCGAAGCTGCCGCCCGTGAACCAGCCATAGGCCGAGTCGAGAAAGAAGTACTTGTCGAAGACAAGCGCCACGCCGAGCGTCACGACCGCGAGCAGGATGCCGCGCAGGCGGAGGGCGGGGATGCCGACCACGATCCCGACCAGGAAGGACATCAGCACGCCCGCGGCGGCGGCCACGAAGTAGTTGAGATGGAAGGTGTTGACCAGCATCCCGGTGCCGAACGCGGAGATGCCCATGAACGTGGCCTGGCAGAGCGAGATCTGGCCGACGTAGCCCGTCAGCAGGACCAGCGAGAGGATGGCCAGGCCGTAGATGACGGCGAGGGCCGCGTCGAACTGGAGCTCGAGGTCGAGGCGGGCCGGGACCGTGATCGCCAGGGCTAGGAGAAGGAAGCCGGCCGCCCGGATGACCCGGTTCACGCCTGCTTCTCCAGAAGGACGCGGCGGGCTCTGAAGATGAGGACCGCCAGGATCACCAGCAGGGCGATGAGCTTCGGGAAGTCTTGCGACTGGATCCAGATCCGCGGGTAGGTCTCCAGCAAGCCGAGGGCGAAGCCGCCGAGGACGGTCAGCGGCAGCGAGACCAGCCCGCCGATCAGCGCCGCGGCCAGTGCATCCAGGACCAGCAGCGTGAGGCTGATCGTGTCGAAGTTGATGAAGGGCGAGATCAGGATGCCCGCGATCGCGGCGACCAGGCTGCCCAGCATCCAGGAGACCGATCCGACCCAGCGCACGGGGATGCCCCAGAGGCCGGCCGCGATCGGGTCGTCGGAGACCGCGCGCATGGCCACGCCGAAGCGGCTCCACTGCAGGAAGGCGGCCAGACCGAGGGAGAGTCCGATGGCGGTCGCCATCACCAAAAGCTGGTTCCAGCCGACCGGCACGCGCGCGACCATCACCGAGCGCTGGGGGTCGACCACGTTGACCGGCAGGTGGTACTGCGTGTTGCCCCAGATCAGCGAGGCGCCGGATTGGAGGAGGAGCAGGATCCCGATGGTGACGACCGCCTTGATCAGCTGGCTGCGGCCGACGAGCCAGCGGAACACCCCCAGCTCGAGGGCCAGCCCGAGGCCGACCGAGAACACCAGCGCGATCAGCACCGCGAACCAGACCCAGACCTGCTCGGGCAGGAAGGCGGGACGCAAGCGGCTCCAGCCGGGGTCGTAGATGACCGTCCAGGCGACGAAGGTGGAGAACATGCCCATGGCGCCGTTGGCGAAGTTGAGGACGCCCGTCACCCGGTAGACGAGCACGATCCCGAGGGCGGCGAGGGCGAGAGCGCCGCCGACCGTCAGGCCGATTACCGTATAGGCCTCGAGCTGGATCAGCATCTCAGGCGAAGCACTTCCAGTCGGAGACCGTGTGCCAGCTCCCGCCGCTCCCGGCCGGCGTGTGGTCGTGGTCCACCCAGGTGAAGCAGTGGTTCGGATCGTGCAGGCCGCTGCCGTAGCTGATGGGTCTCGACCACCCCGTGTTGAAGTTCTGGATCGAGTTGAGCGCGGCGATGAGGCTCGCCCGCGTCACGTTCTTCCCGGCGCGCTTGAGCGCCTCGACGAAGACCATGGCCGAGGTCCAGGAGTGCTGCGTGTAGATGTCGAGGGCCTTGTACTGGGCCGGGTAGAAGTGCTTGACGGTGCTCAGGTAGTCGGCCACCGTGGGGTTGCCTGGGTTGTCATAGGGCGAGATGAAAGGCACCAGCGAGTGCGCGTTGTTGAGCTGGTCCGAGTAGGCGTTCTGCACGTTGCCTTTGTCCAACCCACCGCCGATCACGGGCGGGTGCCAGTTGGCGCGGTCCATGGCCTGGAAGAGCCGCGTGTAGCTGAACGGGTCGAGGGCGGCGACTATCGAGTCGGGGCAGGTCTCGATGCCGTTGCACTTCTTCGAGGTCCCGCTGTAGTCGCTCGAGTGCATGAGCGCAAAGACGTGTGCGGTGTAATCGCCGTCCGTCGCGTGCGCGTCCTCCACATGCGTGGGAGGCGCGCCTGCCGCGGTCAGCGCGTCAAGCAGCTTTTGACGCACGGGTGCGATCCAGGGGACATCGGAAAGAGTCACCACCGCCGGGTGGTGGATGTGCAGCTCACCGGCCCGGGCGCCGATGGCCGTTCCATAGCGGGTGAAGGGCGTCGAGACCGGGTAGGAGAGCGGGTAGGCGTACTCGTCAGGCGTGCCCAGGCCGCCGATGATCGGGATCCCGTTGTCGTTCAGGAACTTGACCTCGTTGTTCTCGCCCTGGGGCGCAGTCCAGCCGACGATGGCGAGCACGTTCGCCTGCGTCATCTGGATCGCGCACTGATGGGCGGCGGTGGCGTCGTACTTGGAGTCGCAATCGACCATCTGCAGCTGGCGGCCGTTGATCCCGCCGCTCAGGTTCACCTTCTGGAAGTAGGACTTCACGGTGTCGCGCTCGACTGAGGAGTCGACAGGCCCCGTCATGTCGAAGATGCCACCCACGACGATGCGGCCAGCGCTCACGCCCGAGGCGGCCTGGCTGGCGCTGGCGGCGCTGCCGCCGCCTCCGCCTGGGGCCGACCCTGTGGCCGCGGCGGCGCCCGTGGCGGTCCCAACCGCGGCGCCCGCCTGGCTCGCGGACACGTCAGCGCCCGGCGCGCTGGAGGCGGCGAGGGTGCCTTGGGGCTGAGTAAAGCTGCGCACCGTGAGGACGGCGAGGACTGACCCGATCCCTAGCGAGAGGGCCAGGAAGGCGATTGCGACGCGTTCACGGAAGGTGCGACCGTACACAGAGATCTCATCCCCCTGTATTCAGGTTGTTAAGAGCAATACGAACAACCCGTGGGGAAGTTGACGCGACAGCCGCGCTATACGGAGCCGGTACCGACCCTAGAGCTTCTCCCTGCTTCCGGCTAAGGCGTCATGGGCGAGGCTGCCAGCCACCGCGCAGCCGATCCCGACGCCCACGCCGATGACCAGGTACGGCCACCAGCCGCCGGCTTCCAGGATCAGCAGGTACCAGCCGCCCAGCGCCAGCACCAGAGCGGCCAGGGCCCAGAGGGCCCTAACCACCAGCGGCTGTCGCCGGGACGATCGTGATGCTGGTTGCCTGGAAGCTCCCGTCGGCCGCCATCTGGCCCTGGATGGTGACCGTCGCGCCGTCGGTGATGTCGCTCAGCGATCCGGTGGCGGTCTTGCGCACCGTGACGTTGCCGGCGTAGGAGACCTTGACGTCGCTGCCGCCCGCCCGGGCGCTGTGGAGCGTGAACCCGCTAGCGGTGACTGCGCTGATCGTGCCAGCCTGGCCGCGCCCGAATCCGCCGCCGTTCAAGCCGGCGCCCTGCTGGCCGGTGGCGCCTTGCCCGCCGCCGGTTGCCGCCTGGCCGCCGGTCCCGCTGGTTGCCGCGGCGGCGGCGGGTGCGGGCGGGCTGTTCTTGCCCGTGTGGTAGCCGCCATAGAAGCCGCCGAGCATGCCGACAACCACCGCCAGCGCGGCGGCGAAGACCTTCATAGAGATCATTTCGGGGATACCTCCTGGGTTCTCACTCGTAGCGCAGGGCTTCGATCGGGTTCAAAGCCGCGGCGCGGTTGGCTGGATAGATGCCGAAGAAGAGGCCGATGCCGACCGAGACTCCGAAAGCGAGCAGGACGGAGGGCACCGAGACGACAGGAGTGGGCAGGGCGCTGACGAGCTTTGGAAGCAGGGCCGCGCCGCCCGCGCCGACGAGGATCCCGAGCAGTCCGCCCAGGCCCGACAGGAACATCGACTCGATCAAGAACTGGAGCAGGATGTCGCGCCGGCGGGCGCCGATCGCCTTGCGGATCCCGATCTCCCGGGTCCGCTCGGTGACGGTCACCAGCATGATGTTCATGATCCCGATGCCGCCCACGACCAGCGAGATGGCGGCGATCGCACCCAGCAGGATGGTCAGGATGCCCGTCGCCTGTGACGCGGTGGCGGCGATGTCCTGCTGCGAGTTGACGCTGAAGTCGGCCTGCGCCGGATCGGAGATCTTGTGCTGGTCGAGCAGGATCTGCGTCACCTCGTTCTTGGCCGCGGTGGTGTTGCTGCTCGCCTCGACGTAGATGCTGGCGACGTTCTTGTTACGGCCACCGGACAGGTAGGCCCAGGCGGCGGTGATGGGGACGGTGATGAGGTCATCCTGGTTGCCGCCGAACGCCGCCGCGCCCTTGGAGTCGAAGACGCCGATGACGCGGAAGAGCTGGCGGTTGATCTTGATCGACTGCCCGACGGGGTCCTCGCCGTTGACGAAGAGGTTCTGGGCTACGGTCGGACCGATGACCGCGACCTTCCTGCCGGCGGTCACGTCCTCGGCAGTGAAGAAGGCGCCCTGCCCGACCGTGTAGTTGCGCACCTGCGGAAACGCCTGCGTCGTCCCGTTGACCGAGGTGTTCCAGTTCTGGTTGGCGAAGACGACCTGGCCCCTCGAATTGCTGATCGGGATGGCCGCCACGACGTCGGGAGCCGCCGACTGGTTGTTGATCGCCTGCACATCCTGGAAGGTCAGCGTCTGCTGCGAGCCGAAGCCACCCTGGACGCCGCTCGTCCGGGCCGACGATGGAAAGACGATCAGGAGGTTCGAGCCGAGCGACTGGATCTGGGCCTGCACGGCGGCGCTGGCTCCGTTGCCGACCGCGACCAGCAGGATCACCGCGCCGACGCCGATCAGGATGCCGAGCATGGTTAGCGCCGAGCGGAGGCGGTTGGCCACGAGCCCGTTGACGGCCAGGCGGAGCGCTTCGAGGATGTTCATTGCGCGTAAGCCACCTGCGGCATGTCGCTCTGGACCAGGCCGTCCTTGACGCGCACGACGCGGCTCGCGAAACGGGCGATGTCGGACTCGTGCGTGATGAGGACGATGGTGCGGCCCTGCTGGTGCAGCTCGGTGAAGAGCTTCATGATCTCGAGGCTCGACTCGGAGTCGAGGTTCCCGGTAGGCTCGTCCGCCAGGAGGACAGCCGGGTCGGTGACGAGAGCCCGGGCGATGGCCACGCGCTGCTGCTGACCGCCCGACAGCTCGGTGGGCTGGTGGCCGGCCCGGTCGCCCAGGCCGACGGCATCCAGCGCTTCGAGCGAGCGCTCCCGGCGGCCGTCACCGCTGCCCGCGTAGATCAGCGGCATCTCGACGTTGTGCAGGGCCGAGGAGCGCGGAATCAAGTTGAAGGACTGGAAGACGAACCCGATCTTGAGGTTCCGGATAGCCGCCAGCTGGTTGTCGTTGAGCTCGGCGACATCGATCCCATCCAAGAGGTAGCGGCCACTGCTGGGCTGGTCGAGGCAGCCGATCAAGTTCATCAGCGTCGTCTTGCCCGACCCTGACGAGCCCATGATGGCGACGAATTCGCCGGCCGCCACGTGGAGGTCGACGCCGCGCAGGGCGTGAACCTCCACCGAGCCCATGCGGTAGACCTTGGTCACGCCTTCGAGAACGATCACCCGCCGGGGCCTCCGGCGATGATTCCACCGCCGCCGCCACCGGTACCGCGGATGCCGCGGGTGGTGCCGGAGCTGGCGCCGCTGAGGGCGGGAAGGACGACCTTCTCACCGGGGCTGAGGCCGCTAACGACCTCGGTCGTGGTGTCGCCGACGAGGCCGGTCTGCACGGGCACGGTCCGCTGCGAGCCGTCGGACTTGAGCAGGGTCACCGTCGTGAGACCTCCCGCGCGGTGGAGGGCCTGGTTGCTGACGACCGTCACGCCGGTCTGCTGCTGGACCGTGACCGTCGCGTTGGCGGTCATGCCGGACTTGAGCCGGGCGTCGATCCGGTCGAGGGTGAAGGTGGCGTAGTAGTTGACGACACTCGAGATGGTGCTGGCGGTGGCGGCGAGGGCCAGCAGGTGCGCCGGCACGTTCAGGCCGGTCAGCGCGTCAAAGGTCATCGACGCGGTCTGATTGGCGGCCAGCTTGGCGGCGTCGGTCTCCGCGAAAGGCGCGATCACCTCGTACGCGCTGTCGCTGCTGAGGACCATGAACGCGGAGCTGGCGCCGGAGCCGGAGCTGGAGCCGGTGCTCGAGCTGCTGGGCTGAGGCGCGCTCGTACCTGGCGCTTCAGAGGT
This sequence comes from Chloroflexota bacterium, assembly GCA_005880695.1. GTDB lineage: Bacteria > Chloroflexota > Dormibacteria > Dormibacterales > Dormibacteraceae > VBGR01. Next base: position 11,973 of record VBGR01000063.1, read on the forward strand.
GATGCCGGTCGTGGCGCTGATCGCCTCGCCGACCTGGCCGTTGATGGCACTGATTACGCCGTTGGCGGGTGCCCGCAGCGTTGCCCCGTCCAGGTTGTTCTGGGCGGCGCTGACCGCCGCCTGGGCGGTCGCGACGGCCGCCTGGGCAGAGGCGACCTGGTTGGGCTTCGAAGTCGACTGGACATTCAGCTGATCGCGCGCCGAGGTCAGCTGGGAGGAGGCGGCGTTGATCGCCTTCTGGCCGGCCACTCCGTCGGCTGACTGCTTGGCCTGGTCGGCCGTCAGCTTGGCGGAGGCGGTGCTCGCGGCCGCTTGGTCGGTCGCGTTGGTGGGAGCGGCGGCGGCCTGGTCGAGCGGCAGCCTTGCCGCGTCGGCGTTGACAGTCGCCTGGGCCGCCTTGACCGCGTTGAAGTCGGTGAGGCACGTCCCGGTGAAGGGCAGCGGCGCGGTGGCGCAGCCGTCGGTGTTGAACTGGGCCTGGGCGATCGTGAGCTGGCCCTGGTCGAAGACGAGCTGGCGCTTATCGGTCTGGTACTGCACATTGGCGGCGAGGGCGGCCTGGTCGTTGGCGAATGCCAGATTCGCCGCGGCGAGAGCAGCGTTGTCGGCGCTTACCGCGGCGGCATCGGCGGCGTTGGTCGCGCTGGCCGAGGTGACCGCGTCGTTGTAGCTGGTCTGGGCATTCTCCACCGCGTGCTGGAGCTGGGTGACCTGGTCGGCCGTCAGCGGCGTCTGCGCGGTCTGCAGGTTGGCCTGCGCCGTCTGGAGGTTGGCGCTGGCCTGGTCGAGGGCGGTCTGCAGGGTGGTCGTGTCGATCTTCGCCAGAAGCTGGCCGGCCAGGACGTGGTCGCCCACGTGGACGTCGACCTCACTCAAGGTGCCCGCCGTCTTGGGGGCCACGCCGACCTGGGTCGACGGGACGACGTTGCCGGTGCCGCTGACCTGGATCCGGACCGTGCCCTGCTGCACCGTGTACGTCCGCGAAGCCGCGTTGCTCGCGGTCGGCGGAAAGAACATGTCGCGTGCGATCAGGCCGCTCAGGACCACTGCGCCGGCTACGAGCACGGCGACCCATGCGCGTGGGCTGCGGAGCCAGCCGCGGCTGCCTCGCATGACTTCCAGACCGCGATTTGCGGGTACCACTTAAATCCCTCCTACCAATCGAGTTCGTCCATGGCCCAGCCACGCGGCGAGCCAAAGCGGGTGAGCACGGTCAGGCCGAGCCCCGTCACGGCCAGCAGGCCGAGCAGGAACAGGCCGGCGAACGGTATCAGCGCCAGGTCGGCGAAGGCGACCAGCGCCGTTAAGGCGATCAGAAGCGGGTGGGCGGGACCGATCCGGAGCCGCGCCTGGCCGGCCAGCCAGAGCGCCAGGCAGGCGATCCCGAAGAGAGCCCCGAGCGCCGCCAGGATGCTGAGAGCACCGGCGAGCGGGAGCAGCACGATGGTGAGCCGCAGGAGGAACGAAAAAGCGAAGAGCAGCAGCACGGTCGCCAGCCCCGCGACCAGCGCTGTGCCCGCCACCGTGAGGCTGTCCAGCCGGTCCACGACCAGCCGCGCCCGGGCGGGGAAGGCCACCAGCATCGCGGCCGCCAGGGCCACCAGGCCGAGGGCCGTGGCCGCGAACCAGCCGAGGCTGAAAAGCGCGCCCGAGATCGTCTCCGGGAAGGGTCCGAAGGGGGTGCCCCCCAGGCCGCGGGGTGGGAAGCCGGCAGGACGAGGGAGTCCGTCCCCCCGGGTGAGAATCCGCCGAGAGCCGGGCAGGACGGTGCGCTCGAAGAGGCTGGCGTCGAGCCAGCAGAGGAGCAGCGCAAGAACAACCAAGGCGACCAGCAGCGCCGGCCACCTCCAGCGGGCCGTCATCCCTGGCCAGCCCGCCTCCCGGACGGTTCCGAGGTGGCGCCGATGATCAGCGCCAGGTGGTAGCCGGTGACCGTGACCAGCGCCAGGCAGGCCAGCACGAGCAGCAGGTCCAGGCTCGGGGCGGCCGGCAGCTGGGTAGTGCCGAGCCCCCAGCCGACAACGTCAGAGAGCTCGCCGCTGGTGTAGGAGAAGAGCGCCGAGAGCCCGGCGAGGCCCGAGAGGTACCAGGCGATCAGGGCGCAAAGCCCGATCTCCAGGATGAGCGGGCCCCAGGCAAAGCGCGGCCGCCGGACGCGCGCGACCGCGGCCATCACGCTCGGCAGCAGGTCCGACGGCGGCTCCGGGGCAGTGAGCGCTCGCAGCCGCGCGGGGATCGACACCGCCTCGAGGTGCTGGTTCCGGCAGTCGGCGCAGCCGGCCAGGTGGGACCGGACCGCCGCGGCCGTCTCTCCGTCCAGGCTGCCGTCGACGTACGGCTCCAGGAGCGGACGCGCTTGCCCGCAGGTGAGCTGCGTCATCCGGCCTCCTCGCTCAGGGTCCGGCGGAGCACGGCTCGCCCGCGGTGCATTCGGGACTTCACAGCCGCGACGCTCAAGCCCATGGTCTGGGCCACCTGCTGGAGCGACATGTCGAGGTGGTAGTGGAGGATCAGCGGCAGTCGGTAAGCCCGGTCGAGCTCGCCGAGGGCTCTGGCCAGGGCGGACTCGCCCGGCAGGTCGGCGGGATCACCGCCGGCGTCGCCGCTGTCGGGCAGCTCACGCGGCTCGGGCACGCGCCGGCGCACGTAGTTGAGGCAGACGTTCGTGGCCAGCCTCCAGAACCAGGGTTCGAACGGCCGCGCCGCGTCATAGCGGCGGAGGTTCCGATAGAGATGGACGAAGATCTCCTGGGTTACGTCCTGGGCTTCGCCGGCGTCGCGAACGTACTGGTAGGCGAAGCCATAAACCCGGCGTTGGTAGCCGCGGACCAGCTCTTCGAACGCCTCGCGATCGCCGCCGCCCGCCAGCCGGGCGAGCTCGATCGGCGGGAGCCGAACGGCACCCCCGCCATCCCCTCGCGCCGCCCGTAGCGCAGCCGCTCGCAGCGAGACCACTTCGAATGGGAATTACACGCCGTCAACCTGAGCGGTTTCTGAGTTCGGAAGATTGGGCGGCCTGGCCCCGCCCGGGCGGGGGCCTTCAGTTCAGGTCGAGAAGCTCCAGGTCCTGGTCGCGGTGCCGGCTGGGTTGGTCCCCGTCGCCGTGGCGGTATAGAGCGTGTGATTGCTGAGCTTCCGGCTCGGAGTAAAGATCACGCGCGTGCACGGGTTCCCGCAGGCCACCGTTCCAAGCACGCTATTGCCCGAGGCGTCGACCAGCCTCAGGGTGGCCGAGCTGACCGGCTGATCGAAGGTGGCGCTCACGCCAGTCGTCCGCGGCACGCCGGTGGCGCCGGCCGCCGGGTAGACGGACACCACCGTCGGCGCCGGGCAGGCGTTGTAGAAGCCGGGGTCCTTGGCCGCCAGGAGGCCGAGACCGCAGCCCTGCCGGGCCAGCCCGTCCAGGCTGACCTTGTCCGTGTTGGCGAAGGCGTTTGGATCGCTGTCGCAGTTAGACGGGCCGTGCTGGGCGCCCTGCACTCCGCCGACGACCGAGGAGTAGCTGAAGTCGATGTTTGCGCAGCCGTCCGTATAGGCGGCGAGCACGCGCCCGTTCTGGTCGATGCCGATGTCGTTGAAGTCGAGGAGGTTGCGGCACGGGTTGCTGCCCCCACCGTTCCAGATGCAGCCGCGCTGAACGGGGTCGCCGGGGGTCGCGTTGAGGGTGAGCCAGTGGCCCCCGCCGTCATACGTGAACGCCACGTACAGGTACCAGGTGCCCCCAAAGGAGGCTGACTGGTCGTTGCCGGCGCTGCTCGTACCGAGGAAGGCGTAGGCGGCGCGGTTGTCGTCCCCGGCCACAACCTCCGGGAACTTGGAGTTCTGGACATTCCAGACCGCCCCGACGTCCACCGAAGGCGCCCAGGTCTTGCCGCGGTCGTGGCTGACCGCGATCCGGGCGTGGCCGTCGCCGGCCTCATAGCCTTCGTAGATGGTGCCGCCCGAGCCGATGCCGATCGAGGGGTCGGTCCCGGCGTTGCCGGACCTGGCGGTGCTGTCCGGGATAACCGGATAGGTCCAGGTCGAGCCGTTGTCGGTGCTCATCGCCGTGCCCTGGCCGCCGATGCCATCCGCGCGCTTGCAGTTGTTCTGCGGCACGTAGATGGTGCCGTCGGGAGCGATCTTGATGTGGCCGGAGATGGAGCCGCAAGGCGAGCCGGCGCCGAATACCATCCCGCTGGGGTTGTACGTGATGCCGCCGTCATCGCTGCGCCCGCAGAAGGAGCCGGCGATCTGGAGGATGTTCTGCGAGCAGTACCAGACAGCATTCGGATAGCCGGCCAGGCCGGCTGTGGGAGGCGCGGGGGCCGCGTAAGGCCCGCTGGCAACTGTCTCGTGGTCCGGACTGTGCGGGACCGGGAAGCTGCCGGGCTTCCAGGTGGCGCCGGCGTCGTCCGAGTAGGTCGCGTTCGACCCGGCCACGAGCAGGCCCGTGGCGATGGTGCGGTTGGTCTGGTGGTCGGTGAAGAGGATGGCGTCCTCGTTCACGACGCCCTGCTGGGGCGGCGTGACATCGGTCCAGGTCGCCGTGGGCGGCGACGCGGTGTCATTGAACGTGATGCGGGAGATCTGGGTCCCGGCCATGTACATGGCGACGCCGCGCTTCCAGTCGGTCCCGAGCGAGGGCTCGCCGGCGTTGGTGCGGCTGAGCACGTCGGCGTTCTGGTAGTGCAGCGGCGGCGAGGCGTTCGTGAAGCGGGGATCATGCGGGCCGAGTGCCGGCGGCGGCGGGACCGTCACCGTCTGGTAGGTGAGGGTGATCACCGCGTGGGCCGGCGTGGCCACCGGCGTGATCCCGACGTGGGATTCGACGAACCAGCTCCCCGAGGCGGGGTTGGCGACGGTCAAGACCTCCTTGCCTGCCCCGGTCGAGATGTCGTCCGGAGTCCCCGGGCCGCTTTCAGTGCCGTCGGGGGCGAAGGCGAAGACGTCCATGTCGTTTTGGAGCGTGCTGTTCCACGTGTAGACGATCTGGAGGCTGGCCACGTGGCTGCTGTAGAACTGGCCGTCTGGCTGGGGCAGGGCCACCGTGAGGTTGAACCCATCGCAGTAGACAGGCGCGCAGAGGCTCTCGATCGTGCCGCCGGACGACACTCCTGGGCCCACCGGGGCGAAGTCGACGGCGATAGCGGAGCCGCTGGCCGGGCCGACCGATCCCGACGAGGGTGACGCGGCCTGCCCAGGGGAGGCGCTGAACACCAAGAGCAGGAGAGCGCACGTCACGACCTGGACCTGGACTCGTCGCATCCTCGTCACCTGAAGCAAAGGGGTTAACGCGTGAGGAGTTTGTCTCCGCCCTTCGATATAAACGTATCGGCCAGTCCATTGCAACAAGGTGGGATACGCCACCTATAACTAGAAGTGCTGGTTCCGCGCCGGATCAGAGGGATTAGGAGCAGTTCAGCCGCCCCCCGACGACCTCACATTCTCCCGAGCGCGCTGAGGAACGTCTGAGTATCATTGCCGACTGCCGCCAGAGTTGGGTCCCGCCGGCGTTCGGCCGGACGGATGGCCCAGAGCCCCGTTTTCGTAATCAGCTTCCTGACGAAGGCAGATTGCTGAGCTCGAAGCGGGAGCCAGTGGATGCCAAAGAAGGACGTGCGCACGCACATTAGTTGGACTCGGCATGACCGCACCTGGTCGGCGGGGCTTGTGGGTCGTGACCGGCAAGCGGGCCGTTGAAGACTGCGCAAGCAGCAGCACAGCGCGTTCGTTAGATGGAGCGGGCAGCGGATTCGCGGCACCGATTCATGAACTACATCAAAAAACCTGCGCCGGTTATGGCGCTTCTCGCGATCGCCCTGACGCTCACGGTTGGATACGTTTACGCTGCCGGTGGAAACCCCAGGGGCCAAATTCGAAACGCGGCGAGTCTCGCCACCTACCCGAGCGCGTCTCCTGCCCCCAGCCCATCACCGTCTCCAAGCCCATTAGCCTCGCCGAACCCACCACCTTTTCCGAGCCAACTTGAGTCCGCAGGCCCAGCCGGTTTCCGCAACAAGCTAACCCAAGCGCCTCCGCCGGGCTCAACGGCGGGCTTTGTGACGCGTAACGGGACCACCCTCCTCCTCAACGGTCAGCCGTATCGATTCACCGGCGTCAACGCCTACGAGGCCGCGACTTACTGGGGCATCAACGCGGGCTGCGGAGGGATGCTTAAGGACCAGGATCTGGACACCCTCTTCGGCAACAGCCTCAGGCCGGGCCAGGTCGTGCGCTTCTGGGCCTTCCAGGGATTGGCAACCAACTTCGCCACGAAGCAGCGTGACTGGACCGGCATCGACCGTGTCCTCGCCGCCGCCGCCCAGCATCGAGTGAAGGTGATCCCGGCGTTGAGCGACCAGGTTGGTACCTGTGACGACGGTCACTGGAGAGACGTGGCCTGGTACTCAGGCGGCTACATGAACACGTACGAGAGCGCACAGAACATCACACCCGAATCCTTCTGGCAGTACATGCATGAGTTCTTGTCCCGTTACAGATCCAACCCGGCCATCGCCATGATCGAGCTCGTAAACGAGCCGTCACCTACTAATCCCGGTTACGTCTGTGTCAACCAGGACACGGCCGCCACGGCCTTGAGATCCTTTTATGACACGGTCGGCAGCGAGGCCAAGAGGGTCGATCCTAACCATCTCTTTGAGTCTGGCCAGCAAGGCGTAGGGCAATGCGGTCAGCAAAATCAAGGTTGTAGCTCACCGCAATGGACCAGCTGTTCAACACTGCACTACGCCTATGTCGATGCCAGCCCGGGCGTGGATGTCACCAGTTACCACGACTACGAGCACGACGGCGAGCCCATACCGGGTTACCTGCAGGAGAGTCTTGCGCAGGCCGGGATGAACGGCAAGCCGCTGATCGTTGGCGAGATGGGAATGAAAGCCCATGACAATCTAGGCGGCTGCATGTCGCTGGGGAGCCGGGCCGGCAATGTGGCAGCCAAACTAGCAGCGCAGTTTGGTGCCGGAGTTCAAGGCGTGCTGGTCTGGGACTTTGTTCCTGGTGTACCGCGCTCCACTTGTGACTACGACATGACTGCCGGAGACCCGGTCCTCGGCGCGCTGCGGTAGTAGAGGTCAACCAATCGTGACGTTGTCGAACGACGCCGTGGAGATGGCCAGAGTGTTATGCGAGGTCACCGCCATGCCGGCCAGCAGGGTGCCCGTCATGTTGATGGTGACAGTGGATCCAGCTATCAGGTTCCAGCTGGCACCATCGTTCGAGCTGTAAGCGGTGAAAATCGTGCCTACCCGAGTCACTCGCAAGTAGACAGGCAGCGTTCCCGCAAGAGTGGGGGCGCTGGTCGCGGCGCCGTCCTGGCTGGCCCGGTACTGCACGTTCATGCCATTGCCGGGTGTTGCCATGGCGAAGTAATAGGGCGAGCCAGGATCGGAGCTGAGCCGGAGCATGACGCCCGCTTTGGCCCAAGGGTCGGTGTTTGTCTGCGTGAGCAGGCGGGCGTCGACGCTCCCGTCGGACGCGAGTGATTGCGATACGTAGTGGAATTGATCGGCGGTTCCCCAGATGTCGCCGCCTGAGCCGGACACGGTCCAGCTACCGCCGCTCAACGACTGGTAGCCGGTCAGCGCCGCGCCGATGTCCGCGCAAGTCCAGCTGTTCGGGCACACCGTGGGCGGTGAGGGCGCCGTCGTGTTGATGGAGACGTTGCTGAAGGTTGAAGTGGAGACGACGGAATTGTTGTGCGCAGTCACCGCCATCCCAGCCAGCAGCGGGCCGGTCATGTTGATGTTGACAGTCGAACCCAGGACCGGAGTCCAGCTGCTGCCGTCGCTGGATGTGTAGGCGGTAAAAGACCTGCCTACGCGAGTCACTCTCAGGTAAACCGGTAGGGTTCCCGCCTGGTTGACGGCACTGGTCGCGACACCACCCTGGCTGCCCCGATACTGCACGTTGATTCCGTTGCCGGGAGTCGCCATCGCGAAGTAATAGGGCGACGCAGGATCGGCGCTGAGGCGGAGCATCAGGCCTGCCTTGGCCCAGGGATCGGTGTTCGTCTGCGAGACCAACTGGGCATCGACACTCCCGTCGGACGCCAGTGTCTGCGAGACGTCGTGGAACTGATCGGAGGTGCCCCAGATGTCTCCGCCCGAGCCGGACACCGTCCAGCTACCGTTGCTCAAGGACTGGTAGCCAGTCAGCCCGGGTAAGCCGATGTCTGCGCAGGTCCAGCTGATCGGGCAGGCGGTTGGCGGCGGGGGGGCCGTGGTGTTGATCGAAACGTTGCCGAATGTCGCCGTGCCAATTGCGCTCGCCTTGTGCGATGTCACAGCGAGGCCTGCGAGCACGCTCCCGCTGGTGCCGAGGTTCACAGTCGTACCCAGGACCGGAGTCCAGGTGGTCCCATCGCTCGAGGTGTATGCGGTGTAATCACTCCCCGATCGGGCCACCATCAGACGGCTGGGAACGGTCCCGGATAACCTGATTTGCTTTGTGCTTAAACCGCGCACCGACCGCCACTGAACCGCGACACCGTTGGCAGGCGTGACCAACGCCGCGTAGTAGATCGCAGATGCGCCGGTGTCAACCCGCAGCATCACCCCCGCCTTGGCCCAAGCGTCGGTGTTCGTCTGAGACGTGATTTGAGCGCTGACGCTGCCGTCCCCGGATACCTGCTGCCAGACGTAGTGAAACTCGTCTGAGTAGTCCCAAACGTCACCGCCGGCTCCATTTAGATTCCAGACGTTGCCGCTGAGAGTCTGGCTCCCAACCAGCGCCGGGTTGCCGACATCAGCGCAGGACCAGCCGGCTGGGCAAGGCGCGCCTGAGGTCGCCGGCGATGGCGCCGCCCCCAACCCGCTTACCCTGACGGCGCTGAAGGCATCCGTGCCGGCGGTGCCGTTGACCCCTGAGCTGACGGCCAACCCAGTGAGTAGAGTCGCCGGCATGCCGACGGTGACCGTGGTGCCCGGCACCAGTGTGTAGCTGACGCCGTCGGTAGAGGTGGCTGCCTGGAACTGATCACCAGCGCGTTGTATCTCGAAGTAGAGAGGTAACGCGCTCGAGGCCACCAGGTTGGCGGTTGTGGTCGCGCCTCCGAAGGCGGTGCGGAATTGAGCTACGAGCCGGCCGGCCGCAGTCCGGAACAGCGCATAAAACGGAGATCCAGGGTCGTTGCGTTGGCGCATCATCAGCCCGGCCTGTGCACCGGTCCCAGTGTTTTGCTGCGACAGAACCCTGGCGGTAACTTGTGAGTCGCCCCTAGTGGGGGTGGCTATCAGGCGGAATTGATCGGCGGTTCCGCCGACGCCAGAGCCCCCCGCGGTCACTCTCCAGCTCGGCCTCGAGGTCCCTTCCGAGCCGGCGGGCAACGCGTTACCGATGTCCGCGCACACCCAACTGCGGGGACAACTTGGGTCGGGGGGCGGCGCCGGGGGAGCCCTTGTGGGCAGGGCAAGAGCGAAGACCGTGCCATCCGTAGAACTGGCGAAGATGCTGCCGTTGGCGACGCTGGCGGCACCAAAGGCGGTCGCCGCTTCGCTGAACGAGTACAGCCGAGCGCCGGTGGCACCATCGAGCACCTCGAGCAATCTCCCCGCGCTGGCGATGAGGAGCCCATTCGCGTAGGCGAGGGCCGGGACTACCGGCTGAAGATCACCATGCTCCCAGATGAAGTTCCCGCTGTCCGGGTCGAGAGCCCGCACAGAACCCGGATACCCCTGCCCATTGATGATCGTGTTGCCGCCGGCCAGGTAGAGCGTGTCGTTGCCGAAGGCGCCTGAGGAGACGCTGCCGTCTCCGCACTGGGGACAGTCGCCGCCCAGGGCAATCGACTTTTGCCAGACAGGGCCGGCCGACACGCTATTGCGGTTGAAGGCGTAGGCATAGCCGTTCTTGTTCATGGTTACGAGCAATGGATCCCCGGCAGAATTGCTGAACAGCGTTGGCGTGGTTGAGAAGTCGGAATCGAAGACTGCCTGCGAGTCAGGGAGTTTCCAGGAGCTCTTGACGGCCAGCGTGGCCGCGTCCAGTGCAATCACCGCACGGCTATACGGCTGAACTGATCCGGCGGGCGTGCCTGTCGTTACGAAGATCGTGTTCGTGCTCGGATCCAGACTTGGAGATGTCCAGATTCCGGCTCCGACGCTGCCGTCAGGCACCGCCTTGAATGTGTTGACGACCTGCTGCGAGGCGAGGCTGACCTGGAGGAGCTGACCCTGGACGAGCGGGCAGTCGCCGAGGCTGGCGACGCCGATATATGCATAACCGTTGTAGAGGAGCGGGCTGGACCAGTTGTAATGCCCGGTTCCGGTGTCGCCGGTGAAAATGCGCCAGAGGACGGCGCCGGTCGCAGCGTCCAGTGCGTACCAATAGGAATCGCCGCCGCCGACATAGACGACCCCGCCCTGTACCGTGGCGGTAGAGGTGATACCCGCACTGGCTGGGGCACAACCAGGAACGTTGGTCACCCCCAGGTACGTTTTCCATTTGAGGGCTCCAGTCGTCGCGTCCAACGCATACTCATAGCCATCCCAGGAGCCGATATAGGCCGTCCCGGAGACCACCGTCGGGGAAGCCGCGATCACTCCACCGGTCTTAAATGACCAGAGCTGCGCGAGTCGTGCCGCGTTCGACGCCGCGATGGTCGTCTCGGCTGAGTTCGCGGCTGTTCGCTGTGGATTTTGCAGGTAGGTGGGCCAGTCCGCGGCCGTCGTCAGCAGCCCAACCAGCAACAAGACCATGGCGGCGCCAGCGTCACGCACACTGATTCGACGCATGGCCTTCCTGGCGGCCGCAGCTGACAAGCCCCTCACTGTTGAGCTCCAACGCGGTAGAGCCTCCAATCCATCTGAAGGTCACTCGCGTCAGGAAACTGTTTGAGCATCGTGCCAATGCCCGCACCGTCGTCGTACAGGGTCGGATACTGACGGTTGATCGCATCGAGCGATCCGCGACCGCGGTTGGGCGGAACCAGGATGTAACGGATCCCGAATTCCGCAGGTGCTGAGAGAGTGAGCAAGAAATCGCGATCGGTGGTGATGACGTACTGATTGGGGTGATCAGAGGTCATCACGATGACGAATCCGACGAAGTCGTCGATGAGGATCGAGCTCTTGGGCAAATGCCGTGAGTCGATGTATGAGGACACGGATCGTTCCGTCAGCCACCGCTTCGATGCCATCTGCTGCTCCCTTGTCGGCATCCGCGTCAAGAGCGCCTGCAACTGAAAGGCCTGATCTGGATTCGTTGAGTTGCTCAAGATGGCGTTGGCGCCGGAGGGGATGGCGCACGCCATCAGCAGGATGCATCCGGTGGCGAAAGCGACCGGGGCAGGAGCGTCGATGCGACTCGTCGCCGCTGAATCTCGTCTGGAGCGGACCGCGGCGTGCGATTCTTCTCTGACGCGCAAGCCGGCTCGATACGGCGGCTGTGCGGGCGCGAGTGTTACTGCGAGCACCACTAACGCAAACGGAATCGCGACGATGAAATACCGCAATTCATGAAAGATGGTGCCGGTGCTGTGCGCCCAGAACATGAAGGTGACGACAGCAGCCAGTACCGCAGGCAGCGCTACCGAATTCAGGTCCCGTCGGAAGATTGAGCGGATGGCGCCGATCACCAGCACGAGAGGCAGGAATGGTTCCAGCGCCAGCATCCAGCGGACGCCGAGACCGGCTCCATCAAGCTCCTGAGCCGGCGTCGGAGGCGCCACTCCCATCGCGTGCAGTTGTGCGGTGTTGCCATATGGAGATGAGAATTGTTGGAACGCGGTTCCCGTGATCGCAAGGCTCACCAGCGCCCAAAACGCGAAGGCGAAAGCGAAAGGCGTGATGGCGATCATGCAATCGGCGGCAGCGAGCGCGAGCCTTGATCGTGCCGCACCCCGACTCCCGAAGTAGGTGGCTACACCAACCACGCCAAGAACGGCGGCGGCAGCAGCCGTCGCTTCATACCGAGTCAAGTACGCCAGCGCGAGATACATGCCCGTCGCGACCAACGACCCGACACTGTGTTCACGAAGCCACTTCCCCAGGTGGCGCACCACAAGAAGCAGGAAAAAAAGGAGTTGAGCTTCGCTCATCGAGTTGGCCGCGTAGAGCACGATCATCGGATGAAAGGCGAAGCACGCTGTCAGGGCGAGCCTGCGGGCGCGTGCCATGCCGATGTCCTGCAGGAAGCGCAGGAATTGATACACCGCACCTGCCATGAAGAGGGACGAGACCAAGTTGCCCGCGAATGCCTGGCGCACCAACGGCGGCCACAGGAATTTCAGCGCCACGAGCGGCAAGAGCACGAGATTCGGCAGTGGGCTCCAGACGAATCCAATCGCTGCGAGATGAGGATCGCGACTGAACAGGATCCGATTCGCTATCGCGACGCGGGACACGCCGTCGCCGGCAAGGACGTTACCAACGAACACCAGGACTGCCGCGACCACGACATAGAGAGCGAGGCACAAGCCGAAGACGACGCGTGGCTCCGTGAGGCCAGGCAGCCTGAAGTCCAGCCCGGTGGCTGCGTTGCGCCGATGAGCTAGCGGGAAATCGGCGGTGATTGCCATCTCAGCTCCGAACCATCCGCGACCCGGCGGTGGTCCAACCCGTGCATCGTCTTGTCCCAGAAGCTCGGCGCAGTCGCCATCTGGGCGAAGGCGCGCACCGCTGCGATCGACATCATCAGCCAATAAATCGGGAAGAGCATGAGGGCGGGAATCAGCTGCGGCCGGCCCGCTATCCGCACTGCAACCAGGTTCCGGTAGAAGGCAAGGAAGTTGCCCAGAAACATGCACAACATGGCCGGATAGAAGATCCAGCCCGGGAACACGGCCTTGATCTGAATGTAGTGGCCGATGAACCAGATGATCACCAGCAACCAGCAGATGGGGTTGAGTAGTGCCAGGACCGGCGCAGCGCCGACTACGACGCAAAATCCGACGAAACCCAACGCTCCGAGCTGGCGCCACGTGTCAAGTGGTCTGCGCATGTGTACCAACCATGTCTGCAGGTACCCCTTGTACCAGCGCGAGCGCTGCTTCACCCAGTTGACGAAATCAACATTGGCCTCCTCGAATGTCACGGAGTCGAGGATCAAGGTTCGGAACCCCTGCCGGTGAAGCCGGATACCGAGATCCGCGTCCTCCGTCACGTTGTAGGGATCCCAACCCCCAACCGTCCTCAATGCGGACGCGCGCACGTGCATTGACGTGCCACCGAGCGGGATCGGTGAGCCCATCCTGATCAGGGCCGGTAGCATCGTCGAAAACCAGGTCATGTATTCGGCGGCAAACCAGCGAGTGATGAGGTTCTGGGAGGCGTTGTGGTACTGCAATCTTGCTTGCAGGCAGACGACGCTTGGGTCCAGTCGCTGAAAGGCAACCGCCGCCCGCCTGAGTTGCAGCGGATCAGGAATGTCCTCGACATCGAAGACGGTGACGAGCTCGCCCGATGACGTTTGCCAGCCATAGTTCAGCGCCTTCGGCTTGGTTCGGGGTTGACCGGCCGGAACGTGCACTATCCGGATCTGGCTGCCGGCGAGTGCTCTCATCGCCGCCAGAATCGTTTGGGAGTCGTCCGATTCAAGCAGAAGCTTGATCTCAAGCTTGTCTTTCGGATAGTCCAGCAGCTCGAGCATCAGCAGTGTGTCTGCGATCAGGTTTCCTTCTCGATAGGCTGCGACGAGCACCGTGTAGGTAGGCAATTCGTCGTCCGGAATCGATCGGGCCTCCCAATCGCTGACCTGGACCAGCTCCGGCACCTTCAGGCTCTGACGAAACCAGGCTGCGTTGTAGAGCAGCACGATGACGTAGACGAGCGTGATCAATGCATTGAGAATCGTTATCGCCAGCACTGGCTTGACCACCAGGGTCAGGACCCATGTCCCCGCGAGGGCGAGCAAAATCCTGCGCTGTCGTTCGTCGAGGAAGCGCCCATTCGACATCTCTGGCGGCCTGCCCACCGTCTTTCTTGCTGGTGACACCGGCCTGCCCTCGGCCATCACGTGCTCCCGCTCTTGGCCGAGCTGCTGCGAGCGGCAGCCATCACGACCTCATGGCCGAAGGCAGTCAGAAAGTCGCGGGTACTTGCCGCGTTGGTTCCTGCGACGGACGAGATGGACGCGTTCCCTTCGAGCGCATCGTTTATCGACAGCTGGAAGCTGCTCAATAGGCCACTCGATGGTGACGGCGGGTCAAGTCGTGCACCTGGGTCCGACATGCTGAGGACGACGCGCTCATAGAGCTGCTTGCCCTGATCCAGCACTGGCCATTCCCAGTAGACAGCGGTCCCAAAGCCGGTGCTCCTGTTGCGGTAGGTCATCGCCTTTGCGATCACGCCTGCTCCCAGGTCGACCCGCCTTCCCTCAACGATCAGAAAGTTGTGAAAGCGATAACACGACTCGATGCCGTAGGTCGAGAAGGTGTCGAGGTTGGACGTAGATATCACGTCCACGACGATCGGCGCCAGGAAGCGGGCCTGCGAACCTAGAGGCTGGCCAAATGCCGCCACGCCGGGACCGTAGTTGTACCTGTTCCAGGTCGCATCAGGCCCAAAGAAGAAGTGCGCCCAGGGATAGCTGTTCACCTGCCGAAGAGACCAGTCCGGGACCCGGTACTCAGCTACCGCCAAGGGCTGGAGCCGCGGCGGCCCAAGGTCGTGCGAGAAGAGCTCATATGCCGGCAGCCGAGTGTTGGCGGCGCCGGTCAGGACGCCCGCTACTGCGAGCATCAAGAGCGCGACGCCGGCGCGTGCGACAGCCGGACGCACCACGAACGGAGTCCGGGTTCCAGCGGTGGCAATTGGTTCTGATCGGTGCAGCCAACCGCGAATCGCTAGGCGCCGAAGTTTGAGCCGGAAGAGAGGCATCGTGAGCAACATGACCAGGACTCCCAGGTTGAAGAACAGCAAGCCCAGGTAGGGATGCATCACGTCCATCGCGAACTGCTCACCCCAAGCTCGTCCCACAGCAAAGATGAGAAGGATCCGGGCTAAGTCGAAAGCCCAGATGAGAAAGATTCCGGCTCCGAGCCAGGTCAGTCTCGCGGTCAACTTCCCGCGCACAACCGCAAGGGCGGATGCCGCGACGAGCAGGAAGCCGAACACGGAGTTGACGCCGGAGCAGGCCGAGCTGACGCTCAGCACAAATGGGTGGACCGCATTCGGAACCAGGAAGAGCGAGCCGTCTCCGGCGTCGAGGGGCTGCGCGACGGCGACGATGTGGAGCACCGAGCGCGCAGCAGCGATGGTCACGCCTGTGAAGCTCTGCAGCTCGGCGGCGAGGAACAGCGTGTAGGGAGGCGGCCACGCAAGCAGCAGGAAGCCGAGCGGAACCCGGATCCTCCAGAGGGCGCGCACCCCGAAAGCGAGCGCAACGGCTCCGGCAGCAAAGATCGGCAGCGAGATGAGGTCCAATCGCCAGAGCCAGAAGAAGGTCGAGAGCCTTATCGGAACGACCACCACAATCGCCAGAGCGACCAGGAGCAGGGGAACTCCAATTATGTAATCGATGTAGCGATCGTGGATATCGAGGTCTGGCTTTGGCGCGAGCGTATAAACGACGACCAGAAAGAGCGCGACGAGGGGCACCAAACCCAGGTAGGCAAGCGGCGTTTGAAGTGAGACGCCATTCAGCAGCGTGATCAGCGAATAGTGGTAGGCGCCACCCACCAAGCCCAGTAGCGCTCCAACGCGAAGCGCGAACCTGGCGGTCGGGGTGTTCAGGCGTTGTAAGAGTCTCAAGCCGCCACCTCGGCCTTCAGGCAGTGCCGTCATTACTCGCTGAGTTCGGACGCGTTGCCGCGCCGCCTGGCGACCACGAAGAACACCAGCCCGAGCAACGCGAAGCCTGTCAACGGAAGCAGTGCGGCGATGGGCGCCTCCGGCACGATGGCATCGGCGGGCGGGATTGAAGCACCTGCTGCAGATGTCAGGCAAAGGACCGAGTTACAGCCGATCCAGATGTCGTTCCGGATGGACGCGATGCTGCCTTCAGGTGTGGAGCCGCTGAAGTTGACAGCGTACTCACAGGTTGCGTTCCCGGACTCATCGGTCGTAATGGTCGGCGGCTCTGAGTGAGACGGTGGTAACGATGCAGGAGCTCCGAACGACCCGCCGGCGCCAATTGTCTCGGTCGTAGAAGCACCGGTGCCGGGCGAACAGGTGAACGAGATCGTGTAGGTTCCCTGGTAAAAGCTGCCGGCAGGCAACGCCTGGAAGGCGTCGACAACTGTGTATGCCGTTGCCGCGTCGCCGGCGAGAGTGATGGTGCCCGTCATGGACATCGCCCCGGTCAGGGCTCCCGTGAGGCTCGTCGTTGACTTCGTGGCGCTCACCCCGTTCACCTTGGCGACGCTAGCGCCTGCTGCTCCGGGCGGATGCGTATTGGCGCCGACAACAGGCCGGGCGGCGGGATGGAGGAGGGGCAGATTGTTGACCGCGAAGATGACCAACACGACGAGGAGGAGTGAAAGCGCGAGGAAGACTGAAAGGGCTAGATAAACGCGCCTGATCTGCGTCATCTCCGCCCTCCCCCAGGACTATCCCCCGAGTGCTGGCCACCGGCGGATGCGCCACTCGGGCGACTTCCCAACTATATGAACTGGCGCATTACTGACAATGGGAGATGCGCCTCGGTTAGAGGACAAATGGACTAAAGCGAGACCGGCGATCGTGGGCCATGCGTCCTGGTTCACGTCTTCGCAACAGATCGCGTGCCTACAGCCAGAAATGCTCATCGACGCCCGTCGGGGCGGAGAAATTATCGGGCCCCACCCCTACCCCTCCCCTGAAGGGGAGGGCGAGGGTAAGGGCGAGATTAGGAGCCGTTCAGCCCGGGCAGTCGCAGCTGGTCATCGCCCCCGCCGCTCGGTTCTTCGCCTGGGGCTCGCTCCAGCCGAGTCCGGATTTCGGCGACTTGCACGGCCAGCTCGGCGCCCGCGAGCGAGCGCACCTCGCCGCTGTCGGTGAACACGAAGTCGACCCGCGTCACGGGCCGTCCGGTCACTCCCGCCGCCAGCAGCGCGTAGGCCGCTCCCTGCAGCCGGTAGCCGGCGAAGCGCTCGTCCACCTCCTTCAGTGCGACCTGGTCGGTCTTGTAGTCGACCACGCGCAGGCCGTCGCCGTCCTCGACGAGGAGGTCGATGAAGCCTTCCAGGATGGCGCCGCCGGGCGCCTGAATCCCGGCCGGCACCTCCCGCCAGTAGCGCGCCGCCCGGACTGCGCCGGCGACCGGCTCTGAGTCGCGGGCCCGCCGGACCGCCTCGACGACCTCGCTTTCACGGCGGCCGACGCCCTCGGCCGCGGCCTGCACCCGCGCCAGCTGCTCGAGGCCGGCCAGCGAGGCGAGGTCGATCGACTGGAGGACCGCGTGGACCGCTCGGCCGAAGCTCGTCCCGCCGCGCCCGCGGCGGTAGGTGGCGACGTCGTCGCCCTCCAGCTCGGGGTCGGTCTCGTGCGCCAGCCCGGTGGCGGTGGCGACGTGCAGCCCACCCAGCTCCTGGACCTGCCGGTCGCGGCGGGCTTTCCAGGCCTCTTCATCCGCAAGGTGTTCGGCGGCGGTGGGCTGGGCCAGCGGCCGGAGCGGCGGTTCCGCCGCCGGCAGGACGGACTCTAGCTCGAGCCTTGAGCCCAGGCCGGATTCCTCGAGCGTCTCTTCGAAGCCAGCGGCCTGGGGCGGTGGATCCTCACCCGCCTTGAACTCCTCGCGCCGCCAGAGGCTAAGGACCAGGTGGTCGCGGGCCCGGGTGGATCCCACATAGGTGAGCCTGACCGCTTCGGCCTGGTCGGCGCGCTTCTCGCGTTCGAGCGCGTCCTTGTAGCCCTTGGTCAGCCAGTCGCCGGTGCCGACCTCGATCCGATTGTTGAGCCGGTCGGGGATGACCTGCGTGCCGCCGCCGCGCCGGCTCGACCCCCAGCCGGTCATCATCACGACCGGAAACTCGAGGCCCTTGGCGCCGTGGATGGTGAGGACGCGGACCGCGTCGTCGTCGGCCTCGGCCGAGGACGCGCCGACGTCGCGGTACTGCTCGCGCTCCAGGCCCTCCATCCACTCGACGAAGGAGCGCAGTGTGGCTCGCCCGGTGGCCGCGAAGTCGCGGGCCCGCCGGGCCGCGTAGCGGTAACGCCGCCAGGTCTCGCGCGGCCGGGGGCGTCCGAAAGCCGCCGCGACCAGCAGCCGCTCGTCCAGGAACTTCTCGACCAGCGCGGGCACGGCCAGGTTGTGCCGCAGCGCGTGCATCCCGGCGAGGCTGGCCAGAGCCGCCCGCACCCGCGGGTCCTGGCCGTCGCCGGGGTACTCGTAGTTGAAGCGCCCGCCGCTGTCACGCCAGCGCAGCAGCTCGGCGTCGCTGCAGCCGTAGGCGGGTGAGCGCAATGCGGTCACCAGGGCCACCTGGTCGGAAGGGTCGTCGATGGCGCGGAGACAGGAGACCAGCTCGCGCACCTCCTGCGTCATTACGATCAGCTCGCCGGACTCCAATCGGTAGGGCACCTGCCACGCCTCGAAGGCGCGCTCCAGATTTCGGAGGTTGGTCCGCGTCGGGATCAACACGCAGATGTCCTGCCAGCGGGCGTCCTCCAGCCAATGCTTCTCGCCGTCCTTGCGTGAGACCTGCCAGCGGTCGTCGTGGACCAGGCGGCAGGCGCGGGCCACGTCGTCCGCCTCGCGTTTCCAGACTTCGATCTGGCGAGCGCGTGCCAGCTCGCCACCGAAGTACCAGAGGCCGCCGCCCGCCTTCGGCTCGGCCACCAGCTCGCGGTACTCGGGCTGGACGTCGCGGTCGAAGCGCATGACGTCACCGAAGTGGCGGTTGACCCAGTCGATCACGGCCGGCACCGACCTGAAGTTCTGGACCAGGGCGACCTGCTCGCCGACCCGCTCCTGGATGCGCTGATA
>VBGR01000039.1 GCA_005880695.1 Chloroflexota bacterium
GAACGCGCGCGTGCCCCAGGAGAACCTGATCGGCCGACCTGGCGAGGGCTTCAAGATCGCACAGGCCCGCCTCGGCCCCGGCCGGATCCACCACTGCATGCGCTGGCTGGGCGTCAGCCGGCGCGCGTTCGACATGCTCTGCGAGCGGTCCCTGCAGCGCCAGGCTTTCGGCGGCAAGCTGGCCGAGAAGCAGACGGTCCAGAACTGGATCGCCGATTCAGCGGCCGAGATGCAGGCGGCACGCCTCATGACGCTCCACGCGGCCTGGATGATCGACAAGCAGGGACCCGGCGCGGCGCGCAAGGAGATCGCCCTCATCAAGTTCTTCGGCGCCAAGGTGCTGCATGACGTGATCGACCGCGCGGTCCAGCTGCACGGCTCGCTGGGCTATTCGGCCGATCTACCGCTGGAAGAGATGTACCGGCACGCTCGCGCGGCACGCCTGTACGACGGGCCCGACGAGGTACATCGGCAATCGGTGGCGCGCCACATCCTGGGCGGATATACAGCGCCGGAGGGGATCTGGCCGCGCGAGCACATTCCAACCCGCAGGGAAGCGGCTCGACGCAAGTTCGCGGAGCTGCTGGAGCACCACACCGCGAACCTCTGATCTGAGACAGGAGTCGGGGCCCCGGCCGAAGGCCAGGGGCGGCCGCGAGTGCGGCCGAAGGGGGGCAGCGGCGTGCGGAGCGCGCCGCGCCGCCGGGGTCAAGACCGCCGGAGGCGGGCGAGTGAAGACGAGCCGGAGTCTTGACGCCGGCGTTGTCGGGGGGGCGAAGCCCCCCAGGCAAGGGGGCTGTGATCGGCCACTGCGCTCGCCTGGAAGCGTTAAGGCCCTGTTAGGTGCCTGCGTAGACCTCGTTGAAGGACTGCTGGTACATGACACGCGCAGACACGATGAGTGGACTGTCCCCGGTGACGGTCACCGGCCCGCCGAATCCGCCCGCGCACGTGAAGTAGCTCTCATGTCGCGCAGCGATCGCTGCCGACTGCACTCCGCAGCCTGGAATCGAGACTCGCACGTTGGCAGCCGTCGGAGCGATCACGTGCACGTTGTCGGCACGGAAGCCGGGGTCGCTCAGCCGGTCATACCAGGTCAGATAGGAGGTTGTGGCGGCGGCCGCGAGCGGCTGACCGGCCACCTCGTTGAATGACCCGAAGTACTTGACGCGTTGGGAGGCGAGCACCGCCTGGTCAGCCGTCACCATCACCGGTCCGCCGAAGCCGGCGGGACAGCTGAAGTAGGTCTCCTGCCCAGCCGCCAGCGAAGCCGTCTGCACCGCGCAGCCTGGTATCGCGACCTGCACGGCTGCCCCGGTTGGGGCGATCACGTGAATGTTGTCCGAGACAAATCCAGGGTCACTGGCCCTGTCGAACCAGCTCAGGTAGATCTCGGCTGCCGCAGAGCTTGTAGGCAGCCCGACGATCTCGTTAAAAGTCTGTCCGTACTCAACGCGCTGACTCGCGATCACCGGTTGGTCGGCGCTCACCACGACCGGGCCGCCAAACCCGCCTGCACACGAGAAGTAGCGCTCCTGGAAAGTACCCAGGCTGGCCGCCTGCACGCCGCAGCCGGGAATCGAGACGCGCACGTTGGCGCCGGTCGGCGCCACCACGTGCACGTTGTCGGCCAGGAACGCCGGGTCGCTCCGGAGGTCGTACCACTGGAAGTAGAGCGTCGTGGCAGCCGCGGTGACCGGGACCGCATAGACCTCGTTGAAGGACGCCGCATACCTGACGCGCTGAGAGGCGATGACCGGCAGGTCGGAATTGACGACGACCGGACCGCCGAAACCGTGCGGGCAGCTGAAGATGAGCTCCTTTTGGGCCGGCGAAATCGCGCCGAACTGAGATCCGCAGCCAGGTATGTCCACGCGGACGTTGACCGTCGCACCGGCACTCGGATTGACCACATGAATGTTGTCGACCTGGAAGGCCGGGTCGCTGAGCAGGTCGAACCAGGTGAACACGTAGTGCAGCGAATAGCTGACCGTGGAGGCGTAGTAGGCGCCGACGAAGTTGCGCAGGTAGCCACCGTCATCGTCGGCGACCGTCGAGCTGTTCGTGTTGCAAGCCGCGCAGCCGCCGAGCGAGTCGGTCGTCGGAGCCCCGCCGTTGTTCGTCACGCCGTCTTTCAGGGAGTCGTCGTTCGTGGTCTGGCAACTGTTTCCCGCACCGAACATGACCGCGATCAAACCAGCGCTGAAGAGGTCGGCCGCGTGCGCGATGAAGTAGGGCGCGACATTGTCCTGGTAGTGCCCGCAGGTGTTGTTCATCGTGAGGTAGTACTGGTTGCCCATCGGTACCTGCCAGGCCACCTGCTGGCGACCAGTTCGCAGGTGCAGCTCAGAGACCCAGAGCAGGTAGCGCGCAAAGTTCGGAAAGCGGACGTTCTGCGGATCCCACCAGTGCGTGAACCACTGGTTGACGCAGGGCGGCGTCGCGCAGCTGGCCAGCTCCCACCAGGCCGCGTTGTGGTCGTCGACGTCGTTGAAGACGAGATCCCAGCCGGCTGTCGAGTTGAGAAAGGTTGCCGTCTTGTCCGCCTCGGCCCTGGCGTCGAGATTTGGATCGGTGTTGCTCGCGATGTCGATGCCCGACGACCACATCGACGCGTGCACGGCCAGGACCGCATTCGGCGCATAGGCGTCGCGCAGGTGGACAAGCAGCCGTGCGAATCCCTGTGTCGTGTCGGCGAAGCCGGTCGCTTCGCTGAACCCGGAGCTCGCGACCGCGGCGCTCAGAGCGTCGGCGGTCGAAGCTCCCTGGCTCTGTGCGCGCTGCTGAAGGTAGCCCCAGAGGTCGGGCTCGACGTGCACCACGACACTGCCGCCCTTGAACGCGCCGATCGTCTGCATGAGCAGCTTGAAGTCGCCGTAGTAGGCCTGCATCGTCGACGCGTTGTTGAGGTTGCTGAAGTCGCGGTCGGACTCGGTCGCGCCGGATGACGGATTCGACTGCAAGAGCATGTAGTACGTGAAGACGCTGATGTAGTTCGCGGGAGGAGCTGTGCTGGCGTCCATGTAGCGCGTCGCGAAGGCTCCGGGCGGGCTGTTCCACGTTGTCCAACCCCCGCCGGTGTTGACGCCGCCGGCGAGGTACTGGAAGCGATAGCGCCAGGGAACTCCGCTGCTGGTCATCCAGGTCGCGTCGAAGTTCGAGAGCCCGAAGTGAAGGCGGTCGACGGGGAGCGCCGGCGGTGCGGCGCGAGCCGGGCGAGCCTGCCCGGCAGGCAGGCTCAGGAGCAGAGCCAGGCAGGCCCCAAGCAGCAGCGTGAGAGCGCGACGCACCTCAGGCTAGAGACGGAAGCGGGCTAGAGACCTTGCTGGCCCGCTTCGGGCGCCATCCCGGCGACCCAGATCTGTCCGAACTGCCGGGCCGCAGCCTCGGAGTCGAGCGTGACGCCGAAGACATCCTGCAGAACCGGGTTCAGCAGCACATGGAAGATCAGCGGTCCGCCGAAAGCCTGGATCGCCACCACGGGATGCAGTCGTCGCAGCCTGCCGGCCGCCATCTGGGCCAGGATGTAACCGCCCAGCGCGGCGAGGAGCCGGCCGATGTTGTCTTGCACCGCCTGCCGGGTGTCCGGTTCCAGGGAAGTCACCTCCAGCGCCAGGGCGCGCAGGAAGCCGCGGTTGCGTTCGAAGACCCGGAAGATGAGAACGGCGACCTCCGGCATCACCTCCTCAGGCGGCCGGTCGCCCTTGCGTTCGATCAGGTCGACGACCGGGTCGATGGGCGAGTAGGCGCGCATCAACGCGCTGACCAGGGCGGGCCGACCGGGAAAGAGGCGATAGAGGGTCGCCCGCGAGACCTTGGCCCGCTCGGCGAGCCGATCTGTCGCCAGGCCGGCCAGGCCTGTCGTAGCGAGCAGCTCGGCCGCCGCCTCGAGGACGCGCTCGCGGCTGCCCGGCCCGGGCTCGACAGCGATCTTGCGAAGCAGCTCCGCCCGTGACCGGAAGTGCCGGTAGAAGGTCGCCCGCGAGACGCCGGCGGCCGCCGTCAGCTCCTCGATCGACGGCCGCCCGCCGCGCTCGAAGTGGCTCCGCGCCTCAGCCAGGATCCGGTCACGCGCCGTCACGATCGATATATAACGGAAAGGATGCGAAAAGCTCCGCTCGGGCCGGGCCGCAGGCAAACCGAGCAGCGCCGGCTGGTCTGGGACGCCATCCAGGCCCTGGGCGCGCACTGCACGCCGGAGGAGATCACCGCCCGGATCCAGGCCGAACGGCCGAGCTTTCCCCGCTCGACCGTGTACCGGGCGCTGGAAGCCTTCACGGTGGCCGGCGCCCTGCGGCCGGTGCGATTAGGCGCCGGCCCCACCCACTACGAGATCGCGGGGGAGGACCACCAGCACGCCATCTGCCAGGTCTGCGAGGGCATCCTGCACCTGGAGGATTCCCTGCTCGAGGAACTGGAAGAGCACCTGGAAGAGCGTCACCGGTTCAAGCCCTTGCGAACGGAGGTCTTGGTGATCGGAGTCTGCGACTCCTGCGCGCGGTCAGCCCGCCCGCAGCGGCAAGGCAAGCGCAACCTCGAGCACGTCCACTACGGTGCTTAGGCTGTAGAGCCTAGGCCGCAGGCAGCGACACGGTGATGGTTGTGCCCTCGCCCACCTTGCTGTCGGCGCCGACCGAGCCTCCCATCGCCTCCGCCAGGCCACGGACGATAGCCAGTCCGAGGCCCATCCCGGATGCGCGCCTGGTCGCGGTGCGCGTGCGGTAGAAAAGCTCGAACACCTGGTCCAGCTCCTCTGGTTGGATCCCGGCGCCCTGGTCGCTGACCGCGATCTGCACCTCACCCTCGCCAGCGCTCGTCGCGATCGTCACCGGAGTCTCGGGCGCGGAGTATTTGACCGCGTTGTCGACCAGGTTGGTCAGCATCTGACGGAGGCGCACCCGGTCGGCACGAACGTCGAGATGTCGCTTCCCTCGCAGCTTCAGATCGCGATCGGGGTGGCGGACCCGGACCGAGTCGCACAGCTCCCCCAGCAAAGCGTCGAGCGCGACGTCGGCCGGCTCGACCGACAGCCGCCCGGTTTCCAGGCTGGAGGCAGTCGTGAGATCGTCGAGGAGCCGTCCGACCTGGGAGCGCTGCTCCCGGAGCCGGACCATGACCCTCTCCCGCGCCTCGTCCGAGAGCCCCGCCTCACCGGCCAGCTCTGAATACCCGACGACGGTGGTGATCGGCGTCCGCAGGTCGTGCGCCACCGCTGCCACCATCTCCTTCCGGCGGCGGGTGAGTTCATCCGCCTCCGCTTTCAGGCGCGCGGTCTCGACGGCCGCCGTCGCGATCGTGCCGAGCTGCACGGCGATCGCTTCGTCCAGGACAGTGAACGCCGGCCCTCCGGGCCGGTTCGCCGCCAGCAGCTCACCCATGACAGCGCCCTTACCGAGGAGCGGCACCGCGAGGAAAGGTCCGATCTTCGTCTGCTTGCTGGGCAGGCCCATCTGGCCGCGGTGGGTGCGGATGTCATCAATTCGCACCAGGGCCCGGCTTTCGAGCGCCAGCCCGAGCACTCCAACCGGGCGCGGCAACCGCTCCGGGAAGAAAGGACGCGAGGCATTGAAGTTGAACCGAACCGTCTCGAAGCCTCCGTTGTGGTCAGGCCGGACGAGTGCCAGTCCTGTGAAATCGGCTGCCAGCAGCTCCTTCGCCAGGTCGGCGAGCGACTGGCCGACGAGGTCCAGGTCCGATTCCCCAACGAGTGAGATCCAGGTCTCGGCGAGCTGATTGAGCTGGCGGATCAAGGCCGCGCCGCGGGCGTCGATGTCGGCTGGCGGCTCCTCCTTGATGAGCACGGCGTGGCCCGCCTCCTCCCCATCGAGACTGAAAATCCGGCAGCGCGCCCGAAGCAGCCTTCCCGCCCGGGTCCGCACCGTGGCTATGCAGCTCTCAGCATTGGTGCCGTCCGTCTCTGCCAGCAGGCGCAACGCCTGCTTGAGCTCATCCGGGTTGGGAAAAAGCGTGGCTATTGGCTGGCCGAGGAGGCGCTCCTCGTCGTACCCCAGCAGACGCTCGCCGGCCGGGTTCAAGCGGCGCACGCGACGCTCGGCGTCGAGCGCGAGCACGCAGTCGCCGGTCTGGTAGAACAGCTCGCCAAGCTGACCCCGCACGACCGGCGGGCTCCGCAGAGTTCGCGGTTCAGGTGTCACGGTGTGGGATTTTACCCTGCTACCACTATAAATAAAAGCTCTATTCAAACTGCTACATCTTGATATGTAGAAGGGGCACAGCCAGCTGGAGCACGATCACCGCGACAGCCGCAATCGACATCAGGATCGTGGCCGCCCAACCCAGAGTCCGGCTCAACCAGCCGCTAGTTCGCTCCTTCATGACGCTCCGGTCCGCCCCCAGCACCATGATCAGCACCAGTAGTGGTGGCGCCACCACTCCGTTGATGACGGCCGACCAGAAAAGCGCTTTCACCGGATCGATGTGAACGAAGTTGATGGCCACACCGACGATCGTGGCGAGCAGCAGGATGGCGTAAAAGGTTGGCCGGTGGCGAGGCTTCTCGGCGAGAGTGCCGGGCAGGCCCAGAAACTCCTTCAGAGCGTAGGCAGCCGAGCCGCTGAGGATAGGGATCGCGAGGAGACCGGTACCGATCAGCCCGACAGCGAAGAGGATGAATGCGTAGTGCCCCGCAAATGGCTCGAGCGATGAGGCGGCCTGCTGGGCAGAGCTGATGTCGGTCTTGTGGTGGGCATTCAGCGTCGCCGCCGTCGTCAGGATGATGAAGTACATGACGACGTTGGAGAAGAACATTCCGAGGAGCACGTCGGTGCGCGCGGCGTTGAGCTCTTGCTGGCGGACGCCGCGACGCTGCGCCTCGGTCCGGAGACCGGCTGCGCGCATTTCATCGACCTCTGAAGAGGCCTGCCAGAAGAACAGGTAAGGCGAGATCGTGGTGCCCAGCACCGCCACCAGCGCGGTCAGGAAAGCGGTCGAAAATTCGATGTGCGGAATGACTGTCGCGCGCACTACTTCCGCTACCGGCGGGTGCACGACCAACCCGGTGATGACGTACGCGAAGAGCGCCACCGTCAACCACTTGAAGATGCTGAAGATTCGAGCGTACGTCACAAAGAACTGGAGGCCAAGTATCAGCCCCGCCGCGGGCACGACCAGCCAGAGCTCCTTGATGAAGCCCCTCGTCAGCAGCTCGCCGCCCGCGGCGACGGCCCCCAGGTCGGCGCCGATGTTGATGGTGTTAGCCACCAGGAGGAGGAGGATGCAGAAGCCGACCAGGGTGTTCGGGTATTTGCGCCGGAGCACCACGCCGAGGCCGACGCCGGTCTGCAGCGCGATGCGCGCGCACAGCTCCTGTACGGCGGCCATGAGCGGGAACGTGAAGATCGCCGTCCAAAGCATGCCGAACCCGAACTGGGCGCCCACCTGGGAGTAGGTGCCGATGCCGCTCGGGTCGTCGTCACTGGCGCCGGTGATGAGGCCCGGCCCGAGGATCTGGAGGAGACCGAGCACGCCTTTGCGACGAGCTTCCTTGAGGGTCGTTCGGCCGGCCTCGGGTGTCCCGCTCGCCGAGTCGCCACTGCTGTCCTGGTTGGTCACCACTTCGCGGGTCGGTGGCGGCGTGGCCTGTCCGACCGCCTTCAGAAGCGGGTCAGGTTTTCCCGGGTTGGGCTCCCTCATGCCCGGACTAGATTAGCAGCAAATCGCCACTATCCGATATCAGCTTTTACTTTGTCGCTGTGGAGGTTTCAAATTCGAGCCGGCTCGATCGGCGCGCGCATATGAACTCGCTGAATCTGATATAGATGATTACAGATTTTCTCGGTGGACAATCCAAGAGCGACCCGGATCGGTCTCGTCCTCGGCGCCGGCGGCGTGCTGGGCGGGGCCTGGATGGCCGGCGCTCTCCACGCCATCGCCGACCGAACGCGTTTCTATCCCCGCCACGCCGAGTACATCGTCGGCACCTCTGCCGGCTCGGTCCTGGCGGCGCTCGGAGCAGCCGGCGTCCCGCCCTGGCTGCTGATCCCGGAAAGCTCCGCGAACATCTATCACGGGCTGATCGACGCCGACGGCAATCTGGAGCTGGCGGGCGACCTCTGGGCTCGCATCGTCAGGCGCACACATCTCGGACTGCCAAGCCTGCGGCCAGGCTCGGTGTCACTGGTGCGGTCGGCTTTTGGGCAGCCCGGCTGGACCGGCGTCATGCGGGTCCTGACCGGCCTGCTGCCGGCCGGTTTCATCTCGACGGACCCGATCAAGGAGACGATCCGCTGGGTCGCCCCCAGGGGCGGGTGGGTGCAACACCCGAACTGCTGGATCGTGGCCTGTGACTATGCCAGCGGCGAGCGCGTGGTCTTCGGCCGCGACGCCGAAGCTGACATCGGTCAGGCCGTGGCCGCCTCTTGCGCCATCCCGGGTTTCTACTGTCCGGAGCAGATCGGCGAGCGCTTCTACATCGATGGCGGCCTGCACTCGATGTCGAACGCGGACCTCCTCTTCGGGCTCGATCTCGACCTCGTGGTCTGCTTGAACCCTCTCTCCGCGAGGCACGGGTTCGCCGGCTGGGACCCGGTGAACCGGATGGCGGAGGTCACCCGGCGAGCGGTCGCCCGGCAGCTGGATGCTGAGGTCGCCACGCTGCGCGACCAGGGCACTCCGGTGCTCGTCCTGGAGCCGACGCCCGACGACCTGGCCGCCATCGGCGCCAACGTCATGGACGAGCGGCGGCGCGCGAAGGTGCTGGAGGTTGCCATCCGGACGACCACTGCCCAGCTCGAGATGCCCGGCCTGGCGCCGCTCGTTGCCTCTCTCCAGCGAAAGGAACCGTCGCGACCTCGCCGGCGGCTCCAGCCCCGCCTCCGCCCCGCCGTCTAAACGCCACCCAGCCTTCGCTATCGACGCGTTTGGCGCCCGACACGCGAAATCTCCCGCCGAATTACGCATCGCTGGCGCCAATCGTGCTGAATCTTCAGGTGGTCCCGGTCGCCAGGAGCGAGACCGGGAAATCGCTGAGTAGCGCTCCGACGGGCTGCTCACCGCCCGCCGTCGACCGGCCGGTCAGCTCGCACCGCCACTCGCCCGCGGGCAGCCGGACCGTCGTGTCCGCCCAATCGCCCGCCAGGCCGATCAGGAGCCTCGGCGCCAGTGTGACGGCGCCAGCGCCTCGCGCGAAGGCCACCAGGTGTTCCGCCCGGCTCCCGGTCACGGTCAGTCTCTCGTAAGCAGCGCCTTCCCTGAAGATCTCGGGTCGCCGCCGCCGCAAGCCGAGAGCCCGGGCTACCACGAGCAGCTTGGGCAACCCTTCGGCGCGGCGCGCCCAGGCCGCTTCCGCCGTCAGGCCGGGAACTTCGGCGAGGAGGCGCCGCCGGAGCTCGAAGTCCACCGGGCGCCGGTTGTCCGGGTCGACGAGGCTCAGGTCCCAGAGCTCACTGCCCTGATAGAGGTCCGGGACGCCCGGCGCGGTGAGTGCGATCAGCTTCTGCGCGAGCGAATTCACCCACCCGGGCTCCAGCAGCGGCCGGACGAAGCGGTCGAGGTCGGCACAAAAGCCAGCGTCGCTCAGGGTCGCCGTGACGAACCCGCGCAGAGCGGCTTCGAAGGCCTGGTCGGGACTGGTCCAGGACGTGCGCAGCTTTGCCTCTCGGGCGGCCTTCTCCATGTAGGCGAGAGCCCGGTCAAGCGAAAGCGGATGAGCGCCGACGAGGGTCTGGTAGTAGAGATACTCGGTGTTGCGGTCGGGCCACTCGTCCGCGCGGTGGCGCTCGTTGTGAGCGGACCAACGCCGCACGGCGCTCTCCCACTCGACCGGCAGCTCGGAGAGCAGAGAGAGCCGGGCGCGCACATCCTCGCTGCGTTTCGTGTCGTGCGTCGAGGTGCCCAGCATCGCGGCAGGCCAGCGCTGAGCCCGCCCTTCGAGGTCGCAGTGAAAATCGTCGAGGCGCGTCCCGAACCGCGCCGGATCGCCTCCGACCTCGTTCAGGGAGGCGAGCCGGTTGTACCTGTAGAAGGCCGTGTCTTCGAGACCCTTGGCCATCACCGCACCGGTTGTCTGCTGGAAGCGTCCCAGCAGCTGCGCTTCGTCTTCACCCCGCTGGCGGTCCAGCAGGATGTCGGCAAGGAAGTCGAAGAGATGAGCGTCCAGGTCGGGCCGCCGTTTTTTCGCGGCCTCCACCGCGCCTTCGATCCGAGCCTGATCCTCCTCCCGTAGCGGTCGCCCGGGCCGCACGTAGGTCCGGTAGACAGGGAGCGCGGCCATCGTCTCGATCAGCACCTGGCGGACTTCCGAGCGCGTGAAGTCGCGGTAGCGACGATTGGCCTCGCAGATCTTCAAAAGCCTGGCTGTCAGGAGGTTGAGCTCGCTCGCCAGCAGCTCCGTGACCGCGAAGCGCTGGGCCTCATACGCCACCTCCTGGAAGGGCCGAGTCTCGCCAGTGAAGTCGGCATAGAAGCGCGTCATCGGCGCCTCGCCGGCGGGATCGACGAAGAGTCCGCCGAGCAGGTTCAGAAACTCGTACCCGGTCGTGCCCGCGACCGGCCAGCTCGCGGGCAGCTCTTCGTCCGCTGCCAGGATCTTCTCGACTACGACCCAGGTTCGTGGCGCCGCCTCCTGCAGGCGGCGCAGGTATTGCTCCGGGTCGCGCAGACCGTCGGGGTGGTCGATGCGCAGTCCAGCGACCACGCCGGCGGCCAGCCAGCGCAGAACCATGCCGTTTGTGGCCAGAAAAACGTCCTCGTCCTCGACGCGAATCGCGGCCAGGGTGTCGATGTCGAAGAATCGCCTGTAGTCGAGCTCCGAGCGCCCGGCCCGCCACCAGGCCAGGCGATAGTTCTGGCGTTCGAGCAGCTCATGGAGGAGCTCACGGTCCGCGTTGGCGGCGGCGATCAGGCGGCCGGGATCCTCGCCCGCGTACGAGTTCGGGTCGATCGGCAGCACCTGCTCGTGATAGCGCACCACGACCTCGTCCCCGTCGCGTTCGAGGCGGAGCTCGCCGGCGTCCAGAACCCGGCCGTAGTGGTCGCCCAGGATCGGCATCAGGATCTTGTTGCGGTTGCGCGCCTCGGGCGGGTCCCAGTCGACGTCGAAGAAGTGCGCATAGCGGCTTGCCGGACCCTTCTTCAAGACGTCCCACCACCAGGTGTTGCGCCGATCGGCGATCGACATGTGGTTGGGCACCACGTCGAGCACCTGTCCCAAGCCCAGCCCCCGCAGGGTCCGGCTGAAGAGGGCGTGGCCATCAGCACCGCCCAGCTCGTCATTCACCTGCCAGTGGTTGACGACGTCGTAGCCATGGCTGGAGCCGCGCGCCGCCTGCAGATAGGGCGAGCAGTAGGCGTGGCTCACACCGAGGCCGGCCAGGTAAGGCGCGATCGCGGCCGCGGCTTCGAACCCGAAGCCAGCCTGGAGCTGGAGGCGGTAGGTGGAAGCGGGAGAGGCCGGGGCGGTCAACCCGTCCGGCGGCGTGTCCATTCGAACTCTAGCTATAGCAGGACCGGAGACCTCAAATGGGCTCCTTCGGACACCTGGCCGACCTCATTGTTTGACAGAGGGACTATCAGATTATGTATACTGGGGGCCTAGGAAATTCTCCGGCTGAGGAGGTGTTTTATTCCATGATGGCGGCTCTGATCGTCCTGGTTCTGATCTTGCTTCTGTTCGGGGGTGGCGGCTTTTTTGTGCAGGCCCTTTGGTATGTGCTGGTCGCCGCAGTCATCCTCTGGCTGATCGGCTTCTTCGTCCGCTCGGCCGAGGGCGGAGGCAGCTGGTACCGCTGGTAACTTCGCGGTAGCAAGGGAGGCGGTGGCCCACTAGCGGCCGCCGCCTCTTTACATTTCTGTCGGAAATGACCGAGCGATCGCGCGTGGTCATCGTCGGGGCAGGGTTTGCCGGACTCACAGCCGCCCGGGCGCTCAAGCGCGCGCACGTCAGCGTGCTCCTGCTCGACCGCGTCAACTTCCACACCTTCACGCCACTTCTCTACCAGGTGGCGTCGGCCCTCCTCGACCCTTCCGAAATCGCGCACCCCGTGCGAGACATCGTCCGCCCGCTCCGCAACGTCGAAGCTCGGCTTGCGGAGGTGACCGCGGTCGACCTCCACGGGCGCGCCGTCGAGACCTCGGCGGGTCGGGTCGCCTTCAACTATCTGGTCCTTGCGGCCGGGAGCGTCAACAACTTCTACGGCATCGAAGGGATGGCCGAGGCCTCCTTCGGCCTGAAGCACCTGGACCAGGCTCTGTCGCTCCGCAACCGGATCCTGGAACAGTTCGAGAAAGCCGCCTGGGCCAAGGACCCACGACGACGGCGGGCGCTGCTCACGTTTGCTGTAGTCGGCGGCGGGCCCACGGGCGTCGAGTTCACGGGCGCGGTCCAGGAGCTGATCCGCAATGTGCTGCAAAAGGACTTTCCGGAACTGGACGTCGCGGAGGCGCGCGTCGTCCTGGTCGAGGCTGCCGACCACCTGCTGGGCGCGTTCGATCCGAAGCTGCGCGAGGACGCCCTCCGCCGGCTCGAGCGCAAAGGCGCCGAGGTGCTCCTGAGGAAGGAGGTGAAACGCGTCGTCCGCGGGCGTCTCGAGCTGGGAGACGGCGAGAAGATCGAGGCGGGCACGGTGATCTGGACCGCCGGCGTCAAGGCGAACGACCTCGCCCGCTCGCTCGGCCTCGAAGCCGGCAAAGCCGCGACCGTAAGAGTCGAACCCACGCTGCAGCTGCCAGGCCACCCCGAGGCGTTCGCAATCGGCGACATGGCTTACCTCGAGCAGGGCGGCCAGGCCCTGCCCATGCTCATCCCTGTGGCGATGCAGCAGGCTCGCCACGTGGCGCGGGCGATCGACGGCATGACCCGTGGACGCGCCCCCCGGCCATTCCACTACGCCGATCCAGGAATGATGGCCACGATCGGCCGCAACGCCGGCATCGCCCAGCTCGGGCCGGTCCGGATCGACGGCTTTCCAGGCTGGTTGCTCTGGCTCGGCTTCCATCTCCTCCAAATCATCACGCTGCGAGCCAAGCTGGTCGTGCTCGTGAACTGGACCTGGGACTACTTCTTCCTGGACCGCCCGATACGGCTGCTGGTCAGGGCTTCTCGCTGAGGCCTGCCAGGTGGGCCACGAAACCGGGCAGCGGGGCGAGCCGGCCGGCGCTGTCAAACGGCAACGGGCGTGCCGCCGAAAGGATCTCCAGGTCGCCACGCGAGGCGGAGCCTTCGAGCAGCGCCGGGCTCACAGCGATCGTCTCCGTGTGCAGGGTATCGGCGATCCAGGCCAGCCGGAGCGGCTCGGTGGCGGTCCGCCCGCTGGTCGCTATGGCAGCCAGGACGGCGTCGCGGTCGGTGGGCAGGATCATGGGTAGCTGGCCGCGCTCGAGTCCGACGATGCCGGCCGTGAACGCGTTCGCGTAGAGCGAGGCCAGGTCCACCTTCTCGGCCAGCCGCACCGGTATGAACTCGGCCAGGCCGATGCCCGCCGCGTTGCCGTGGGATGCGTCGGTCAGGTCGAGGGGAACGATCGAAGCGATGCGGGTTCCCGCCGGTTCCTCCTCCCCCGGTATCCGGAGGCGGTTGATCACGTTGGTGTCCATTCCGGTACCGCTGATGTCCTTGCCCATCCGGTCCACCACCAGCACGTCGATGACGTCGAACGGGATCTTCGGCATCAGCTCGTAGGCCCGGCGCAGCAGCTTCTCCTCCAGCGGTCCGGCGATCTCCGAACCAAGCAGGCCGTGCACCTCGGCTGTCTGGTCCAGCGAGTTCTCGATCACGACCAGGCCACCCACGAGGATCCCCCGGGCGACGAGGAAGCGAGCCACCTCGGGCATCACATCCCGCAGCCCGCGCACACCCGCGGCGTGGATCTGCTGGGCGCCGCGCTGCTTACCGAGCCCGATCGCCGCCATCTTGGCCGGACCGCTCTCGATGGTGCCGCTGAAGTCGGTGTGCGGCTTGACCCGGTTGATGACCAGGACCCTGCCCGCCTCGACCACGTTCCGGTCGAGATGGACCGGCACGCCCGCGACCTGACCCAGCTCGACGGTCTCCATCGTGGCGCGCACCTGGACCCCGAGCCGAGCCTCGTCGATGCCATAGTCGGCCAGCACCGCCGCCTGGCCGGCAGCCGTCGCGCCGCCATGGCTGCCCATGGCCGGCACGATGAAAGGCTCAAAGCCGGAGGCCTGAAGCGCCCGCAAGGCAACCCGCACGATAGTTCCGAGCTCAGCGATGCCCCGGCTGCCCACGCCGACCGCCAGCGGCCCCTTCGGCTCGATGCTTTCGGCCAGCCTCCGGACAGCAGTTTCGACAGCGACCTCGAGGTTTTCCAGGCGGGGCGGCGCCAGTCGCTGCCGGACGAGCCCGACCGGAGGGGGCGCGAGCTTGCTGTACAGCTCGCTCGCCAACCGCTCGAGCGCCGGCAGCGCCGCCTTAAGGTCGAGGCGAGCAGAGCTCGTCTCAAGCATGAAAGTCAGGATAGCCTCGCCCGGCAACGCCGGCGTCCGGGAATTTGAAGCCCGCCACGACCCACCGTAGAATTTCAGGTCCATGGGTGTGGGGAGGCTTGCGTGAGCGCGCTGCCGGCTGAGCCGATGCAGCCGCGGATCGAGCGTAACCCGGTCCTCATCGCCGACGACGACCCGGACGTGCGCACGATGGTACGCATGCTGCTCGAGCTCGATGGCCACGTGGTCATCGAGGCGAAGGACGGAACCTCGGCCTGGGAGATGATCGAGACCCACGGTCCGAGCGTCGTCGTGGCCGATGTCCAGATGCCGGGCCTGACCGGGCTCCAGCTCTGCCGTAAGGTCAGATCGAGCGGACGCGACGGCGTCAAGATCATCGTCTACACGGCCGGGATGGCGACCCGGCAGGAGTCCCTGGAGGCGGGTTGTGACGCCTACTTCCTGAAGACCGACCCCTTACCTCAGCTGCGCGAGACCGTCCGCCGCTTCTACGACCCGACCTGAGGTGACGCAGGGACCGCAGTACCCACTGCCACCGCCCCCGCCCGGGCCGCCCGCACCGACCCAGCAGCAGTGGCCAGGCCAGCCTGCGTCCCAGCCTCCTGCTGCCGCGCGCAAGAACCCGACAGTCAGCCTGATCTGCTCCCTGCTGCTCCCGGGCGTCGGCCAGATGGTCAACGGCGAGACCGGCAAGGGAATCCTCATGCTGGCCGGCTGGATCGTCTGCTGGCTGCTCTTCCTGACGCTGGTGCCGATCCTGATCGCGATCGGCATCTGGGTCTGGGCGATGGTCGACGCCTACCGCGGGGCGGTGCGCTGGAACATCGCCCGAGGGCTCGGCTAGCGAACCGCTGCACGCTCCCCTCCCCGACCTCCCCCCGGTTGAGCGGGGGAGGAAATTATTCGGGCGTGAGGTGCCGCTCGGAGCGCCTGTCAAACAGAGCGACTAAGCGTTCGCGGCCAGAGCGGCGAGCAAGCGGCCGACGGAAGCCTCGATCCCGAGCTCGCGGGTCAGCTTCTCCAGCTTCTCGGGGTCAGCCGGCTTGGCCGGCAGCCCGGGCTGCGGCGGCGGCAGCTCGATGTTTGTCACCGGCGCCACCACCGTCCGGGCTCGCTTGACGTAGTCGACGATCTCCGGGGACCAGTTCAGGGCGGCCAGCATTCCATCCAGGCCGCCATAGCGGCGAACCATGCCGGCGGCGGTCTTCTCGCCGATCCCAGGTACGCCCGGCAGCCCATCGGAGGGGTCGCCGCGCAGGATCGCGAAGTCGGCGTAGGCCCGGCCGGGGATGCCGTAGCGGCGCTCGATCTCGGCTTCGTCGACCTCCTTCAGGCCGCCCTTTTCCGGGTAGAGCACGATCACGTCGCGGTCGCGCACAAGCGCAAAGAGGTCGCGATCGCCGCTCGCGATCTCGATCGGCGTCTCGACCTTTGCCACCAGGGAGGCGATCACGTCCTCAGCCTCGAAGTCCTTCGCGCCGATCACGTTGAGGCCGATGGCGCCCAGCACCGCTTCGATCAGCGGCATCTGCGGCGCGAGCTGAGGTGGGATTGGCTCGGCCACCCGGTGAGACTTGTAAGTCGGCAGCGCTTTGACGCGCCAGGCCGGCCGCCAGTCCTCGTCGGTGGCGACCGCCAGGGACCGTGGATGCCGCGTCATGAGGAGGCTGGCCAGCCGGTCCAGCAGCCCACGCACTCCGTTGACGGGGCGGCCGTCGGGCGAGGTCATGGTTACCGGGAGCGCGAAAAAGGCGCGGAAGATCATGCTCGACCCGTCGACCAGCATCCAGTTGGGCCGGCCGGCCATCCGCGTCAGGAACCGGCGCCGAGCTCGGCCAGGATCTCGTCGGTGTGCTCACCCAGCCGCGGGCCGGCGCCGCCCTCGCGGACCGGTGTTCGCCCCAGTCGCATGGGCGAACCGACCTGGCGCACGGCGCCGAGCGTCGGGTGGGCCGCGTCCCAGAAGAAATGCCGGGCGGCGAGGTGGGGATCGTTGAAGACCTCTCCATAGTCCTGGATGGCGCCGCAGGGCACTCCCGCCTCCTGGAGGGCGTCGATCCAGTAGTCGACCGGCCGCGTTCTTGTCACGGCCTCGAGCAGGGGGATCAGCTCCGAGCGGTTGCTGTGCCGGTCCGGGTTGGTCGCGAAGCGCGGGTCGGCCGGCAGGTGCTCGAGGCCGAGGACCTGGCAGAGGGCCAGCCAGTTGGCGGGACTGCCGGCCCCGGCGGTGAAGAATCCATCGGACGCGCGGAAGGCCTGGTAGGGAGCCGTCGTCTGGTGGGCGGACCCGAGCGGACGTCCCACCTCGCCCGTTGCGAAGTAGCGCCCTGCCTCCCAGACCGCTAGCGAGACCCCGGCTTCGAAAAGCGAGACGTCGATGTGCTGTCCGCGGCCGTCGCGCTCACGAGCCTGGAGGGCGGCCACCGCCGCCAGGGCGCCGTAGAGCGCGCAGACCAGGTCGCAGATCGGGACGCCCACCTTGACCGGCTCCTCCCCGCCCTCGGGACCGGTGATCGACATCAGTCCGCTCATGGCCTGGGCCATGATGTCGAGCCCCGCCAGCTGCGCGTAGGGGCCGGTCTGGCCCCAGCCGGAGGCGGCCACATAGATCAGGCGGGGGTTGATCTGCTGCAGCCGGTCGTAGTCGAGCTCGAGGTCCTTCATCGTCCCCGGCCGGAGGTTCTCGATGACGATGTCGGTGCGCGCGATGAGCTTGCGGAAGACCTCCTTGCCAGAGGCCGACTTCAAGTCCAGGGCGAGCGAGCGCTTGTTGCGGTTCAGGCGCACGAAGTTGGACGACTCGCCGTCAAGGAAAGGCGCGGTCTGGCGGACCATGTCGCCGCCCGCCGGGTTCTCGACCTTGATCACATCGGCCCCCAGGTCGGCGAGCTGCATCCCGCAGAAAGGACCGGCCATGAAGTTGCCGACCTCGAGCACGCGCACGCCTTCCAACGGCGGGGGGCTCGGCATGGTCTAGAAGCTTAGGGAGTTACGCTTTGAGCATGGCGGGCGAATACGGAAGGGCGGACTTGAAAGGCTTTGAGGGCACCTTCCTGCACCGCCTCGACAGCCGCTCCGACGCCGACCTCGCGCGCCTGCCGATGACCGTCAAAGTCCTGCTCGAAGGCCTGCTCCGCGGCGCTGCCGCGGGGCGCGTCAGCGAGACGTCTCTGGCCGCCCTGGCCCGCTGGCCGGCGGAGGCGCCGGAAGACGCCGAGCTGCCCTACACACCAGCGCGGGTCCTCCTCCAGGACTTCACCGGCGTGCCCGCCGTGGTCGACCTGGCGGCCATGCGCTCGGCCATGGAGCGGGCAGGCAAGGACGCCGGGCGGATCGACCCGCTGGTCCCCGTCGACCTGGTGATCGACCACTCGGTGCAGGTCGACGCTTTCGGGTCACTCGGCGCCTACGAGAAGAACATCGTGCGGGAGTACGAGCGAAACCACGAGCGCTATGCCCTCCTGCGCTGGGCGCAGGAGGCGTTCCACAACTTCAGCGTTGTGCCGCCCGGCATGGGGATCTGCCACCAGGTCAACCTGGAGCACCTGGCGAAGGTCGTGCAGACTCGCCAGGAGGACGGCGGCCGGCTGGCGCTGCCCGACACGCTCGTCGGAACCGACTCCCACACCACGATGGTCAACGGGCTCGGCGTCCTCGGCTGGGGCGTCGGCGGGATCGAGGCCGAGGCGGCTCTCCTCGGCCAGCCGATGTTCCTGACGCCGCCAGTGGTGGTCGGGGTCAAGTTCGGTGGAGCTCTCCGCCCGGGCGCCACCGCGACCGACCTGGTGCTGACGCTCACGGAGATGCTTCGCAAGCACGGTGTGGTCAACAAGTTCGTCGAGTTCTGCGGCGCCGGCCTCTCCAGCCTGTCGGTGCCGGACCGCGCCACGCTCTCCAACATGTGCCCGGAGTACGGCGCCACCTCCGGGCTCTTCCCGGTCGACGAGCAGACGCTCAAGTACCTGGAGATGACGGGCCGCGACCAGGAGCAGATCCGGCTGGTCGAGGCCTACTGCAAGGAGCAGTCGCTCTTCCGGACCGACGACTCGCCCACCCCTACCTTCAGCGAGATGCTGGAGCTCGACCTGGCGTCGGTGGAACCGTCGGTGGCCGGCCCCAAGCGGCCGCAGGACCGGGTCGCCCTGCCGAAAGTTTGGGAGAGCTTCACGGGCGCTTTCGGCGGCCGCGAGGACCCAGACGAGCGGGCTCGTATGAAGGGCGAGGGCGGCGCCCACGAGGAGTCTGTCAAGAAGGCTTTTGCGGAGGCCGGGGCCGCCACCGCCGTCAAGCCCGCCACCGACCTTGCCGGCGGCGCCGTGGTGATCGCCGCCATCACCAGCTGCACCAACACGTCGAACCCGTCGGTCATGGTCGCCGCCGGCCTGCTCGCGAAGGCGGCCGTGGAGCGAGGAATGGACGTCCAGCCTCATGTCAAGACCTCGCTGGCGCCAGGCTCGCGCGTCGTCACCGACTACCTGAAAACGGCCGGCCTCATGGAGCCGCTCGAGAAGCTGGGCTTCTACCTCGTCGGCTACGGCTGCACGACCTGCATCGGGAACAGCGGACCGCTGGCCAGCCCCGAGATCGAAAGAGCCGTCCAGGACGGTGACCTGAACGTGGTCGCCGTGCTGAGCGGCAACCGCAACTTCGAGGCGCGCATCCATCCCCTCGTGCGGGCCAGCTACCTGGCCTCACCTCCACTGGTCGTCGCCTATGCCCTGGCGGGGACGATCCACAAAGACCTCTCGAAGGAGCCCGTGGGGACGGACCGGGACGGCAAGCCGGTCTTCCTTTCGGAGCTCTGGCCCGCGCCCGAAAAGGTCGCCGAGACGGTGTCCGAGTGCGTGCGTCAGGACATGTTCAAACGCGAGTACGACCGCATCTACGAGGGCGACGAGCACTGGCGGGAGATGGACTCTCCAACGGGCGCGGCGTACGACTGGGACCCGGAGTCGACCTACGTGCGAGAGCCGCCCTATTTCATCGACCTGAAACCAGCCGCGAGCGAGCTGCCGGACGTGGCCGGCGCCCGGGTGCTGGCAATGCTCGGCGACTCCGTCACGACGGACCACATCTCCCCCGCCGGCTCCATTCCGGCGGACTCGCCGGCCGGCAAGTACCTGATCTCGAAGGGCGTGGAGAAGGTCGACTTCAACTCTTACGGCGCCCGCCGAGGGAACCACGAGGTGATGGTCCGCGGCACCTTCGGCAACATCCGGCTGCGCAACGAGCTGGCTCAAGGCAAGGAGGGCTACTGGACCCGTTTCCAGCCCTCCGACGAGGAGCTGACGATCTACGACGCTTCGGTTCGCTATCTGGCCGAGGGCACGCCTCTGCTGGTCATCGCGGGCAAGGAGTACGGCTCCGGTTCGTCGCGCGACTGGGCGGCCAAGGGCCCCCTCCTGCAGGGCGTTCGGGCCGTCATCGCCGAGAGCTTTGAGCGCATCCACCGCGCCAACCTGGTGGGCATGGGCGTGCTGCCGCTCCAGTTCAAGCCGGGCGAGACGCGCCAGACGCTCGGCTTGACCGGTCGCGAGAGATACACGGTCAAAGGACTGGGCCAGGTCAAGCCCGGGCAGAGGTTGACTGTCGAGGTCGAGGCCGAAGATGGCGGCAAGACGTCCTTCGACGTGGTGGCCCGGCTCGACAACGAGACCGACGTGACCTACCTGCGCAACGGCGGCGTGCTCCCTTACGTGCTGCGGGAGCTGATGAAGTAAGCGCAGAGGCCTAAAAAAGAGGCCCGGGGGGCGCACTTCCCTCCGGGCCCGCCGACGAAATAAGACGCCAAAGAACGGCTAGGGTCGGTTGTAGGCGCGAACGAGCTGGCTCAAGATCGCCTCGTCGTTGAGCGCGGCCACCGCGTCGGCGCCCGCTGCGATCCGGTTGGCGGCCCGCCGCCGAGCGGCCTCGTCCATCTCCGGGTAGCGCGACATCAGCTGCTCGAACGTCTCGCGTTCCTTCTTGTTCTCCATCCCAGCCTGCCTCCAGTCCCCAAACCTTGCCCTGGAAAGGGGAAGCCCCCGCTCGGGGAGAGGGCGGGGGCTTCCCTGCCTTGCTCTTGAGTTAGAGCGTGGCCGGCCCGGAAGCCGTCAAGCGACCTCCTGGACCGGGTAGCGTCGCTCCTCGCCGCAGTCCGGGCATTCGTAGGTGCCTACCAGCTGGCCCGGCCGCGACACATCGGTGTGAAGAGACCGAAGGGTCATGGTCACCTGAAAGTCGTGGCGTGGGCACGACGGGGAGTCCTGCAGCTCCATTGCAACGCCAAAGGTTAGAATTCAAAACCCTAAGTTCCTAGTCGGCCAGGCACAACGCTTGTCCCAGATTGTTTATGCCCCATGCACTAAGCGCCAAGATGGCTGAAACTCAGATCCACGACCCGGTCGTGCCCGGCCCCACCGTGCGTGAGGCGATGAAGCTGAGCGGCTTCGACCAGGCACTTCTGATCGGCGGCGCCGCCGGCCTGGAGCGCCGGATCGAATGGGTCCGCGTCATCGAGACGCCGGACACGGCGCGCAAGGCACGGCCCGGCGACCTCCTGCTTTCGACCGGCTTCCCGATTCGCGACGATCCCGCGGCTCAGGTCGACCTCGTCGCGACTCTCGCCGGCATGGGCGGAGCCGGCCTCGTCATCAAGCCCGAGACCTATCTCGGAAACCGCCTGCCCGAAGGCATGGCCGAGGAGGCTGAGCGGCTGGCGCTGCCGCTCTTCACGCTCCGGCAGGAGGTCTCCTGGGTAGACCTGATGGCGCCGCTCCTGGAGCGCATCATCAACGCCGAGCACTCCCGGCTGAAGCAGTCGATCGGCATCCACCGACGCTTCACCGAGCTGGTGCTGGACGGCAAGGGCGTCGACGAGATCTGCCGCACGCTGGCCGACCTCCTGGAGAGCGCAGTGGTGGTGGAGGACGCCACCTTCCACCTCCTCGCCCACGCCGGCGGCTCAGACGTCGACAAACACCGGCGGGAGACGATCGCCCGCCATGGCACGCCGCCTCGAGTCCTCTACGACCCCAGCATCCAGCGGATGCTCCGCGAGGTGGACGCCAGGCGCGGCCCAATGAAAGTGCCCGCCTTCCCGCGCCTCGGCCTCGATCGCGAGCGGCTCATCGCGCCCATCTACGCCGCCAACCAAGTGCTGGGCTACATCTCGATCCTCGACCATCCTCGCGAGGCTGAGGAGCTGGCGTTCATGGCGATCGAGAACGCTGCCACCGTCGTGGCGCTCGCCCTCATGAAGGAGCGGGAGGTAGCTGCCGCCGAGTCATCCGTCCGGGGCGAGTACCTGGAGGACTTGACTCAAGGCACCTACGGCGACGAACCGGCTGCGCACCGCCGCGCCCGCCACGTCGGCTACCCGCTGGCCGGCCACCATGTCGTGCTCATCGTCGACATCGACGGCTTCGTCACGTTTCACAAATCGCGGCAGCTGAACGAGGACATGATCCAGGCGTTGAAGCGTGACTTCACTCGCCGGGTGACGGGCGTCGTCCGGCGCAACTTCCCGAAGGCGCTGGCCGGCAGCCGGTCGGACAGCGTGGTCGCCCTGCTGCCGCTCGGCGCAGAAGCCGACGGCTACGAAGGGAGGATGCGCGCTCTGGGCGTCCAGCTGCGCGAGGCCATCGCCGAGTGGAAACCAGGCTTCACCGTTTCCGTCGGCTTCAGCGGCCCGGTGGTGGCGCCGGCCGGTGTGGCGGCC
Organism: Chloroflexota bacterium; assembly: GCA_005880695.1. Classification (GTDB taxonomy): domain Bacteria; phylum Chloroflexota; class Dormibacteria; order Dormibacterales; family Dormibacteraceae; genus VBGR01. Next base: position 22,124 of record VBGR01000039.1, read on the forward strand.
GCCCACCGGGAGGTTCGCAACGTGCTCGAGACGCTGACCCGTTTCGGCCGCCGCGACCAAGTGGTAGCCGCAACCGAGCTGGGCGTGACAGGCCTGCTGGCGGGAGTGGCGGACGACCGCCTCGTCGAGTTCGCCCGCCGCCACCTGGGCCCCCTTGCCGAGCATGACCGCAAGCGAGGCGGCAACCTGCTCGAAACCTTGCGGGCCTACCTCGAGACAGGCGAGCAGCAAGCCGCTGCCCGCCGCCTCCAGGTCCACCCCAACACGCTCCGCTACCGGCTCGACCGGATCTCGGAAATCGGCGACGCCGATCTCACCGACCCGGAAACTCGCCTCAACCTGGCCGTCGCGCTGCGGGTCCAGGGTCTGCTCACCTTGTAGGTGACCAACGACCCGAACGGCCTTCTCTTAGTGAGGACCGACTAGGCCCGCTCTTCGCGGGCGGGTAACGTACCCGCCATGTCTCCGCCTGCCACTACACGTGCCCGTTGGGATGGGGCGCCGGCGGTGCCGCGCTCGGCCTGTGGCATGGGTTTCGTGGCGACACCAGGCCAGCCCGCGAGCCACCGCGTGGTCGAGCTCGGCGTGCGGGCTTTGGGCCGCCTCTCGCATCGCGGCGGCATGGACTCGGATGGGCGCAGCGGCGACGGGGCCGGGCTCCTGATCCAGGTACCGCGTCAGCTCCTCGGCGACGTCGGCGTGGCGGTCCTCTTCGAGTGGGAAGCAGGCGCACGCGAGATCCTCGCCGCGGCCCTGGCGACGGCAGGCACCCCCGTGGCGGAGTGGCGTCAGGTGCCGGTCGACCCGGCGGCGCTCGGCGACAAGGCTCGGGAGACGATGCCTGCGATCTGGCACGGTCTGATCCCGCGGCCCAACCTGGCTCCTGAGGACTGGGAGAACGCGCTCTACCGGGGCCGGAAGCTGGCCGAAGGCGAGGCGCTGCGGCGGAGCCTACGGCTCTACATCCCTTCGCTCTCGTCGCGGACGGTGGTCTTCAAGGGCCTTATGGCTGGGCCGCACCTGGCCGACTTCTATCTCGACCTCCAGGACCCCACCTGCGAGAGCCAGCTGGCCGTCTTCCACCAGCGCTACTCGACGAACACGATGCCGGACTGGCGGAACGCCCAGCCCTTCCGGATGCTCGCCCACAACGGCGAGATCAACACCCTCTCGGGCAACCGAGCCTGGATGCGCGCGCGGGAAGCCTGGCTGCCCGAGGAGCTGCGCCCGGTGATCTGGGCCGAGGGTTCGGACAGCGCCTCGCTGGACAACGTCCTGGAGCTGCTGGTCCGGCTCGGCAGCGACCCCGCGGAAGCGCTCATGACGCTGGTGCCCGATGCCTGGGAAGGGCGCGGCGACCTCGCCCCCGGCGTGCGCGACTTCTACCGCTTCCAGTCGACGCGGTTCGAGCCCTGGGACGGGCCCGCCGCCCTCGCCTTTTCGGATGGGATCGTGGCCGGCGCGGCGCTCGACCGCAACGGCCTCCGCCCGCTCCGCTACCAGGTCACCGACGACGGCCTCGTGGTCGCCGCCTCCGAGGCGGGCGTTGTGAGCCTGGAGCCGGAGCATGTCATCGAGCGGGGGCGCCTGGGCCCCGGCCAGCTGCTCGTGATCGACACGCGCGACGGCAGCGTCCTGCGCGACACCGAGGCCAAGGAGCGGGTGGCCGGCCGGCACGGCTACGGGCCCATGGCGGACGCGCTCCTCCACCCCGTCCCCCGGCGCTGGATCGAATCCGACGTACCCGAGCTTCTGCCGGGCTTGCAGCGCGTTCACGGCTGGGGCTCGGAGGACGTGAAGATCGTCATCAAGACCATGGCCGAGACCGGCCTGGAGACCGTCTACTCGATGGGCGACGACACGCCCATCGCCGTGCTCGGGAGGGCGCCGCGGCGCGTCTACAACTACCTCCGGCAGCGCTTCGCGCAGGTCACCAACCCGCCCATCGACTCGCTCCGCGAGCGCTTCGTGATGTCGCTCAGAGTGGTGCTCGGCACGCGCGACGAAGTCCTCGCGGCGGTCGAAGCGATGCCCCTGCCGAAGAAGGTGAAGCCCCTGCTGGAGCTGGAGAGCCCCATCCTTGGCGCCGGCGAGCTGGCCCGCATCCTGGAGACGGCGATCGTCCTCGACGCCACCTTCGGCGAGGAGGAGTCGCTGCGCGATGCCATCGCGCGCCTGCAGGCACAGGCCGACGCCTCGCCGGACGGGATCATCGTGCTGAGCGATCGCTCCACCGGCCGGCACCGGCTGCCGGTCCCAATGGTCCTGGCCGTCGGTGCCGTCCATGAGCGCCTGACGGTCGCCGGCAGCCGCCTTCGCAAGGACCTGGTGGCTCTCGCCGGTGACGCGGTCGATGTCCACGACCTTGCGATGCTGATCAGCGCCGGCGCCGCCGCGGTCCATCCCTACCTGGCGCTGGCGACCGCGCGGACCGTCAGCGAGGAGAAGGATCCCCAGGACGCCGAGAACGCCTACCGGAAGGCGCTCGAGTCAGGCCTCTTGAAGGTCATGGCCAAGATGGGCATCTCCTGCGTGCAGAGCTACTGCGGCGCCCAGGTGTTCGAAGTGCTCGGGCTCGGCGCCGAGGTGATGGAGCGCTGCCTTCCAGGCGTGCCCTCGCGTATCGGTGGCGCCGACTTCGCCGACCTGGAGGCGCTGATCCGCCAGCACCACGAGGCGGCCTGGACCTCCGACGAAGCGCCGCCCGACCTGGGCCTGGTCCGATTCCGGAAGCTCGGCGAATGGCACGCCCACAACCCCATCGCCGTGCGCCAGATGCAGAAGGCCGCCCAATCGGGTGATCGCGATGCCTGGGCTGACTACAAGAAGCTGGCGGACCTGGGCAGCGCTGCCGCTCTGAGGCACCTGATCCGCTTCTTGCCGACCGAAGAGCCCGTCCCGCTGGCCGAGGTCGAGCCGGCGGCCGCGATCTGGCCGCGATTCATCGCGACCGCGATGTCGCTCGGCGCCCTCTCGCCTGAGGCTCACACCGCGCTGGCGACCGCGCTCAACAGCATCGGCGGCCGCTCCAACTCCGGCGAGGGCGGCGAGGACCCGGAGCACTGGACTCACGAGGGCCCGCGGATCGACAACCGGATCAAGCAGGTCGCATCCGCCCGGTTCGGCGTCACGCCGCAATACCTGCTTCGCGCTGACGAGCTGGAGATCAAGATCGCTCAGGGCTCCAAGCCTGGCGAGGGCGGCCAGCTGCCGGGCATCAAGGTCACGAGCTTGATCGCCCGCCTCCGGCACGCCCAGCCCGGCATGCAGCTGATCTCGCCGCCGCCCCACCACGACATCTACTCGATCGAGGACCTGGCCCAGCTGATCTATGACCTGAAGGCGATCAACCCGCGCGCCCGAGTAGGCGTGAAGCTGGTCTCCGAGCTTGGCGTGGGGACGATCGCGGCCGGGGTCGCCAAGGCCAGGGCGGACTACGTCCTGATCAGCGGCCACGACGGCGGGACCGGAGCCTCACCTCTGTCCTCGATCAAGGGCGCGGGCGTGCCCTGGGAGCTCGGATTGGCCGAGACTCAGCAGGTCCTGGTCGCCAACCGGCTTCGGGAGCGGCTGACGGTACGTACCGACGGCGGCCTGCGGACCGGAGCCGACGTCGTGAAGGCAGCGCTGCTGGGGGCCGAAGAGTTCGGGTTCGGCACGATGGTGCTGGTCGCGCTCGGCTGCGACATGGCGCGCCAGTGCCACCTGAACACCTGCCCGACCGGGATCGCGACCCAGCGCGAGGACCTCCGCGCCAAGTTCACCGGCCGGCCCGAGCACGTCGTCAACTACCTCACCATCGTCGCCGAGGAGGTCCGCGAGATCCTGGCCTCCCTGGGCGCCCGGACCGTCGATGAGGTGGTCGGCCGGGTCGAGCTCCTGGAGGCGGTGCCGGAGAGCCGGCTCGACCTTTCGTTCGTGCTCCAGCCCACCGAAGCGGACGCGCCGCGCCGCCGCCTCTGGGCGCGCAACGGTGACCCCGCGGCGGGCGATCCGCCGAGCGGACCGATCGACACCTCGAAGCGGACAGTCGGTGCCGAGCTTTCCCGCCGCCGCGTCGAGACCGGCTCCGGCGGCAGGCACTCTTACCGAGGCAGCGCCGGCCAGAGCTTCGGCGCCTGGCTGTCCGAAGGCGTCGAGCTTACCCTCGAAGGCGAGGCGAACGACTACGTCGGCAAAGGCATGGGCGGCGGGCTGATCGCGATCAGGCCCTTCGGCGGCGACGCAGCCCGAGATCCGGTCCTGGTCGGCAACACCTGTCTCTATGGCGCCACCGGCGGCCGCCTCTTCGTGGCCGGCCGCGCCGGCGAGCGGTTCGCTGTCCGCAACTCCGGCGCGGTGGCCGTGATCGAAGGCGCCGGCGACCACTTCTGCGAGTACATGACGGGCGGCGTGGCGGTCTCTCTCGGCCGGGTCGGGTCCAATCTCGGCGCCGGCATGACCGGCGGCGTGGCCTACGTCCGCGAGTGGGCGGGCCTGAACCCGGAGAGCGTGGTTGTGCGGCCGGTGCCGGCCGAGGACGAAGAGGAGCTGCGTGCGCTCATCGCCGAGCACATCCTGCGCACGCGGAGCCGGCTCGGCGCGATGCTGCTGGCCGACTGGGACCGCTCACTGGCCGGCTTCCGGCAGGTGGTCCCGGTGGCCCAGGTCGCCAAGCCCGAGCCGCCGGCGGACGAGGTCCATGACGCGCAGGTTGGCGATCGAGTCCTGGAGGGAGAGGGGCGGCCCTGACCCGCTGAAGGCGGCGTCGGCAAATGCTTCGACCATCAGCCGGTAGGGGTCGTCGGGGTCCTTCCAGGCGGTGAACGGCTTGTCGATCCGGAGCCCGTCCAACCTGAGCTCCTGAATCTCCTCCACCTCGATGCTGCAGAAGAGATGGGCCTTGGCGCCGCTGGCAAAGCCCAGCTCGATCGAAACCGTCGTGTCCAGGCCCTCGCTGCTCTTGCCCTCCGCTGCGACTGTTTCGGGCTGGCCGAGGATCCAGGCGGTCAGGTTGATGACGTAGCAGCCAACGTCGTAGAGCGCGCCGCCGCCGAGCTCCGGCCGGGCGCGATAGTTGGCCGGGTCCCGGAGACGGAAACCGAAGCTGGCGGAGACTTCGCGGATGTCATGCGCTTCAGTCACGACCTGCCTGATGCGAGGGTGGAAGCGGTACATGAAGCCTTCCATCAAGAGCTTGCCGTGGCGGCTCGCCGCCGCCGCCATCGCCTCGGCTTCTGACGCGTTCATCGCAAGCGGCTTCTCGCAGAGCACGTGCTTGCCCGCCGCCAGCGCCTTGCTGGTCCACTCCTGGTGCAGTGAGTTCACCAGCGGGATGTAGACCGCGTCGATGTCGGCCGATTCGAGCAATGCGTCATAGCTGCCCATGACGCGCCCGATTCCGAACGTTCGAGCCCGCTCCGGATCGCGGCTGGCGATCGCGACCACCTGGCCATTGCGAGAGGCCTCGATCGCTGGGACCACCGCCTTGCGCGCGATGTCAGCGGCGCCGAGCACACCCCAACGCAACCGCTCACTCATCGAGCCGGCGAGCTCCGATGACAAGTACTGCGGCCAAGGAAGAGATCCCGGCGGCGGCGGTGATTGCGATCGCCAGCAAGAGCGCGGACCAGATCAGACTGACCTCGTCCAGCGAGACGAGGGCGGCGGTGAGCAGCATGAAAGCCGCGGCAAGCGAGGCCAGGGCGGCGACTGCCAGCGCGGGGCTGCGCCCGACCAGCGCGCCGCCACCCGCTGCCAGCATGGCCGCCGCCAGCGGAGCGAAGTCCAGCACCGACCCGGTGCGCGCGTAAACAAGCAGCGCGAGACCGCCCAAGCCGGAAACAAGAGCGCTCACGTAAGCAGCCGCCCTCGCCAGGCGAGCGAGCGACTCAGGCGCGGACTTCGACCGCTCTGCCACCCTGCGCTATGGAGCGGGCGGCCGCTTCCATGACAGCGATGTTCTGGCGCGCCTCCCGGGCCGGCACCGCTGGCGGCTCCCCTTCCAGGAGGTGATCGGCGAGGTTGCGATAGAAGCCGTTGATGACGCGCTGCGGCAGGCTCAGCGTCTCTTCGTGGGCGCCGCCGGAACCATCCGGCCGGAAGATCCTGACGATGGCCGGCGAGTCGGCCGGCGCCAGCCGTTCCTCGATCAGATCGCCCGTCTCGCTCCGAGTCTTCACCGACTCCCGCCGCCAGTCGGCGACGATCGCTCCCGCGGTGCCCAGGAGGTACCACTTCGGCTTCAGGGCGGCGGCGACGTCGGAGTGGATGAACGTCGCCTGGCGGCCATCTCGAAACCGCACGTCCACGCTCACATGGTCGGCGTTGGTCACGTCGTGCCAGACCAGGTTGTGCGCCACCGCAGAGACGGTGTCCACCTCACCCGGGAAGAGCTGCAGCATCCAGTCGAAGTAGTGCGACCCCCAGTCGAAGATGGTGCCGCCCGAGACCGGCTCGTGAGTGTGCCAGAAGCTGCACGGGTGACCGAAGCCCCCGATGAACGACTCCAGGTGGAAGGGCTCGCCAACGGCTTTGCGGCTGACCGCCTCGCGCAGTGCCACAAAGTCCGGGTCCCAGCGGCGGCTCTGGTAGACCGTGAGCAGCTTGCCGGCTCCCGCCGCCGCCTCGAGCATCCGGTCCACGTCTGCGACCCGGAGCGCGAACGGCTTCTCGCAGACCACGTGCTTGCCCGCGGCCAGGGCCTCCAGCACCACCTCGGCATGGGTCGAAGGCGGCGTGCCGACGACGGCCACTTCGATGTCAGGATCGGCGAGAAGGTCCTCCGTCCGAGCGTGGACGGCAACCCCGAAGTCGGCCGCGGCCGCGGTCCGCCGGGCGGCGGCCAGGTCAGCGACGACGCGCAGCTTCAGGCCGGCGACTTCCGTGATCTGGCGGGCGTGGTCCTTGGCAACCGCTCCGTATCCGATGAGGCCCACCCCTAGCGAGCGCTGGCCGTCCAGGCCGGCGGCGTTGCGAAGCAGGCGGTTTACGAGCTGGCCGAAGACCGGGTGGCCGAAGGTTTCCGGCAGGTGCCCAAGTCCGAGTGCGGCGAACCGGCCAGCCGCGGCCAGGCGGACGAAGGCCAGCACGCGATCCTGATACCGCCAGGGCACCCGCAGCAGCTCCACGGCGCCCGTTGGGAGGCCGTCTGAGAGCCGCAGCCGGTCGCGCACGTGGAATTCGGGGTCGAGCCGCTCGGTGAGCGGGTTCCCGGGTGTCGTTCGCACCACCAGCTCGGTCGGATCGGTCAGGTCGCCGAGCGCCCAGCCGTGCAGCTCGCGCACTTCCGGGTTGCCCGACCAGGCGGCCAGCGTGTCTCCGATGGTGACGAGCCCACCGCCCCGCCTGACAAAGTCGGCGAGGGCACGCGCCTCCTCGGTGTCGAGCGGGCCGCGACGTGCGTCGGCCAGCACCGCACGGAAGCCGTCGAGGTCGGCCAGGCGGGCCGAGTCGTGTGTGACGGTCAGCTGGAAGGCGCCGGTCCGCTCCAGGAACGCGAGCAGCGGGGCCGCGGCCTCGGCGGCATCCAGGAAGGCGAGGATCGGGAGGCGGCTCACCCGGGAAGCTTAGTGTCCAGCCGCGCTTTCGGTCAGAGCCCGCAGAGTCAGGTTCGCGGCCCGCTCCCAGGTGAAATCGCGGGCCCGCCGGCGGGCGGCGCCGGCCAGCCGCTGGCGCAGCGTTTTGTCATCCAGCAGCCGTTGGAGGCCGGCGGCGATCTCTTCAACGCTCGTCGGGTCGACGACCAAAGCGGCGTCGCCCGCTACCTCCGGGAGCGCGCCCCGGTTGCCGACCAGGGCGGGCAGGCCGTGCACCATCGCGTCGACAAGGGGGATGCCGAACCCCTCGTAGAGGCTCGGGAAGGCGAGCAGCGAGGCTTGCTCGTAGAGGACGCGCAGCGTGGCATCTGAGACATGGCCAAGCTGGCGAACTCCAGGGCGCTCAGGCAGGCGGAAGCCGTTCCAGCCCGACCGCCCGGCGATGACGAGCGGCGGCGCGTCATGGAGCCTGGCGTGCGCCTCGACCAGACGGGAGTAGTTCTTCCGCGCTTCGATCGTGCCGACAGCCAGGAGGAAGCCCGGAGCGAGCCCGGCCGGCAGGTCGGCGGCGGGCAGCTCCAGCGGGGTGGGTCCAAGCGGCACGACCCTGACGCGTTCAGCCAGGTCCGGCAGCGGGTAGCAGGCGAGGAGGTCCTTGCGGGTGGCTTCCGAGGCGGTCAGCACCGCCGCCGCCGAGGCCAGCGAGCGAGGCAGCAGGGACCCGAGGTACAACCGCTGCTGCCAGGGCACGTCGTCCGGGTGCAGCCGGAAGGCGAGGTCGTGGACGAAGACGACGGCCGGCGGCGCCCCTCGCCGACGCACTGGCGGGCTTGGCCAGTAGGGATAGAACATGGCGTCGAGGCCCGCCTGAGGCTCCACCAGCGGCAGCCAGGTCAGCTTGTTGAGGAGCTCGTGGCGGTGGGGTGAAAGCACGGCCTCCACCTCTCGCCCAACGCCCGGCAGACGCTCGCGGCTGAGGAAGGCTGTAAAGGCCGGACCCGGGGTGGCGAAGAGCCGTCCGGAGAGCTCCATAGCGGCCGTCACCATCCCGACCCGGGGCCGCCAGCAGGCGGTCAGGTCGACGCCGAAACGCACGCTCGGGATCTTAGCCGGAGGGGCTATCCGGTGAAGGCGGCCAGAAAAGAAGGACCCCCACCCAAGGGGCGGGGGTCCTTCAGAAAGGAGGGAGGGCTAATTAAGAACCGAACAACGCCAGTATACGCTGAGACCCGGCAATACGCACAAGTTTTCCTATCAGATCAACTCCGAATATGCCCTGTAGATATCACGCAGTTCCTTCGGCGGCTCGAGATCATTCTTCTTGACCACCTCGAGCAGCTGCAAGATGTGCTTGACCCCGGCGAGGTTGACGCCCTTCTCCCGAGTCAGGGTCTGGATGACTCGAAGCTTCCGGATGTCGCGCTGTGAATAGCGGCGGCGGTTGGTCGGCGTCCGGAAGGGCTCGATCAGCCCGACGTCCTCGTAAAGCATCAGGGTGCGCGGATGCGTCTCCAGGATCTCTGACGCGACGCTGATCGTGTATAGCGGCTTGTCGAGATCGAACCCGGCCCTCAGATCAGCACGCCTGTTCACGGCCATTCCCGTTACTCCCTCAGCCAGCCTTCGACTCCCCGGGAGAGATTCGCCGGGGTGGTTTGGCTCTTGATCAGATATTCGAGGGCGCCAAGCTTCAGGCCCCGATCGACCAGCTCGCGCTCGCCGTAGTTGGAGAGGATGATCACGGGAATGTCCTTCGTGCGGTCCGTCCCGCGAAGACGCTCGAGGACCGCAAAGCCGTCCATCTTCGGCAGCCGAGTGTCGAGGAAGATGATGTCCGGCGGAGTCTCGTTGGCCAGCTGCAGGCCTTCCTCGCCGTCCTTCGCGACGGTGACCGTGTAGCCGTCCAGCTCGAGCTTCAGCTTGTACATCTCGGCCACGGCCGGATCGTCCTCGATAAAGAGGACGCGAACCTCCTCGTCAGGGGCTTCGCTCACGGCTCCACCACCCTCACTCGCCTGCACCATATTCGCGGCCCAATAGTATCAAATAACTTCCTTATTGTCTGTCAAGAAGCAGGTCGCTGGCGGGCTGCAGCGGACCACAATTCCTCGAGGTCGTAGAAGGCCCTCTCGCCGGGCAGGAAGACGTGCACGATGACGGAGTCGAAGTCGAGCAGAACCCACGTCGCGTCGTCGTATCCAGCGACCGCGAGGGGCCGGATTCCAAACCCGCGCGCCCGCTCCAGCAGGCCGTCGGCGATCGCCCGCACCTGCCGGTCGGTCTCGCCCTCGCAGATCACGAAGTAGTCGGCCACTGACGTCTTGCCCTTGAGGCTCAGCCGGACGGGCTTCCAGGCCTGCTTCTCCTCAGCCACCTCCTGGAAGAGCTTCGCCAGCTCCAGGGGGGTGCGCGGTGAATCAGCCAACTCTCTCGATTATGAGCGCACCCGTGTTCGGTAGAGACCGTGTCCGGCGATGTAGTCGGCGACGGTGGGCGGCACCAGGCCGTCAAGCGGCCGGCCCTGGGCGGCGCGGCGCCGCACCTGCGTGGCGGTGACGTCTGGCGTCGGCTCCAGGCAGAGGACGACCCGCTCGGGATCGAGCCCGGCGGCTCGCAGGTCGGCGGCAGCCGGCGCAGCCAGACCCGGGCGGCTGAAGATGACCATGTCGGCCAGCGCGACGAGTCGGACCGGATCATGCCAGGTGCGGATCTGGCGGGCCGCGTCCCAACCGAGCAGCAGGTAGGGGATGTCCTGCGGTCGGCCGCTGCGAAAGGCCAGGAGCGTGTCGACCGTGTAGGACAGGCCTGGGCGGGCCACCTCAACATCCCAGACGCGCAAGCCTGGAATGTCCCTCGCGGCCAGCCGGCACATCTCGAGGCGGTCGCGCGCCGGTGCATGCGTCCCGCGCTTGTGGGGCGGGCGACCGGCGGGGACGAGCAGCACCTCATCCAGGCCCGCACAGCGGCGGGCGGCCTCGGCCGCGGCGAGGTGGCCGTTGTGAATGGGGTCAAAAGTGCCCCCGAGAAGTCCTACCCGCATCGCGAAGGCATGATTTGGGGCCCCGGCCGAAGGCCAGGGGCGGCGCCGAGCGGCGCCGAAGGGGGGCAGGGCCGTGCGCAGCGCGGCCCGCCGCCAGTGTCAAGACCGCGCGCAAGCGCGCCGCGAGCGTCAGCGAGCGGGCATGCGTCTTGACGCTGGCGTTGTCGGGGGGGCGAAGCCCCCCAGGTAAGGGGGCCGCGGTCGGCCTCGGGCGAGGAGGGAGCGCAACGGGCCGGGGAAGATGCGATGTTCATCCCGGTTGGTACTCGAATTCGGTTGTGCCGATCCGCACCGTGTCGCCCGGCGCCACCCCTGCCTCCTCCAGCGCCCGGCTGACCCCCAAGCGGTCCAGCCCGGCCTGGAACCTGTCGAAGCCGTCCGGGCGGTCCAGGTCTGTCCTCTCCAGGAGCCGCTCCACTGCCGGCCCGGACACCTCGAACCCCCAGTCGCGACGCCAGACCTGCAGCGTCGCCTCCCGGACCGGCTTCAGGCGCGTCCGCGGCGCCCGCTGGAATGGCTCCGGACGCGGAGCCGACCTGACAGCCTCGGCCAGGGCCGCGACGAACTCCTCCAGCCCCGCGCCGGTCATCGCAGATACGGGATAGCCCAGGCGGGACGGCGCCGCGGCTGGCTCGTCCACTTTGTTGAGGACGATCACCTCCGGGGGACCGCCTGCGGGCCGCCGCGCCTGGACGATCTCTCGCAGCCGGGCCAGGTCAGCCGCCGGATCGGGCTCGGTGGCGTCGAGGACGTAGACGACTACGCGAGCCCGGTCCAGGTGCCGCACGTATTTGTCGCCGGGCGGAATCTCGACCAACCGGAGCGGCTCGCCACCTGGCCCGTAGGCAACCCCGAGCTCGGGCGATTGCGTCGTGTGCGGGTAGGCGCCAACCCGCGGCCGGGCGCTGGTCAGCGCGGCCAGCAGCTCCGACTTGCCCGCGTTCGGCAGACCCAACAGCGCCGCGTCGACGGGAAGCTTCAGCTCTAGGCGCAGAGTTCGCTCTTCACCGGGCAGGCCGGGTCCCGCCGACGAAGGCGAGCGATTCACCGAGCTGGCGCGGTGGAGATTGCCCTCGCCACCAGGCCCGCCTTCGGCCACGACCGCCGTCTCCCCGGCCACCAAAAGATCGGCCAGCTGTTCCTCCGTTTCGTCGTCGAAGACCGCCGTCCCAACCGGAACCTCGAGGACCAGATCCTCGCCCTTGCGCCCTTCCTTGCGGCCGCCTCCTCCAGGCAGGCCCGCGGCAGCCGTCAGAAGCGGCCGGCGGACGAAGGGCTGGAGAGTCTCAAGGGAGCCAGAGGCTTGTAGAACCACGGCGCCGCCCCGGCCGCCATCTCCGCCGTCAGGACCGCCACGCGGCTCGAAGGGCTGGGCTCGAAACGTGGCCGCGCCCCTGCCCCCGCGTCCGCCCCGTACGCGAAGGCGAACGCTGTCGACTAACAACCGCGGCGACCCCCCATTCGAGGCAGCCTATGACGAGACGGGGTAGCCGTCTAGACAGGCTGAACGGAAGCGCGCCGGCTCTCTTTGCCTGCCCGCTGGTACTGGACCTGTCCGTCCCGGAGCGCGAAGAGGGTGTGATCGCGGCCCTCGCCCACTCCCTCACCCGGCTTGATGTTGCTCCCGCGCTGGCGGACGATCACCGTGCCGGCCAAGACCACCTGGCCCCCGAACACTTTCACCCCCAGATTCTGGGGATTGGAGTCGCGGCCGTTGCGGGAAGACCCGCCACCTTTCTTATGCGCCATCTTCCGGTTCTTCCTTTTCCGCGGCCTTCTTTCGGGCGGGAGCGCGCTTCCTGGTCGCGGCCTTATCTGCAGTTTTGGCCGCAGCCTTGGTTTCGGTCTTCTCGCCGGCCTTCTCAGCCTTCGCGGCTCGGGCGGTCTTGTGCGCGTCGTGCGGACCGATCGAGATGATCTCCAGCGCCGTCAGGTCGGCGCGCGCGCCGCGGTGTACGCGCACGTGCTTCTTCGACTTGTAACGCAGCGAGTCGATCTTCGGCCCGCGGCGGTGGGCGATCACCTTGGCCGCCACTGTGATCCCCGCGAGGGACTCGGCGCCCACTTTGAAGTCGTCGCCGTCGACGTGCAGCAGCACCCGGTCCAGCGTCAATTCCTGGCCCGGCTCGGCGGCGAGGCGGTCGACCAGGATCCGATCGCCCGCGGCCACCCTGTACTGCTTACCGCCGCTCACGATGACGGCCGTGGAAGTTCCACCAGACTGGGGCACGAATCGGGATTTTACTACGCGCGCAGCGGAGCCTCGATCTCGGGCCCGAGCCGGACAGTGCCCGACTCGTTGAGCAGGTACCGCTCCAGCACCTGCTCCGGCCGGTAGACCAGCAGCCGCCGGCGCAGCAGAACGGACTGAACCAGGCCCAGCGCCGCCAGGTTCGTCACCAGCGCGGAGCCGCCGTAGGAGACGAGCGGCAGAGGGATGCCCGCGATCGGTGTCAATCCGATGTTCATGCCGATGTTCTCGGCGACCTGGAAGGAGAGCATCACAGCAACGCCGGTCGCGATCAGGAAGCCGAACCTGTCCGGCGCCACCGAGGCCGCCCAGGCCAGCCGGACCAGCAGGAACGCGAAGAGGAGGAGCAGCACCAGGCAGCCGAGCAGGCCGAATTGCTCGGCATAGACGGCGAAGATGAAGTCGGTCGCCCGCTCCGGGACGAACCCCAGCTGGCTCTGCGGACCGTGAAGCCAGCCGTGGCCAAAGACGCCTCCCGAGCCGACCGCGATCCGGGCCTGGATCAGGTTGTAGCCGGCGCCGAGCGGGTCGCTGGCCGGGTTCAGGAAGATCTCCAGGCGCCGGCGCTGGTAGCCGTGTAGCAGGTGTGGAACGATCGGGATGGCCACAGCCCCGATTGCCCCCAGGCCCGCCAGATGGAGGCGCGAGGCGCCGCCCAGAAAGAGCAGACCCACGCAAAGGGCGGCGAAAACCATCGCCGTCCCCAGGTCGGGCTGAAGGAGGATCAAGACCGCTGGCGGTGCGGCCAGGGCGAGCGCGCCCAAGAGCGTCGGGAGGCGCTGCTCACGACCTTGAGCTCGCGCCAAGTGGTCGGCCAGCGCGACCAGGATCACCAGCTTCGCGATCTCGGACGGCTCCAGCGGGAAGCCCGCTATCGAAAGCCAGCGGCGGGCACCGAGCGCGGAATGGCCGGCTAGGTGGACCGCCAGAAGGAGAAGCAAGCAGACGGCATAGGTAGGCAGCGCCGCGCGGCGCAGCTGTCGGTAATCCAGCGCGGCGGCGGCCGCAAAGGCGGCCAGGCCGACGGCAAGCGAGAGGAGCTGGCGCTTCAAGTCCGGCTGCGAGGCGGAGAACACGGCCATCAGGCCGAGGGAGACGAGCATGGCTGTCAGCAGTAGCTGCAGCAGGTCGAGGCGGTGCAGCGGGTGCAGCCTAACCATCGAGATTGATCTGGCCTCGGTGGTCGAAGTAGTAGTCGAGGACGTTGACCGCCACCGGCTCCGCGGTGTACTCGCCGAAGCCACCGTTTTCGAGCAGGGTCGCGGAGGCGAAGGTGGGGGTGTTGTAAGGTCCGAAGTCGACGAACCAGGCGTGGCTCGGCAGGTCGACGCCGGTACCGCCGAACTGCGCCGTGCCGGTCTTGCAGCCGCCGTCCCACCGGAACCCCAGCACTCGTGCGATCGCAGCGGTCCCCCAGGGCCCGTTCAGGCACTGGTTCATGCCCTGCCGGAGCACTTCCAGGTTGGCGGGCGAGATGGGCACCTGGCGGACGACGGCGGGCTGGGCGCTCGTCAGCACGGTGCCCGCGCCGTCGGTCACCTTGTGCACGATCGTCGGCCGCAGCAGCGTTCCGGAGTTGCCCATGGTCGCCGCGTACATCGCCTGGATCAGGGGCGTGGCCAGCACGTAGGACTGGCCGATGCCCATCGTGACCGTGTCGCCCTCGTTCCAGCTGCATTCGGGACTGCCGGGGGTTGCGCAGATCGACTGCTTGTAGTCAGGGTTCGGCGCCACGCCCGCCTGAGCTCCGGGTATCTCGATACCCGGCACGGCGCCGTAGCCGAAGGCGCGCGCGTAAGCGGCGAGCGCGTCAGGGCCGAGCCGGTCGGCGACCTGGTAGAAAAAGGTGTCGCAGGATGTCGGGATGGCTTTCAGAACGTTCATCAGGCCGAAGTCGTAGCGGGCCCAGTTCCAGTACGTCCAGGCACCGAAGCTGAGGTGCGAAGGACAGCCAAGCAGCGTGGAGGGGGTGATCTTGCCTTCCTCCAGGCCGGCCGTGCCGGTGATCATCTTGAAGGTGGACCCGGGCGGGTAGAGGCCGGCTATAGCCCTGTCGTAAAGGGGCTTGCCCGGGTCGGCGAGGAGCTTGTCGTAGGCCGCCTGCGTGATGCCCGCCGCGAACGCGTTGGCGTCGTAGCCGGGGTAGCTCACGAGCGCCAGCACCTCGCCGTCTCGCGGGTCGGTGGCCACGATCGCGCCCGCTTTCGAGTTCGCCTTGGCCAGACCTTCCTGGAGCCGGCCGTAGGCTTCCTTCTGGAGCGCGCCATCGAGAGAGAGATAGACGCTCCGTCCGGCGACCGGCGCCTGCAGCGCAAGGACCTGCTTGACGACGCCGTTGGCATCGGTCTCGACGTCTTCCCAACCGTTGCGGCCGCGCAGGACGTCTTCGAGTCCGGCCTCGACGCCCGCCCTGCCGATGCTCTCATCCGGCAGGTAGCCACTTCCTCTGAGCTGCTTGTAAGCCTCGCCGTCGATCCTCCCCGTGTAGCCGAGGACGTGCGAATAGATCTCGGGATCCGCGTAGCGGCGGACGGGAACCTGGTCAAGCCGGGCGCCGGGCAGCTCCGGCAGCCGCTCCTGGGCGGTTTCGGCCTCCTGCTGGGTCAGGCCCGCCTTGATCGTCAGGGGCCGGTAGGGGTCCAGGTCGGCGGCCACGGCCAGCCCGATGTCGGCCGCGGTGCGGCCGCTGAGCCTCGCGAGCTGCTGGTACTCGGCCGCCCGGCCTCCCCGGTCATCGGGCAGCCCGACCGGCGTGACCTGGAGGGACCAGGCCGGATCGTTAAACGCGAGTTGCAAGCCGTGGCGGTCGTAGATGACGCCCCGCTCGGCTTCGACGGTGAGCCGATGGATTCGGTTGATGAGAGCCAACCGGTTGAATCCCGCGCCCTGAATCACCTGCAGCTCGACGAGACGCCAGCTGAGGACGGTGACGCCGATCAGGACGATCGCCGTGAAGAGGTGAAGGCGCCGCGTCCAGCGCGGCCGGGGCTCGATGCCGGCCAGCTCGACCCAGCGGCCGGGTTCGATCATCCAGGTGCGGCCGAGCGCTGGGGAAGGCAGGCGTCAAGCCCGCGCAGCAAGAGGAACGCGGCCGGCATAAGCACGGCGTCATAGACGGCCGCTGGTGCGACCCAGCTCTGCAGGGCGGGCAGGAGCACCACGTTCTGACCGATTGTGTCGGCGACACCCAACAGGACCAGGTTGTAGCCGACCGTGGCCAACCCGCCCGTAGCGAAGGGCAGGAGCAGCCGGTCGGCGTGGAAGGAGCGCTGGCACCAGCCGGCGGCGTAGGCGGCCGCGGCCAGCGCCAGCGCATGGAGTCCAAAGGGCCCCGGCGCCACCAGGTCGAGCAGGAGCCCACCGGCCAGCGCCCAGCGCAGACCAGAGCCCGCCCCCGCGACAAGCGTCCAGCCGACCACCGCCAAGAGGACGAGGTTGGGGAAGGCTCCGGCCACACTCAGGTTGGGCGCCAGGGTCACCTGGAGCAGCACCGCGGGGATGAGCACGCAAGCTCCAAGCGCAACCCTCACCTCGCCGGCATCCAGTCGCGGATCACCAGCACGGTCGAGAGCGAGCCGAAGTCATTCGCCGGCGCGAGCTCCGCGGTTTCGAGAGTCGCCGAATCGCGCCGGTGGAAGACTGCCACCTGGCCCACCACGATGCCCCGCGGATAGGTGCCCCCGATCCCCGAGGTCAGCGCCCATTCGCCAGGCTCAGCGACCACGCCAGGTTTCGGCAGCACCGCCATCGAGATGAGCCCACCCTCTCCGATCGCTGTCGCATCGAGGCCGGATAGAGCCGTGTAGACGTTGACCCGGCTGGAGGCGTCGACCAGCGTCTGGACGATAGCGCTGTGCTGGCCGACATCGGTGACGCGCCCGACCAGGCCGGCACCGCTGACTACGACCATGCTGGGCTCGATGCCCTCGGCGCGACCACGGTCGATGGTGACCGACCGCGTCCAGCCGTCCGGCGAACGAGCGATGACGCTGGCCGCCAGCAGTCGATGGCCGAATGACCTCTCGAAACCGAGCGCCTGGCGGAGGTCGGCGTTCTCCCTGCCCGCTGCTTGTAGCTCGGCTAACTGCCGCTTGAGCGCGCGATTCTCGGCTTGCAGCTTGTGATTGTCGGCGCGCTGCCGCCCTGCGTCCTGGAGCAAGCCGAGGCCCGCATCGACGCGATCGACAGCATGCGTCACAACCGCGGTGATTGGCGCCGCCAAACCCTTCAACGTGCCGCGCGGACCGGCCAGCGCGGGCGTCTGCGTCAAGAGGACGAGCAGGCCGGTGCCAAGGGCGATACCGGCGAAAAGGCGGGTGGAGCGCGGTTGGGCGCGACCCGCCGGGCGCACCGCTAGTAGCGGAGCGCGCGGGCGCGGTGGGAACGAACCAATACCCGCCGCAGGGTTTCCATCTCTTCGAGGACGAGGCCCGTGCCGCGCACGACGCAGGTCAGCGGGTCGGCGGCGACATAAACGGGCATCAGCGTTTCGTGTGCCACGAGCTGGTCGAGGCCGCTCAGGAGCGCGCCGCCGCCGCAGAGGATGAGGCCGCGCTCCATGACGTCGACGACCAACTCGGGCGGTGTCGCCTCGACCGTGCGCTTGATTGCGCCGACGATCCCGACGAGCACGCCCGCGAGCGCCTCGCGCACGTGGGCCGTCGTCATCTCGACCACCTTCGGCAGCCCCGTCATGAGGTCGCGCCCACGCACCGTGAACGCCTGCTCCTCCTCACGCGGGAACGCCGACCCCATCGCGATCTTGATGTCTTCCGCGGTGCGCTCGCCGATGAGCAGGTTCAGGTTGCGGCGCACGTAATGCACGATGGCGTCGTCCATCTCGTCACCACCCTGGCGCGCTGACTCGGCGGCGACGATACCGCCCAAAGAGATGACGGCGACCTCGGTTGTCCCGCCGCCGATGTCGACCACCAGCGAGCCACCGGCTTCCTGAATGGGGAGCCCGGCACCGATCGCTGCAGCCATCGGCTCCTCGATCAGGTGCGCCTCTCGCGCCCCCGCGCTGGTGGCCGCGTCGATGACCGCTCGCTTCTCGACTTCGGTCACTCCGGAGGGGATGCCAACCACCATGCGCGGGTGGGAAATGTGCCAGGAGCGGTCGTACGCCTTCGCGATGAAGTGCTTGATCATCTGCTCGGTGCGTTCGAAGTCCGCGATCACGCCGTCCTTCAGCGGCCGCATCGCGACGATGTCGGCGGGAGTGCGTCCGAGCATCTTTCGAGCGTCGCTGCCGACGCTCAACACCTGGCCGGTCCGCCGGCTGACCGCAACCACCGAAGGCTCGTTGAGAACGATCCCGCGACCCCGGACGTGGACGAGCGTGTTGGCCGTGCCAAGGTCGATGCCCATGTCACTGGACCAGAGGCCGAGGACGGTATTGACTACATTCAAGGCGGGAAATCCGAAGACGTTTTTCTTGGAATACCGGGGCGGCGCACATCATACACCGCAGGTAGCGTTAGGCGGACGTCAAGACCACATCATTTTGGGCCAAGCAACGCAAGCACCATCCCCAACCCGACGGTGATGATGGCAAAAGGCGCGACCACGTTGAAGTAAAAGCGGCGCGTAAAGCGAGCGCCGCGATAGATGAGGTTCAACGAGATGGCCACGGACACCATGGCGCAGCCGAGGACGATGACCAGGAAGCGAATGATGCCCAGCACATCGTCACTGCTCGGTGCGAAGAAAAGCGAGGCGAAGAGCCCGCAATAAGGCAGCCAGAGGACGATCCGGAGGAGTCCGAAACCGGCTGCTTCGATCCCGGGCAGGCGGCGTCCCGGGCCGCCAGGCACTCCCTGAGGCGCGGCTTCGGGGATCAGGTTCAGGAGCGCCGGCAGACACATCAGATAAAGGAAGAGACAAGCCGCTCTGGTGGGCACGGCGCTCGGAAAGGCGCTGTTACCCAGCGCTTGTGGATGAAAGTTTTGGGGCACCACGGCAGGTACGAGGAGGGCCACAAGCCAGCAAGCCTGAACCGTGAGAACCAGCCGCGGGTCCAACTCGCCGCGGCTCCAGCCCCAGGTCCAGGTCAGCCAGGCGGCGGCGATCAGGGCAAAGGCGGCGATCAGCAGGTTGCGATCGCCGGCCGGGACGGGGTTGAAAGGCGCCGCCATCTGGAGGCAGGCGACCAGCGCCAGCAGAGCGGCCAGCAGCGAAAAGGTTGGAAAGCCACGCGCTGCCGAGCCCGGCAGGACGGCCAGCACCGACCGCGCGGCCGGGCGCAGCCCGCCGCGTTCAGGCACCAGAGCCCAGGTTGCGCCGATTTCGGCGATAGCGCCGAGCAGCAGCGCCGCCACAGCACCCGGGTAGACGAGCAGGCCGATCGCGTTGTCGAAGACGTCGCCCCAAGGCATTGACTGGCTTAGGAGGCTCCGACCAGCTTCAAGATAAAGGCCGGGTAGAGACCGACGGCAAGGTTGATCACCAGCAGCAGCGCGACGCCGAACGTAACGCGGCGGCTGGGACGTCCGAAGGTCTGCGCGAGCCGGATCGAAAGCGGCAGCCAGCTCAGCATGGCGACCGCCAGGAAGAGGGCCAGCGGCCAGGCAACAGCGCTGGCCGAGCGGAGCAGCAGCAGCCGCGCGGCAAAGCCGGCGAAAGGTGCCGAGCCGGCGAGGGCCGCGGCGACCAGGAGGCCCGCGGCGTGGAGCTCGGGCCGGCCCGTTTTCACCAGCGCCGGCCGCGCCAGCAGGTAAAGCGGCAGACGCAGGAGCAGGATGCTGACGAGCAGCAGGCTGGCGGCTCCGAACCCGTCGCGGCTGAGCAGCCCGAGCCCGACCAGCACGAGGCCCCAATCGCCGAGGAAGGAGTAGCGCCAGAGGTCGGCGCCAGGCTTGGACCGCCAGCCACCCAGAGCACCCAGCCCAAGGTTGAAGATTCCGAGCCCGATCAGGACCGCCGCGTAGGCGTCACCCGCTTCCGCCGAGAGGCCCCCTGACAGACGGGTCGCCATCACGACAACAAGAGTTGGCCCCAGAAAGCCAAGCCACGCGACCGGCGAAGCCGGGGCCGGCTCGCGGGGATCGAGAGCGCCCAGGTAAGGCGCCAGTCCGATCGCGGCCGTCACGCCCAGGACCAGCGCCAAGCCGGCGATCCGCGCACCTGCGAGGCTGCCGGTGCCGGCGGTCAGCAGCGCCGCCAGCACCAGCAGGAGTGCGCCGAACGCCGGGGCGCGGACGCGCTCGCCGAAGGACCGCAGAGCCGGCAGAGCCGCATGCACACCGGCTGTCAGGAGTACGGCAAGGGCGACCAGGACCGGGTTGCCGAGGACCGCGACAGCGGCGATCGCGGCGAGCCCGCCCAACCCCGATACGGCGAGCGCCACGCGGTCAGCGCCGGCCGGGGCCAAGAGCACCGCGAGTCCCGCCGCCAGGAAGCTCACGACCAGGATCGCCTGGACGGGCGCGGCTAGCTGGAAGTCAAGGCCGGCGAGCGTGGCGCGCTCCGGACGGGCGGTGACGGCGGCGACCAGACCGGCGAGCCCGAACGCAAGGCAGGCTAGCAGGGCCAGCCGGTGGCGGCGACGCAAGAGCGAGCCGACCAGCGCGCCGGCGAACGGAAACCCGAGGGCCAGCTCAGCCACTCGGAGCTCCGGCCGCTTCGGGCAGCGACGGCATGGCGCAGAGCGTGACGGCGGCCAGCGCCCCGGCCAGAGCGGCAGCGGTCTCGGCCTCGGACGAGTTGACGAGGCCGGCGGCCAGGCCGCAGGCGAGCGCCACCGCGGCGCCAGCCGTCAAGCCGGCGCGCTGGTCGTCCGTGGTGAGCAGACGCGCGGCCCCGAGCGCCGCAACCGCGGCAACCGCGGTGCGGCCCTGCCAGCTCCCGATCGTGAGCAGCGCCGTGCCCAGCCAGACCGCGCCCGCGCCGAACACCAGGCAGAGGATGACGCGCGGGGTCGAACCGGGGCCGAGCAGGCCCCAGCCTTGCCGAGGCGTTCGCCGAAAACCGACCAGGGCGGCCGTGAGGCCACCGGCCGCAAGAAGCAGGGCCGGCTGCCAGCCGCCCTCGGCCAGCCGTTCAAGAGACAGACCGGCGGCCACCAGCAGCAGGCCGAAGGCGAAGCCGCGCCGCGCGTCGGCGAGGACCAGGATCGAAGCTCCGAACCAGGCCACCAGGGCACCCATCAGGGCCAGGACCCCTGTCACCGCAAGAGCAGCAAGGCCAGGGCCAGGAAGACGGCGACCCAGAGCCAGACCGAGCCGCTTGTCAGCGCCTGGTCGATCCGCCGCCAGCCTGTCACCTGGAACTCGCCGGGCACCGCCAGCGAGTCGACCCAGGCGAAGACAGTACCCGGCAGCGTTTGCCAGGCGGGCCGCAGGAAAGGCGCTGATCCGGTCTCGCCAGGAGCAGCCGCCAGGCTCGCGACGATCGTCCGGCGGCCGGCGAGGACGATCGTGAGCGTCACCAGCAGGACGATGCCCCCGAGGGCGATTCCTGGCCAGCTCCCTGACGCCGAGGCGGCTGCAAAGGGCAAACCGGTCAGGTCGGAGCTCGGGAAGCCGGTGTCACCGAGGACGCTGGCGGCGGCCGGTATGGCAAGTCCCTGCTGGAGGGCGCCAACCAGCGGACCCGCCAGCAGCAGCGCGAAGGCGGCCATCCCGACACCCGTCAGAGAACCGGGGCCCCTGGCTTTTGCCCCAAGCCGGAGAGCCCGGGCGGCGCCGGCGATGGCGAGCAGCCAGGCGAGCGCGGCGAGCAGAGCCAGGTAGGCCGTCGCTTCGTTCGCCTGCACCGCCGCCTGGAGCGTGAGGAGGCGGCTGGCGAAAGGCAAAGCCGGGGGTAAGCCGGCCACGATCGCCAGTGCCAGCAAGGCTGAGCCGGAAATCACCTCTGCCGGGATCAGCACGAGCAACGCCGGAAGGAGCGCCGCACCGGCCATCTCGGCGATGGCGGTTGCCAGACCGAGCGGAGTGCCAAGCGCAAGAGCCAGCAGGGTAAAGCCGCCGGCGAGCGGCACCGCCTCTGAGAAGTAGCCTCGCCGCGAAGCGGCGGCCTGGGCTCGAAGGGCGGCGCTCAGGGCGGTGAGGGTGCCCAACGCGGCCAGGCCGAGGTTGAACCACTGGCTCGGATATTGCCCGTCGCCGGTCTGGTAGAGGCGAACGAGGAGGTAGAAGCCAAACGGAAAGAGCAGGGCCACCGGTAGGCCCGCCGCCTCGGGCTCCAGCCGCTCCAGGGCCGCGGCATGCCACGGGCGCCAGGGGACCAGACCGGATGCGAAGATCGCCGCCAGCATCACCAGCCCGAAGAGCGGAGGAGTCACAGCAGTGACAGGCGCAGCGACGTACTGGTCAGTCCCCGCCAGGGCGTAGAGGACCGTGGCCGCCCAGGCCAGGCAGAGCCAGGTGGCCTCGTTCCGAACCCGAGCGGCGGTGTCCGCGGGGGCGCCCGCAACCTGCAGGTAGAGCCTCAGGATGGTGAGCGTCACACCCCAGGCGAGGGCTGCCAGGATGAGCCCGCTCGCCTCCACGCTGAGCAGCGCGGCGGCGGTGGCGAGCGCGCCGAGAGCCGGCGAGCGCACGCGCTGAAAAGTCAGCAGAAGAGCCGCGGGAACGGTCACGTAGAGGCCGAATGCGAAGGAGACGGCATCGACCCGCACGGCAAGCCTGATGCCTGCTCCAAGCTCGGCGAAAGTCTGCTCGAGCGGGCTGCGCTGCGGCAGCCAGACGGCCAGCATCGCCACGACGGCGGCCCAGGCGGCGACGGCCGCGACGGTCCGGCCGGCTCCCTCGCTCAACCTTCCAAAGGGTCCGGCCAGGAGAGCACCGGCGGCCAGGCAGCCGATCGGGAGCAGGAGCGCTTGGGCCGGCACTTTCGCGCCTAGGTTAACTTCCCGTGCTCTGAGGCTGGAGTTGGGGCCCCCGCCGCAGGCGGGAGGGCCGCCGCGCTCGCGGCGGGGCCGGCCTGACGGCCGGCGGCCCTAGCCCAAACGCAAACGCTGGAGGGCGGAACGGAGCTCGGATGCGCGGGCCTCCTCTTTTGCCACCACGTCCGGGGGCGCCTTCTGGCGGAACCCGGCGTTTGCGAGCCTCGCCTCCACGCGCTCCAGCTCGTTCGCGAGCCGCTCCACTTCTGCCTGCTGGCGCACGGAGGGCACCGCTCGTGTCGGCAGGTCGAGCTGGGCGTCGCCCCAGGCTAGCTGAGTTGCCGCCGGCGAAACCTCCGCCACCAGCTCGACCCTGGCCAGCTCGGTCAGGAGTTCCCGAGCCTCCGTCTCAAGCGGAGTCCCGACCCGCAGATGACCGCCGCGCGAACCAGCCGCCGCCGCTTGCCGCACCGCCCGCACCTCCTCGACCAGGGCCATCAGTCGCGCGAAGCGCGCCTCCGCCTCCGAGTTGTCCAGGCGGTGGTCGGCCTCGGGCCAGGCGCAGCGGACCAGAAAGTCGCGCTCACCTGGCAGCCGGCTCCAGAGCTCGTCCGTGACGAATGGCAGGAACGGGTGAAGCAGGCGGAAGAGCACGTCGAGGACGTGGAGCGCCGTGGCTCGGGCTGCCGGATCGTCGTCCCGCAGCCGGGCTTTCACGGCCTCCAGGTACCAGTCGCAGTACTCGTGCCAGGCGAAGTCGTAAGCGGAGTTCACGGCGACCTGGAACTCGTATCCCTCGATGCCGGCCGTTACTTTGCGGACCGTGTCCTGCAGCCGCGACAGAATCCAGCGATCTTCCAGCTCCAGGGCGCCGTCGGGCGAGGGCTCGCCCGGCGGCTCTTTGGCGACCGCCCCGAGCACCAGCCGCGTCGCGTTCCAGAGCTTGTTGGAGAAGAGCTTGAAGCCCTTGATACGGGACTCGTCGAAGCGCACGTCCTGGCTGGACATCGCGATCTGCGCCGCCCAGGCGCGGAGCGCGTCGGCGCCATATCTGGCGATGATCTCGCGAGGGTCGACCCCCGTTCCCAACGACTTGCTCATCCGGCGGCCGTCGGAGGCCTGGATCGTGCAGTGGATCTGGACGTCGCTGAAGGGCACCTCGCCCATGAACTCCAGGCCGCTGAAGATCATCCGCGTGACCCAGAGGTTGATGATGCCGCGGTCGGTCGAGTTGAGATTTGTGGGGTAGAAGGTGCGGAGGTCGTCCGTGTCTTCCGGCCAGCCCAGGGTCGCGAACGGCCAGAGGGCCGAGCTGAACCAGGTGTCGAGCACGTCGGGGTCCTCGCTCAGCTGCCCCGTGCCGCACTCGCGGCAGGCGGCCGGCGTGTCGACCGCCGCGAACCGGTGCCCGTTGGCGCAGGTGTAGACCGGGATGCGGTGTCCGAGCCAGAGCTGGCGGCTCACGCACCAGTCGCGGATCCCGTGCAGCCAGTCCAGGTAGGTGCGCTCGTAGCGCTCCGGGTGCCAGCGCACCTTGCCCCGCCGGCTCGCCTCGACGCACATCCGGGCCAGCTCCTCCATCTTCAGGAACCACTGTTCGGAGACGAGCGGCTCGAGGATGGTGCCGCAGCGGTCGCAGTGGCCGACCTCGTGCTCGTAGGGCTCGGTCTTGACCAGAAAGCCTCCCTTTTGGAGGTCGGCGACCACCAGCTCCCGCACGGCGGCGGCAGGCAGGCCGTGATAGGCGGGCAGGTCGGGGACGTTCATGGTCCCGTCCGGGTTCAAAACGCTGACGATCGGCAGGCCGTGGCGCTCGCCGATCTCGTAGTCCAGCAAATCGTGCCCGGGCGTCACCTTGAGGGCGCCGGTCCCGAACTCGCGCTTGACGGCGGCGTCCGCCACGATCGGGAGCAAACGCCCGACGAGGGGCAGCCGCGCCTGCTTGCCGACCAGCTGCCGGTAGCGCTCGTCAGCCGGGTTGACGGCCACGCCGGTGTCAGCGAGCATCGTCTCCGGCCGGACCGTCGCGATCACGACGACCTCGTCCGACCCTTCGATCGGGTAACGGATGTAGTAGAGCTCGTCCTGCTGGACCTGCCAGTCCACCTCCAGGTCGGAGATGGCCGACTGGCAGCGCGGGCACCAGTTCACGATCCGCGGCCCGCGATACATCCAACCCTTGTCGTAGTAGTGGACGAACGCGGTCCGCACGGCCCTGACGTAAGCGGGGTCCATCGTGAACCGGAGCCGTGTGAAGTCGAGCGATGCCCCGAGCTCGCGGAACTGCGAGAGGATCGTCTGGCCGACCTCCGCGTACCACGCCTCGACCATCTCGCTGAACGCCTCCCGGCCCAGCTCCTCCTTCGTCGTGCCCTCGGCGGCGAGTTGCTTCTCGAGCACGTTCTGGGTCGAGATGGCGGCGTGGTCGGTGCCCGGCAGCCAGAGGACCTCGTACCCGGTCATGCGCCGGTAGCGCGCCCAGACGTCCTGGATGGTGCCGTTCGTGGCGTGTCCCATGTGCAGGACGCCGGTGACGTTCGGCGGCGGCAGCGCGATCGAATATTTCGGCTTGGGGCTGCCGGCGTCGGCCTGGAAGAGCCCTGCCTGCTCCCAGCGCGCGTACCAGCCGGCCTCGATGGCCTGCGGGTCAAACGCCGTCGGCATTGGTTCAGGGGTTCGCATTTCAGGTGGGCGTGGACGAACTCTCGGGCGGGGGTCGAGGGTCAGCCGGCGCGGAGCGAGCTAGAGCGCGCGCGCCGGCCGGGGTACGTTGACGCTGCGTACGGCTCGGCGGCGCATGGTGATCTCGCATTTTAGGCAGTCCTGGCACTCGGTAGCATTCGGCGGGTGACGCCGGCAGAGCTGAGGAGGCTGGTCCCGGCCGCGACCGAGCGCACTTACCTCAACACCGCCACCTACGGACCCGCCAGCCGCCCCGTTGTGGCTGCCATCCAGGATTTCACCGACCGCTGGTCGCGCGGCGTCGCCGAGTACCTGGAATGGGAGGCGGCCGCTGAAGACTGCCGGCGGCTCTTCGCGAAGCTGGTGGACGCCGCCGTCGAAGACGTCGCCATCCAGCCCTACGTCAGCGCCACAGCCGGCGCCATCGCGGTCCAGCTCCGGCCGGGCGAGCGCGTCGTGGTCGACGACCTCGAGTACACGAGCAACCTCTGGCCCTGGCTCTACCAGCGCGATCGCGGTGTCGACGTCACTGTGATTCCGGCCCGCGAGGGCCGGGTCGACCTCGAGGTCTGGCTCGAGGCTATCGGCGAGCGGGTGGCCATCACGGCCGTCAGCGCCATGCAGAGCTCGAACGGGTACCGGGCGCCGCTGGCGAGGCTGGCGGCGGCCACCCACGCCGCCGGCGGCCTGCTCTTCGTCGACGCCTGCCAGGGCGCCGGCGGGATCCGCCTCAACCCGGTGGAGGATGGCTTCGACTTCCTGGCCGCCGATTCCTACAAATGGATGATGGGCCCGCGCGGCATGGGCTACCTCTACCTCTCGAAAGCCGCCCAGGAGCGTTTTCGGCCGGTGACGATGGGCTGGCGCTCCGGCCGCCACCCGCAGGAGAGCTACTACGGCGTCGACATGGATCTCTCGCCCTCCGCTTCGCGATTCGATTCCTCGCTCTCCTGGATCGCGGTGGTCGGAGACCGGGAGTCGCTGGGCCTGCTGACAACCATCGGCGCAGGCCGGATCGAGGCTCATAACCTGGCGCTTGCCGCGCGCTTTCGGGCGGGCCTTGCCAGACTGGGCCAGGAGACCGACCCGTTTCGCCCCGAGGAGCATTCCCCGATCGTCGCGGTCCACCTTCCGGACGGCGACGCGGTGGTTCAGCGCTTGAAGCAGGCGGGGGTGATTGCCTCTCGCCGTGCCACCGGAGTGCGCTTCTCCTTCCACGTCTTCAACGACGAGTCGGATGTGGACCGGGCGCTGTCCGCCCTTGCCTAGCGTTTGACGCGCTGGCGCTCGACGACCTCGTCGCCGTGCTCGACCGCACGGGAGAGGATGGCCTCTCCGACGACGGGCGCCAGCCCCTGCAGCCGCGCCGCCGCCCTCACCGGCAGCTTGGCCACCATGACCTCCAGACGGTTGCCCTTGATGGCTTTGACCACCGCGTCGGCGACGTCGACCGGGGTCACCTGGAAGATGGCGGGCGCCCGGCCGCCACCCTCCGCCCACATTCCGGCTTCGGAAACGTAGGTCGGGCTCACCAGCGAGACGCCGACGCCGGCGCCGCGCAGCTCCATGCGGAGCGCCTGGGCGAAGCCGCGCAGTCCGAATTTGCCGGCGTTGTA
>VBGR01000076.1 GCA_005880695.1 Chloroflexota bacterium
AGCCAACGCCCCGAAAGCACTAGGACAAAAACCGCTGGAGCTGGTTTGGGCGATGAAGGATCCGGCCTTCGGCAATGCGGCGGTGTTGGCGCGTTGGCAGCGCGACTTTCCGGGGGCGAACCTCACCAGGATTGAGGATGCCAACCATTACATCCAGGAGGACGCGCCCGAAGCCGTAGCCGCCGCGGTCGTGCGAGTCCAGGCTCGCATCCGCTCCGCCTGAAGAGAACACGCGAGTTCCGGCCACACGGTCTAACTGCCAGGCCGTGGTTCGCGAGAGGGAATGCCGAGTCCGCGCAGGCCCAGATAGTGACGCTCCCACTGCTCGGCGACCTGCTCCTCGGTGGAGCCGTCGTCGTAGGCCGGCGAGACCAGGGGCTCCGCGCGCTCAACCTTCATAAGCACGATCGCCTTGACCCGCTGGTCCGCGTCTCGAAGCTTGTCGGTTGAAGAATCGCCGCGATACATGGCCATGATCGCGTCGTAAGGCGATCCGTCCTTCAGAACCGCAGCGGTCCCTTTGAACCTGTATCCCTTGCGCGTGAAGACGTCGACGACATTGATCTCGATCGCGGGGTTCTCCAACAGATTGCGCACCGTGTTCGGCGAGTGGAGGTGGGCGAAGACGAGATGGTCGTCGTCCCACACGGTGGTGGTGCCCTTCGGCGAAAGGTTTGGCGTGCCATCCGGACACACGGTTGCTATGAAGCCGAGGCGTTGTTCCCGCACCAGCCGCTTCATGTCGTCGGACAGGATGCCTGGCAAAGCGGTGTCATTTTAGGTAGCCGGCCAGGTGGGCAAGCCTTCAGGCGCGCGCAGAGAAGATGGCGAGTCGTGGGCCGGCTCTAGAATCGAGAGCCATGCCGGCCGCTGAGATCCCGCTCTCCGAACATCTCAGGAAGATTCCGCCAGCGACGCGCCCGACGGTGGAGACCGCGATCAGGACGATCAAGGAGGTCGCCCCGCAGGCGGACGCGATCACCTACCGCAGCCAGGCGCCCCGCTCGAAGTCGGCGATGTGGAAGATCGTGCGCTACGCGGTCGATGGCGCCAACGTCGTCGGCGTCGGCACCTTTCCGAATCACGCGACCCTCTTCTTTTATCGAGGCCGCGAAATCGACGACGGGAGCGGCCTCCTGCAGGGCAGCGGCAAGGACTCGCGGTTTATCACGCTGCGGGCTCCAGCCGACGCGGAGGGGCCGGTCGTGAAGCGACTGGTTGAGAAGGCATTCAAGATGAGTCGCGCGCCAGCCGCTCGATAGAGATCCGACGGGGCTTCACCCCGCTGCCGCGGCCACGACCTCGGCCAGACAGCGGGCTTCGTCGAGCGGACGTCCCGATTCGGAGAACAGCCTGGCCGCCTCGCGCATCAGCGCCGCCGCCTGGGCGGAGTCTCCCTCGGCAAGGCGCAGCGCACCTCGGGC
>VBGR01000077.1 GCA_005880695.1 Chloroflexota bacterium
CGCTGTCGCAGGCTTGGCTTGTCGGCTGCCTCGACCATCGCCGCGAAGAGGCGGACCAGGAGATGCGAGGCAAGCTCCGACCCTTCTGCCAGTGGGCGCGCTGCTTCCAGGTGCCCGGCCGCGTCCGCCCGCCGATCGGCGGCGAGGGCAACTTCCGCCAGCCGCACCAGCGCAAAAGCACGTCCCGAAGCCCCCTCTGGTGCGCCGTAGAGCTCAGCCGCGCGCGAGAGCCACTCGCGGGACTCCTCGAGACGGCCGGCGAAAAGCTCCGATTCGCCGATGAGGAGGCTCATCAACGCCTCGGCCGGGATCGAGCCCGCTTCGAGGGCGAGAGGAAGGAGCTCCCGTGCGAGCGTGGTGATGGACTGGCTGTCCGCCCCCGCGAGTGAGGCCTCCGCCAGGCAGAGGTGCGCCTCGAGGACGAAGGGGGCCTGGTCCAGCCCGAGCCGGAGGGCTTCCGCGAACTCCTGACGGAAGCGATCCGGCCAGCGACCGCGAGCGAACGCCACCATCCCGAGGAGACAGCTGGCTTCGCCGAGCTCCCGCCCGAGGTGGCACTCCATCGCCAGCTCGCGCACCTCTTCCGCCAGCTTCTGCGCCGCATCCAGGTCGCGCCGGTTCCAATGCACCAGCCCGCGGGCGATGAGGGCCTGCGCCCGCTCGGCCGGGCTGGGCGGCTGCGGCCCCTCCATGGCGACCGCTTCCTCGAACACGGCGACCGTCGCCGGCTCGGGTCCTACACCGAGATCGACCCGGAGGATCTCCCGCAGCCTCTGGAACTGGCGGATGGCCTCCTGGCGGTTGCCGGCCTCGAGGTGGGCGCGCATCAGGGCGCGGCAGGCCTCCTCGTCGGCGCCGTCGAGCTCCAGGACCTGCTCCCAGCGACCCGCCGCTCGAAGCAGCTCGACGCGGCGCTTGCGCAGCCGCTCGCGGTGCGACTCGGTCCAGGCCACGTAGCGGTCCTCGGGCAGCAGGTCGCCGGTGAAGAGCTCGGCGGCGGCAGCAGCTCCCGTTCCGGTGGCGAGCGCCCTGGCAGCCTCAGCCTCGATCCGCTCGGCGTCGATGCTGAGCTGGCCGCTGGGCCAGAGCACCAGCATGTCGCCCTCGGCGCCGATCGCATCCTTGCCGCCGAGGCCCTGCCGCGCGTAGTGGACGGCTTTGCGGAGATTCGCGGCAGCGGCCTCCGGGGCCAGGTCGGGCCACAAGCCTTCCATCAGCTCCTCCCGATGAAGCCGGTGCTGGGGTGCGAGGGCGAGGCGCTTCACGAGGTCGGAGCCGCGCCGATGGTGCCAGGCCTGGGCCGGGACGGGTCGACCGTCGACCTCGACCAGGAAGCCACCCAGCATCCGTACCGCGCAGGTTCGCGCCATAGGCAATTCACGACGATAGCGCGGAACCTCGAACCGAGGAACGCTCCGGGAACATGCCCTCCTCACACTCCCCAATCAACGAACGAAAAGAGGAGGCGGAAAGCAAATGGCTATCTCGACCAACAGGCAGATGCTCGTCGAAACGGAGTGGGTGGAGGCCAACCTCGACCGCCCGGACATCCGGGTGCTGGACGTGGACGAGGACACCGAAGCCTACGGCCGTGCCCACCTGCCGGGAGCGCTAGGCATCCATTGGCGGAACGACCTTCAGGATCCCTTGA
Organism: Chloroflexota bacterium; assembly: GCA_005880695.1. Lineage (GTDB taxonomy): Bacteria > Chloroflexota > Dormibacteria > Dormibacterales > Dormibacteraceae > VBGR01. The sequence continues at coordinate 1,652 of VBGR01000077.1, forward strand.
GGCGCGACTTCGTCGGTCCGGCGGCCTTCGCCGCGCTCATGGACCGGCTGGGCATTGGCAACGACACGCTCGTCGTCCTTTATGGCGGCAACAACAACTGGTTCGCCGCCTACGCTTACTGGTACTTCAAGTTCTACGGCCACGGCCCCGTGAAGCTCATGGACGGCGGTCGGAAGAAGTGGGAGCTCGAAAAGCGCCGGCTGACGTCCGGCGCGGCCGAAACGACGGCCACCGCCGGCTACCGGGTGGGGAGCGTCGCCAACGAGATCCGTGCGCTCCGGAGGCGCGTCGAGGAGGAGGTGGTAGGCCATCCCGAAGTCGGCCTGGTGGACGTGCGCTCGCCCGAGGAATACCGGGGCGAGCTGCTGGCGCCGCCGCACCTGCCCCAGGAGCAAGCCCAGAAGCCAGGCCACATACCTGGTGCCAGGAACATCCCGTGGGCCAAGGCGGTCAACCCGGAGACAGGAGCCTTTCTGCCTCCGGAGGAGCTGCGAGCTCTCTACGAGGGCCAGGGCATCACGCCCGACCGCGAAATCGTCGCTTACTGCCGGATCGGCGAGCGCAGCGCCCACACCTGGTTCGTCCTCCACGAGCTGCTCGCCTACCCGCGCGTACGCAACTACGACGGCTCCTGGACCGAATGGGGCTCATTGGTCGGCGCTCCGATCGAGCGCTGAGAGGAGTGAACATGAACACGAACGGCCATTTCGCATCGGGCAACTGGATCGTCACCAGCGGTAGCCAGGAGCAGTTCATCGCTCGCTGGACCGAATTCTTGGAGTGGACTCGCGCGTCCGCCCCTGGTCTTCTGTCGGGTCAGCTGATCCAGGACTCAGAGGACCCCAGCCATTTCATCTCTTTCGCCAGCTGGGAGAGCCAGGAGGCCATGCAGACCTGGCGATCCATGCCTGATTTTGCGACCAGGCTGAGCGCCTGCCGGGCGCTCTGTGACGACTTCCGCGGATCCAGCTACACAGTGGCCGCGGTGGTGTGAGCGCTCAGATGGCCACCGCCAGCCCCGCCCGCAGCAGCACCTCCGTTCGACCTGCCGATCCGCTTAACCGCGAGACGCCCGCAGCGGCCCTGAGGCACGGATTGGTCACTGCCAACGCCGATTTCTACGTGCGCAACCACTTCGCGATTCCCGAGCTGGACGCCGGCCGTTGGAGGGTTCGAATCGGCGGCCTCGTCAAAAGGCCGCTGCGCCTCGGCCGGCAGGATCTTCTCGAGCTGCCGGCGCGCAGCGACATGGTCACGCTCGAATGTGCGGGCAACGGTCGCTCGCAGCTGAGACCGCCGGTCGCCGGCGAGCAGTGGGGCCTGGGAGCGGTAGGGACTGCCGAGTGGACGGGGGTGCCGCTGGTTGACCTGCTGGATCAGGCGGGACTCCGATTCGGAGCGAAAGAGGTGTTGTTCCGCGGCGCCGACGGGTTCGAACGCAGCCTCACGGTGGAGGAAGCGCGTGACCCCGGGATCCTTCTGGCCTACGCCATGAACGGTCGGCCACTGCCAGCCAAGCACGGGTCTCCGTTGCGCGTCATCGTGCCGGGCTGGTATGCGGTGGCGGACGTGAAGTGGCTGGTTGACGTCGAGGTCGTCGGCAACTCCTTCAGCGGGCACTTCCAGACCAGCCGCTACATCTACGAATGGGAGCGGGCTGGGGAGGTGGCCAGGGAGCCAGTTCGCCGGCAACGTGTCCGCGCTTTGATCACCGAGCCGACTTCAGGCGACCTGCTAAACGCCGGCGCCCTCGCAGTCCGAGGGCTGGCCTGGTCGGGAGTCGCACCGGTCGCTCGAGTCGAGGTAAGCGTCAACGGCGAGGCCTGGCGCGCGGCCAGGCTCCTCGGCCACCCTTGCGGCCACTGCTGGCAGCGTTGGGAGTTAACGGTTCGCGCCGGCAGGCCCGGCTGGACCACGATTCGCGCTCGGGCCACCGATGCTGCGGGACGAACCCAGCCCGGCCGGGCAGAGTGGAACCGCCTCGGCTACGGGATCAATCCGATCCAGGAAGTTTCTGTTCGCGTCGAGTAGAGCCGCCCCTAGAACAGCCGGTAGCCGGAGATGACGAGCGCGGTGGGCAGCCGGACGGGCTGCGCATGGAGCAGCAATCCAGGTGGGTTGACGATCCTGAGCCCGGCTGCCGCGACCCTGGAAGTCCGGATCGACGAAGAGGGCGGAGAGGTACCAGAACTGGTCGCGAACCATCGCAGCCGCGAAGGCAACGACCTGGCCATCCACCTCGGCCACGAAGCACCTGGTGGAATCGTGGGCAAGGAGATGTCGATGCGGAGCGGCGAACCTCTCGAAGGGTGTCTCGTTCCGGGCGAACCCGTGCTGGCGGTAAAGGCCGCCCTGGGCGCGATTGAAAAGGGCGCACTCCGTCCTCAGGTCGGCCTCCTTGGCCGGGCGATAGTCCACCGATCGCTAAGCCGGGTGCCCGAGCTCGGCCACCGTTGGCGGCAGGCCTTCCAGCGGGCTCCGATAACGCGGCGTCCAGCCAAGCTCGGATTTGGCGCGGGCGTTCGAGAGCCGGATCTCGCTGTCGAGCATGATCGTCTTCAGGTAGGGCGCGATCAGTCCGACGAGGAAGGGCGGCACGGTAAGCGGCGCCGGGGCGCGGGCCGCCTTGGCCAGGCTGCGCAGGAAGTCGCCGAGCGCGAGGGACTCATCTTCGGCGACGTTGTAGATCGAGCCGGACCGACCGCGCTCGACCGCCGCGACGACTGCCGCCGCCGCGTCCTCGATCTGGACCCAGGGCGTCACCCCGGTCGCACCGGCCGCCACCGGCACCCGTCGCTTCCGCAGCTGCGCGATCAGCTCTTCGGTGCCCGCGCCGGGCCCGTAGAAGCCGGCGAAACGGAGGACGATGCCCTCGATCCTGCCTGCCCTGGCAGCCGCAAGGACAGACTTCTCTTTCGTCGCGATCGCCTCGATCGCGGGCAATGTGGCCGCCGCGGGCTGCCCAACCGGAACCTCGAGATCCTCGGTCAGCGGTTCGCTGCCCAGCCGGCCAGTCCCATAGATAAGAAGAAAAGACTCGGCGACGTAGCGCTTGACACCGTGGGCGAGCGCCGCCGCCAGCAGGTTCCCGCTGCCCTCGGTACGGATGCGGTTGGTCGCCTCGAGCTCGCGCGCGCGCAGCGGCCCCGGCTTCGGCAGCGCCGTGAGGAGGTCGATGATGACCTCGGGCGCCGCCTCCGCGACGACCCGATCCAGGGCAGGCGCGTCGAACACGTCGACGATCACCGCGCCTGCTCCGAGGTGTTGGAGGAATGCCCTCCGATCCATGCTGCGGGTCGTGCCGGTGACCTGGTGGCCGTTGCGCAGCAGCTGGCGCACCACCGGCGAGCCGAGCGCCCCGGCGGCACCGGCGACGAGGACCTTCACTCCGCCTTCTGGGCGAGGCGGCGCTCGATCGAAACCGAGTAGGCCGCCCGGCGCGCCGCCAGCACCAGATCGGCAGAGCATTCAATTCCGTCGATCACTCGGGTCGGGTCGAAGACGCGGCGCTCGCAGTCGGCCACAGGGTCGGCGACTAGGCGCTCGATCTCGAGCCGGCCGGCGTCGACGCGCTCCCGCGATTGCGGCCAGGCCTTCGTAGGGTCGTTCACGCGGTCGCCGGCGGCCGCCAGCTGAAGGCTCAGGCGAAAACCGGCCGGCCCCCTTGCTAGACGTTCGGTCAGCTCTTGTTCCAGATAGTCGCGACCCAAGGTCCGCGCCTCGCCGCGCGCTATGACCCGCACGCCGGCTTCCGGCGTCAGCGTGTAGCGGAGGTGGCGGCCGGTGCCTGCAGGATCGACCCAGCGAAAGGAGTGCAGGCCGTTGTAAGCCGTCTCCACGCGGCTTGCCGGCACCGTCCCCAGGTGGCGCGCCGAGTAGATGATCGCGCGGGCCGATTCGGGGTGGGTGAGAACGAAGGCGAGGATGCGATGGGGGGCAGGACGGCGCGTCTTCGGGTTGAGGCGCCGGGCCTTGGTCAGGGCGAGGAAGGCTTCCGGGTCGCGAACGAAGAAGACGGGCAGGTTGTTGGCGACGATGTCCGTCTCCCTGCCGTCAGGCAGGAGAAACTTGACCGCCATACCGAACACCTCGGCGCGGTAGTCGGCCGATTCCGGATCGCTGCCGGCGTTGGAGAAGCGGACCAGCGCGGGCACCTGCCCGCCCTGCATGTGTGGCGCGCCCGTGAGCTTCGCGGCCGCCGCCGAGGCCGTCCAGGTTCCCTCACAGCAGACGCCCTTGGCGTGTGCGGCGCGAAAGCCCTCCCGCGTGCCGGCGAACTCGTCGATTGCTTCCACCAGGCGCCGCCCGATGTCCTCGGTCACCTTGAGCCGAGGGTAACCGAGGACAGGAGGCCGGCGGCGGCTTACGTGACGGTCACGTCGTCGTAGAGGGAGTAGGTCGGGTCGCCCGGGTAGTTGTCGTCATGGCTGATGAGGGTCAGCGTGTACGAATGCGAGGCGGTCAGCGTGGCGCTCGCGCGATTCCAGGTGTTGTTGTTCGTGCACGTCCTGGCCAGCACGGTCCGCGTCGTGTTGGCTGTGTTATCTCGGAGGGTGGCGGTCGCCCAGTCGTAGCGGACGGTGTCCGTGCAAACGACCTTGTAATAGAAGGAGAGCGTTCCGCCGGCGGCGCCGGCCGAGAACGTCTGCCGTATCGAGCTGTCGCCGTTAGTGGGCGAGGTGCCGCCCACCTGCGCCGCGTCACTACCGCCGTGGGCAGCGCCGACGACCAGTGCGGTGGTTCCGGTCGAGGTCCAGCCAGACAGGTTGCCGGCCTCGAAGTCACCGTTCACGATCGGGCTCGGCGCGGGAGCCGTCACGGTGACGGCGACCGTCGCGGAGTGCGTGTTCGCGCCTTCGGTCCCGGTCATGGTGACCGTGTAGCTGCCGGTCGCCACGCTGCTGCCGACGCTGACGGTGAGAGTGGACGAGGAGCCGGCGCTGACCGAGGTCGGGCTGAGTGACGCGGTGGGACCGGGGGGTGAAACGCCGGCGCTCAGGTTGACAGTGCCGGCCGAGTTGACCGCGGAGGTGCTGATCGTGCTGGTGCCGCTGCTGCCTTGCTGGATGCTCAGGCTGGTCGGGTTCGCGCTGATCGTGAAGTCGGGCGGTGGAGGTGCTGCCCCGATCGCCACGTCATCGAAGAGCGTGTAGGTCGGGTCGGTGGAGTAGTTGTCGTCGTGGCTGATCAGCGCCAGGTTGTAGGTATGACCCCCGGTCAGGCTGGCCGTAGCCTGAGCCCAGGTGCCTGCGTTGCTGCAGGTCTTCGGAAGCATGGTCGTGGTGGTGTTGGAGCCGTTGTCGACCAAAGTGGCGGTCGCCCAGTCATAGGTCAAGGTATCCGGGCAATGCACCTGATACCAGAAGGAGAGCGTTCCGCCGGCGGAGGGGGCGGAGAAGGTCTGCGCGATCGAGCTGTCGCCGTTGGTCGGCGAGGTGGACCCCACCATCGCGGAGTAGGTGCCGCTGTGGGCCGTCGTCGAAGTCGTCGTCGAGCCGGCACTGGTCCAGCCACTGAGGTTGCCGGTTTCAAAGTCGCCGTTGGTGATTCCGGCCGCTGGCGGCGGACCGGACAGGGTCAGCGTCACCG
>VBGR01000078.1 GCA_005880695.1 Chloroflexota bacterium
CCCGCTCTCGATCCCCTCCAGCCTGCCGGCCGACCCGGGCGGCCGTCCGACCGTCTCGCCGCCCAGCGCGCGGTCCAGCTGCACAGCCCAGAAGGGAAGCGCCTCGGCCATGTGCCCGAGCACGTTGTACCGGTCCCAGCGCTCGCCGGTTTTCGGATCGGGCGGACCCGGTTCGGCGGAGTCGGAGACCGGCAGCGCCTGGAAGCGCTCGCGGGCGGCGAGCACGCGCTGCTTCAGGCCGTGGACCTCGCTCATGTTCCGGTACCGAAGAGGCGGTCGCCGAAGTCGCCCAGCCCGGGCACGATGAAAGCCCGGTCGTTCAGGCCCTCGTCCAGCGCGGCGGCGAAGATCCGCACCTCAGGATGGCGCTCCTCGATCACGCGGACTCCTTCCGGCGCGGCCACGACACAGATCATGCGCGGTTCGACGCCGCCGGCTTCCTTGATGAGGTCGAGCGCCATCGCGCCGGAGCCTCCGGTTGCGAGCATCGGGTCGAGCAGGAGGGGCACCTTGCCCTCCAGCCGGGGCAGCTTGTTGTAGTAGATGCGGGCCAGCGCCGTCTCCTCGTCACGCTCTAGGCCGATGTAGCCGACACTGACGCGCGGCAGCAGCTCCAGGACCGGGGCCAGCAGGCCCAGGCCGGCTCGCAGCACCGGCACCGCCACCACCTCTTTCTCAACCCAGGCGGCAGGCGCCTCCTGGAGCGGCGTCATGACGACGCCGCGCTGCAGGGAGAGGTCGGCGGTCGCCTCGTAGAGCAGGAGGCTGATCACCTTCCGCGCCAGGGTCCGGAACTCCTCCGGCTCCGTCTCCTTGTCGCGCAGGCGGGCGACCGAGTCGGCCACCAGCGGGTGGCTACTGACGTGGAGTGGCACGGTCCTGCTCGATCATTCGGCGGACGGCGCCCACGGCAACTTTGAGCATGCGCTCCATGTAAGAGGGGTCGACGCGCTGAATCTCGTCAGCTCCCATCTCGTCGACGCAGAGCAGGACCGACGCCGCCCGCACCCGGCGGACCGCCGCCACGACGAAGAGTGTGGAGGACTCCATCTCGTTCGCCAGGACGCCGGCCCGGGACCACATCGCGATCTCCTCTTTCAGCTCGGCCGCCATCGGCATCGTCTCCGGGACGAGGTCGGAGTAGAGGGCATCGACCGCCCGGATGATGCCCAGGTGATGGGGCGCGTCCGCCTCCCGTGCCGATTCGACCAGGGCGGTGACCATGTCGTGATCGGCGATGGCGGGGAACTGCTTAGGCACGTAGGCGTCGCCGGTGCCCTCGGTGCGGACGGCCCCAGTGGCGATCACCAGATCACCCATCCGGATGCCCGGCTGGAGCGCGCCGCAGGTGCCGACCCGCAGGAACGTGTGCACGCCGAGCTCGCGCAGCTCCTCCATGCCGATGGCAACCGAAGGGCCGCCCATGCCGCTGGATACCGTCGAGACCTGCTCGCCCGCGACGGAGCCGGTGAAGGTCCGGTACTCGCGGTTGAAGGCGACCTCCCGGGCGCCGTCCAAGAACTTGGCGATGACGGCGGTGCGGGCTGGGTCGCCGGGGTAGAGCACGTACTTCCCGACCTCGCCCGCGGCCAGCCCGACGTGGTACTTGCGGTCGGCCATGTCCGCGAAATTCTAAGTAGCGACGCGTTCCAGCACGTGGGGCGGTCGCTCGACCGGCGCCGCGGCCAGGCGCCAGGCCGCGCGCAGCCGGGGCGCCGCGGCCTCGGCCAGCGCGCTGCTCGCCGCGTGAATGACGGCCAGCACGTCGCCCGCCCGCACCTCCTCCCCGACGCCGCGCTCGATGCTGATGCCGGCGCCCGGGTCGATCCTGTCCTCCTTTCGCAGCCGGCCCGCGCCGAGGGCGAGATTGGTGAGCCCGACCTCGAGCGCGTCGATGCCTTCGACCCAACCGCCGGCCTCGGCTTTGACCTCGAGCCGGACCGCCGCCTCCGGCAGGCCTGCCTCGAGCCGGCCGCCTTGGGCCGCCAGCATCTGTTCAAAGGTCTCCCGCCCCCCGCCTGCTGACAGGACGCGCTCGACGTCTGCGTCGATCCCGGCCAACCGGCACATCTCGCCGGCGACCACAACCGAGACGTCCCGCAGCTCGGCGTCACCGCCGCCCCCCAGGACTTCGAGGGCCTCGGCCACCTCGAGAGCGTTGCCGACTGTACGGCCGAGCGGGTTGTCCATCGCCGTCACGAGGGCTACTGTCCGGCGCCCAGCGCTTTCGCCGAGGTCGACCATCTCCCGGGCCAGCTCGACCGCGCTGGGGACGTCCGGCATAAACGCCCCCCGGCCCGCCTTGACGTCGAGCACGATGGCGTCGGCGCCGGCGGCCAGCTTCTTGGACATCACGCTCGAGGCGATGAGAGGCAGCGAAGGCACGGTCGCGGTCACGTCGCGCAGCGCATAGAGCGCTCGGTCGGCGGGAACCATCCTCGGCGATTGGGCCGCCACCGCCAGGCCGATCTCCCGGACCTGCCGCTTGAACCGCTCCGGTTCGAGGTCCACCGTCAGCCCGGGGACGGATTCCAGCTTGTCGAGCGTTCCGCCCGTATGGGCGAGCGCCCGGCCGCTCAGCTTCGGCACCTTGACGCCGCAGGCCGCCGCCAGCGGCGCCGCGATCAGGGTCACCTTGTCGCCGACGCCACCCGTCGAGTGCTTGTCGACCTTGACGCCCTCGATGTCGCTCAACTCCAGCACCTCGCCGCTCTCCACCAGGGCGTGCGTCAAAGCGAGCGTCTCGGAGCGCGTCATGCCGCGCGTGCAAACGGCCATCAGCCAGGCGGCCATCTGGTAGTCGGCAACCGTCCCGGCCAGGTAGCCGTTGAGCAGGAAGCGGATCTCGTCTTCGCTGTGCTCCGAACCGTCGCGCTTCCTGGCGATGATCTCCAGCGCCTGCATCAGGCAGGCAGGACCCAGACCTTGCTCGCCGTCTCCTGGCTCATGGTGACCTCGCGCTCGGCGGCCGCCACGGTCACCGTCCGCCCCACCTCGTCAACTTCGATCATGGCCAGGCGCGCGCCGGGCACCAGGCGCCGGTCCAGGAGGTAGCGGAGCAGGCTCGGCGCCTCGCGCTCGGCGACCTCCGAGATGCGCGTCACGGTGGCCGACCGCCCGGCCGTCAGCCGGGCCAGCTTCAGCTCCCCCTCCACCGGTTCGGAGTAGCCCGGGATGGGGTTGCCGTGAGGGCAGGTCGTGGGCTGGCCGAGGGCCTCGTACAGACGTCCCTCCACCAGGTCGGAGATCGAGTGCTCGAGGCGGGCCGCCTCCTCATCAGCGCTGACCCAGTCGAGTCCTAGTGCGTCAGTCAGCCAGCGCTCGGTGATCCGGTGCCGGCGCACGATCGAGGCCGCCCTCTCCAGCCCGCGCGGCGTCAGCTCGATGTCCTTGTGGGCGCTGAACCGCACCAGGCCGTCGCGGATCATGCGCCGGAGAGCCGCCGTCACCGTCGGCCGGCTCACGCTGAGCCACTCGGCCAGGCGGGCGCTGCGAACCGCCTCGCCTTCGGCGGTGATGTAGTAAATCGCTTCCAGGTAGCGGGAGATGACCTCCGTCGGAGGCGCGTTAGTATGATCTAACTCGTGGTTTTGCACGTACTAATCCTATGAGCCATACAACCGCGGCGCTGGTCGGAGCCATCGCCGGATTCTCCATTTTCATCGGATTGCCGGTGGCCAGGATGCGCGGCCTCTCGAAGGCCTTCCAGGGATTCCTGAACGCGGTCGCGACCGGGGTGCTGCTCTTCCTGCTCTGGGACATCCTGAGCCACGCCGTCGGGCCGGTCCAGGCTGCGCTCATCGGAGCACGGCTAGGCAGCCCGGAGCTCTTCATCGCGCTCGGCCTGATCTTCGCCCTCGGCCTTGCCTCCGGGCTCCTGGTCCTGATCTACTTCAACGCCCGCCTCTTCAGCCACCAGCAGGGCGCGCCCTCGCCCCGCTGGCTCTCGCTGGCGATCGCCTCCGGCCTCGGCCTCCACAACCTCTCCGAGGGCCTGGCTATCGGCCAGTCGGCGGCCACCGGAGCGGTGGCCTTCGCCAGCGTCCTGGTGGTCGGCTTCGCGCTCCACAACGTGACCGAAGGATTCGGCATCGCCGCGCCGATGGCGGGCGCCGACCGGCCGCCGAGCTGGGCGTTCCTGGGCCTCGCCGGCCTGATCGGCGGCGGGCCGACCCTGCTCGGCACCCTGATCGGCCTCTTCGCCACGTCGGTCTACCTCCAGGTCCTGTTCCTGGCCGTGGCTGCGGGCGCCCTGCTCTGGGTGATCAACGAGATGTTCCACATCGGGCGCCGCCTGAACACTCCGCCCGCGCTGGCCTGGGGGCTGCTGACCGGTTTTATCGTCGCCTTCGGGACCGAGCTCCTCCTGACCTACCTCTCGCTCTGACCGGTCCCCAGGCCGGCTGACGCACTCAGTCCTGGTCGAACTCCGGGTCGTCGTAGTCGAGGTCCGGGTTTCGCGCCTTGAAGAGCGCCCCCTGGATCTCGAACAGGCTGTCGAGCGCCCCCTGCACGGTGCCGTCCGGGCAGTAGAGGCGCTGGATCTGGCCGGGCATGACCGCCAGCCGGCGGCGGATGTCCTCCTCGCGCGGCGGCGGGAGCGCGACCAGGCCTTCCCGGTTCATCTCCTCGAGGCCCCAAAGCACCACGTCGGTCAGCCGCACCAGCCGCTCGAAGGCTTCGCGCCGAGCTTTGCGACGGCGCAGCTCAGCCGCGGCCTCGCCGATGCGGGCATTAGTCTGGTCGATCATCCCCGAACCCCCTCAGGGCACCATTCTCACCCGACTGGCCGAACTCCTCAAGCCCCTCGACGGCTGGGGCGCCTTTCGGCCCGGAGCCAGGCAGGCGGCGGTCGTGGCTCTGCTCTTCGAGCGTGATGGCACGCTCTTCCTGCCCTTCGTCCTGCGCCGAGCCGACCTCCCCGACCATCCAGGCCAGGTGGCGCTGCCCGGCGGCACCGTGCGCCCAGGGGAAGATGCCTGGGCCGCGGCCGCTCGGGAGGTGACCGAGGAGATCGGGGTGCCGGCCGGCGCCATCCATCCACTGGGCGCCGCCGAGGTCGTGTACACGGCGGTCACCAACTTCAGCGTGGTGCCATTCGTGGCCTGGCTAGACGCACCGCCGCATTCCTTCGTGCATGATCCTGGCGAGCTGGAGGCGGTGCTCGAGGTGCCGCTCGAGCGGCTTCTGAACGAGAGTGAGTGGATCGTGGGCGAAGAGGAGTGGCGGGGGCCTCAGTTCGCCTGGGAAGGGACCTGGATCTGGGGCTTGACCGCCCGCCTGCTGGTCGACCTCCTGCCTAAGTTCCGAGCCGGCCTAGCGCTTTCAGATCGGACACCGGGTCCGCCAGCACCCCGGCCGGCGGGCTGATCCCGAGCTCGATCAAGCGCCGCGCCCGGCTCAGGGTGCGCGGGTCATCGACGGCGGCCGCGGCCAGGAGGCGGTCAGCCAGGAGGTAGAAGACCGTGAAGGGCGGATCGCCGATCCGCCCGCGCTCGACGATGCGATCCCAGGCCAGTCCGGCTCCGGCGTACTGCAGGTTGTGGCCGTACTGGTCGGACCAGAACCAGGGCACGTCCGTGAACGGCCCTCGCTGGCCGGCCATCGATCGCCCGACGGCGAATCCATGGTGCTGCGCGGTCTGGAAGTGCTCCACCCGGACGTGGCTCCCGAAGGTCGGGCTGAAGTACCGGGCCACGTCTCCGGCCGCATAGACGCCGGGGGTGGAAGTCTGGCCGGTGGCGTCGACAAGCACGCCGGCGTCGACCAGGAGGCCGGCTTCGACGGCAAGGCCGTCGCGCGGCTGCATACCCACCGCGGCAAGCTGCGGCCGGTCGAGCTTCGGCAGCTGCTCGACGCCGAGGTGAAGGTGCACACCGTGAGACCGGTGGAGGTCCGCGTAGAAAGCGCCCAGCTCGCGTCCCAGCACGCGTTCTAGCGGCTGCTCGAAGCGCTCGTAGAGGTCGACCTCTACGCCCAACTCGCGAGCTGCCGCCGCCACCTCGCAGCCGATGAAGCCGGCTCCCACGATCGAGATCCGCCCGCCCCCTCGCAGCTCGGCCCGCAGCTGGTCCGAGTCGGCGATCTCGCGCAGGTAAAGCGCCCCCTCGAGGCCAGGCAGCGGCAGCTGGCGAGGCTCGCCGCCGGTGGCCAGAAGCAACGCCCCCCACTCGAGCTCCTGGCCGCCATCGAGGAGCGCACGCCGGGCGGCGACGTCCACCCCGACCACACGCCGGCCCAGTTCCAGCTCGATCGCGAGGTCCCGGTAGTGCTCCGGCGCGCGAAGCGGCAGCCGCTCGAGCTCTGTCTTGCCAGTCAAGTACCCCTTCGACAGGTGCGTCCGGTCGTAGGGCCGGATCGCCTCCGACCCGACCATCACGATCCGCCCTTCGTAGCCCCCGTCCCGTAACCCAGCCGCGGCGGCGTCAGCAGCCGGCCCGGCACCGACGATCAGGTACGGCGTCTGCCGGCTAGTCGCGGCCGCGCTTCAGCTCGTCGAGCTCGTCGCGCAACCCGGCCAGCTGCCGCGCGATGTAGACGACGTAGCCGCCGAGCAGGACGATCGCGATCGCGTAGGCCGCGAAGAGGTAGCCGTTCAAGCCGCCTCCGCCTCCTCGACCAGGCCGGCCACCTGCTCGCGGAGCGCCTCGATCCTGTAGCGGACGGCGATCAGGACGCCGGTCAGCAGAAGCACCGCCAGGGCGGTGACGGCGAAGGTGACCAACATCTCCGGCGGCAGCGCCGGGCCGCCCGGCGCGTTGATCACGGACTGCGGGTGCTGGGTCCGCCACCAGTCGACGCTGAAGTGGACGATCGGGACGTCGATGAAGGCGATGATCCCGACCACGGCCGCGAACCGGGCGGCCTGGCGCCCGGGTGCGGCGATCCGGCGCACCAGCAGGTAAGCCGCGTACATCATCCAGAGCACCAGCGTCGAGGTGAGGCGGGCGTCCCAGGTCCAGTAGGCGCCCCAGATCGGCTTTGCCCAGAGGCTGCCCATGACCAGGGTGATGGTGGTGAAGAGCAGGCCGACCTCGGCGCTGACGCGGGCCAGGCGGTCGGCCGCGGCGCTCTCCGACCAGAGGTAGACCACTCCGCCGGCGAGCACCAGGGCGAAAGCCACGTAAGCGGCGATCGCGGCGGACACATGTAGGTAAAAGATGCGCTGCGGCTCGCCCTCGAGGGCGTCCCGGGGCGCGTAGAGGAAGATCATCGCGCCCGCGCCGGCCATCGCGAGAGTGGCGAGGGCGGCAGCGATGGAGAGTGGCCTAGTCATCGAGGACGAACCTGGCCGCCAGCGAGGCCACGACGA
>VBGR01000079.1 GCA_005880695.1 Chloroflexota bacterium
GGCCACCTGGAAGAGCACGTCGGCCAGCTCGAAGGCGTCACGCCCAGGGGATGACCTTCGTCATTTCCGGCTCCGGCATCTCCCGGCCGGTCACCTCCGCGTAGAGCTCCAGCAGCTCCAGCAGGATGTGTGCGGTGGCGCCGTACATGGCGCCGGGCTCGAACTCGAAGATGGGCGAGAGATAGGGACCGATGTCGATCGCGCTGTAGGGCAGGCGGCCGTCGAAGAAATCGTCCAGCCGGAGCGTGATCAGGTGCGCGACCTCGGCTGGGTCGGGGTGTGGTTCGGGGCCGGGTAGGACCTCCGCCAGGAAGGGGTTGAGCGTGAAGAGGCTGGTGGCGGTCGGGACCGGCGTGAGCGGGCCGAGCGGGCGCAGCCGCAGCCGTTCGATTCCCAGCTCCTCCTCGGTCTCCCGGAGCGCCGTCGCCAGCAGGTCGGCGTCAGCCGGCTCGGGCTTGCCGCCCGGGAAGGCGATCTCGCGAGAGTGGTGGCGGAGCTTGTCGGGGCGCTTGATCGCCCAGACCTCGAGCCCCGAGCGACCCTCGCGGAGAGGGAGGCAGACCGCGGCCTGGATGCGGTCGGGGCCGCCGCGCAGAGGCTTGCCCTGCCAGGCTCCGAGTGCCCGCTCGAGCTCAGCCGCCGAAACGCGCTTCATAGGCTGTCAGGTTGCAGCGGAGGAGCTCGTCCTCGGTCATGGCCATCTCAGTCGAGGCCAGCTCGAACTCCCGGCTGAGCGTGGTGCCGGCGACGGTGCGGGAGTCGCTGCTGATCGTGCAGCGAACGCCGGCTCGGACCAGCGCCGGCAAGGGGTGCTCGGCGAGCGAGGGGACCGCCTTGCACTTCCAGTTGGAGGTGGGGCAGAGGTCAAGCACCACACCCTCGGCTCGCACGCGCTCGACGATCCGCGGGTCCCGGGCGCCGATCACGCCGTGGGCGATGCGCTCGACGTGGAGCCCAAGGGCCTCTTCTACGTTGGCTGGCTCGCCAGCCTCGCCGGCATGACAGGTGAGGCGGAGGCCTGCGGCCGCGGCGGCCTCGAAGGCGCGGGCCTGCGGGGCGGCGGGCCAGCTCGCTTCGTCGCCCGCCAGGTCGAAGCCGGCCAGGCCGAGCCCGGCGTAGGGCCCGGCGGCGCGGACCAGTTCCAGGTTCTCCTCCACCGAGTGCTGGCGGAGCGCGCAGACGATGCCGAACGAGGTGGGCGGCGCCGCATCGAGCCCGCGCAGCACAGCCCCGATGATGGCGCCGATGCTCAAGCCGCGCTTCGTGTGCAGTCGGGGCGCCCAGCGCACCTCCAGGTAGTCGATGTTCTCGGCGGCGCTGTCGACCGCGAGCTCGTAGGCGGCCCGCTCCAGCGCGCCTTCGGTTTGGAGGACAGCGATGGCGTCGTCGAAGTAGGTGAGGAACTCTGCCTGCGACCGGCAGTCGGCCGGGGCCACCAGGCGCAGCGGCCGGGGCAGGTCTAGCTCGAGCTGGCGCGCCAGCTCCTCGGCCGTATCGGGCCGCACGGCGCCGTCCAGGTGACAGTGCAGCTCGGCCTTTCGCCAACCCTTGAAATCGGTGGGTGGGCTAACCGTTTCCGTCAGCCGGTCGTGAGGATGTCGTTGACCTTGTTCGCCGCCGAGTCGAGAGCCGCTTTCGGGTCTTTCGTGAGCAGCCAGACATTGTTGAGCTCGGTGCTCATGTCCGTGCGCTGGTCGTCGAACGTGGCAGTGAACGGCACCACGAAAAGCTGCCCTTTCGTCAGCATGCCGGCGCCCACGCCCTGGCTCGGGTTGGTCGAGTAGAAGTCACCCTGGAGCGTCTTCAGAGCCGATTGGCGCAACGGCAGGTAGGAGGTCGTTTTTGCCCAGGTCGTGGTGTTCTCCTGGTTGGTCAGGTACTTCACGTAGAGGAAGGCGCCGTGCTGGACGTCCTGCGAGGACTTGCTGAACATGCAAACGTTGGCGCCGAACATCTCGTCTTTGGTGCCCGACGAACCGGCTGGCAGGGGCGCTTCCGCGAACTTGAACTTCGTGCCGATCGGCTTGACGATGAACTGGTAGCTCACCTGCGTCGAGATGTACATCGCGGTCTTTGCGTTCTGGAAATCGACCTGGTCGGCGAAGGCTGCTGAACCGACGGGCCGCGCATCACCGGCCTTGATGGCGTCCTGCCACAGCTTCGTGATCTTGACTCCGGTCGCGTCATTGAACGCCGCCTTCTTCGGGCTGCTCGTGCTGTCGTAGAGCTTGCCGCCGTACTCGTACAGCATCGAGATCCAGGTGTCGATGGGCGGCGCCTCGGCGCCGACAACACCGTTCGCCGGCTGGGCGAGCTTATGCGCATCAGTGAAGAAATCCTCCCAGGTCGCAGGCGGGCTGGAGATCCCGGCCGCGGTGAACATGTCCTGGTTGTAGTAGAGGACTGTCGTGCTCTTGTTGAGCGGGAAGGTGTAGTACTTCCCAGCCACCTTGGCGTCGTTGAGCATGACCGGGAAGATGTCGCTCTTGTCAGCGCTGGAGAGCCCGTCGGCGGCGTTGATATAGGGCGTCAGGTCGGCCAGCGCGTTGGACTGCTGGTACTTGGTGGCGTGGTTCTCGATGCACTGCGCCATGTCGGGCGGAGAGCCCGCGGCAAGCGAGGTGAGCACAGCCTGCCGGAGGTCGCTGTAGGCGCCCTTCGCGACAAGCGTGACGTGCACCTTGTCCTGGCTCGAGTTGTACTGGTCGGTCAGGGCCTGCAGGCCGGTCTGCAGGTTCCCGCTGAGCGCGTGCCAGAAGGTGACCTCGACCTTCTTGGAAAGCGCGCCAACCTGCGGGCCGCCGCTGCTGTTGTTCCCGCCACCACCGCCGCAGGCCAGCACCAGGGCCAGGCTGAGGACCGCGATCGACTTCTTCAAGTTCATTGGCGAGCCACCTCCAGTTGGAGCGAGCAGCGCGATCATCTTAGCCTCGGATCCCGGTCGAGGCGATGCCGCCGACGAGGTACCGCTGGGCGAGCAGGAAGACAGCCAGGATCGGCAGCGTGGCCATCAAGCTGCCGGCCGCGTGGAGAACCGGGTTCGTGGCGTCCGCGTAGGAAAACGACGTCAGGCCGACCTGGATCGGCCGCACGGCGTCGCTATTGGTCACGATCAGCGGCCAGAGGAACGCGTTCCAGCTAAGCACGAAGTGGAAGATCGCGATCGTGATCAGGGGCGGCGCGGCCAGGCGGATGGCGATCGACCAGAGGTAGCGCAGGTGCGAGCAGCCGTCGAGCTGGGCGGCCTCCCAGAGGTCCTTGGGCAGGGTCAGGAAGAACTGCCGCATCAGGAAGATGCCGAAAACGGAGGCGCCGAAGGGAAAGATCTGCGCCCAGTAAGTGTCGATCCAGCCGAGGTTCTTGACGATGATGAAGTTCGGCACCAGCGTCACCTCGGTGGGCACCATGTAGACGGCCAGGACCAGCCCGAAGAGCAAGCGCTTGCCCGGGAACCGCATGGCGGCGAACGCATATCCCGCCAGCACCGAGGTGGCCAGCACCAGCGCCGTCGTGGTGGTCGCGACCAGCACCGTGTTGAAGAAGTAACGCGCCCAGGGGATGTGCAGGAAGCTGCCGGTGGAAGGATCAGGCAGGGAGCCCCAGGCGACCGGAAAGTTCTCCCAGTGCCAGAGCGGATAGAGGATGGGCGGAAAGGTGAAGACCTTGTCCAGCGTCGAGAGCGAGATGACGAACATCCAGTAGAAGGGGAAGAGGATCGCCAGCGTCAGCGGCACCATCACCACGTAGCGCGGCAGCAGCGAAAGCGCGGTGCGAGCCGTGCGGTTCACGAGTAGAAAACCCGGCGCGAGAGCACGCCCATCTGCACGAAGGTGACCGCCAGGATGATGAGGAAGAGCAGCACCGAGATGGCGCCTGCGTAGCCCGCGTGGAAGGAGTAGAAAGCCTGCGTGTAGAGGTAATAGCCGATCGTCTCCGCCGCGTTGTCCGGCCCGCCGCCTGACCCGGTGCCGCCGACGCCGCCGGTGAACACCAGGATCGGCACGATCACCTTGAAGGATCCGATGATCGAGACCAGGAGGACGAAGTAGGTCGTCGGCGCCAGGAGCGGCCAGGTCAGACGCCAGAAGCGGCTCCAGGCCCGCGCGCCATCCACGCGGGCAGCCTCCTGCAGCTCTGGCGGGATGTTGGCGAGCCCGGCCAGGAAGATGACCACGTTGTAGCCGGTGTGCTGCCAGACGCTGTAGAAGATGATCGCCGGCAACACAGTGCGCGGGTTGTCGAGCCAGTTGAGCTTGGGCAGGTGGAAGGCGTTCAGCACGGCGTTGAAGACCCCGGCGTAGGGGTGAAACATGAAGCTCCAGATGATCACCGTGGCGACCAGTGGCATCACGTAGGGCGTGAAGATCGCGGTTCGCATGAAGTCCCGGCCGGGCATCTTGGCGTTCAAGAGCACGGCCATCAGGAGTCCGAGCGCCATGCTGACCGGGACCGTCACGGCGACGAAGTAGACGGTCTGGAAAACCGACTTTCGGAAAAGCTCGTCGCGACCCAGGAGCCGGTCGAAGTTCGCGAGGCCGACATAGTCCGGATTGCTGCTGATCAGGTCCCAACGAAAGAGCGAGAGGCCGAAGACCCAGAAGGCGGGGAGGAGCAGGAACACGATGAGCAGCAGCAGTGCCGGCGCCAGGAAGGCGTAGGCCTCCAGGCCCTCCCGGACGGCTCGGGTCCGCCGTAGGCGGGCCTGGCCCCGCGGCGCCTCCAGCGCCGCCGATTTCGCCATCGCAAATATGATGGGTGGCTCCGCATGGGCGGCGCAAATACGCGTCTGACCATCCTCAACCCCGGTAATCCGACCGGGCTCAAGTTCAGCGTCGAGCATGGTGAGGCGCGCTGCCTCTTCGACTTCGGCCTGGAGCACGCGCCGGGCCGGGCGCCCTTCTCGCTCGGGCTGACGCCTCGACCTGGCCGCGAGCTCGAAGACCTCCTGGCCGTCGGGTCAGCCCCGGCGCTGGACGGCGTCTACGCTCGCGACGGCTGGGACGGGCGGACAGAGGTGTTCATCTCTCACCTCCACCTCGACCACACGAGCCTGGTCCGCTTTCTCCACCCCGACGTACCGCTCCACTACCCGGCCGGCATGGAGGAGCTCCGCCAGGCAGCGGAGACCTCGGGCTACCTGCCCTGGCGCTCGCCGGCTGGCGCCGGCGTGGCAGATCGCCAGTCGGTCCGCGTTGGCGAGATCGAGGTCCGGTTCGTCGCCGTCGACCACGACCTGCCGGGCGCCAGCGGCTTCCTGGTCACCACTCCCGACCTTTCGATCGCCTACACGGGCGACTTGCGCCGCCACGGTCTTCACCCGGAAGTGACCGATGCCTTCGCCCGCGAGGTGAAAGGCGTCGACGTGCTCCTCCAGGAGGGGGTGATGCTCGGCTACGTGGCCCCCGATCCCGCTCCGGTCGAGCGGACCGAAGCCGAGGCGATCGCCGAGATCCAGAGGCTGATCGGGGAGGCGCGCGGGCTGGTGGTCGTCAACGTCTACGGCATGAACCGGGAGCGGGTGGCCGGCGTCGCGGCAGGCTCACAGGCCGCCGGCCGGCGCTTCTCTATGGAATCCCGGATGGGAGCCCTGGCGGGGTGGCCCGAGGTGATCCCGGACCCGGCCGAGATCGCCGCCGCACCGTCCAGCCACTGCCTCCAGCTCGGCTTCGAGTCGCTCCGCAGCCTGATCGACATGCGACCGCCGGCGGGATCGACCTGGATCCAGGGCGGCGGCCCGCCGATGGGCCCTTTTGACCCGGGTTGGCCGGTGCTGGAAAGCTGGCTGCAGGCGCTCCGAATGGACCTCCAGATCGTCTCCTGCAGCGGCCACTCAAGGCCCCGGGATATCGAACACATCGTGGCCGCGGTCGGGCCCCGGGTTGTGGTGCCGGTGCACAGCCGGGCTCCCCAAGCGCTCCAGGTCCCGGGCGTGCCGGCCCTGGTCCCGGTGCCGCTGGTGCCTTATACCCGCGAGAACCTGCTCGCGGCTAGCGGAAGCGCCACCTCCTGATCTCGTCCAGGACCGTGTGCGCCGTCAGGTCGAACGTGATCGGGGTGACGCTGACGTACCCGTTGTGGAGCGCGAGCGCGTCGCTCTGCGGATCGACGTCGCTCATCCGGTAGCTGCCGGCGGCCCAGTAGTAGGGGACTTTCCGCGGGTCCAGCCGGAGGTCGTAGAGCTCTTCGTAGGCGGAGACCCCCTGGCGGGTGACTGCGATCCCCTTCACCTGCCGCAGCGGCAGGTTGGGGACGTTGACGTTCAGCAGCACCCGCTCGGGCAGGCCCCTCCGGAGAACCGTCGCCGCCACCCTCCGCGCGTAGCTGGCCGCGGTTGGCCAGATCGGGTCGGCGAAGGTCCCGAGGGAGACGGCGATGGAGGGAACGCCCAGGATGCGAGCTTCCGTCGCGGCGGAAACGGTGCCGGAGTAGATCACGTTCGTGGCCGTGTTCGGGCCGAGGTTGATGCCTGAAACGACCAGGTCCGGACGCCGGCCGAGCAGCGCGCCCACAGCCAGCTTCACGCAGTCGGCCGGGGTCCCGCTGACCGCGTAGCCGGCCGGCTTCCCGGCCACCTTGAACTCCTTTACGCGCAGGGGCGTGAGCGTGGTGATCGCGTGGCCGACGGCGGAGCGCTCCGCGTCGGGGGCGACGATCACGACCTCGCCCAGCCGGCGCAGCGCGCGGGAGAGCGCGTGGAGGCCGGCCGAGGTGATCCCGTCGTCGTTGGTGATCAGGATCGTCGCGGCTATGCGGAGGTCACTCCATCCGCAGGAGGACCTTGCCGAACTGCTCGGCCCGGTCGAGATGCTCGAGCGCGTCCTTGGCCTGGTCCACCGGGAAGACCGAGTCCACGACCGGGCGGACCCCTTCCTCCAGCAGCTTCAGGACGCCTTCGAACTCGGAGACGTTTCCCATCGTCGAGCCGATGATCTCGGCGTGCCGGAAGAAGAGGCGGGGCCAGAGCACTGTCACCTTGGGGCCGCTGGTCGATCCGCAGGTCACGATGCGGCCGCCCATCTTGAGCGCCTTCAAGTCTTCGTCGATCGTGGCCGCTCCGACGGAGTCGAAGACCACGTCGACGCCGGCGCCGCCCGTGGCCTCGCGCGCCGGTCCCGAGAAGCCTTCGCTCGGGAAGGTGTCGGCGGCTCCCAGCTGCCGGGCCGCGGCCATCTTCTCGAGCGACCGGCTGGTGGCCATGACGTGCGCGCCCAGGTGGTGGCCGATCGCGATCGCGGCGACGCTCACCCCGGCTCCCGCACCGACCACGAGCAGGGTCTCCCCACGCTGGAGCCGCGCTTTGGTGACGAGCATCCGGTAGGCGGTGAGGAAGGTCAGTGGAAAAGCCGCCGCCTCCTCCCAATTCAGGCCCTTGGGTTTCGGAAAGACGTTCCGCTCCGGCACCAACCAGCGCGTGCAGGCGGCGCCGTCCGTGTGCTCGCCGGCGATACCAAACTTCCGGCAGTAGACCATCTGGCCGGCCTGGCACTGGTCGCACGTCCAGTCGCAGTCGACGGGGTAGACGACCACCTCATCGCCCGGCTTGAAGCGCCCTCCCGCCGACTCGATCACCTCGCCGGCGCCGTCGGCGCCGATGACGCGCGGCGGCTCGACGCGCTGGGCCCCGCCGACCAGCCAGAGATCGAGATGGTTCAGGCCGGCGAATCGGACCGAGATTGCCACCTGGCCCTCTTCGACCGGTGTCTCCGGCCGCTCCCGGACACGCACCCCGGCCGCTCCGACGGGCTCCTCGAAGACAGCGCAACGGCCCTGGCTCAGGAAGCTCATCCGATTGCTATAGTAGCCGCGCGTTTTCGCCGGGCCGGCGTTCATGGGGGGTCGGATGAGACACCGCGCAGCTTTCCTCGCCGCCATCGTCGCGACAGTCGTTGTGGCCTGCGGTGGCGGTGGCGGCACCCCGGCGCCCGCGGAAGAGGCTGCCAAGTCCCTGCTCCAGATGGACCTGGTCCCCTCCAACAACCCGGGCTCGGTCCTGAGCAACGGCCAGGCCATCGCGGACTACCTCTCCAAGGAGGTCGGCGTGCCGGTCAAGGCGGTGGTGCCGACCAGCTACGCGGCGGTCGTCGAAGACCTCACCTCCAACAACGCGGACATCGGCTGGAGCGGCGCGGTCGCCTACGTGGCGGCGCGCAACCGCGGCGGCGCGGAAGCGGTCACGGTCTCCCAGCGCTGCGTCCCGGACCTGGTCTCGCCGACGCTGCCCTCGCCCTGCACGCCGCAGAGCAGCTATCCGTCGATCATCATCTGCCGCTCGGACGTCGCCTACACCGGCGCGCTCAACGACCCCGCCAGGCTCACGCAGCTGAAGGGCAAGCGGATGGCCTTCGGCGATCCCATCTCCGGCTCCTCCAGCATCTGGCCCAAGTACTACCTGAAGAAGGCCGGCGTCGACCCCGACCATGACTTCTCGAAAGCCGTCAGCATCTCCAGCCAGAGCGCCATCGCGCTCGCCGTCTACAACGGGACTGTCGACTGCGGCGCCATGTTCGGCGATGCCCGCCAGGGTGGGCCTTACAGGACCGCGCCGGACATCTTCAGCAAGACGAAAGCGGTCTTCAACGCGCCCCAGATGGTCCCCGGCGACCCGCAGTACGTGCGCAAGAAACTGAACTCCAAGCAGAAGGCGAAGGTTGCTGCCGCGATGCTCAAGCTGGGCACCGATCCGAGCATGAAAGCGACGCTGCTGGCGCTCTACTCCATCGCCGGCATGGGGCCCGCCCACGACTCCGACTACAACATCATCCAGAGCTACGCGGACACGGTGAAGCCAGGCATCCTCGGCGAGGTGGTGGCGTCGCCCAGCCCCGTACCCTCGCCATCACCGAGTAAGTAGGCACACCGCGCCCGCGCTGATCCGGGTCGAGGGCCTGACCAAGGTCTTCCCGGGCGGGATCCGGGCCGTCGACGGCGTCTCGCTCGACGTCCAGCGCGGCGAGTTCCTCTGCGTCATCGGCCCAAGCGGGTCCGGCAAGTCGACGTTGCTGCGCTGCGTCAACCGCCTGAACGAGCCGACCGCAGGCCGCGTGCTTCTGGAAGAGGCGGAGCTGACCGCGCTGCGGAGCGGCGCGCTGCGCCGGGCGCGCCGGCGGATCGCCATGATCTTTCAGCAGTTCAACCTGGTGCGCCGGTCTTCGGTGCTGAAAAACGTCCTGACCGGCCGGCTCGGCTACCAGGAGGGCTGGCGCAGCATTCTGCCGAGCTTCCCCGCGGCCGACCGCCTGATCGCCTGGCGGAGCCTGGAGCGGCTGGAGATCGCCGACAAGGCCGGCGTCCGCGCCGACAGTCTTTCCGGTGGCCAGCAGCAGCGCGTCGCAATTGCCCGGGCCCTGGCGCAGGAGCCGGAGGTGATCCTCGCCGACGAGCCGGTCGCCAGCCTCGACCCCGAAACGGCGATCGTGGTGATGGACTACCTCCGCGACATCAACGCGGGTGACGGCATCACCGTGGTCTGCAGCATCCACCACCTGGAGCTGGCCAAGCGCTACGCGCACCGGATCGTCGCCATGCGCAGAGGCGGCCTCGTCTACGACGGAGCGCCGGGCGAGCTCGACGAAGGCGCCTATCGCAGGATCTATGGCCGCCTCGGCTACGAGTGAGCCGCCGCGCCTCCAGGCGCTCATGGCCGAGGTGGACCGCAGGGTCCGCCTGGAACGTTCGCGCAACCTGCTGATCGTCGGGTTCCTGCTCGTGCTGGTCTACGTCAGCGCCGGGCAGACCGAGTTCAACCCAGGGCTGCTGGTCACCAAGTCGCCGCAGATGCTGCGGATCCTGGGCGGCTTCCTGCACCCCAACTTCGCGATCATCCTGCCCAAATTCCTGGCGGGCTCGTCGGAGCACGCCAACCTCCGCTACGGGTACCCGGAAGGCCTGCTCGGGCACTTCGCCCTCCAGACCTTGATGACCGCGCTCCTCGGCACCTTCATCGGGTCGCTGGTGGCGATCCCCGTGAGCTTCATCGCCGCCCGCAACCTGATGCGGCGCGGCCCGCTCGGATCGGCGATCTACTTCGCCGTCCGGGCGCTGATGAGCATCATCCGGTCGATCCCCACGCTCTTCTGGGGCATCCTCTTCGTGACCGCGATCTCGGTCGGCGCCTTCGCCGGCGTCCTCGCCGTCTCGATCTTCAGCTTCGGCCTGATGTCCAAGCTCTTCTCGGAGGCAATCGAGGCGATCGACTGGGGCCAGGTCGAGGCCCTCACCGCCACCGGCGCCAACCCGGTCCAGGTCGTGGTCCACGGCGTCTTCCCCCAGGTCACGCCGTACCTCGTGGCCCACCTCCTCTACACGTTCGAAGTCAACGTGCACTCGGCGCTGATCCTGGGCGCGATCGGGGCCGGCGGCCTCGGCTTCCTCTTCATCCAGTACTCGGAGCAGCTCGACTACCCGTCCGAGGCGATGCTCCTTTACGTGGCGATCGTGATGACGCTGGTGATCGACTACTCGTCTGCTGCAATTCGTCGTCGGATCATCTGACCCGGCCGCCTACACTCCCGAAGCCGTGGTACGTGTACGGCTTCTCGCCGCCGCGATCCTGGCGGCCGGTCTGACCCTGGCGGCGGGCATTCCCGCCCGCGCTGTCGTGCCGCCCGTGCCCGACCCGGCCAAGGATCGCGTGGTCAGCCTCTGGCCGGCCCAGATGCCGGCCGCCGGAATCAGCGGCCAGTACGGGCCCTCCGGAGACGGATTCCTGACCCTGCCCTACCTGGGGGACTGGCACATCGTGACCTCGATCTTCGACCACTGCAGTCCGACCTACGGCCAGAACGGCCGCATCTGCCGGTTCGACGGCGTCGTCGCCGAGGCGGGACCAAACGATCCGGCCGGCCTCTACCAGGGCTATCCCCTCACGCCCGGTGGGAAGAACGATCTCTATTACGAAGGGCACGACGGGTACGATCTGAGCCTCTATTTCGAGCAGGTGCTGGCCGCCGCCGACGGGCTCGTCTCTTACGCCGACTGGGCCACGCCAGGCTGCGCGACCTGCAGCTTCGGGCAGGGGATCCGGCTGGATCACGGCAATGGCTTCGACACCCTTTACGGGCATCTCTCGAGGCTGCTGGTCGATAGGGGCCAGTGGGTCCGCCGCGGCCAGGTGATCGGGATCAGCGGCAAGACCGGCAGCGTTTCCGGCGCCCACCTCCACTTCGGCGTCTATCGCCATGCCACCTGGAACCCGATCGACCCCTTCGGCTGGAGCGGCCCGGGGCGCGATCCCTGGCCCGAGGACGTGGGCAATCTCTGGCTGGGCGGCGCGGCGCACACACCGAATGTCGCCATCCCGAAGGTGGCCGTTCGGGCGGTGCCGGTGACCGGTTCCTACGACGTCCAGGTCTCCTGGTCGAGCCCGGGCGACAGCGTCACCTACGACCTGACCGAGTACGCAGACGGCGCCTCCGGCGCGCCTTTGCTGGCCGGCTCGACCGACACCACAGCGGTGGTCCGCGGCCAGCCCGACCACTCGATGTGGTTCCTCGTCACCGCGCACACGTCGCTGGGTTTGTGGGACCGCGGCGCCAGCCCGCTGGTCGGCTTCTCGCTCCCCGCTCGCTCCAAGGGACCGCTCTAAGCCTCACCGGCCGGTCGTGCTGCCTCCCTAGAATCAGGGGAGCTTTGATCTCCGAACGACTCGCGGGGAAGACCCTCCTCGTCACCGGATCCACCGGCTTCCTCGGCAAGTCGATAGTGGAGAAGCTGCTCCGCTCGGTGCCCGAGGTCGGCCGGGTGACCCTCGCCATCCGCTCGAGCCCCCGGCGCCCGGCCGCCGACCGGCTGGATAAGGAGGTCCTCTCCAGCCCGGCCTTCCGGCGACTGAAGGAGGAGCTCGGCGAGGAGGGCTTCCGCAAGCTCGTGGCCGAGAAGCTGACGGTGCTCGAGATCGACCTCGGGCGGGACGGTCTCGGCCTCAGCGAGGCCGGCCGCAAGGAGCTCCTCGGCTGCGACATCGTCATCCACTCGGCCGCCGCGGTCGAGTTCGACAACCCGGCGGACCTTTCCGCCCAGACCAACCTCCTGGGTGCCTCCCGGCTGGTCCGGACGCTGAGCGAGGCCGGTTCCAAAGCGCACCTCGTCCATATCTCAACGGCTTATGTCGGCGGGATGCTGCGCGGCCGCGTGCAGGAGGAGCTGCCCCTCGACCCCGGGCTCAACTGGCGCCACGAGGCGGAGATCCTGAGCGGCCTTCGGCCGGTCGTGGAGGAGGAGTCGCGCACACCCGAGGTCCTGTCAAGGCTGCAGCGTCAGGCCCGCTCGCGGATGGGGCCGGCGGGGACGCCTTCGATGGCGCGCACCGTCGAGCGGCTGCGCGAGAAGTGGGTCAAGGACCGGCTCGTCGAGCGGGGCCGCGTCCACGCCCGGGCTATGGGCTTCACGGACATCTACTCGTTCACCAAGGCGATGGCAGAGCGCGCGGTCGTCGAGCTGCATGGGCAGGTGCCGCTCAGCATCCTGCGGCCTTCGATCATCGAGAGCTCCCTGGCCGAGCCCTTCCCCGGCTGGCTGGAGGGCTTCCGAATGGCGGAGCCGATCATCCTGGCCTTCGCCCGCCGGGTGCTGCCCGACTTCGCCGGCCTGCCCGACACGGTGCTCGACCTGATCCCGGCCGACTTGGTCGTCAACTCGGTTCTGGCGGTGGCGGCGTCGCCGCCCGGGCCGGGCGAGCACCGCATCTACCACGCGGCCACCGGCAACCGGAACCCGCTCCGGCTGCGGGCCATGGTCGACCTCTGCAGGGAGTACTTCGAGATCCATCCCTTGCGCGACCGCTACGGCCAGGCGATCGGGCCGCCGGAATGGACGTTCCCACCGCAGAACGAGGTCGAGGGGCGGGCCAAGGCGATGAAAGCTGCGATCGACGTCGCCCAGTGGATCGTCGAGCGGCTTCCCGCCGGCGCCGACATGGCGCGCATCTCGGACGACCTCAACGAGAGCCGGATCCGGCTGGACCGCGCCCTCGAGATCTTCGAGCTCTACGGCATCTACACGAACGTCGACTGCGTCTATGAGATGAAGCACCTGATGGACATCTGGGAAACGCTCCCTGCGGCCGAGCGGGAGGTTTTTCCATTCGACCCGGCAACCTTCGACTGGCGGCACTACCTGCACCAGGTCCACCTGCCGACGGTGATCCGCATGTCGCGCGCGGACACCGTCGCCCGCCGCGGTAAGCAGCCGACCGGCAGCACCGCGCCGGCGCCCGACAAGGACCTGACGCTGCAGCAGATCAAGCGGCGCGAAGGCCGGTCCGACGTGGTCGCCGTCTTCGACGTCGACGGCACGTTGATCGAGACCAACGTCATCGAGTACTTCGTCTGGATGCGCCTGAAAGCGAAGCCGCTCGCCGAGTGGCCGGCATTCTTCGCCGACATCGCGCGGGGCGCTCCCCGCTGGCTCACGCTCGAGCGGCGCTCGCGGGCCGAGTTCATCCGGAACTTCTACCGGCAGTACGGCGGCCTCGACTACGAGGACATGAAGCGCCTCGGGCGCGAGGCGCTCCACGAGGTGACGCTGAAGCGGCTCTACCCGGAAGGCGTCCGCCGGATCCGAGCCCACAAGGACGCCGGCCACCGGGTCCTGCTCTTGACCGGGGCGCTCGATGTCGTGGTCGAGCCGCTGGCCGAGATGCTCGGGGTGGAACTGGACTGCGCGCACCTCCTGGTCCGCGACGGGATTTTGACCGGCGACCTGGCCGAGCCGCCGCCGGCGGGCGAGGCGCGCTCCACGCTGCTCGACGGCTACGCGGCCGCGAACGGCATCCAGCTCGCCGAGAGCTTCGCCTATGCCGACTCCCTCTCCGACCTGCCGATGCTGGAGATGGTTGGAGTGCCAGTCGCCGTCAACCCGGACGCGCGGCTGTCCACCGTCGCCGGGCAGCGCGGCTGGCGGATCGAGCGCTGGCCGATGGCGCCAGGCAACTGGCGGCTGCCCATCCCGGACCCGCGCTCGCCCGAGTACCGCTCCCAGTTCGCCTGATGGTGCCCTGATGCTCGCTCTCGAGTTCTCGCGGTCGATCCCCAGCTATCTCCTGATGCGCGCCGCGGGCGGCCGGGCCGAGGTGGCGACCAGCGACCTCTCGCTGCTCCACCTCGGCGACGTCGACGTCCCCGAGCTGCCGGGCCCCGGCTGGCGCCAGGTGCGCCCGCTGGTGAGCGGCGTCTGCGGGTCGGACCTGGCCGCCCTGACGGGCCACGCCTCCTTCTACCTGGAGCCGCTCACGAGCTACCCGTTCATCCCGGGCCACGAGCTCTCCGGCCGCCTGGAGGACGGCACCCGCGTTGTGGTTCAGCCGGTTCTCGGCTGCGCCGTGCGGGGCATCGAGCCGCCCTGTCGCTTTTGCGCGGAGGGCCGCATCGGGCTCTGCCTGAACGTCACCGAGGGCCCGATCGACGTCGGCCTCCAGACCGGCTACTGCGCCGGCACCGGCGGCGGCTGGGGCGAGCTGCTGGTCGCGCACGAGAGCCAGCTCTACGAGGTCCCGGAAGCGCTCAGCGACGAGGCCGCCATGCTCACCGAGCCG
The DNA here is from genome assembly GCA_005880695.1 of Chloroflexota bacterium. Lineage (GTDB taxonomy): Bacteria > Chloroflexota > Dormibacteria > Dormibacterales > Dormibacteraceae > VBGR01. Next base: position 14,531 of record VBGR01000079.1, read on the forward strand.
CTCGCCTGCTCGATCCACGCCGCGCTGCGGGGCGCGGCGACCAAAGACGACGTCGTGCTGGTGGCGGGGGCAGGCGCGATCGGGCTCCTGACCGTGGCCGCGGTCAAGCTCTACACACCGCCCCGGCAGCTCATCTGCATCGCCAAGTACCCGCACCAGGCCGAACTGGCCCGCTCCCTCGGCGCCGACCTGGTCGTGGCGCCGGCCCAGGCCTACCAGCGCGTCCGCTTTGCGACTGGCGCGCGGCGGCTGGAGGGGATCGAGCGGGACGTGCTGCTCGGAGGCGCCGACATAACGTTCGAGGCGACCGGCAACGCCGGCAGCCTGAGCGATGCGGTACGGCTGACCCGGGGGGGCGGCAGGGTGGTCGCTGTCGGGATGCCAGGCGAAGCCAAGGTCGACTGGGCGCCCATCTGGCAGCGGGAGCTGGAGGTGACCGGCGCCTACGCTTATGGCGTTGAGAAGAGCACCGGCAAACGGACCTTCGAGATGGCGCTCGAGGCCTCTGCGTCCTTGAATCTGGACCGGCTGGTAGGCCCGCTGTTTCCGCTCACCGAATACAAAGAGGCGATCGCTTATGCGCTGGCAGCGGGCCGCATGTCAGCCGTGCGGGTCGCGTTCGACCTGAGAGGCCTGAGCGATGGCTAGGCCCGGCGCCGTCATCGAGGTCGACCGGAACACGCCGCCCACGCTCTTCCACTACGGCGAAGGCTTCCGTCTGGAACGGCTCCCGCTGGGCAGCCGGATCGTCTACCCGCCCGACCCGATCGACCCGATCGGACACCCCGAGCGCGCCATCCGCCGGGCGCTCAGCAATCCGCTCGAAGACGACCCGCTGAAGGAGCTCCTCCGGCCCGGCATGAAGCTGACCATCGCCTTCGACGACCTCTCGCTGCCGCTCCCGCCAATGGCCGCGCCCGACGTGCGCGGGCTCGTCATCGAAGAGGTGGTCGACGCGGCCGCGCGGGCCGGCGTCGAGGACGTCGAGCTGATCGCCGCCATCTCCCTGCACCGCAAGATGACAGCGGACGAGATCCGCCACATCGTCGGCGACCGCGTCTTCACGACGTTCTGGCCCGACCGCCTCTACAACCATGACGCCGAGGACCCGAGCCAGAACGTGCTGATCGGGAGGACCAACCAGGGCGAGGAGGTCTGGCTCAACCGGCGCGCCTCGGAATCCGACCTGGTCGTCTACGTGAACCTCACCCTGGTGCCGATGGACGGCGGCCACAAATCATTGGCCACCGGTCTCGGCTGCTACCGCAGCGTGAAGGCCCACCACACCGTCGACACGCTGCTTCAGTCGCGCTCTTACATGCATCCGCCTGACTCCGCGCTGCACGCGTCATGCGTGCGTCAAGGCGAGCTGATCGAAGACGCGGTGCGCGTCTTCCACATCGAGACATCCGTCAACAACCACTCCTTCCCGGCGGTCGCCAACTTCCTCCAGAAGCGGGAGACCGACTGGACGACGGGCGACCAGGCCGCCTTCTTCGCGCTGAAGCAGGTCACCGACCTCGCTCCGCCCGACGTCAAGCGGGCCGCCTTCCACTCCATGCTCGCGCCCTATGGGATGACCGGCGTGAACGCCGGCCAGGTCGACAAGGTGCACGACAAGACGCTGGAGAACGTGCGCCGTCAGATGATGGTCCCGGTCGAGGGCCAGACCGACATCGTGACGCTGGGCGTCCCCTACCTTGGCCCCTACAACGTCAACTCGATCATGAACCCGGTGCTGGTCGTCTGCACTGGGCTCGGCTACCTCTTCAACCTCTACAAGAACAAGCCGGTGGTGCGCGAGGGCGGCGTCGTGATCATCGAGCACCCGTGCCGGTACGAGTTCAACGCGGTGCACCACCCAAGCTACGTCGACTTCTACGACGAGGTGCTCGCCGACACCACCGACCCGCACGAGATCGAGTCGCGCTACGAGAAGCGCTTCGCCGAAGATGCCTGGTACCGGCAGATGTACCAGCAGTCCCACGCGTACCACGGCGTCCACCCGTTTTACGCCTGGTACTGGGCCGCGTTCACGCTGCAGCACTGCGGCGACGTGATCGTGGTCGGCGGCGACCGGGCGACAGTGCACCGACTCGGCTTCAAAAGCGCGACCACGCTCGAGGACGCGCTCGAGATGGCGGAGCAGACGGTCGGCCGCTGGCCCAGCATCACGCACCTGCGCACACCACCTCTAATGCTCTGCGAGGTTGACTGACATGCCAGCGGGAACCTGGTATTCCGGCGAGTGGGGAATCTCCTCGCTGGCCTCCCGACTGCTCGGCGTAGTCGCCGACGCGCGCCTGATGCGGCGCGGCTTCCACTCCGGCACGCCCCGCCCGGCGACCTGGGCCGAACGCTCGACCGCGGTTCCCGACCGGCCGTCCGACCTGGCCTGGGCCCGGATGGAGCCGGTTCGCAGCATCCGCTATGGAATCCAGAAGGGCCTCTCGGCACCCTTCGCCGAAGTCATGACGCACCCCCAGATCGAGGGCTCGGAATGGGTGCAGCAGCTGGATCGGCCCGCCATCCTGGTGGCTAACCACTCGAGTCACGCTGACACGCCGCTCCTTCTGCACGCCCTCGGCGACCGCGTCCGCGAGCGAACCGTCGTCGCCGCCGCCGCCGACTACTTCTACCGCCGGCCCTGGCTGGGCCGGGTGGTGAGCCTCTGGCTGAACACCTTCCCGTTCGCCCGCTCGGGCGGCGCCCAGGAGGTAATGCACCGCTCGAGCGTGCTTCTGAAGTCGGGCTGGAACCTGCTCGTCTTCCCCGAAGGGACGCGCTCGCCGGACGGGCGCTTGCAGCCGTTCAAGCCGGGCGTCGGCCACCTCGCCGTGGAGAACCGAACGCCAGTTATCCCGATGCACGTGCGCGGGTCCCAGCGCGTGCTCCCCAAGGGCCGCAACGTGCCGCTGCCGGCTCCCGTGAGAATCCGGGTGGGGAAGCCGCTCTCACCGGGCGCGGGCGAGACCTCGCGGGACTTCGCCGACCGCGTCGAGCAGGCTGTACAGGCTCTTGCTAAAGGCAGCACCAGTCCGGAGCTGACCGGCTCCTGGATCGAACGCTGGAAAGCCTCCGACAAGCGGGCGCCTCGTCCGCGGGCAAGGCTCGCCCCCGAAGCGCCCGAGTAGACTTCCCAACGGTTTGGCACGCTCATCGAGGCCCCGGCGGGGCGGTCCGCGGCGGACTAAGACCCGTACCGCGGCGACTCCCGAGGATCAGAAGGAAGAAGCGATCGCTATGGAGGCGACCGTGACCGAAGCGCTGCCGAACGCAATGTTCGAAGTCGAGCTCGAGAACGGCCACAGGCTGATCGCCTACGCGGCGGGACGCATGCGCCGGTTCTTCATCAGGATCACGCCCGGCGACCGGGTTCGCGTCGAGCTTTCTCCTTACGACCTCACGCGCGGCCGGATCGTCTACCGCTACCGAGACTAGGTCCAAGCGGCGCAGCGTGAGCGAGACCGTCGGCTTCATCGGCCTGGGCGAGATGGGTGGGCCGATGTCGAAACGCTT
>VBGR01000071.1 GCA_005880695.1 Chloroflexota bacterium
CCGGGCGTACAGGGCCTGGTCGAGGCATACCTTGGCTCAAGGGAAGGCCTCGAAGCGATCAGCGGCGATGAGCTTCTGGCCCGACTCAGGTCCGGCGAACCATTACTGGTGGTCGATGTCCGACCCACCGAGGAGTATCAAACTGCGCATGTTGCCGGCGCGGTTTCGATTCCGCTGGATGAGTTGGAGCAACGGTTGCGGGAATTGCCGCGCGATCGTGAGATCGTCGCTTACTGCCGCGGTCCCTACTGCGCCCTCGCGCCGGAGGCGGTCCGCACATTGCGCGGAAAGGGATTTACCGCCCGGCATCTGGCCGAAGGGCTGCCTGAATGGTCCGCCGCGGGTCACGCCGTCGAATCCGTTCCAAACGGCGCTTCCGGCGTGAAGCGATGAAGCCGGCTGGACAGCTGACGGCCGATGAACAGTCGGCGATCCTGGCCGAGCGCTACACGCTTAGGGCGGAGGTCTATGACGCGTTCTGGAGCCCGGTGATTCGCCCGGTGGGTGAGCGCCTCCTATCGCATCTTCCTCTGTCCCGCGCCACAAAGATCATCGACGTCGGTACGGGGGCTGGCGCCTTGCTGCCACTGATCCAGAAGGCGGCTCCGAAAGCGACGGTGCTCGGTGTCGACCGCTCCGAAGGGATGCTTCGTCTGGCCAAACAAAAGCACACTGGACCGCTGGCGCTGATGGATGTGCAGAAGCTGGACTTGCCGGGCGACCACTTTGACGCGGCCGTAGTTGCCTTCGTCCTCTTTCACCTGCCCTTTCCGGAGCGCTGCCTTCAGGAAGTGCAGCGCGTGTTGAGGACGGGAGGCTCGATCGGAACTGTGACCTGGGCTGCGGAGTTCCCGCCCCCGGCCAACACCGTCTGGGACGAGGAGCTTGCTGCTGCCGGGGCGAATCTGGTCGAACTGCCCGCCACGGACAGTGCGGCCCGCTCTGACAGCCCGGAGAAGATGGCTTCCTTGCTTAAGCAAGCTGGATTTATTCCAGGAGAGATTTGGACCGAATCATTGGAGCACCGATGGCAGGCCAAGGATCACTTCGAATATCAGCTCCGGAGTACTTCTGGGGTCCGGCTTCAGTCGCTCAGCAGTGAGGACGGTGCGGCTTGCTTGCAGCGTGTGCGAGACCGTCTGTCTCGCCAGGGCGGCGACGAACAGTACGTGTTTCGTGGCGAAGTCGTACTAGCGACAGCCGTCAAGTAGAGAGGCAGGAGGAGCACCATGGCCGAGATCTTGGAGCTGGTCGATCTCGATGAGCTTCGCAAGGAAGTGCGCGACAAATACCGGGAGGTGGCTCAGGATCCCACCGGTGAATTCCACTTCCACACCGGTCGGGCGCATGCACTTCGACTCGGCTATCCAGCTACACCGCTCGACCAGCTTCCCGATTACGCCTGCGAAGCTTTTGCCGGCGTTGGCAATCCTTTCTTTTGGGGCGGGCCGAAGCCTGGCGAGAGGGTTGTCGATCTCGGTTCTGGAGCCGGTATGGATTCGTTCCTGGCGGCGCTCTGGGTCGGTAGCGCAGGAAAGGTAATTGGAGTCGACATGACTCCGCAGATGCTGGAGCGCAGCCGGGCTTTGGCCGAGCGCCTCGGACTCGCCGACGTCGAATTCCGTGAAGGCTTTATCGAGGATCTGCCGGTCGAGGATGGCTGGGCGGACGTTGTGATCTCAAATGGCGTGATCAACCTCTGCCCAGACAAGATCGGCGTCTATCGTCAGATCTTTCGGGTGCTGAAGCCGAGAGGCCGGATGACGGTGGCGGACATCTGTCTTGAGCGCCCGGTCCCTGAGGAGGCGCTTCGTGACATCGATCTCTGGACGGGTTGAATCGCAGGTGCCCTGCCGTGCGCAGGGTGGGAGACGGTCATCGGCGGTGCGGGACTCATCGACGTCGAGCTGGCCAATCCACTCGACACATTTGCGGGCGCACGTGGAGAGGAAAGTGCTCGTGAGTTCGGCACCCTCGGCTACTCGATTCGAGCCCGCCGTTCAGCGTGAGCGACTGCTGCACGCCGAAGGGATATCGGCAGATCTTCAGCGAGAAGAACGCGGCCGGAGAAGCAAAGCGGTACCGCCGAAAGGGGCTCGATGGGACTTCAAAGCGAATCTTTGATTTCATCAGTGAGCGAGGCGTCGAAGGCAAGACGCTTCTCGAGGTGGGCGGTGGCATCGGAGCCATCGAGATCGAGCTGCTCAAGGCCGGGATGGCACGAGCGACAAATGTTGAGCTGACACCCACCTACGAAGCCGCGGCGAGCGAACTGCTTGTGGAAGCTGGCTTTGCCAACCTGGTCGAGCGTAGGGTCATGGACTTCGCTGAGGCCGGGCCTGAGTTTGAACCCGCGGATGTCGTCGTCATGAATCGTGTCATCTGCTGCTATCCGGACATGCCGAAACTGGCCGGCGCGGCAGCCGATCGCGCCAAGGGCACGCTGGTCATGAGCTTTCCCAACCGCCGCTGGTGGACCCGCCTTGGTCTAACCCTTGCCAACTTTGGTTTTCGAGTGATTAGGTTGCAGTTCCGAGTCTTCCTGCACCCGCCATTGCTGATTTTGGCTGCCGTAGAGCAGCGCGGATTCAAGACCAGGCTCAACCAGTCAGGCCTGCTGTGGCAGGTGGTCGCACTTGAAAGGGCTACCTGAATCGACGGTCTGGGTTGCCGAAAGGGTGGGGAAGTCGACTTACCTGCAGGCTGACTCTGGCTGGGGACCCGGTTCAGGCCTCACGTGCCAAGTGGCGCACCAACGTGTCGATGAGGCCACGGATTTTCCGGGACCTCGGCCCCAGCGGTAGCATCTAGCCGACACGATGGCTCGACTGCTCGCGCGCTTCGCTGCCATCGGTGCCACCCCAGCTGATACCGAGGATGAGCGATTGCAGCGCGGGCTCCTTGTCGGGCTGGCGCTGCTCATCAGCGTTCTCGCCATCTTCTGGGGGCTCGCCTACATCGTATTCGGGGAACCGCTCGGAGGGGCGATACCACTCACCTACACGGTCCTCTCGCTCCTGAGCATCGTCATGTTGACCGTGACGCGCCGATACGATGTCTTCCGCTTTACTCAGCTCAGCCTCATGCTCGCTCTCCCTTTCGCCCTCATGGTCGTGCTGGGCGGCTTCGTTCCCTCGAGCGTCGTTGTTCTCTGGGCGTTCTTCGCGCCGCTCGGCGCCCTCGCCTTCGCCAGCCCGCGTGAAGCGCTCCGATGGTTTGTCGCATACCTTGTGCTGATCCTCGCCGTCGGCATCTTCGGCGGAAGGCTGCGCAGTGCGAACAACCTGCCTGCCGGTCTCGTTGGCGCAATGTTCATCGTCAACATCACCGCTGTTTCAATCGTGGTGTTCATCGCGCTGTACGCCTTCGTCTACGAGCGCGACCGGGCCTTCGCAGCAGTGCACCGTCTCTTCGGCCAGTACCTCTCACCGCAGATCGTGCGTTCGCTACTCTCCGATCCTGGTCGCGCCGCCCTCGGCGGTGAGAACCGCGAAGTAACGGCGCTCTTCGCCGACCTCGCCGGGTTCACCCCGTTCACCGAGAGTCGGCCGCCCGGCGAGACGGTCCTCGCGCTCAATCGCTACTTCAGTGCGGTAGTGCCGGTGGTCTTCGCCAACGGCGGCACGATCATCCAATTCGCTGGAGACGCAATCGTGGCGGTCTGGAACGCACCAGTCGAGCAGCCTCGCCACGCTCTCGCCGCTGCCCGGACGGCTCTTGCGATGCAGCACGCCATCGAGGCCATTGTCACTGAGGACCCATCGCTCCCCCGATTCCGGGTGGGGATTGCGACAGGTGCAGCGCTTGTAGGCAACATCGGGAGCGAGGAACTGCGGAACTACGTCGCGCACGGTGACGCTGTGAATCTCGCCGCCCGGCTCCAGACGGGTGCGATCCCGGGTCAGGTCGTGGTCTCGGCGCCGACGTATGCACTCATACGCGACCTGGCGTCAGTCCGCCCACTCGGGAGATTCGCGGTCAAGGGCAAAAGCGAAGAGGTCGAAGCGTTCGTCCTTGAACATCTGGCGGATTCATAAGCCTGTAAACGTTGCATTCGGTAAAACCACCGGTCGATGCCGGCCCGCCCGGCGGCAGTCGCCGGCGGAGCTGGAATACGCTGTCCGCCTCTCCAACTCCCGCGGGCAGCCCGAGCAGGTTACCGCCAGGACCATACGGCACCAGAGCCCACCGAAGTCCAGCCCCGTAGCTCGCTTTTGCCGAATCGCGGCAGCCAGCTGTGCAGCAGCGAAGTTCGGGGAACGGCGGCGAACACTCGTTCGGCGATCTCGAAACCCGTTGTCGAAAGGACGCCTGAGGCGCGTTGCCCTGGGGGTGCCGCCCTGCGTAACTACTTCGGATGAGTGGTGAGCCGTGGGGCGGCGTCACCGACCCGGAGCTCGCGGAGCAGCTCGCGGCCGGGAGCTCGCAGGCGCTGGAGCAGCTCTACGATCGCTACGCCGCGCTCGCTTACTCGGTTGCCATGCGCGTCTTGAGCGATCCGGGCAAAGCTGAAGACGTGGTCCAGGAGGTGTTCCTCAAACTTTGGAAAGGAGCGACCGCGTTCGACGCGAGCCGCGGATCGTTGCGCACCTGGCTGCTGGTCGCTGTCCGCAATCGATCGATCGACCACCTGCGCGGCCGCGGCGGTCACGAGCGATTCGAGAAGGACATCTCGCAGTACGCGGCAGCGAGTGGAGCCGGTTCCGACCCCTGGCAGGAGGTAGCCCAGTCGATGGAGCGGGAGGCGGTGCGTCAGGCAGTGAGCAGCCTCCCGGCCGAGCAACGGCAGGCGCTCGAGCTCGCCTACTTCGGAGGGTATACGCAGCGCGAGATCGCCGCGATGATCAGCCTTCCAGTTTCGACCGTTAAGGGGCGAGTGAGGCTCGGACTCGAAAAGGTGCACAGCTACCTTCAGGGACGCGGGTTCGTCGATGAGTGACCACCCCGACCTCGAAAACTCCGTGGTCGCCTACCTTGTTGGCGCGGCGGAGCCGGACGAAGCCGAACTGATGCGGGTACACCTGGCCGGCTGCGAGGATTGCCGGCGGCTCGTGGCTCGACTTCAGCAGGTGGTCGACGCGCTGCCGCTGGCGGTCGAGGAACTCGAGCCGTCAAAGGACTTGAAGTCGCGAATCATGACGGCGGCGACTGCCTCGTCGCAGACACACGCTCCGGCGCCATCGGCTCGGATTCGGAGCCGGCTGCGCGCGAGGGCTCGGGCCCGCTGGAGACCACTCATTCGATATCCGCATACCGCGCTGGCAGTGCTGGCGATAGCCTTCGTCGGGCTTGGAGCCTGGAACCTTTACCTGAATGACCGGTTAGCGCGGGTCCCGACGCAACAGCGGGTGACCACTACGACGTTATCTGGTCAGGGTCAGCTAGCCGGTTCTCAGGCAACGGTGGTCGATCTGCGTGACCAGGGCGTCGCCTTTGTGACTTTTCGGCACTTGCCGAGCACTGAGGCGGGAAAGGTCTATGAGATTTGGCTGATCGGGCGGTCGAAGATCCCTGTCTCCGGCGGCGTTTTCCAGCCCGACTCGGACGGGACCAAAACGCTCGTTGTAGCGGTCGACACAAAGGAGCGAACGACGATCGCACTGACCGTCGAGGCGGGGCCTCAGGGCACCACGGCACCGACGCAGGCGCCAAGCCTTGCGGGGACGATCTGACAGACTCGCCGCCCCAGCGAAACCAAAGCTGCGACCCGCTTAAAGCCAGAATGATCCGCTCGCGGTGGCTCTTCGTATCCAGGGTGTCACGCAGTTCGCCTCTGGATGGCTAGGGTTGGGCAGCCCTTGGACGTCCTGAGCTGGCGGGCTCTCAGTTGGCCTGTAGGAGGGGAAGTTTATGGCCGATCACCTTGATGCTCCCGGCCTGATGTCGCCGGCGACGGACGCCAGGGTCGATATCACTGACCATTACGCATTCCAGAAGCCAGGCGACTCAACCAAGACCATTTTGATCTTGGACGTAAACCCCGTGGCGCCCACCCACGCCGACGAGTTCCGGCACAACGCGCTTTACGAGACCCTGGTGGACAACAACGGCGACGCGCGACCAGACATTTCATTCCGCTACCGGTTTACCCGCAAGGATGGTGGCCGACAATTCGCCCGCGTGACGCGCGCCTTTGTGGGAGAGACCAACCTTGAGGAAGGCCACGTCCATGAGGAGCTCGAAAAAGAGGTCCTCGTTGAACATGCGCCGGTGTCCTTCGGCACGGAAGCGCACATCACTCGCGGTGAGGCCGGGATTCGCTTCTTCGCCGGCTTCCGCAGTGATCCGTTTTTCTTCGACCTACTCGGGTTCCTGAATGGATTGCAGTTCACGGGATCCGACTTCTTTGCCAACCTGAACGTGTTCGGCATAGCCCTGGAGGTTCCGAATCGACTTCTCGGCCGGAACCCTAAGATCGGTGTCTGGACGCGAACGCTGGTCCCGATGACACACCAGCCCGCTCATCTCGCCCAGGTGGATCAAATGGGTCGCCCGGCCATCAACACGGTCTTCAACCACGGCAGTGACAAGAACACGTTCAACGTCACGCAGCCAGCCGATCAGCGGACGGCAAAGACCATGTCGGGTCAGACGTTCCTCCAAGTGTTCACGACCGAGCTCGGGGGGCTAGGGGCGGCCAACCCCGCAGGGCTCGCGGCCATCCTGCTGCCCGATGTCCTAACCTTCGACCGCTCGAGCCCCGCACAATATCTCAACGGCCGGCGGTTGCAGGACGACGTGATCGATGTTTCCCTAAACCTGGTGACCAACGGCAGGGTCACCGGCGACGGAGTTGGACCGCACCACGATTATCTGTCCGAGTTCCCGTATCTCGGCAGTCCACACGTCTAGTGACGAGGCTCAACAGATGAAGCAGATGGATCGGAGGAGCTTTCTCAAGCTGGCCGGTGCCGGTTCCGCCGCGGCGGCCGCCGCCGCCGCGATTCCCATCATTGCGTCCACCACGATTAGGGAGACGGGTGTTTTGAGGTTCAGCGCCAGCCTGGGGCTGCCTGCGCCGCCGCTTCCGAGTTACGCAACCCAGGTAGTCGAAGGCTCGGTCGATCTCAGTCGAGGGACGGGGCTCGTCACGAGCCGTGTGCTCGCAGGCCACCCGGGGGCTACCAGCGACATCGGCCTGCCGGGCCTGGCGCGCGTGATTCGCATCACAGCTGCCACTCCTGACGGTGCCCGGCTGCGCCTGCGCGGCTTGATCGAGGACCGCTCACAGCTTCGACCGGGCGAGAGCCCGCGCGTCGAGATCATCGTCGACAGGGCGCGCGGCTTGCTGCAGGCGCCCTTCCTTGGTCGGGCGGTCGAGCTCAAACTCGCCTGAGGCAGAACTCGGGCCGGCGACCCAAAATCGTCGCCGGCCCGCTTCGTCTCTGTTTCTACACTCAGCACTGGTCGTGATAGGCCGGAACCCGGAGCAGAAGGTGGTCATACGATGAAGTGGGTAACCCGCAAGAACGCTAGCGTCGACCGTGTCGCGTGCCCATGGCTGATCACCAAGTTCGTGGATCCGGCGGCGGAGTTCATCTACGTCGACGCCGACGAGGTGATGGCGATGGCCCAACGCCATGGTGCGATCCCCTACGACGTCAAAGACGTCGAGCTTGGGCACGTGGACGGCCGATGCAGCTTTGAATCGATCATCGTCAAGCACAGACTTGATGACCCTGCCCTCAAGCGGCTGGCCCAGATCGTGCACGGGGCCGATGTCTCCACCGATCGCGGCAACTGCCCAGAAGCAGCCGGGCTGTTTGCGATCGCCCATGGCTTCGCCCTAATCCACGGCGAGGACGACCACGAGAAGATCCGGCTTGAGACGCCCATGTATGACGCGCTGTATGCATGGTGCCAGAAGGAGGTCGGCCAAGCGCGCTGAGCGGTGGGCTCGGTCGCCTCGGCCCGGATCACAATCCTGGGATCCCACAGGATCCTGGTTCTGGACCGCAGACGGGTGGCAGATTCCGGGACTCACGAGGAACTGCGGGTACGCGGCGGCATGTAAAAGACCCTGTACGACCGCCAGTTCCGCGTCGACTCGAAGTCCAGGAATGAATAGGACCGCTCCTGTGCGCCCCTGGCGCTGGTAGCCGGCAAGCGAGTAGGGATGGTTGAGCTCATTCCCGCTGTGGCGTTTATCGGGCGAGCAGTCCGTAGCTGTTTGACAGCAATTGAGCTGGACTTGCCTGGACTCTGCTGGACAGATTGGACACCCGCCCTATCAATTTCGAATTCAGAACGACTCTTGAGGACTCTGATGGACGACCCTCCGACGGGATGGCATTCAGAAGGTCGGGGTTCGAATCTTCGGGTCCACCTCGTTTCTGAATTCAGATCCGCCCCCGGCGCTATCAGCCTGTCGTGGTCCAAGTCGACGATGACGTGGCGGCCAGACGACCTACCCCATGTAGCTCGACCGATTCCCTGCAACTCTGAGATGGATCCTGTACAAGGAAGTCGAGGCGGCGATATATAGGTCTGACCAGTTATTCCCGCCCCAATTGAGGTTGCCGACATTCTTCTCGGGCACCTCGAGCACCCCCAGGTGACTGCCCTCGCTGTCGAAGATCCAGATGCCGCCCGGACCGGTAACCCAGATGTTGCCGTGCTCATCGCACTTCATGCCGTCAACTACCCCTACTTCGAAGTCGCCGGTGCCCACGTTCTCGACAAAGATCCGGTCATTCTTCAGCTGGCCGTCGGCTTGTCTGTCGAAGACGCGGATATGAGCCGCCACGCTGTCGTTCACATACAGCTGTGACTCCCCGGGGGAAAAACAAAGGCCATTGGGCTGGCCGAAATCGTCGGCCAGCAGCTGCAGCTCACCACCGCCCGCGGGAATTCGGTACAAGCCCTGGAACGTGAGCACTTGATCACGCTCAACGCCAAAGCCGGGCATCCGACCATAGGTTGGATCCGTGAAATAGATGGAACCATCCCGCGCGACCACGACGTCGTTAGGGCTATTCAGCTCCTTGCCGTGGTAGTGGGACGCGAGCACCTCGCGGGCCTCTCCGGTTTCCCGGATGACTGAGCTTGTCGAGTGTTCGCAGACGACGAGGCGGTTCCTTTCGTCGTACGTCATCCCGTTGCACTTATTGCTGGGCTGCCGCACCACTGTGATGCCGTCGGCCTCGCTCCAGCGGCGACGCGTATCACCTGGCATGTCGCTGAAGTAGAGGCACGCCTCGGTCGCGTTCCAGATCGGACCCTCGGTAAAGACAAAACCTGTGGCCAAACGCTCCAGTTTGTCCTCACGATCAATGAGTTCAAAAAGCTTGTTGGACTGGGCGTTTATGGCCATCTGATTCTCCTTGGATGAGTCGCCAGCAGGGCGATGCGGTTGATCGCCTTTACCCTAGGTCGCGGCAGGACCTACTACCTCCGTACCGGTACGGATCTTTGGCGATGAGCTTCAGATTCCGAGGTCGCCGGCCCGGCGAGCCAGCTCGAGCTTGGACTGCACTCCCAACTTAACGTAGGCGTTGGCGAGATGTGTCTCGACCGTACGTTCGCCGATATGCAGGCGCTTTGCGATTTTCACCGCGGTTTCTCCCTCGATGGCCAAAAGGACAATCTCGTGTTCGCGCCGCGTCAGCGCCTCGGCCCCGATACCAAAAGCCGCCCCGCGGGGCCGGCGCTGGGTGCCAGTGAGGAAGATCTCGACCTCCTTGAGAACCGATTCGGCGTCGCCGACCCAGGGCCAATGGTCGGCTCCGGGCAGTTCGACGAGTTTGGCATTGGGAATCCTCTGCGCGAGGTATCTGGCGTTGGCCACATCGAACCTAGTCTCCTCCGTCCTGTGGAGGATTAGCGTCGGAATCTTCACCCTCTGTAGGAGGTCTCTCACATCGATCTGAGAGTTCATCCGCACCAGCGCCGCGGCCATACCCGGGCTTGCGGCGGCCCGCAGGTAGCGGGCCCACCAACTCTTGTAATGCTCGTCAGCGAGTACGCTCGGGTTGAACTGGGCCCACCACTCGCCAGTTTCCCAAGCGCGATGCATGCTGTCGAGGAAATCGCGAAGCTGTTCCGGACTCTGTCCGAAGGGGTAGTCGTCGTCCCTCATCCAGCAGGCATAGGAGCCGTAAACAACCAGCGCCACTGTCCGCTCGGGATAGGTGCAGCCGAAGACAATCGATAGCGGGCCGCCTTCCGAAATGCCTAGCAAGGCGGCGCCATCGGATCCCGCCGCATCCATGACCGCCCGAATATCATCCATCCGCTGTGCGAATGTCGGCGGCTCGGCAACGGGATCTGACAGGCCGGTTCCTCTCTTGTCGAAGAGAATCAGACGGCTGAAGGTCGCGAGGCGGTTCAAGAATTGCGCGAGATGCGGCTCCTCCCACGCAACATCGATATGAGACACGAAGCCGAGCACGAGGACCAGGTCCAGCGGGCCATCACCCGTGACCTGATACGCGATGCTCAGCTTCCCGCTCTTCGCATATTTCGTCTCGGGCCTCACCCGGTCAGTTTAGAAGTGACCGAAAGCGCCTGTCGACCAAACCTACATACGGCGGCCGACGAAATCCAGGCGTGCGCGGCGCACCTCGAGAGCAAGGGCATGCACATGCAGATGTCGCGCGAGGCGGCGGGGAAGCGCCAGAACTGGTCGTTGTAGGTCCAGACGGGTACTCGCCCCTGTTCTTCGTTGTAGCTCAAGCATCCCGAGTAGGGGAGTTTTGCCCTCAACAAGTTCTACTCTTGGTGAGAGGTATGGCCAATGCGGTTTTCGACGCGGTACGCACGGTGCTGGCGGTTCGCGAATACCAGGACAAGCCGATACCTGACGACGTTCTCCGGCGCATAGCCGAGGCGGGCAGGCTCACCGCCAGTGCCAGCAACCGGCAGCCCTGGCAATTCGTTTTTGTCACCGACCGCCAGTCGCTCCAAGAGTTGGGCCGCCTGGTAAAGACCGGGCCCTACATCTCAGGTGCGGCGGCGGCGGTAGTGGTGGCCGGCGAGCGCGACAATCCAATCGCGGTCTCCGATGTCAGCCGCGCAGTCCAATCCATGATCCTGACCGCCTGGGCGGAGGGCGTCGGCTCCAACTGGACCGGGTTCACAGGCTTGGACGCCGTTCGCGACCACGTCGGCTTGCCGGCCAACTACAACGTGTCGGCCGTCCTCCCGCTTGGGTATCCGAAGCGAAAGCTTGGAAGAGGCCTCAAGAACCGCAAGCCGCCCCAAGAGGTGCTCTCCGCGGATAGATTCGGCAACCCGCTCCAGCTTTAGATAGCCGGACGGCGCCAGGGAGACGACTGGACAGCCCGTCACCTGCACAGCCGGCAAGGCGCCCAAAAGGTTCTCTGGTTGACAGGCTCCCAGGCAGGGGCCAGCACTGCTCCGTAGGTCCAGTCGGCAATTGGCCTTTCGGCCCACGCCATCGGCCGTTGGGCTCGCTAGATGAGTGCTTTCGGTTGCAAACGCTGGATGCTGTCCGCGGGCCAGGTGGCAGAACCGCACCGCGAGCCTTGACAATAATTGCGCGGTATGCATACTCACCATGCATACCGCGTATGGAACTGCTGTTTGTCGCTTAAATACGGCCTGATGGGACTCCTCGCCGAGGAGCCACTGCATGGCTACGAGGTGAAGACTCGGTTTGAAGCAATGCTGGGCGGAACCTGGGAAGTCAACATCGGGCAGGTTTACACGACGCTCCAGCGCCTCGAGCGTGACGGCCTGGTCCGACCGGTGGGTCCTCGTGGGGACCGGGGCAAGCTCCTGTACGAAGTGTCCGAGGAGGGCCGAAGGGTCCTCGCCGAGTGGATGGATCAGCCCGACTCGGGTCCGCAGGAACTGCGCGAGGACATCTACGTGAAGCTGCTGCTCGCCGCGCGCCTCGCAAACGGTGACCTCGCGCCACTTCTGAGCCGCCAGAAGCGCGCCTATCTCCAGCGGCTTAGAGATCTGAACCGACTCGAGGAGCGCGCCCGGCGCGACGGACGCTCCGACCTGGCGCGACTTGTACGTGGGGCATTACTTCATACGGAGGCTGACATCAAATGGATCGACGAGCTGTCGGAAACGGCCATCTCTGGGGAATCGGAATGAGCGAGCTGGTTCGCCTCACCGAAATCACCAAGGTCTACCAAGGCGGTGTGACCGGTGCCCTCAACGGGGTGTCGCTGACCGTCGAGGAGGGCGAGTTCACGGCCGTGATGGGACCCTCGGGCAGCGGCAAGACCACGCTCCTCAACCTTGTCGCAGGCCTTGATCGGCCGACATCGGGCAGCGTCACCGTTGCGGGCTCCGACCTTGGACCGTTGGGCGAGACCGCCCTGGCCCGCTTTCGACGCGACCACATCGGGTTCGTGTTCCAGTTCTTCCACCTGCTCCCCAACCTGACGGTCCTGGAGAACGTCCTCATCCCGGCCCAGCTGAAAAGCCGCGTCAGCTCCGAGGCGGCGGGCAGGGAGCTGCTCGCCCAGCTGGGCATCGCGGAGCTCGCGGACCGCTACCCGGCGAAGCTGAGCGGCGGCCAGCAGCAGCGGGTGTCGATAGCCCGTGCGCTGATCAACCGGCCGACACTGCTTCTTGCCGATGAACCGACCGGAGCTCTCGACACGCGAAGCGGTGACGAGGTAATGGAGCTGCTCCGGCAACTGCACCGCCAGGGCAAGACCGTTCTGCTCGTCACCCATGACGCGAAGCTCGCCACCCGCTACGCGGCGCGGGTGGTCAGCGTGATGGACGGTCGGATCGTCGACGACGCGCGGCTGGAAACGGCCGACCGCGAGGCATCGGACGTGATCAAGGTTCGCGGCGAGGAGACGAGGTAGATGACAGCCATCCTCGTCAAGGCGATCGCCGACCTGCGCAGGCGGCGTGTCCAGGCCGTGGTCATCTTCGTCACCGTACTGCTCTCGATTGGGACGGGGACGATGGCGGTGACCCTGATGTCGCAGACCCGTGACCCCTACCAGACCGCCTTCCAGGCGCAGAAGGGCGCCCACCTCCAGGTCACCTTCAACCCCAAGACCGATCCGAAACTACTGGCGGCCACGCCGGCTGCGATCGGCGCCTCCGCGTTCGGCGGTCCCTATCTTGCGACGGGCCTCGAGTTCAAGTACGGCGATCGGAAGTACTACCAGAACACCTTCGGCCGCGACACGCCTGGCGGTGCCGTCGAGGTGCTCAAGATCGCTGGCGGCCGCTGGCCGCGCGCCAACGACGAGATCGTGCTGACCCGGTCCTTCGCAGAGCTTAACAACGTCCCCCTTGGCGCCCACCTGAGGGTCACCAGCGTTCCCCAGACGCCGATGCTGACCGTCGTCGGCGAGGTGATCGACATCGACGAGGGAAGCGCCGACCTCAGCAGCCAGCACGCCTGGGTCCTGCCGGCCGCGATCCCGGCTTTGACGACGCCGGATTCGAGGTTCTATGCCATGGACTACCGCTTCCCTGGCGACCCGACCAGCTCCCAGCTCGCCGGCTACGTCGACCGGCTGCGCGCGAGCCTCCCGCCCGGCAGCATCTCCGGGTCGGTCAACTACCTGCTCATTCGGAGCATCTTCAACATCACCAACCAGATCCTGACCGGCGTGCTCAGCGCCTTCAGCGTCTTCGCCCTGGTGGCGACCATCGCCATCGTCGCTGTCCTCGTCACGGGAATCGTGATCTCGGCCTACCGGGAGATCGGGATCATGAAGGCTCTGGGCTTCACACCGGCCGGGGTCACCGGCGTCTTCACCCTCCAGATCGTCATACCCGCGCTCGCGGCATGCCTGCTGGGCATCCCTGCCGGCACCCTCGTGAGCCAGCCTCTGCTCGCCAACAGCTCCCATGCGCTCGGGCTGCCCTACACGCCTAGCTTCTCGATCAGCCTCGACCTGCTCATACTTGTCGCCGGTCTCCTGGTCGTGGTGGTCGCGGCGAGCCTGCCCGCTCTCAGGGCCGGCCTCCTCAAGCCGATCACAGCGATCACCAACGCCACCGCGCCACGCGGCGGGAGCGGTCGCCGGGTGCGGCGGCAGGCGGCACGTCTCGGGCTCCCGAGACCTGTGATCCTCGGCATCGGAGACGCCTTCGCGCGCCCGCTACGCGCCGTCCTCACCGTAGTGACGGTCCTGATCGGGGTCGCAACGGTGGTCGTGGCGATCGGTCTGCCGCGCAGCTTCCTGCTGATCAACAACAGCGAGACCGGCGCCGGCCGCTACCAGGTCCTGGTCAGCCGAAGCGACGCCTATCCCGACTCCGAGGTGATGCGGATCTTGAACGCCCAAGAAGAGACGGCGCGGGTGGTCGCGGTCGGTGGGCAGAACGTCGTCATCCCCGGGATCTCCGACCCGGTCAATACGCGCCTGCTTCGCGGCGATTCGGCCCAGCTCGGCTACATGGTCATCGCCGGGCGCTGGTTCACCGCTCCGGGCGAAGTGCTCGCACCGAAGGGACTCCTCCAGGAGGCGCACCTGAAGATCGGCGACCAAGTCACCGGCAGCGTCAACGGCGAGCCGCTCCAGCTCCGGGTGGTCGGGGAGGTCTACGACATCAGCAACCTGGGCCGTTCGCTCTTCATGGACCTGGCGACCATGGCGGCAGTGCGGCCGGCGATCGACCCCTTCACCTACTACGTGACGCTGAAGCAGGGTACCGACGTGAACGCTTATGTTGGTCGGGTCGCGGCCGCGCAGCCCGACCTGATCGATGTCCATGCGAGCGACACCTCGATCATCGCGCCAGTCAAGATCATCGACTCGGTCCTACTCGTGCTCGCGGCTGTGCTTGCCCTGATCGGGGTCGGCGGCGTCTTCAACACGTTGCTTCTCAACACCCGAGAGCGTGTTCATGACACGGCGACCCTGAAGGCGGTCGGCATGAGCCCACGCCAGGTCATCGTGATGGTCGCCGCGGCCGCCGGCCTGCTGGCCCTGGTCGGCGGGCTGCTAGCCATGCCGCTGGGACTGATCCTGCACCACATGCTGAACGACGTGATCAGCAGCTCGGCCGGCAACGACACCCCGCCTGGGGCTTATGCCGTCTTCAACCCGCTCGAGCTCGGCGTCATCCCGCTTCTAGCGGTCGCGGTGGCGATGCTGGCTGCCCTGGTTCCGGGCCGCTGGGCCGCGCGGACGAACGTGGTCGAGGTGCTTCACTCAGAGTAGCTGTGGCGTGCAGCCGGTCGGCGTCAGCCGGCGGGCGTCAGGCCGCCGGTGTCCACCATCCCACCCACACTACAAGAGATCACTAATTAAGTGACACATCGCCGGTGTCCCATCGGCCGTAGGCTTGCGAAATGCGACCCCTTTGGTACTCCATCAACGTCACCTTGGACGGGTGCTGCGATCATCGTGCGATCCCCGCGGACGAAGACTTGCATCGTCACGCGGCCGAGAACCTCAATCAGGCCGATGCTCTTCTCTTTGGCCGCGTGACTTACGAAATGATGGAATCAGCGTGGCGGCCGCCGGCGCCGACGGGAGCGAGACCTGATTGGATGGAACTCTTCGCCCAGACGATCGACGCGGCAAAGAAGTACGTCGTGTCGAGCACCTTGGAGCAGGTCGATTGGAACGCGGAACTCGTGCGCGGGGATCTGGGCAAGGCCGTTCAGCAACTCAAGCGGGAGTCGGGCAAGGGATTGTTGGTGGGAGGTGTGAAGCTCCCACTGGCGTTGACGGAGCTGGGATTGATCGATGAGTACGAGTTGGTGGTGCATCCCAGACTCGCGGGCCACGGGCCGACGTTGTTCGCGGGGCTATCGAAGCATGTCGACTTGAAGCTCGTGAGCCGGCTGGAGTTCGGCTCGGGTGCAGTGGCGATGCGGTACGAGCCGAGAAGGTAGCCATCGGGCTTGCTAGCCCGAGCCGGCCGGATTATGGAGCCCTGGTTCGCGGCTCTTGTACACCCGCGGCCAGTCCGCGCCCTGCTGCTCCGAGGGAATCCAGTATCCGCAAGGCCAGCTTGGCCACGCTCACCGACGAGGCGGTGTGGCCGCGCCGTACCCCGCGGACATAGCCTCGTTTTGCGGGTGGGGGATGATGCCCTACGGCAGGGTCCGAGTGAACCAGCTGTCGGGAACCGCGGCCGCCATCGCGGCGTGACCGAGCGCGTTGGGGTGGATGCTGTCGGAGTAGTAGAGGGGGTTGTAGGTGTCCGGATAGACTGACGAGCGCAGGACCGAATCCCAGTCCACGACTCCGTCGCAGGGCGAGGACGTCAGCAGCCACTGATTGAGGGCGTGGCGCTCCGTCTCATGGGTGAAGTCGGTCGATTCGGGCGCCCACGTCGAGCAGAAGACGATGATGCGCCGCTGGTGCGCCTCCCGGACCAATGTGGCGTAGTCGGCCTCCACCTGTCCGGCGGTGCGTCCCTGGGCAAGGTCGTTGATGTCGTAGACAACCATCCCGGTCACGCCGGACTGGGAGAAGACGTCACGCTGAATGCGGGTCAGACCGGCATGGAGGGTGTCGCCACCGATGCCGGCGCTGACCACCGGCCGCTGGCTTCCGAGCGGCAGGGATGACCCGCGCGCCGCCATCAGTTCCAGCACCCGATCGTGACCATTGGGGATTGCGTTACTGCCCTGGAAGGTCGAGCTGCCGAAGCCGATGATGACGCCCGCAGCCGCGGTGCCGAGGACGTCGACGCCTGTCAGCGCGTAGGTCGCATCGCTGCCGATGATGAAGGGCAGACCACTTGTGTCGCGAGTCTGGTCTCCTGCTCCCGGCGGCGCCTGGTAGGAGGTGTTGTAGTCGGCGGTGGCGGCGCCGGGCTCCTTTGCGGCCGGCAGAAAGAAGCTGATCGCGATGTCCTCCTGGGCCCGCACCGGAAAGGCGACCGGGTCGCTCAGCAGGCTCTGGGTTCCGGCGAGCAGCGTGACCGAACGCTGGCCGCCAAAAGTGATCGCGCGGAGGCTCTCCGTTGCGAGCGCTGGGCTGGGTGCGTTCTGGACGATGCCGACGGTTGCGGCGCCAATGACGAGTGGCGTGGTCTGGTCGAGCGCGTTCGAGACGCGAACCCGGATCTGAGCGCCGGCGGTCCAAACGCGCGCAACGTTTCGAACTGTCGTCCCGGAAGGCCCGGATCCGGGCGAGGAAGCGAAGACGGTATTGACTGGGGCTTCCCAGGCGGTCACCCAGCGCGCGTGCGTCACCGCGGCGGTAACCGGCTGCACCGAGCTCACGAACAGGACGGTTGCGATGGCGGCGGCGCCGATGCGCATCAGATCGGTGCCGATCCGGGCGCGGTCCCCAGCGGTTGGCCACCGGGCCCGCCGGCGAACGAGATCCATGGCGCGATCGCTTGCTGCTGGGACACGCCCGGCTTGGTGTAGTCACAAACTCCGGCCGGGAAGGCCAGCCGAAGCTGCGACCACTGGACGTCGCTGAACTGGATCGGCATGCCGCCGC
>VBGR01000064.1 GCA_005880695.1 Chloroflexota bacterium
AACCTCGAGGTCACCAATGCTCTTGTCGCGGGAGGGGCGCGCTTCTTCGCTTCCCGTCACGAGACGGCCGCGGTCACAATGGCGGACGCGTACGCGCGCGTGACCGGGCGGCTCGGCGTCTGCACCACACACCAGGGTCCAGGCCTGACCAACGCCATGACCGGCTTGGCCGAGGCGGCCAAGAGCCGGACACCCCTGCTGTTGCTGGCGGCTGACACAGCCGGCGCCGCGGTCCGCTCCAACTTTCGCATCGACCAGGCTGGGATGGTGACGGCGGTGGGCGCGCTCGCCGAGCGACTCCATAGCCCGGCTACCGCCATCGCGGACACCGTCCGGGCAGTGCGCCGGGCGGAGGTGGAGCGGCGTCCCGTTGCGCTGATGCTGCCGCTTGACGTCCAGGCCGGCGACTGCCAACCGCCCGACGACCTCGTCGCCGGCCCCGCTCTGCATCCGGTCCGTCCCTCGCCGGCAGCCCTGGCCGACCTGCTGGGCCGGCTGCGGGGCTCTCGGCGTCCGCTCATCCTGGCCGGGCGGGGCGCAGTGCTGGCAGGAGCTCGCGAGCCGCTCGAGCGCCTCGGCGACCTGACGGGCGCGCTGTTTGCCACCTCCGCCGTCGCCAACGGTCTCTTCGCGGGCAGCCCGTGGTCGCTCGGCATTTCGGGTGGGTTCGCCTCGCCGCTGGCGGCTGAGCTGATCGCCGAGTCCGACCTCGTTCTCGCCTTCGGCGCGGGGCTCAACATGTGGACGACGCGACACGGTCGCCTGGTAGGCACCGAAGCCGTCGTGGTTCAGGTCGACCATGAGGCGGGGGCGATCGGAGCCCATCACCGGGTCGATCTGGGCGTGGTCGGGGACGTTGGGGAAACGGCACGGGCGCTGGTGGGGGAATTGGAGTCGCAGCCGCTAGAGCAAGCCGGCCGGCGCACGCCCGAGCTGGCGGAACGGATCCGCACGCGAACCTGGCGCACCGAGCCTTACGAAGACGCTTCCTCCGGCGAACGGCTCGACCCCCGGACGCTCTCGATCGAGCTCGACTCGCTGCTGCCGCCAGAACGTGCGGTGGCCATCGACTCAGGTCATTTCATGGGCTATCCGGCGATGTACCTTCCGATCCCCGGGCCGGATGCTTTCGTGTTTACGCAGGGTTTTCAGTCGATCGGGCTCGGCCTGGCAGGCGCCATCGGGGCCGCGATCGCCCGGCCCGACCGCCTGACGGTCGCAGCGCTGGGCGACGGTGGCGCCCTAATGGCGTTGCCCGAATTTGAGACGGCGGCGCGCCTCGAACTCGGGCTTTTGATCGTCGTCTACAACGACGCCGCCTATGGCGCCGAAGTTCACCACTTCAAGCCGATGGGCCAGGCGGTCGAGCTCGTTCAGTTCCCGGACACCGACTTCGCTGCGCTTGGGCGCGCGGTGGGCATGGGAGGGCTGACGGTGCGGAGGCGCGAAGACCTCGGGCCGGTCCGAGAGTGGGCATTGCGAACCCCTCGACCTGGGCTCGTCGTGGATGCCAAGGTCGTGCCCACAGTCGTCGCCGAATGGCTGGAGGAGGCTTTTCGTGGACACTGACGCGCGGGTCAAGCCAAACGCGCTAGGCGCCTGGCGTTCGGTGATGGCAACCTGCAACGCCCCCGCCGGGGCGGACGACTTTGTGACGCGCTGGCTGGTCCTCACGCGCGCCTGCGTCCAGCCCATGACGCTCACGGCCGCCGCGCTGGCGGGGCTCCTGGCGGCGCGTGCTCCCGGCTTCAACGCTGGGTTGTTCTTGCTCGCAGCCGCCGGCCTCCTGATCGCGCACGGCGCCAACAACCTGCTCAACGACGTGTTCGACGAGCGGCTCGGCGCCGACACGGCCGACTATCCGCGCGCCCTCTACGCACCGCACCCGGTGCTGTCTGGAATGAGCTCTCGCGCCGCGATGGTGCGAGCCGCGCTTCTCCTCAACTTCGCCGACCTGGCCATCCTGATGGCCCTTGTTGTGGCGCGTGGCTGGCCGATTGCCGTTTTTGCGCTGGCCGGCCTTTTCGTCAGCGTCGGTTACGCGGCGCCGGGGCTGCGCCTCAAGAAACGCGCGCTGGGGGAGCCGGGCGTCTTCCTCGTCTGGGGCCCCCTGATGGTCGGAGGCACCTATTTCTCGGCGACGGGTCACCTGCCCTGGCAGGTCCTGGCCGACTCGATTCCCTACGGCCTCCTCTGCACGGCGGTCCTGAT
The DNA here is from genome assembly GCA_005880695.1 of Chloroflexota bacterium. Lineage (GTDB taxonomy): Bacteria > Chloroflexota > Dormibacteria > Dormibacterales > Dormibacteraceae > VBGR01. Next base: position 2,212 of record VBGR01000064.1, read on the forward strand.
GGGCAAGCACATCGACAAGCTGGACTGGGACCGGCGGCTCGATGTGCGCACTCTGCCGGTCCGCTTGGGAGAGGCGCGGGCGCGGAACCTCACGCGCGGGCTGATGGTCGGGTTCTACGTCGCGGTTGTCGTGCTCGTCGTCGTTGGCGCGCTTCCCGTCCCGGCCTTATTGGCCCTGCTCGGCTTGACCCGCCTTCGTCAGGCCTGGCCGTACCTGCGCCGACCCCGGCCGGCTAAGCCACCGCCCGACTTCCCGGTCTGGCCGCTCTGGTATGCGGCCGTAACGTTCGTTCACACTCGGCGGGCTGGGGCGCTCCTGTTGGTTGGGTTGCTGGTGGGGGCGCTGCTGGGGTTCGTGCCCGGCCGGTAGGGCCCACGGCTGGCGGGTATCATCGAATCCCCAGCCGGCGTGGGCCCGTGGCGCAGCTGGGAGCGCGTCTGAATGGCATTCAGAAGGTCGGGGGTTCGAATCCCCCCGGGTCCACCTCATTTCTGAACTCACTTGAACCCTTTCGGCTGTCACCTGATGTGAGCCGACGACTGTGCGGTTGACAGCAACTAGACAGCTATCCGGGCTCGGCGCGATAGGAGGGATATACCCAAGGCTTACAGCGTTGCTGTCGGTTTGGAAGCTGTCTGGAACGGCCGCATTGGGACCGTGCCCGCGCCCGTCTGGTAGACATTCAGAAGGTGGGTGCTCTACCGGGCGTGCAGTTGAGGCGTTGCGTGGTATCGTGGTACCACGATGCCAAAAGCGATGACGCTACGGCTGGATGACGACCTGGCGGCCGAACTAGAGGCGATCGCCCGTATCGAAAACGTTCCGATCGCGGAGGAAGTCCGCCTGGCGCTGGCGAGTCATATTGCCGCCCGCCGCAGGGACCGCGCATTTCAGGCGCGTCTCAAGGCTTCGATCGAGCGGAACGAGGAGATCCTGAAGCGACTCGCCTCCGACTAAGCTGCCCGGAGGCAGCTGGGCTGTTCGCGATCGCTTATGGCTTCGCCCTAATCTACGGCAAGGACGACGACGAGAAGATCCGGCATGAAACGCATATGCACGACGCACTGTACGCGCCGTGCCAGAACGAGGTCCGCCGAGCGCGGTAAGCAGGGGCTCAGAGCCACAGTTGTATCCCGCCCGGGCCGGTTGGGTGATTTCGGCCACCCCCGCTGTTTAGTAGGAAAATGACAAAGGGATGCCGTGTGCGACGGTTCCCCAGCTGTCTAGCTGGCCAGTGGCCGCTACTCGCAGTCCGAGATAGTCGACGTCGTCTGCCACGCCGCCCGTGCATCCTCTGTGCATCTATTCCGGCAATGCTCTGAGCTCGAAGTCACCTCTCGACGAGGTATTGGGTGCGGGGTGTTGCGCGCATGTAACAGACAGCCGCTACGTTCCGAACAGGAGGTTGCACAATGCTTGCTTTTCTCTTCGTTGGAATGGTTCTGGCGCCGGTGATCGTTGTCGGCTGGTTCATCACCTGGCTCGTAGCAGACGCGTTGACGCGCAAACCGCGACGCGTGGTCGACCCGGTGTTGGTTTTGCCGGCAGACGCAGATCGCCGGCGAAGCGTGGCGTGATGTGGCAGTATCCGGGGCGCCGGAAGCATCGGAAAGCTGCTCGAGACCTAGCGGTTCGCTAGCCGTAGGTTGCTCGTTGCTGTGCCTGACGACGCCAAAGACTCAGCTCGCCCGAGCGACGTACGAGAACATAACCCTGGCTCCCAAGTTCAGCCACGAATTCCGTGCTCTCCATGGATTCGTCCACGGCGATCCAGTCGCGTCCACGGGCTGGCAACAGGCCGATGCTGTCGCGTTCGGCCAGCATCGGCAGCAGGTCATTGCTGGCGTCCACCGAAGCGTCCGGCGGTAACGCGTTCGCGAGGCTTGCGGCTGCCTGCCCCTTTGCCAGCGAGCCAAGGGCCGGCGCCGGGGCCGCCAGCGCCAGCGCCGCGAGAGTCGACGCGAGCAGCGCCGCGCCGATCACTGAGCTGCTCCATTTCGCGGACAGCCGGACCCAGCCGATCAGGGCGCCGACGAATATGAGCGGGCCGGGTTGGAGGCCGTATTGGTCGAGCAGCGTCTCCTGCTGCCAGTGCTGGGAGAGAAGGGCGAGCAGCAGGGGTGGCAGCGCGGCCGCAAGGGCGAGGGGCCGTGCCAGCGGCAGGAACCCGACACCGCCCAGCAGCAGCACGACAGCGAGCAGCGGACCGGGGCTGAGCAAGTGGATAACGATCAGCTCCGGACGCGTGACCAGGCCGAGGAGGATTCCTGGCACTGAAGATCCCAGGTATGAATAGCGAGCGACCAGGTCGCCAGGCTGACCGTCTCGAATGGCGGGCATGACCACAGTTGTGACCACCAGCCCGTAGAGGAGGGCCGCCGGAATGAGCACCAATGCGGTCCGTCGACGAAACACGGCCCAGGCCAGAATGCCGATGCCCAGCGAGACCAGCGCGCCATCCTCCTTGCAGAGCATGGGTACCAGGCCCGAGAGCAGGAGCACGCGGTCGCCCGCCCGGCTGCCGCGGGCGGCGCCGAGCACCGCCAAGAAGACGAAAGGCACCGCCAGGGCTTCGGTGTGGAAGTCGTAACCGACCGCGCGAAGGATAAAGATCTGGGGGGTGTAAGCGGCACACGCGACGAACGCAGGTCCACGGACGAGCCAGGTGCGCGCGAGGAGAGTGAGAGGCACGATCGCGGTCCCGAGGGCGAAGGATTGCGCGCCGAGCAGCCAGAGGGGAGACGGATGAATCCAGTAGAGGGGCACGAAGAGGCCGAGAGCCGGGGAAAAATGCTGGCCGAAGAAGGGGTACGGCGCAAAGCTGGATGTGAAACCGTGGCCCCGAGACGCGTGCCAGACCACCTGATCGAAGTAGGCGAGGTCGAAAGCTGAGCTCTTGAGCGTCGCCCAACGAGCCCAGGCGTAGGCGAAGAAGATCAGCGCGGCCGCTCCCGCTACGGCGAGTGCCGGCGCGGGGAGCTCGAGAGCCGCCGCTGGGCTGCGAGCCGTGACGTGCGGAATCGCCCTCAGGGCGTAACCAGCACGCGGACCATGTGGAGCCCGGTCGCGCCCGCGGGGGCAAAGCCTCGGCGCTCGGCAACCTGGAGCTCGCCCCGCCCATCGCGAGCCCGCACCTGGAGCGTTGCCGGGCCGATCTGACCCGGTGTCCAGACCGCGGTCCAGACCGACCACGTCTTCGGCTTGCCATAGTTGATCCGAGCCGGCGCCCACGACCCACCGCCGTCCGTGCTCACCTCGACCTCCGAGATGCCCCTGTCTGCCGCGTAAGCGATCCCTTTGAGCTCAACGGCTGAACCGGGCCTCACCATTTGGCCTTTCTTCGGTGTGTCGATGCGGGACATGGTCTGCACGAAACGTGGCTGCCAGCCCTGGGTTTCGTAGTAACCCGCCTCGGCATGATCGACCACCTCGATCTGGGTCAGCCACTTGACGCTCACCTCTCCGTAAGCGCTGGGGACGAGGAGGCGAAGCGGGTATCCGTGGCGGTCGGGCAAGGGCTGGCCGTTCATCAACCAGGCGAGGAACGTCCCCTCGGCCATGGCTGTGGCGAGCGAGGCCGTGTGCACATAACCGTCCACGGCCCGGAACGTGACGCCGACCGCACCCTCGCTCGGAGATGCGACACCGAGGAGGGTCCGAAGGGGGACGCCATGCCACGCCGCGTTGCTGATCAAGCCTCGCCCGACGCCGTTGCTGATGCACTCCAGAGTCGTTTCCTGCGTACTGGAGTCCGGCATCCTGGTCAAGTCCGAAAGCCGATACGTCGACGGACGGGCTACCAGACCCGTGATCTCCAATGACCAGGCCGGCTGGAAGACCGCCGGGTCGATGAGGTTCTTGGTGACCACGTAGAAGCTCGCCGTTGGCGTGAGAGCCTGCACCGGGCCGTCGTACGTGGTTCCGTCGTACCCGAGTGCGCTGCTGCGATAGAGAAAGGCGGCCAGGCCGGTGGTCCCGAGCCCGAACACCGCCCCGGCCACGCCCAGCAGGAGCCGGCGCCGGCCCTCGTCCGCGGCGCCCTGCGTCGGCAGCTGCTGGATGCTCAGGTGCAGGACAGTGACGTACACGCCGTATTCGAGCAGGAGAGCAGCCGCGGTGGCCGCGGCACTCCAGGCTGGCGGCAGGCCGACGTAGCTCGCTGGAAGCACCGGCCAGAGGAGCGCGATGGTGGCGACCCAGGCCGATGCGAGAGCGATGCTGAGCGCACGGACGGGATGGCGCGCAACGCCGGGCCTGCGCAGCATCAGGGCATAAACGCTGCCCATCACTACGCCTCCGACGGCCGACCCGACGAATCCGCCGATGAGAGCCTGCTGCTTGGCCGCTAGCGCCCCGCCCATGAGGCTCAGCAGGTGGAGGAACTGGTCGACCGGCACGTGAGGGAGCACGCGGTCGGCCACGAGCTCGGAGGGCAGCGAGACTCCGGCGAGCCGGAGCAGGGCCTGGACGAGAGCAAACGCGAGGCCCGCGAGCAGGCCCGCGGCGGCCCCACGGCGAACGCTGATCACACCTCTGGTTTAGTGGGCGTTCGTTACTTCTCCGTGACAGGAAGAGTCAGGCGGGGAGGCTGAACCAGAAGCGGGTGATCCCTGCCTTGGAGTCGGCGCCCACCTGGCCGCCGACGGCCTCGACCAGCTGTTTCACGATGGCAAGGCCGATGCCCGCCCCACCGCGAACAGTGTCACGTGACTTCTCGACCCGGTAGAACCGTTCGAATACGTGGCTCAAGTCGCCGGCGGGGATACCCGCTCCGGTGTTGGCGATCGAGACGAGGACCGAATCGCGCTGCTGCTCAGCCCGCACCCACACGGTGCCGGCTCGCGGTGTGTAGCGGACCGCGTTCTGCAGCAGGTTGCCGATCACCTGGTACAGCGAGTCCAGGTCGGCCCGCGCCGCCAGCCGAGGCGGCAGCTCCACGTTGACACTGATCGATCTGCTCTCGAATCGCGGCCGGTTCAGCTCCAGCAGGGCATTGATCAGCGGGACCAGATCCAGATCCTCGGGGAAGGGCACGGGATCGACGCCGGCGGCCAGGGCGTCGAGAGAGTGGGACAGGCGCCGCAGCCGGCCGACCTCGTTCTGGAGCGAGGCGAAGATCTCCGGCCCCGGCTCGACCACCCCTTCTTTGAGCCCCTCCATGTAGCCATGCAGGTTGGTGAGGGGGGTCCGGAGCTCATGGGCAAAGTTGAGGATCAGCTCCCGGCGCTGGCGTTCCTGGTCCTCGAGGCTCGCGGCCATCTGGTTGAAGGAATCCGCCACCGAGGCGAGTTCCGGCGCGGCGGGCCGCCGCACCCGTGCGTCGTATCCCCCCGAAGCGATGCGCCGTGCGGCGCCGGCCAGCTCGTCGAGGGGTCGCTCGATGATCCGGCCCAACACAATCGCGAGGACCAAGGAGCCCGCAATGGCCAGGCCCGAGGCGACGAGGAAGACCCATGTGATCGATTCGTTGAACATGGCGTGCGAGACCGCGGCAGTCGCTCCGTGCTGCGCCATCAAGCGGTCAAAAGTGGCCGAACCGACGAGCAGTACCCCCATCGCGATCGTGGCCACAGTCAGTGCCGCCACCAGCATGGCGCTGACTGCCACCCGGGCGGCCACGGACCGCATTCTCATGGTCCCGCCAGGCGGTAGCCGATGCCGCGGACGGTGACCACGTGACCCGGATCGCGCGCGCTGTCGCCGAGTTTAGAACGCAACCGGCGCACGTACACGTCGATGCTGCGATCCTGGATGCCGTCGGCCTCGGATCTGATGACCGCGTCGATGAGGAACGCACGCGTCAAAACCCGCCCGCGCGCATGGACCAGGGCATGAAGCAGGTCGAACTCGGAAGTGGTCAGCTCGAGCGTCTGATCATCCAGTTTGGCCAGGCGACGGGCTGGGTCCACGACGATGTCGCCGTAGCGAATCGTGGACGTTTGCGCCGAGCGCGTCCGCCTGAGCACCGAGCGCACTCGCGCCACCAGCTCGGAAGGCGCAAAAGGCTTGGCCAGGTAGTCATCGGCGCCTGATTCCAGGCCCGCGACCCGCTGGGCGGTCGAGCCCAGTGCGGTCAGCATGATGATCGAGACATCGTTCTCCTCGCGCGCGGCTCGTGCGACCGCCTGTCCGTCCAGCTCGGGCAGCATCAGGTCCAGCACCACCAGGGCGGGCGACAGCTCTCTGATCATCTTCAGCGCGCTCAACCCGTTCTGGGCGATCGCCACCCGGTAGCCGGCACGCTGCAGGTATTTCTCGACGAGCTGGGCGATCAGCAGATCGTCGTCGACGACGAGGACCAGCGGTTGATCGCGGTCTTTCACGGTGTTGAGAATGCCAGCGATCGAGGTTGCACGGCGCCCTGGATCGAGCAGCTGCGAAGGTAGGCCAGCCAGTGCTGCAGCACTTGCACACAGTGTGTGCGCGCGCCCTCCGCCGGCGGCTCGCGTTCGAGTGTCAGGAGGACGGCGCTGGCACGGTTGCCCAGCCACCGGTGTGCGAAAACACCTGCCGTGCCCGCCGGCTCGGCGCCGGAGACGCGGACATCCGGATATCGCCAGGAGCCGGGCGCGGCTGCCGGCGCTGCGATGAAACGTTCGTTGACGATGCGGAGAGCGGCGAGGAGAGCCCGTTCGTGGGCGAACTCAGAGGTCAGACAGAGCTGCCTCGAGCGCCGGATCAAGCCCTCGTAAGCGACCGTCCCCTGCACGCGCGAAAGTCGCATCGCCGTCGCGAGCTCGGCCATCGCCGCGGCAAACGCGCCCAGGTTGAGGTGTGACTCCGGCCCGTCCATATACATGCGATACGTGAGAGTGGGCACTCGTGCACCGAGATAGCCCGTGTCCTCTTCAACCGTGTAGCCGGTCACCTGGCCTGAAGTCACCAGGTGATCGAGGTGCGAGAGGATCACGATGCCACCGAATGAACCAGACGCAGGCGCCGCAAACGCTCCAGGGATTCGCCGAATCGCTCCTCGATCGGACCCTGCTCACTCAGCCAGGCGACGTAGCGCACCAGGCCTTCCTCCAGCGTCACAGTGGGCTCGTAGCCGGCGGCCACTGCCACCGCGATGTCTGGCGTCAGCGCCCGCATCTCGCCGGGACGGTACGCTCCCGGTATCTCCATGCCGGTTCGCGAGTCGAGGAGATCCAGCAACACCTCAGCCAGCCGGCGCACAGACGTCGGATACCCAGTGCCGATGTTCACCGCCAGGCCGTCCAGACGATGTGACTCGGCCGCCAGCAAGCAGGCGCGCGCGACATCGCCGACGTAGCAGAGGTCGCGGGTCTGCTCGCCGTCCTCGTAGAGGATGGGCGGCAGGCCGTTCACCAGACGGGAGCAGAAAACGGCGATCACCCCTGTATAGGGGTTGAAGAGCGATTGGCGCGGTCCGTAAGTGCAGGCGAAGCGGAGCGCGACGGCGGGGATTCCGACCTGCCGTGACCAATTGAGGGTGAGCCGCTCCTGGTCGAGCTTGGTCAGGGCGTAAACCGTCTCGCCGCCGATGGGAGCTGACTCGGGCGTCGGCACCGACTCGGCGGCTCTACCGCAAACTGGGCATGGCACGGCGAACCGGCCCGCGGCCAACGCGGTCTCTGCTCGCGGGGGCGGGTTAGAAGTCCCGTGCACCGGGCAGCTTACGGAACCCTCGATGTAGACGGCCTGAGACGAGGCGACGATGAGCTTCCGCACTGGCAGGGCGCGGTCGCGGATGACCTCCAGCAGACGGGCGGTGCCCAGGCTATTGACGTCGATGAACTTGCCGATCTCGGGCATGTAGCCGCCATAGGCGGCAAGGTGAAACACGGTGTCCACGGTGTCGAGTGCGGGGCCGAGGGCCGCCGGGTCGCGGACGTCGCCCAGGACAAACTCGGCGCCTGGGTTCAACCAGCCCGGCTCCCCGCGGCTGTGGGTCTGCGGCTCGAGGTTGTCCAGGACCCTTACCTTCCAGCCTTCGGCCACCAGCAGATCGACGAGGTGCGACCCGATGAGGCCGGCGCCGCCGGTGACGAGCGCGAACCGCCTAGGCAACCCGCGCTCCGGAACGGCGGATGAGGCTCAGCGCGAGCGCGGTCCAGCGGAGGTCCTGCCGTCGGCAGATTTCCCGAACTAACAAGTCCAGGTCCTGCTCGGTGTCGACGTCGAACTCCGAATCCAACTGGAATACAGAGAGGCGCTGCGCTCGAGCCTGGTCCAGCATCTCAACGAGCGTTGACGCCTTGCTCATCGAAGTGCCTGGGAAGATGTCGTGGAAGCGGCGCATCCCGACCAGGTAGTAACCCCCATCGAGTGTCGGACCGACCACGACGTCATGCGACTCGAGGGCGGCGAAGCCCTCCTCGACTCGCCTGGGGAGAAGCTGGGGCGAGTCGGTCGCGGCGAGGATGACGCGCCCCTCCTTTGCCACATCACAATCGCGGAACAGGTTCGCCTGGCGCACCGCCCAGCCTCGCCCCTGCTGGCTGCGAACCGCGTCCGCTCTCGCCGCCAGCCGCCGGAGGCGTGGCCAGGAGTCCGGCGTGACATACCAGGCGACGTCGTAAGGGGCTTTGGCGAAGCGTTCGACCAGGTCGCGAACGAAGCCCTCATACAGGTTCGCCGCCTCTTGCATTCCGATCTTTGCGCCCAGGCGTGTCTTGACCTGGCCTGCGATCGGCGCCTTGGCGGCGAAGTAGAGCCGGCTCATGCCCCGGCTCCAGCTGGTCGCCAGCGCGACCAACGGGCAACGGTCCAGAGGATGCGAAATCCGGCGCGGATGCTGCCCGAGAAGGTGCCGCTCACCTTGGAGACACCGATCCGTCGCCGGTGCCGCACGGGCACCTCGAGGTAGCGGTATCGAGCGCGCAGGGCCTTGACCGTCATCTCGGTCGACCAGCCATAGGTTCGGGCGCTCGGCTGGAGCGCGAGCAACCGGTCGACCCGGATTGCGCGCATCGGCCCCAGGTCGGTGACCTGGGCGCCGGACATCCAACCGATCAGGTAGGTCGCGAATCGATTGCCCCAGCGCTGCGCCAGGGTCATGGAACCCGATTCGCGCTTGCGGCGCGCGCCCACGACCAGATCGGCAGCTCCAGCCCGCACAGGCGCCAGAACGCTTTCAAGGTCCTGCGGGTGGTCGGCTCCGTCTCCGTCAAGGAAGACGGCGATGCCGTCGCGGGCGGCACGCACCCCCGCCAGGCAGGCTCTTCCGTACCCACGCTGCGGCTCCTCGATGACCTCGGCGCCAGCCAAGCGGGCCACCGCAGCGGTCCCGTCGCGGGAACCGTTGTCGACGACGATGATCCGGTCCGTCCGGACGTCGACGATGCCGCGCAACGATGCGACGAGCTGACCGATCGCAGCTTCTTCGTCCAGACAGGGGATGATGACCCGGAGTGGCTCGGCGTCGCTTAACGCCACGCCGTAATAGGTACCGCCCGATTGTTACTGGTCCGTGACTATGGCTCAGTTGACCGAGACTGTTCGCCTAGGCTTCTCTGCAAGAACCAAATCGGCCGGCGGGCAGCCTCTCGATGAGCGTCAGGATCGTGCCTGCACGAGCATCACTCCCTAGGGCACAGAGGAGGCCCAGAAATCTCGATGATCTGCCGCGTCGCGTAGCGGCCCAGAACTTCTCGCGTGCGCTTCCGGTTGCTGCCCGCCAGGCGGCCGTGTTGGACCGCCCCGCCGACACGATGCTCATCGCAGCGCTGTGGTGCTATCCCGTGCGGGCGGTGCGGCGGCGAGTGAGCGGGAACCGTAGGGGCGTTAGTGGTGGGCGGGCGTTTTCGTGATCGCTCGCCTTTGTGCTTACCTCGCCTCGATGATCGGAGACACCCTGGGCAGCTCTCCGACCTGCTATTGGTGGCTGGTTGACAGCTATTCAGCCGGACTTGTTGGACTCCGGTGGACAAATCTGACAGGGCGTTCAGATCGACCCTCGTGGACTCCAGCGGACGACAGTCTGCCGGACTGGCATTCAGAAGGTCGGGGGTTCGAATCCCCCCGGGTCCACCTCGTTTCTGAATTCAGATCCGCCCTCGGCGCTGCCTATTTAGGGAGTGCGTTATTGTCGGGTTGACACCTATTTGACACCTACGCCGGACAGCAATCGCCGTTCTCGAGACAGGTGAGGCAGGACGCACCTTCCCCGAGCTCGAACTCCTCCTCGCCGGCGAAACGGCGAACTCGCTACAACCAGCCCTTTGCCTCTGCCAGCTTCGCCGCTTCCGATCGGTTCCTGCAACCCAACTTCTGGATTGCATTCGAAAGGTGATTGCGCACGGTGCCCCTGGATAGGAAGAGTGTGTGAGCTATTTCGTCAAGGTTTGCCCCACGATCGGTGGCCGCAAGCACCTGGCGTTCTCGTTCGGTCAAAGGACTCACGCCCTCGCTGAGCGCGGAAGCCGCCAGGCCCGGATCGACGACGCGCTCGCCCCGTGCCGTGCGCCGGATGGCGTGCGCGAGCTGCTCTGGCGGTGCGTCCTTCAGTAGGAAGCCGTACGCCCCCGTTTCCATCGCCCGGCGCAGGAAGCCGGGCTTGCCGAAGGTCGTCAGGATGAGACTGCGGCAGTGCGGCAGGCTCTCATGCAGCGCAGCTGCGGAGGTGATGCCGTCGCCGCCCGGCATCTCGATGTCCATCAGGGCGACGTCCGGGCGGCAGGCCATGGCCGCAGAGATGACTTCATCGGCTCGCGCCACCTCGGCCACCACCTCGATGTCGCTCTCCATCGCGAGCAGCGCGCGCAGCGCCCCGCGCACCATCGCCTGGTCCTCGGCGATCAGGACGCGAATCACGTCACGACCTCCGCATCGAGGGCGCTCAGGTCGGCGCTCACAGGGGTCGGTACTGTGGCTCGCAGGCGAAAGCCACCGTCCGGTTGAGCCATGGCCTCGACCTCTCCGCCCACCGCCGCGAGCCGCTCCGCAAGCCCGCGGAGGCCATTCCCAGCCGGCGACTGAGGCACGCGCCAGCCGTCGTTGACGACGTCGACCTGGACATGGGCGGGATCTCGGCTGAACGCGATCCGGCATCGCTTAGCGCCCGAATGCCGGATCACATTGGTCGTGGCCTCGCGAACCACCCAGCCCAGGACAGCCTCGGTCTCGCGGTTGAGCGCCCCCACGTCCTGCTTGATGTCGACCTCGACCCCGCCCGCCTCGAGCGCGACTCGGGCGGCCGTCAGCTCGGTGGACAGGGTCGGCTGCCGGTAGCCGGAGACTGCCTCGCGCACCTGACGCAGAGCTTCGCGGCTGAGGCTCAGCATGTCGCGGACCTCGTCGAGGCCCGGTGCTCCCTCCGGCAGGAGCCTGGTCGCCAGCTCACCCTTCAGCGTGATCAGGGAGAGGCTGTTGCCCAACAGGTCGTGGAGGTCGCGTGAGATTCGAGCGCGCTCGTTGTCTGTCGCATGCTGGACGATCTCCGTCCGCGCGGCCCGCAGGGCGGCTAGCGTGCTCAGCAGATAGCGCAAGCCCATCGCGCTGCCGCCGAAAAGGAGCAGGCCCGGGGCGACCAACACCGTTTGAAGGACAACCGTGCCTGTCAGTGAGTGCGCCAGGACGATTCCATCCACCATCGTCACCACGCCGACCACGGACAGGGCGATCACGGCGCGCCGGGGCGGGAGTCCGAAACCCGCGATGAGCCCCGAGATCAAGAAGTAGTTAATGCCGATCTCGCCTTGCAGGTGGTCAAGCGCCAACGCGACGACGGTTAGAAAGGAAACCGTCGCGACCGGGACCCGTGGGCCGGTATACGCGGACCCACGGAAGACGTACCAGACGAAGGTCAAGCAGTACATGGCGCCGATGCCCAGGAAGACGGCTGCACGTGAGCCCTGCACCGTGCCGCGCATGTATGCATCCGCCAGCGGCCACATCAACGCCAGGCAGGCCAGCGCGCCGAACTTTCCCCACCTCTCCAACCAGGTCATGCGGTGACGCGAGCGTACTCCGCGGTCATCGCATGGCCAAGTGCCCGGGAGCAGCTCACTTCCATGACTGCAGTCACGATCGATACGTGATCCGGCGGACGCTCAAGTCCTGACCGCGGGCACTTCCGGTAATGGCGCGTGGAGCCGATGCTGCCTGCACTGACCTTAGGAGGTGGTAGCCATGCGACCGATGCCCGGGTCCTCGCCGCCGGCCCGGTTCAAGCGCGCCGTCCGCGAGCACCCCCTCGCCGCCTTCCTCTTGACTGCACCACTCGCGTGGCGGGTCACGACATTCCGCGTTCTCGCCGCGCTGGGTGGGTGCGTCTTCCTCGTGCCGCTGCAGCAGGCTATCTCGCCCTGGGGCGCAGTGACGCTCAGCAACACGGACGGGGTGACAGACGTCAACCTTCATCGCTGGTCTGCGGCGCTCGCGGGCGGGCCCGACGCCGGGCTCGCGGCGTTGCTCTTCTACTTGGCGTGGCGTCCGATGCGGGCGCAGCTCGTGCTCCAGTGGGCGGCCCTGGCCGCGATCGTGTTTCTCGCCGCGAACGTGCCCTTCGCCGGGCCTGCGGTGGCGGTCTACGCCATCCCCGTCGTGCTGGTTCTGGCCGCGTATCCGGAGCCGCGCGCATTGCTGAAGGCCCCATGGGTGGACGGCGTGCGGCTCCCGCTCCTAGGGCCCGGAATCCTGATTGCGGTCTTCCTATTGGTGGATGCGTCCCGAGCGATGGTCCTTCAGATCGGCGGAACCGGTGAGCTGGCGCGCAACTATGACGCGGCGAGCAACGCCGAGCACATGGTCAACGTCGGTCTTGCCGCACTGCTGGCCGGAATGCGGAGGCCAGGGTCTCAACCGCTCGCACTGATGGCCGCGGCCGTCCTCGTCTTCCTGGGAGCCGCCGCGATCACCGTTCCCTCCAATCCAGGAAGCTGGGGCGTCCTGGGCGGCGCGGCGACCGTTGCCGCCGGCGCGGTCCTGGCAGCAGCCGCAACCTACGAATGGCTGCGATCCCGGTCGGCACGCCAAATATGAGCCAGGCAGCAGTCGTCGAACAGTCGCCTGATTCCTCGTCTCGAGTGATACAGCTCCTGCGCCGCCATCCCCTGATCTCCTTCTTCGTCATGGCCTACGCCATCTCGTGGACGTACGTGATCGCGTTCCTGGTCGTCTGGCCGCTGCCCGACACCATCGTCACCGATACCCCGGAGCTGCTCGGTCCGGTCGTGGCCGGTTTCGTCATGACGGCCGTGATGGGCGGCCGGGCAGGCGTCCGGCAGCTCCTGCGCCGGTTCGTGATGTGGCGAGTCCGCGCGGTGTGGTACCTGTATGCCCTCGTTGCGATCCCGGCGCTCTACTTAATCGCGGTCGCCCTCGTCCCCGGGGCGCTGGGCTCGTTCAAGGCCCCGCCGCTCACGATGTCGCTCCTCTATCCGGTGTTCTTCATCGTCGTTCTTGTCCTCGACGGCCCGCTGCTGGAGGAACCGGGTTGGCGTGGCTTCGCGCTGCCCCGTCTGCAGGCGCGCTGGGGCGCGCTTTTGGGGGCCGTGATCCTCGGAATCATGTGGGCCGGCTGGCACGCACCGCAGTACTTCACGAAAACGTTTGCAGCCGCCAACGGCGGTCTCAGCGTTTCGGGCGTGATCGTTTTCCTGCTGGCCGTCGTCAGCTTCTCCGTGCTGATCACATGGGCTTTCAACAACACAGGAGGCAGCTTGCTGATTGCGATCCTCATCCATACGGCGATCAACTTCACCCAGGCCTTCACCAGCGACCTGTTCCCAGCCGCGGCATACAACGAAGTCGTTCCGGCGGCAGTCTTCGGCACCGCCGCAGTTATCGTCGTGATCGCGACGCGCGGCCGCCTCGGTTTCAAGCAGGCAGCAGCGTGATCGGCCGTGCGGCCGCACGGTTCCCGCTGGGAGGTCGAAAGGGGGCCTGGTGGGGCGTCGCGTTCGTGATCCTGCTGCTTGTGAGTGCAGCGATGGTCTCGCTTCCCACTGCCGCGGAACCGGGAGATCGCATCGCCGCCTTCTACAACGCCCACCAGCAGGTGATCGTCTGGCAGCAGATCGTTGGCACCCTCGCGCTCCTCCCGTTTCTGGCCTTCGCCGCCGCCCTGTCGCGTTGGGCTCGGATGGACGGAAGGCGGAATCGATGGCTGATGCCGGCCGCAGGGCTCGTGGCGCTCGCGACAGTTGCCACCAGCCTGGTTGCTGTCGCCATGGCCTTGATGCCGGACCTATCGCCGGCTCTGGCACACCAGCTCACGGTGATCGAAGACCTGGCCGACTCCGTTCTGTTCGCTTCGCTCGCCGGGTTTGTGCTGGCCACCTCGACCGGGGCGCCCGTCTGGGTGCGTGCGCTCGCGGTTCTCGTGGCCATAGCCAGCCTGGCTCGGGCGGTTCTAAGTCCTTTCGGTGTGACCGTGCTCGATGTTGCCGCCCCGCCGGCGGTGCTGGCCTTCCTGTTACTGATGAGCGGTCGCCTCCTCTTCGGCCCGGCCGCGGGCCGCCACTCTGTCGAGGCGGGGCCGTGACCCGAGGTTGGGCCCGCCTGCTGGCGTGGGGAAGCGCCGGCGCCACCATGGCCGCGATTCCATCGGCCCGACTGATCATCGCCCAGCCGCATCCGGGGCAGCTGCGGATGAAGGGCAGCGAGGGCACGCCTCCCGGAACGCGATCCCAGCAGATCGGAAACCGTAAGGAGAAATGACGTGAGATCCATTGTCTTCCTCGCGGTGATCGGAACCCTAGGATTGCTAGGGCTGCTCGGCAGCACATCGCTTTCGGTGGTCGCCGCGCCGGTCAACAGTCCCGATTACGCGGCCATCGACTCGTACGTCTCGAACAGCTTGACCGGAACACCAGGCTTCGCACTCAGCATCGTCCACGGCGATCGGGTCACTCACGTGAAGGGGTTCGGGTTCGCCAACTCGGCCGGTGTGCCGATGACCGCCGACACCCCTCTGGTAATCGGGTCTCAGGCCAAGTCTTTTACCGCTCTGGCGATCATGCAGCTGAGCGAGAGCGGAGTGTTATCTCTCGACTCGCCTGTCCAGGATTACCTTCCCTGGTTCCGCGTCGCCCAGAACGACTCTAGCCAACAGATCACGATTCGGCAGCTGCTCAACCAGACCAGCGGCCTGCCACCCAGCGCCCCATTCGACACCCCCGTGACTACCGTGGAAAGCCGGGTCCGCGACCTCGCCTCAGTCCATTTGACAGCCCCGCCCGGCCACCTGTGGCAGTACTCCAACTCGAACTACGACGTCCTTGGACAGGTCGTCGCGACCGTAAGCGGCCAAACCTACGGCGACTACATGCGCGATCACGTCTTCCAACCGCTGGCCATGACTCACACCTTCACGTCGGAGGCGGAGGCGCAGGCGAACGGATTGGGCGAAGGCCACCAGTGGTGGTTCGGGCTGCCAGTAAGCAGCGACACCTACAGGCAGGACTACGTGCCGGCCGGCTTTCTAGTCTCGAGTGCGAACGACATGAGCCACTTTCTTATCGCTCAGCTCAACGGCGGAACATACAACGGCCAGAGCGTTGTCTCCGCACAGGGCGTCGCCGCCATGCACGAAGGCGTGGTCAAGGTCGGCACTGGCGGCTCTTATGGCATGGGTTGGCTGGCTGACACCCTTAATCGCACTCCTGTTGTCTCTCACGACGGCGACTCCCTGAACATGCACACGGACATGATCCTCGTCCCCACCCACGGCTGGGGCGTGGAGATCATTGCCAACTCCGACAGCCTGCCGATTCTCCTCGGCGCTTCGGTTGGAACCACCGTGAAGGGTGTGATCTCGATGCTCACGGGCTGGTCGGTTCCGCCAACGCCTGCTCCCCTCGCGATCTACACCGTCTTCGACCTGCTTGTCCTGGCCCTGATCGCTTTCCAGCTTTGGTCCTTGATTCGTGCGCTGCAGCAACAGCCGAATGTAAAGCCCGGCTGGAGCTTGCTCCTTCGGCGAATAGCCCTACCAATGGGATGGCGACTCGTGGCAGCAGCTCTGCCCCTCGGCCTTCTCTTGATCCTAGGGTCGTCATTAGGCGCGCCCATTTCCGTGATCGCGACGACCGACATCGGCCTGTCAGGGATCGCGATTGCCGCTCTGTTGTTGGTCAACGGCGCGGTCCGAGCTGTCCTGGCAGGAACGGCGATGCGATCAAGGACCCAGGTGGTGACCGGCCCCTGAACCGGGTGGACAGTAAGTTGGGCGTACCAGTACGCATCCAGTACGCAGCCGCTCTCAATCACGAGGTGTCTGAATCGCCCTGGGTTTGATGGAGGCTGAGGGGCGCTTGCGGCGCCCAAAAAGGCTTGCAATACAAGGTTCCTTGCTCTACAGTACAGCAGGTGCCGATCGATGGGCTCGCTACGCAGCTTCGCAAAGGCGTCATCGAGTACTGCGTGTTGGCGATGCTGAAGGAGGCGCCGCTCTATGGCGGAGAGGTGATCGAGATATTGCGCACCAAAGGGCAGATCCTTGTCAGCGAGGGCACCATCTACCCCCTTCTGAGCCGGATGCGTTCCGAGGGTTTCGTCGAGACGGAATGGCGCGACACACCGGCCGGCGCACCGCGTCGTTACTACCGGCTCAGCCGCTCCGGTCAGAGGGCGGTCGCCGAGTTCCGCGACGAGTGGTTCAGATTCCGCGACTCCGTAGACGAGATCTTTCGCGATGGAGGGGGACAGAGATGACCGCAGTCCGTGCCAGTCAGTTGATCGATGCGTATCTCCGCCGCCTCGAGAAAGAGCTGGCGGATCTGCCCACTGCAAAGCGCCACGAGATCGTCGACGAGATTCGAAGCCACATCGCTGGCGAACGCTCCGCGATGGTCGACGAGACGGACGCCAACCTGATGAACCTCCTGGATCGGCTCGGCGACCCAGCGGAGATTGCGGCGGAAGCGCGAAGCGGGGCGGAGCGCCGACGGCCTGCCCCAGGGTTCCGCCGTTTTGGGACGTTGGAGGTTCTTGCCCTGGCGCTCATGCTGCTGGCGTGGCCGGTTGGAGTCATCCTCCTATGGGCGTCGAGAGCGTGGACGACACGCGAAAAAGTGCTGGGATCGGTTCTACCTCCTGGCGGCTATCCAGGAGCCTTTCTGGTGATGTCGACTTTCCACTGGTTCGTGTCGATGGCGGACTCGGGACCCAAGTGGGGCCAAATAACCGTCGGCGCCGTGCTATTCACAGTCAGCCTGCTGCTGCTCACTGCACCGATCGGAATGTGCGTCTACCTAGCCACCCGAATGAGAGTGCCCTCTCAGCAGCAGGGCGACGTTCGAGGCAGCTCGCGTTGGTGAATCTGATTGATCCGCCAGAGGAGGACCGACCGATGGTCTCGCCGAAAGCCCTTGCAAGAATCGCTGGATCCTTATATCTAGGCACGAGCGTGCTCTTCGTGTTCGCCGTTCAAGTGCGCGCCCGAATCATTGAACCAGGCGACGCGTCAGCCACGACTGACAACATTCGCGCGGCTGCCACGCTGTTCCGCGTCGCCTTCGTGGCCGACCTGGTGTCTAGCGTTGGTTTCTTGCTGCTCGCGCTGGCCCTCTATCTGTTGCTCAAGCACGTAAACGAGTTTGCAGCTGTCGCCATGGTCACGTTTGTTGCGGTGATGACCGCTGTGGGTTACCTCAACGCGCTGAATCAGTACGCCGCGCTGACGATCGCCACCAGCACGGAGTACACAAGAGCATTCGGCCTTGCCGGGTCCAGCGCTTTGGTGATGATGTTCACCGGTATTCAGAGCAATGGGCTGGCCATTCAAGAGCTGTTTTGGGGTATGTGGCTGCTGCCGCTGGCTTACCTGGTAATCAAGTCGGGCTACTTTCCCAAAATGTTCGGCGCCCTGCTGATCATTGCCGGTCTCAGCTGGATCGCTGAGTTCTTCGCCATCTTCCTCCTGCCAAACCTACCCGGTTTCGCCTCCATCCTGGGCCTTGGAGAACTGATCTTCGCAGCGTGGCTGCTGGTGAAAGCAGTGAGACTCCCTCCATCGGGGGCATCTCTTCCGAAGGGTGTCTCATCAGTTACTGCCAATGTTCCGTAGTGGGCAGGAATGATCGAAGGTCATGCCTGTCCAGGGTGCAATCGTGTTCCGGTAATAGTGGCGAAGGCCCCAGCGTAACCCGTGTCACTCGGTGAGTCCGAGACAACTCTCCGCATAGCCGTCCAAGTCGACGACGCGGGCCGTGCCCTCCTTGCCAGTTGTGGCGATGCGCCGTTGCCACTCTAACTCTCGCTGTTCAACCGCTGGCGCTTGCCTGCTGTCCTCTTGTGGTGACCTCGATGGCAGCTCGCATTACAGAGCTGTTTGACAGCTACAAGGGTGGACTTCGGTCGACTCTGGTGGACAAACGGACAGACCCGTCGTCGATTTCAAATTCAGAACTTTAGTGGACGCCGGTGGACGACCTTCCGCTTGAATGGCATTCAGAAGGTCGGGGGTTCGAATCCCCCCGGGTCCACCTCGTTTCTGAATTCAATCCCCCACCCGACATTGTCAGTGATCGTGGAGCTCTGCCTGTAAGGGTTGACACCTATTTGACACCTACGCCGGACACCTCATAGCCGCGGCTTTGGAGGTGGAGGGGGCCACGCGGCCCGGCCCGCAGCCGACATTGCTTCTATCGGTAGAACCTGATGGCGACGGTGTATCACTAAACCGGCAACCCCACTCGGAACACACCCTCACAGCACAGGTTTGGGTCAGCGAGTAGGACAAACACCCCGGTGCCGGTTTGGTGCTGGTCGAGCAATACTGGTGGGCGAGAGGACGTCCGAGCGGGCGTCCGCACTGGGAGGCTGGACGCGATGACTATGTCCGAGAAGGTCCCATTGATCTTGGTCCCAGGAGGAATGGCGCCAGGCCAGGTTCGTTACGCCGCACTGATCGAGGCTCTGGGCCCTGGAGTCGACGCAGCGATCAAAGACCTCGAGGTCTACGCTGGCCCCTCCATCCCTGCCGGCTACTCCGTGGAGACGGAGGTTGAGGCAATCTCGCGCAAGGCGGATGAAGTCCACTTCGATAGATTTCACCTCTATGGCTACTCAGGGGGCGCCGCCATCGCCCTGGCTTATGTCGCGACGCACCCCGAGCGTGTGATGAGCCTGGCAATGGATGAGCCTGCCACCGACTTCAGTGAGGAGCAAACAGCAGCCGCCGCCGCGCTTGGCGAGCGCATGAACCGCCTGCCACAAGAGGACGCCATGGTCGAATTCTTCAAATTCTCGCTGCGTCCTGGCGTCGAGATGCAGTCGCGATCGGAGGGACCTCCCCCCGCATGGATGGCGAATCGTCCGGCGGGACTTGCGGCGATGATGTCGGCCTTCATCACGTACAGACTCCGGTCCGAGGGCTTACGCGAGTTCCATGGGCCCGTGTACTACTCCTACGGGAGCCTCAGCGCCGACTACACCGAGAAAATGTGCCACCGCGTTGCGAATTACTTCCCCGACTTTACTGCCGAGCGGTACGAAGGGCTCCACGGCTTCAACCCCTCGCAAACGGCTGAGCCGAAGCGTGTTGCCGACGCGCTGCACCGACTCTGGTCGCGCGTGCCGGCGTCACAGGCACCGGGAGGCGGTCAAGCCGTCCTCTAGATGTCGCTCGAGTGATCGGTATCTAATGACAATGCGGATCACGGGATGGCTCGGTGAAGCGGTGGGCCGGCGCTCTCGGTCGCCGGAATCACCCAGGAGCGCTGCATTCGAGATGGCTTTAGAGTCGGCGTGCACAGTTCGCTAGTGCCGCAGCCACTGCAGCAACGCCGGCGTCACCTGGCGGCACATAGCGGACTATCACCCGGCCAGAATGAACTCTGGTGCTACGCAATGGCGCGCGGGATTTCGCACAACTCGGGACCGTGAGCGCTGGGCAGCGCTGAGCGGCTACGGTAGTCACGACATTTGAGGCGGTCACTCTCGGTCTGGCGCTGGGTACGAGCGGGCTAATCGTCACACCACTTCATCCGGGTGACGTCCTCGCTTGGTGGACATACGGACGTCTGCCGTTGCAACCGCAATCTTCGCTGCCTCCGGGCAATCCAGTCACGTTTGCACCGGGACTCGTAACTGCACAACGGCGACTAGTAACACGACGCGAAGTCCTAGAGGGGAGGGTTGACATTCATGGTGTTCACCGACGAGCATTTTGTGGCAAAGCAAGCATGCTAAGGTCGCCGGGTCAGGGCGACTGAAGGGAGGGGGAACCCAGATGGCAGTCAGCATCCGACGAAGAGAGCGCTCGCGAACCAAGACTGGCACGAAGTCTGTGGATCAGCTCAGAACGATGGTCGACAGTCTCATTAAGGAAAACCGGTCTCTCAAGCGGCGGTTGGCGCGCTTAGAGGCAAAGGCGTCATCCGGCGCTGGTACGAATCGCTCAGCAGGGGCGGTCACAAGGACTATCGCCACCATGGCGCGTCGAATCGAGCGCGCGCTTGGTACTTCCGTTGCCACAACCAAACGGCGTAGATCGGGCTCGTCTGTTGCGTCCCGTCGTCGAGTTGGCCGGTCGTCGTCGGTGAGCGCCGCTCGTAGGCCCGCCAGCCCGGAAACGCGAGCCAAGCGTCTGGCGGCGCTGGCCCGGGCTCGCGAGGCTCGAGCGGCAAAGAGGGCCACGGCAATAGCTGCTTCTCAGTAACCCCTTGCTTTCAACAAGCGGGCGGTATGGCCAGCCGAGTTCGGGCGCGTGAGCGCCTCTCCGGCGCCACGCCGCCCTGGTCCTCGACCCTGGGGCCAGAACTTGCTGTTTCGCTGGCGTTGTCGCCGCTCCGCAGCGGCATCCTGATTGGTGCTTGCCCTGGTCGCAGTTTTCATACCAGTGGATTCAGCGCTGTTTGGCAAACGGTTGCTAGGAGTTAGGCGAACTCTGGCTGCGACGAATGTCGGCCGGAGGTTCGCCGGAATAGCACCACGCCGGTTGCAACCATCCAGATCCAGAAGCCGAGCATCCATGAGCCGAGGGGAGATGATCCTCCGACGACGTTCTGAGCCATCGCCGATAAGAAGACCGATGAGGCAATGCCGAAAACGCCGACAACTAGGCCGGGCCATCCGAGCCAGCGAGGAAACTGGCCAGAGATGACCTGAGCAAGCGAAGTGGACACCATGGCTACTGCGATCGCCGGAAATACCGCAAAGCCGACAGTATCCGCCGCGTAGTGCAGTGCGACGATGCCAGCAGGATCGCCGCCGCCGGCCGCCATCCGGCCCGCAGCAGCGAACAGGGCCGTCATCGCGACTTCAAAAACGACCGAGAGGACCATCGCACCGAGTGCAAGGTCGGCCAGCGCGCGAACTCCAGCGGTGCGCTGGAGTGAGGCCCGGGCACCCGCGGAGAAGGCAATCCGGCCTAACAGGACAATACTGGCGCCTGCGGCTCCGATCAGCAGGTTGGTCTTCTGGGCCGAGTAGTAGGCGACAAGCTCTGAAGTCTTCGCCACCGGAGGTGACGTCGCGGACACGAACGGGAACAGGATCGGTATCTCCAGGAGGTACCAAATGGCGCCCGCTAAGGCGAGCCGGTTGCCAATAAGGTGTGGCACCTCAGCCATCAAGAGCAGTATCGCCCGTCAAGACAGGCGTAAGTGGCCACGGGGTGTGGCCGCCGCGGCAAGGTCAGTGGATGGCCAGCGGGCCGCCCTGTCGAGCAAGGTCCGGCGACCCATTTGAATCGTCCGACTGGCAGGCCCTCACGACCGATCCCCTTCGATCCACAACCCTGGCGTTCGTGACGATAAGCTCTCGCCAGATGAGCGAATCCACCCTCAGCCGAATCGGTGCCGCAGCCGGAGCCACGTCCGTGGTAGTCACCTTCATCGGCTTTGGCGTACACCGCGGACTGCCGGCCGACACCACCGCCGGCGCGGTCGGTACCTATGTCAATGGAGTCAGCGCGAGCCAGGCCGGAATCGGCAACTACCTCGAACTCCTCGGCTACCTGGTCTTTCTGGTCTTCGCGGTCTACCTCTATGCCGTCGCGCGAGCCGGCGCCGCGGATTCCCTGCACTGGCTTAACGTGCTTGGCTTGGCCGCCGCCATAACCTACATCGCAGTCAGCGCGTCCGCGATTGCTGGACAGCTGCTAATGGTTGAGTGGGCCAAGGCAGGCGCTGACCTGAAGACCGTGCTGGGCGCATACATCCTAGACACCGCCGCCTTCACGCTGAGCTTCGAAATTGCCGCCCTGTTCATGCTCGCGGTCGGGATTGTCTTGTGGACGCGAGGTGGTGCCCTGCGCGTGATCGGCGGCTCGGGGATACTCGTCGGAGTGATCCTGTTCGTCACGGGCTTCGTAGGCACCGCCTCGATTCAGAGTCCGAGCAGCCAAATCGGCTTCATGGCATTCAGCCTCTGGACGCTCATCGCCGGGATTTACCTGATGATCCGTCCAGCCCGGATCGCGCGAGCCAGCTGACTGCTCGCCCTACATTCGTAGCTCATTAGTTTCGAGCTGAGCCGATGCGACCGAAGCGGAACTTTATCCGGCGGGCAACTGCCAGTCGCGCGCGTGCGTGATCTCGATGCCCTAAGGGGAGGCTATCCGACTTTGTGTCAATAACCCAGTAGCTTTAGTTATAGACTGGCACTATGGCTGCTGCTATCGATCTGGAGGAGCAAATCCAGCGGGCGGCGGCGCTCGACGAGCCAATCAGGCTCGCGCTCTATCGATATCTTCGGAGCCGAGCGCCTGCCGAGGTCGGACGAGATGAAGCAGCCAGGGCAGTTGGCATCAGCCGCAAGCTCGCGGCTTTTCACCTCGACCGGTTGGCGGAGGTGGGTCTCCTGGAGACAAGCTACAGGCGTCTGAGTGGACGGCAGGGTCCTGGCGCCGGACGGCCAGCCAAGCTTTACCAACCGGCGAAGACCGAGGTTGCTATCACGCTCCCACCCCGTCGGTATGAGCTCGCCGCCCAGATTCTCGCCTCGGCTCTGGGACTGCGACCAGGGATATCGAGCACACCAAGCCTCCGAAAAGCCGCCGGCGATTTCGGCCGAGCCGTCGGCATTGGCGCGCGGTCGGCTGGGCTTGACCTGCAGGACGTGCTGTTGGAGCAGGGGTTCGATCAGATCAAGACCGAAGCTGATATCAGGCTAAGGAATTGCCCGTTCCACAGCCTCAGTCAGGAATACCGACTCCCCATCTGCGAAATGAATCTGGCCTTCCAGGACGGTGTCCTCGCCGGTCTGGGACGTGACGAC
>VBGR01000065.1 GCA_005880695.1 Chloroflexota bacterium
TGGAGGGCGAAGTCCAGAAGCTGATCAAGATGGAGGAGCGCCTGCACGACCGCGTGATCGGCCAGGACGAGGCCGTCTCGGCGGTGGCCAACGCGGTCCGTCGCGCCCGTTCCGGCCTCAGCGATCCGAATCGCCCGGTGGGTTCGTTCATCTTCCTCGGGCCCACTGGTGTAGGTAAGACCGAGCTGGCCCGGGCGCTGGCCGAGTTTCTCTTCGACGATGAGCACGCGTTGGTCCGGATCGACATGTCTGAGTATCAGGAGAAGCACACGGTGGCCCGCCTGATCGGCGCGCCACCCGGCTACGTCGGCTATGACGAGGGCGGCCAGCTGACCGAGGCGGTCCGCCGGCGCCCTTACTCCGTGGTCCTCTTCGACGAGATCGAGAAGGCCCACCCTGACGTGTTCAACGTCTTGCTTCAGGTGCTGGACGACGGGCGCCTGACCGATGGCCAGGGGCGCACCGTCGACTTCCGCAACACCGTGTTGATCATGACTTCGAACCTCGGGTCTAACCTGATCCAAGAACTCTCAAACCGCGACTTCGACGAGATTCGCGACGCCGTGATGGGAGTCCTGCGCGAGAGCTTCCGGCCCGAGTTCCTGAACCGGGTCGATGAGGTCGTGGTGTTCCGTCCTCTGACCAAGGACCAGCTGGCACGCATCGTGGACATCCAGCTCCGCCGTCTGGAGGCGCGGCTGGCGGATCGCAAGCTGACGCTGCGAGTCAGCGACGCCGCCCGGCAGCTCCTCGCAGAGCGCGGCTGGGATCCGGTGTACGGGGCGAGACCGCTCAAGCGCACGATCCAGCGGCTGGTCCAGGACCCGCTTGCGATGGCCCTCCTGGAGGGTCGCTTCGCCGAGGGCGATAGGGTCGAGGTGGATGCGCGGGAAGGCGAGATCGTCTTCCAGAAGGAGGCGGCCGTGGCCGCCACAGCGGCGAGCGGCTGAGCGGGGCGGGGGGCGCGCAGCGGCTCCTATAATTCGGCGCCGTGGCGACGCCCGGCAGCGGCGAGATCATCGCCCTACTGCTCCCCCTCGATAAAGACGACTTCATCCTGCCGATTCCGCCTGACACGCGCGTCCTCGGCCTTTACGAGGTGGAGGGCATCCACCTCTGGTGCATCCGGCCCGGGCATCGCGGCCAGACCCACTTCCTGCTCTTGCGAGCGGGGGACAGGGTGCCCTCGGGTTACGAGTTCGTGGCCTCCACGCAGACGAGGCGCGGCGCCGTGAAGCTGCTTTTCCGGCAGTCTTCTTCCCGCTAGAACTGTCGATTAGCGGCCCCGGCCGATCGTCGCTAGTGTGTAGAAGCCGCAGCTTTTTTCTGCAGTGTTTGAGGGAGGAGACACCATGTCCGAAGCCAAGGAAATCGTTCGCAAAGTGGAAGAGGCTTGGGCCCGCAGTGATCTTGCCAGCCTCGACGAGCTCATCTCGGCCGACGTGAAGAACAACGACGCACCGCCTGGATTTCCGAGCGGGCTCGAGGGGGCCAAGTTCGGCCACTCCATGTTCATGGCCTCGTTCCCGGATCGATCGATGCAGATCCACCAGATCATCGGCGACGGCGACCTGGTTGCGGTGCGCTCGAGCGTCCAGGGCACCCACACGGGCGCACCATTCCTGGGACTGCCGGCTTCCGGGCGGCAGATCGACATCGAGGCGGTCAGCATCTACCGGGTGGCCGGAGGCAAGATCGTCGAGCACTGGGGACTCAACGACGGGATGACACTGATGATGCAGCTCGGGATCGTGAAACCACCCGTGCCGGCCTGATCGCGGGGCCGGAGCCGCCAGGCTGCGCTAAGGCCGGTCAGTCGGATCGGACCACGGTTCAGTCGGCGTCCAGTTGAACTCGTCGACGCCATGCTGGTCGATGATCACGAGCGAACATTTGTAGGGGTCGCAGGTCTGAAATTGATATTCGGTCGGTGAGACCACCGTGGTGTGGCTGACCACGTTGCCGATGGCCTTGAACAGATCGGCCGACCCGAGCAGCGCCGGCTGAACTGCGAGCGCCGAGACGGCGAGGCCGACCAGCGTCAGCGCCACGGCAGCGGGATGGATCACGATGAGGAATGTAGGCGCGCGTCAGGCCGGGGAGAATGCGGGAGAAGGCTCAGCCGGTGCTCAATTCAGGTGCTCATTTCTTGCCAGCCAGGTCGCGACCTGGACCCGAGAATCGAAGCCCAGCTTGCCAAGGATGCGGTGGACGTGGTTGTCGACCGTGCGCTCTGAGAGGTAGAGCCGGCCGGCGATCTCGCGGTTGCTCAAGCCTCGCGCCAACAGCTGCGCCACATCGCGTTCCCGTCGGCTCAACGGTGTCCGTGATGGGGCGGCTACTGCGGCCGCTTCCTGGTCGCGGCTCAGGGCGGCTCCCGCGCGGAAGAGGAGCCAGCTGCCGGGCACGCCCTCGAATTCACGCCCGCCGCGTTCGCTGAACTCGATCCCAGACCCCGCCACCAGGTCTTTCACCGTGCCCGAGACCAGGACCTCGCCAGGCTGCGCCGCTGCCATCACTCCCGAAGCGATGTGAAGCGCAACGCCACGCGGACGGCCCGCCGCGACCTCGCATTCGCCGGCGTGGAGGCCGGCCCGGATCCGAAGTCCGAATTCGAGCAGGTCATCGCGCACGTCCAGGGCGCAGCGAATGGCGCGGGCGGTACCGTCGAACACCGCGGTGACACCTCGCTCGCTGGCCTCGACCTCCCTGCCGCCGTACTGCGCCAGGGCCTGCCGGACAACCTCCTGATGGCGATCGACCAGGTCATTCCAGCGCCGGTCTCCCAACCAGACCGCCTGAGCGCCGGCCTGGGTGATGCTGGTGCAGAGCACCGTCGCGAGCATGCTGTCCGGTGCCGGGCTGGTCCGAACGCCGGTCAGGAATTCTTCGACCTCTTCCAGCATCCGCTCCCGGTCGCCGAAGTACGCCCAGTGATCGTCGGAGGGCAGCTCCACCAGTCTTGCCCCCGGAATGCGCTCGGCCATGTACCGGCCCGCCTCGATCGGCGCGACCTTATCGCCCTGGGCGTGGATGATCAGGACCGGGACCCGTATCGCCGGCAGCGCTTCGCGGATATCGATATCCGCATTCATCTGAAAGAGAGCGCGCGCGTCTGCCGGGCTGGCGCTCATCTGCTGGAAGGTTCCCCACCACCGGATCAGCTCTGGGCTGTCGCCCTGGCTGGGTGCATACCAGTTGGCGTAGTCGCCGCTGCCCCAGTTGGACTCGATCCTGTCCTGCAGGCGATTCGTTTGCTCGTCCGTTCTCCCCCAGGGGTAGCCAGGACGCTGCCTCCAGCTCGGGTAGCTGCCTACCATCACCAGTGCGGCGGTGCGCTCTGGATAGGTCGCAGCAAACAGCGCCGACATCACCCCTCCCTCGGACACGCCCATCACGGCGGCTCGCTGGGAGCCGACCGCATCCAAAACCGCGCGGACGTCATCCATACGCTGCTCGAGGGCGGGCAGATCGAGGACTCGATCCGAGAGGCCGGTGCCGCGCTTGTCGAACAGGATCAGGCGTGAAAACGCGGCCAGGCGATTGAGAACCGCCGCCAGCGATGGCAGCTCCCACATGTAGGCCAGATTCGAGATCCAGCCGGGGACGAAAACCAGGTCCAGGGGGCCGTCGCCCACGACCTGGTAAGCGATGTTGATGCTGCCGCTGCGAGCGTATTTGGCTCCTGTGAACACCGCTCGCACTCTAATCCCGGCCGGCAGGCTCGTGGCTTTGGAAGGCGCGGGAAGGGAGGGATTCGAACCCTCGAGGGAGTTTCACACCCCCTACCCGCTTAGCAGGCGGGCGCTTTCGACCACTCAGCCACCTCCCCGGAACGGGGCCGCCAACCGATTCTATCCAGCAGGTGGTTCTTTCAGCCCGGTCGACCGTTGTAAGTACGCAGAACCATGGAAAAGGGGGCCGCCGACCGCATCGTCGGGCTGACCGAGGCTGAAGTCCAGCTCTTGAAGCTGGTCTCGACGGGAAGGCTGCGGCCGGAGGTCGCGGCCGCGCTGGGGCTCGGTCCGGAGGCGTCGGCGCAGCTGCGCAAGCTCCATCGCAAAGGTGGAGTGCGCGCCCGGGCCTAATTCTCCGGGATGTCGAAGACCGCTTTCACCTCGTCCGCCGGCTGCGAAGTCAGCGCGGTCTCGTAGTTCTCGATCGGCACGTGCGCGGTGATCACACTCGCGAGCTGCTGCGGCCAGCGCCGGCCCATTTCACTCAGGTCCTTGACCGCCTGGAGGAAGTACGAGCGGTTGGCGTTGACGGACCCCAGCACCACCTGGTTCCAGAGCACCATCTGGCGCATCAGGTGGCCGCCCTCAAGCTCCAGCTCGCCGCCGCGGTCGCCCGGCACGCCCGTGAAAACCAGCACGCCGTTGACGCCAAGCGCGCTCAGGAGCTGCCAGGCGACCGGCGCCACGCCCGTGGCTTCCACGATCAGGTCGATGGACCCGGTGCTGCTCGGGATGTCCTCAACGGGTGTCTCCATCACGTTCCAGTAGGTAGCGCCGATCGATTCCACCAGGCGCCCCTTGTAGCCGTCGCGGGGCCGGATGTCGGAGACGTGCGTCTCCACTCCGTGGAGCAGCAGTACGAAGGCAGCCATGATCCCGATTGGGCCGGCGCCCGCCACCAGGGCCCGCTTAACGAAGCGCCAGTCGCGGTTCGCCTCCTGGTCGTCGGTCAGGTTGCGCACCCAGTCCAGGCGGTTCTGGATCAGGACCGACTCCAGGATCGCCTTTTCGACCACCGTGGTCGGCTCGATCAGAACCCCGTAGGGCCGCAGCTCGGGCGGCAGCTTCACCGCGAAGTCGGTCGATTCGACGATCCTCGAGGTCATATAGCCGTGCGCGCCCACGATCCCCCTCTCCGAGTACTTGCCCGTGTAGCAGAGGTCTGACTCGCCATGTGCGCAGGTGGGGCACTCGGGTAGCCGGCAGGGTCTCCGCACGGTGCAGACGACGAGGTCGCCGGCCTTGTAATCGGAGCTCGCCTCCGACCCTGTTTCGACCACCTGTCCGAGCATCTCGTGGCCGAGAACAAGGTAGTCGGAGCCGCTCGGCGGCACGCCGCCTTCACCCCGCACGATCGCACGGTCGGTGCCGCAGATCCCGACCTCGAGCACCCGGATGCGGAGCTCGTCCGGCGCCTGGATGGCCGGTTCGGGGACGTCCGTTCTGAGCGTGGGCTTGCCACTCGGCTTGTCCAGGGCGATGGCGCGCATCGCAGCCCATACTAAGGTCCCGCATGCTGGCGCCCGGAAGTCCAGGAGCTCCGCCGTCCTGGGGTCCCGGGTTAAAGCAGGCGTTCGGGGCCGCTCCCGGCCTGGAGAGCAAAGTCTGGTTCACCCTCGCCCGGGGCAACCTGAGTGAGGTCTTCTTTCCGAGCCTCCGCCAGCCGACCCTCCACGAGCTCCGCTTCCTGGTCGCTGCGCCGGGCGCTCCGCCGGTCGACGACGCGGCTGAGGCAGACCACAGCCTGCGCTGGCTGCGGCCAGGCGTCCCCGCCTTTTCGGTCTTCAGCTCCCACGACGAGTACCACCTGAGCCTCAACTTCGTCGTCGACCCCGACCGGAGCGCGCTGCTGATCGCCGGCGCCTTCAACCCTGAGCTGCCCGACCTGCGCCTCTACCTGATGGCCACTCCGCACGTGGTTCCGGGGAGTGAGGGCAACGAAGCGGAGGTGCTCGCCCTCGACCCGCCCGTCCTCCTGGCACGCCAGGGCGACATCCACATCGCCCTGGTTGGCCCGTTCGCCCGGGCCAGCGCCGGCTATCGGGACTCGTCGGACCTCTGGGTCGACCTCAACGACTCCGACGGCGCCATGTCGGCGACGTACGGGCGGGCTGGTCCGGGCAACGTGACCCTCGGCGCGGAGCTGGCCCTGCACTCTGGCGCTTTCCAGGTCGCCGTGGCTTTCGCGCACGCCCGCGCCGACGCAGAAGAGATTGCGCTGGAGGTGCTCCGCAAGGGCACGGCCGCGGTCACGCAGGCCTTCGAGAAGGCATGGACGGCGCTGCCCGACCTGCCACCCCGCCTGGCCCAGGTCAGCGGGGATGGCGGCAACCTGGCGCGAGCTTCGCTAGCGGTGCTGCGCTGTCTCGAGGACAAGGACGCCCGCGGCGCTTTCGTGGCCGCCCCGGGTGCGCCCTGGGGCGAGCTGAACCGCGACGGCAACCATGTCTACCACCTGGTCTGGTCGCGCGACCTCTACCACCAGGCCACCGCGCTGGTCGAGGCGGGCGACACGGCGCCCGCGGTGCGCGCCCTCCGGCATCTGGCCAGGATGCAGCGGGCGACCGGCGAGTGGCCCCAGAACTGGACCCTGGATGGCCGGCCCCACTGGCGCGCGGTCGAGCTCGATGAGGTGGCGCTTCCGGTCCTCCTGGCCTGGAAGCTGGCTCTCGCCGGGGCGCTGGACTGGGATCCCTACCCGGAGCTGGTCCGCCCGGCGGCCGTCTACATGCTTAGCCATGGGCCCCTGACGCAGCTCGACCGCTGGGAGGACGCGGGCGGCCTCTCGCCTTCCACCCTGGCGGTGACCGTCTCGGCCCTGATCGCCAGCGCGGAGTTCGCTCACCTGGCTGGTGATCACGTCGCCGCGGCCCACCTGCGGGTGGTCGCCGACTACTGGGCCGACCGGATCGAGGCCTGGTGCTTTTCAGAAGCGCGTGGCCACTACGTGCGCCTGGCCGCCGACCCCGACGCCGGGGCAGCGACCGGCGGTGTCCTGAGCATCGACTTCATCGAGCTGGTCCGGCACGGCATCCGCGACGCCCACTACCCGGCTGTGGCCAGGAGCCTCGCCGCAGTGGATGCCGAGCTCCTCTCCCGCACACCGGCAGGCCCGGCGTGGCGCCGCTACGTGGGCGATCGCTACGGGGAGGCGGAGGACGGCAGTCCCTGGCCCGTCGCCGGTGCCGGCGGCGTCGGCCGCCCCTGGCCGTTGCTGGTCGGCGAGCGAGCTCACCTGGAGCTGCTGCGAGGTGAGCAGATCGCGGCGCTGGTCAGGGCGTTCGAAGCCTTCGCCGGGCCAGGCTTGATGCTGCCGGAACAGGTCTGGGATGGTCCAGCGATTCCGCAGCGCGGCCTCCAGCCGGGGATCGCCAACGGCTCGGCGGCGCCGCTCGGCTGGGCTCACGCCGAGTATTTGAAGACGCTCAACTCACTTGCCACCGGTCGCTCCGGCGACCAGCTCGAGCAGGTTCGCCGGCGCTGCATCATCGATCCGCCGGAGGACCCGCCTTTCGTCTGGAGCCAGGCCCACGCGGTGCGCACCTTCGCGGCCGGCCGCCGCGTCAAAATCCAGCTCGACCAACCGGCTGTGGTGCGCTGGAGCGCCGACGACTGGGCCACCTGGAAGGAGAGCCCCACCGTGGACACGACGCTGGGTTTCCACGTCGCCGAGCTCCCGACCCAGATCATGCGGCCGGGCGCGGTGATGGGCTGGACCGCGCACTTCAAGGATGGCTGGGAGGGTCGCAACCATACGCTGACCTGTCGCTAGGAGGCCTGCCACGCCCCCCTCCTGACCTCCCCCGTCAAGCGGGAGGAAGGGTCAGTCGTTCTCGTCGTCGGGCAGGTCCAGGCGGAGGTCGGCGGCCGTGTCGTCGTCGAACTGGCTGTGCAGCTCTCCGCAGTCGACGCAGCGGTAGTACTCGCCGATGAACGACTTGTGCCAGATGGCGAAGCTGATCAGCCCCGGCTCCTCGATGAAGACCTCCTGTTCCAGGCGGTAAACGACCTGCTCCCACTCGCCCTCGGGGACCCGTTCGTCGAGTACGACCACGCAGTACGGATGAGGCTCGCCCCAGACCATCGTGACCTCACCCAGCCGCTCGTCTTCGTGGTTGACGATCGACCACGTCTCCCCGCTCGTGCTCCGGCTGGAACGGACCAGCCGGAGGTCCTTCCAGAACTTGGTGGCGGCGTCGCGCTGCGCTTTCTCGCGCTCGGCCTGCGCCTCCTGGAAGGCGCTCCACATGCGGAGCAGGTGGTTTCGGAAGCGATGGTAGGTGGAGAGCAGGCGGGGTTCCTTCTGGGTCGAACCGATCAGCTGCTCGAAGGCGTGCTCGAAGGCGGCCTCGACCCGCTCCTGGCGGTCGGCCAGGTCGGTCTGCCACTCCGGGTCCTCGGAGAGCCGCATGCTCTCGTTCAGGACGACCTCGAAGTCGAGCCAGTCCTCACCGAACTCGGGAACCAGAACCTGCTCGACGATGTCGGCCAGCCGGTGCTCCTCGAGCACGACCGGGTTCACCCGCTTGCGGGCCTCGGGCCAGCTCTTCCAGCCCATGACGTTGTGGATCCAGTAGTCGAAGATGGTCACCGCGTACTGGAGGGCGGCCGGCGAGCTCCAGATGCCGGTAGGCCACTGCTTGCGGCCGGTCCGGACCTGGTTGTAGAGGGCGATGACCTCTTCGTCGTCGAGATACTCGGCTTCCATGTGGCGGTCCCTGAATTTTATGGATACCCGCTTCCGCGCTCGAATAGGCAGGCTGGTCCGGCTCTGGGGTTGCCTCCCCTGGGCCTGCCGTATGCTTGGCGTTCCACCCGAGGAGGGCCGGAATTCGAACCTGCGCCCCCGGGTATAAAGAAGGTGATGGCTTCCCCGAACGGCTTCACCCCGGACCAGGTCGCCCGCTATGCGCGACATCTGATCCTGCCCGAGGTGGGCGGCAAAGGTCAGCGCAAGCTGATGGGGACGAGCGTGCTCCTGCTGGGCGCGGGCGGCCTGGGCTCGCCCGCCGGGCTCTACCTGGCTGCGGCTGGGATCGGCAAGATCGGCGTCGTCGACTTCGACGACGTCGACGCCTCCAACCTCCAGCGTCAGATCCTGCACGGTGTCGAAGACATCGGCCGGCCCAAGACCGAGTCGGCGGCCGATCGGCTGCAGTCGATGAACCCGGACGTCGAGGTCGTCGGCATTCGCGAGCACCTGAACTCGACAAACGCCCTCGACGTGTTCAAGGACTACGACATCGTCGTCGACGGCACCGACAACTTCCCAACCCGCTACCTCGCCAACGACGCCGCCCATTTCCTGGGCAAGCCCCTGGTGCACGGCGCGATCTTCCGGTTCGAGGGACAGGTGAGCCTCTTCGACTCGGCACACGGCACGCCCTGCTACCGCTGCCTCCATCCGGAACCGCCGCCTCCCGGTGCGTCCCCCAGCTGCGCGGAGGCCGGGGTGTTCGGGGTGCTCCCGGGCATCGTGGGCAGCCTGATGGCGTTCGAAACCATCAAGAAGATCCTCGGCATCGGCGAGTCGCTTGGCGGCCGCCTCCTGCTCTTCGACGGGCTCGACATGCAGTTCCGGGAGCTCAAGCTCCGCAAGAATCCCAGGTGCGTCCTCTGCGGCGAGAATCCCACGGTTACGCAGCTGATCGACTACGAGCAATTCTGTGGCGTGCCCTCCTACGAGCCCTCCGAGCAAGCCTCCGCCTGACAGCCCCGCGTAACCTTCACTGAGCCGTGATCCAGCTCGGAACCTCGAACCCAGCCGCGGTGGAACTGGCGCGCCAGCTCGTGCGCGAGCTCGGATCGGTGCTGGTCGCCTACTCCGGCGGCGTGGATTCGACTCTGCTGCTCAAGCTCGCCCTGGAAGAGCTCGGCGCCGAGCGCGCGGTTGCGGTCCTGGCGAGCTCGCCGGCCTATCCCGAAGCGGAGCAGGCGGCAGCTCGTGAGCTGGCGCGGGAGCTCGGGGCCCGGCTCCAGGAGGTGCAGACCTCTGAAGTCGAGCTGGACGCCTACGTGCGCAACAACCCCGACCGTTGCTTCCATTGCAAGGAGGAGCTGTTCGACACGCTCGAGCCTGTCCAGCGGGATCTTGGCCTCGCTCACCTCGCCTACGGCGCCACGGCCGACGATGCCGGCGACCACCGCCCCGGCCACGGCTCGGCCGTGCGCCGAGGCGTCCGCTTCCCGCTCCTCGAAGCGGGCCTGGGCAAGCCCGACATCCGTCTCGCCGCCCGTGCTCTTGGCCTGCCCAACTGGAACAAGCCGTCCTTCGCCTGCCTCTCATCGC
This sequence comes from Chloroflexota bacterium, assembly GCA_005880695.1. Lineage (GTDB taxonomy): Bacteria > Chloroflexota > Dormibacteria > Dormibacterales > Dormibacteraceae > VBGR01. Next base: position 10,027 of record VBGR01000065.1, read on the forward strand.
GGATCCCGCACGGCACGCCGGTGACCGTCGAGGCGCTGCGCCGGATCGAACGTGCGGAGGCCGCTGTCAAGGCGCTCGGCTTCTCGCAGGTCCGGGTCCGCCACCACGGCGACGTCGCCCGGATCGAGGTCGAGCCGGAGGAGATCGCGGCACTGGCAGCGCGGCGGGAGGAGGTTGCCGCGGGCATCAAGGCGGCCGGCTACACGTTCGTCGCATTGGATCTCGACGGTTATTCGACTGGCAGTTTGAACAGAGCCTGGCAGCGGCCCCCACCCTGACCCTCCGCCCATCAAGTGGCGAGGGAACCACGAGGCGAGAATAGGAGCCGTGCCCACCCTCGAGTGGACCGGCTCGGCCCTTCGGCTGATCGACCAGACCAAGCTTCCCGATGAGGAGTCTTATGTGGTCTGCGCCACCTCCGCCATGGTGGCCAAAGCTATCCGGTCGATGATCGTGCGCGGGGCGCCGGCCATCGGCGCAGCCGCAGCCTATGGAGCGGTGCTGGCCCTGCGTGAATCCGACCCGAAGCCGGGCCTGGCGGCGATCCGCTCGAGCCGGCCCACCGCGCGCGACCTCGCCTGGGCGCTGGACCGCGTGCTGGCGGCGCCCGACCCTCTCCAAGAGGCCGACCGGATCGCCCGGGAGTCGGTGGACGCCTGCCGGCGGATGGGCCAGCTCGGCGCCGGCCTGCTGCCGAACCAGCCGCGGATCCTGACGATCTGCAACACGGGAGCGCTGGCGACCGTCGACTACGGCACTGCGCTCGGCGTGGTTCGGGCCGCGCAGGAACGCGGCCTGGAGCCCTCCGTCCTCGTCATGGAGACGCGGCCTCGCGCTCAGGGCGCCCGGCTCACGACCTGGGAGCTGCGCGGGTTGGGCATTCCGCACCGCTTGATCGCCGACGGAGCCGCCGGCCGGGCGCTGCAGGAGGGAATGGTGGACGTGGCGCTGGCGGGTGCCGACCGGATCGCCGCCAACGGCGACGTCGCCAACAAGGTCGGGACCTACCCGCTCGCCTTGCTCTGCCGCGAGCACGGAGTGCCCTTCTATGTTGTGGCACCGCTCAGCACCATCGACTTCCACGCGCCTGACGGCGCGGCCATTCCGATCGAAGAGCGAGACGAGCGGGAGGTGACGACGTTCGCGCCCGCGGGAACGCGCGCTTTCAACCCTGCCTTTGACATCACACCGGCGGCGCTCGTCACCTCCGTGATAACCCAGCTCGGGGTCCTGCGTCCGCCGCTGCGCGAAGCGCTCTCTTCGCTCCGGGTTACGACTCGATGATCGGCGTCATCGGCGGTTCCGGCCTGTATAGACTGCTGGACGACGTCCGGCGCGAGCACTTGAAGACGCCCTACGGAGAGCCGAGCGGCGACGTGGCGATCGGCTCGATTGCAGACCAGGAGGTAGCTTTCCTGCCTCGACACGGCGTCAAGCACACGCTGCCGCCCGCTCAGATCAACTACCGCGCCAACCTCTGGGCCCTGAAGCAGCTGGGCGTGACGCGCGTGATCGCGCCGAGCGCCGCCGGCTCGCTCCAGGCGCACGTCAAGCCTGGAGACTTCGTGGTTTGCGACCAGTTCGTCGACCGCACCCGCGGTCGGGCCGATACCTACTACACAGGTCCGCGCGTAGCCCACGCGAGTGCGGCCGACCCGTACTGTCCGCAGCTCCGCGAGCTTGCCCTCGAAGCCGGCAACAACGCCGGCGTGACCATGCACGAGACGGGCACGGTCGTCGTCATCGAGGGCCCTCGCTTTTCGACGCGCGCCGAGAGCCGCTGGTTTGCCGCGCAGGGCTGGCAGGTCGTGAACATGACGCAGTACCCCGAGGTGGTCCTGGCCCGCGAGCTGGAGCTCTGCTACGCCAACCTCTCCCTGATCACCGACTATGACGCGGGCCTGCAGGGCGAACCGAACGTCCCCGCGGTGACCGTGGCCGAGGTCGAGCGCGTCTTCGCCGCCAACATCACCAGGGTGCGTCAGCTGATCCTGGACCTGATTCCGCGCATCCCGAACGAGCGATCCTGCCCCTGCGGCACAGCCATGCAGGGCGCCTTCATCGGTGGCTGAGCGCCTGGTCCTGGCGATCGACCAGGGTACGACCGGCACTTCAGTGCTGGCGGTCGGCGAGGATGGCGCGCCCCGGGGCCGGGGCTACAACGAGATCCAGCAGCAGTACCCGCAGCCGGGCTGGGTGGAGCACGACCCCGAAGAGATCTGGCAGAGCGTGCTGAAGTCGGCGGCGTCGGCGCTCGAGCAAGCGGGTGGTTCAGCGCAAGAGGTGCAGGCGATCGGGATCACGAATCAGCGCGAGACCGTCGTCGCCTGGGATCGCAAGAGCCTCCAGCCGCTCCACAACGCCATCGTCTGGCAGGACCGCCGGACGGCGGCCGAATGCGACCGCTTGAAGGCGGCAGGTGCTGAGGACCAGGTTCGGAAGACCACGGGCCTCGTCATCGACCCGTACTTCACGGCGACCAAGCTGCGCTGGCTTCTCGATCATGCCGAACTCCCAGCGGACGCTGCGGCCGGCACCATCGATAGCTGGCTGATCGCCCGCCTGACCGGCGGGCGGGCTCACCTGACCGACGCCTCCAACGCCTCCCGGACGCTTCTCTTCGACATCGACCGCGGTGCCTGGAGCCAGGAGATGTCGCGGCTTTTCGGCGTCCCGACCGACCTGCTGCCCGAGGTCGGGCCGTCCAGCGGCGAGCTGGTCCGGAGCGACCCGGCGGCTTTCGCCGGAATCGCGGCGCCGATCGCGGGCGTTGCCGGAGACCAGCAGGCGGCGCTCTTCGGGCAGGCCTGCCTGCAGCCGGGGATGGCGAAGAACACCTACGGCACCGGCTCGTTCGTACTGCTCCAGACCGGCGAGGCCCGAGTTGAGTCGCAGACCGGCATGCTGACCACGGTTGCCTGGCTCCGTGAAGGCCGTCTCAGCTACGCGCTGGAGGGCGCCATCTTCGTCACCGGGGCCGCCCTGCAGTGGCTGCGAGACGGTCTCGGTCTGATCAAGTCCGCGGCCGAGGCCGGCCCGCTGGCGGAGTCCATTCCGGACGCCGGCGGTGTCTTCCTGGTGCCGGCCTTCGCCGGGCTCGGCGCACCCCACTGGGACCCTTACGCGCGAGGCGCCATAGTGGGGTTGACCCGGGGCTCCAGCCGCGCCCAGCTGGTCCGGGCGGCGGTCGAAGCCATGGCCTATCAGACCTGCGACGTGGTGGAGGCCATGGTCGCCGATGCGGGGCGCGCCCTGAGCGAGCTCCGCGTGGACGGCGGCGCCAGCGTCATGGATCTTCTCTGCCAGCTCCAGGCGGACCTCCTCGGCATCCCCGTGCGCCGGCCTCGACACACAGAGACGACCGGGCTGGGCGCGGCCTTTCTGGCCGGCCGCGGGGCCGGGGTGTGGGGGACGGACGAGGAGCTGGCGGCGCTCTGGCGGCTGGACCGGGAGTTCGAGCCCAGGCTTTCGCGCGATGAGGCGCAGAGCCGGCTCAATGAGTGGCGGCGGGCGGTCGACCGAAGTCGCGATTGGTCTCGACCGGAGAACCTCGGGCTACGATTCGAACCGCGGTGAAGTTTCCGAACCTCTACGCGCGGGAGCTCTGGCGGCGAAACTGGATCATGGGACCGGGCCTGCTCGTGGTGGGAGGTGCGCTCGTGATCTTCAACCCCCGCGACAAGGGCCTCCCGATCCTGATCGCCGAGTGCGTGATCGGCGCCCTGCTCGTGCTCGGTTTCTTCGGGCTTTTCCGCCGTCTGAGCTACGTGCGCCCCGGCGAGGACGGGTTACTTTTCAACTGGAGCTTTCCGCTGAAGAACACCACGATCCCCTACGAACAGATCCGGGCCGCCCGGGTGGCGCCCTTGAAGAACGCTTTTCCGCCCGAGCGCAAGAGCTACGTGAACAACATCACCAAGCCGCTGCTGGACAAGCCGGCGGTTTTTCTGAGGCTCGGCGGCGACGAGGCCAACGTGGCCCGTATCAGCAAGCGTCTCGGCAAGCGTTACGCATTCGACAGCACCATCGCCGTCCCGGTCGACGATCCCGAGTCCCTTGCCCAGGAGGTATCCCGACGGCTGCCCAACCGGCTGCAACAGCAGAACCTCGGCGGAGCCCGGCGTCGGAAGCGGCGCCGCTAGCGCCTCAGCCCGGCCCCGTCGCGCGCGCGCTCGCCTATCTCCAGCTGCAGCGAGCCGACCTCGTCGCGCTCGCCGCCCTCACGGTCGTGGCTTTCGTGCTGCGTTTCTTCAGTCCGATCTTCCCGGACCTGTACGCGCACCCCCAGGACCACTTCGCGCTCGACAACTGCGTCGTGAACACGCCCGTGAATTCAAAGGCCAGCCTGGGCGCGCTGTGCGGGCTGGGTTATCCGTACCAGCGCGGCTATCCGAGCAACGGCTCCCTCGCGCCGGCCCACGGCGAGATCTTCGACGAGGTCTACTTCGGCGACTTCGCGCACCAGGACCTGATCGGCCAGTACTACTTCGACCCAGAGCCGCCGCTGGGCAAGCTGATCATCGCGTCGGGCGAGTGGCTCTACGGCTGGTGGCGAGCCACCTTTGAGCAGGCGAGTGGCTCCTATGCGGACCTCGGGTTCACGCCGTTCGGCTTCCGGATCATGGGCGTCCTCTTCGGCTCGCTCGTGATTCCACTCCTCTACCTGCTCGCGCTGCGCCTGTGGCCGAATCGCCTCTTCGCCGCCGCCGCGGCCCTGCTCGCGTGCTTTGACGGGATGTTCTTCGTGCAGTCGCGGATCGGCATGATCGACATCTTTCCGATCTTCTTCATCCTGCTCGCCTACTGGGTGTTCCACCTCCACCTGGACAGTCCCACCCGGCGGAGCTCGATCGCCTCGCTGCTCGCCACCGGTGTTGTCCTCGGACTGGCGGTCGCCGCCAAATGGATCGCCCTGGCCGCGCTGGCGACCATGGTCTTCATCCTCGCGGTGCGGGCCGCCAGGCGGGTGGTCGACGTCCGCCTGACGACCGCTGGCGGCTTGTGGGCCTGGGGCCGCTCGGAGGCGGTCGGGCCGGCTCTGCCGGGCGGCGTCAGGGCGGCCACCTACCTGCCGGTGGCCGTCCTCGCCTTCGTCGTGATCCCTTTCTTTATCTACTACGCCAGCTGGTGGCCGAACTTCTTCCAGCACGGCTACTTCAAGGGCTTCAGCGATTTCTGGAGCTACCAGGTCAGCTCCTACGTCTACCACGCGACACTGACCGCCAACCATCCCTATGGCTCGCCCTGGTACTCGTGGCCCTTCCTCTACAGGCCGGTCGCGTACTACTGGGAGGCTCAGGGCCTCGGCGTCGACGCCAACACCGGCCAGCCGCTCGTGGCCGGCCTGATCAACCTCGGCAACCCGTGGATCTGGTGGAGCGCGATCCCCTGCCTGCTCGCGATGCCTTACTTCGCGATCAGGCACCGAAGCTACGCGGCGGCTTTCATCCTGCTGGCCTTCCTCACCCAGTACCTGCCCTGGTCGCAGATCACCCGGGTGCTCTTCCTCTACCACATGTTCGGCAGCCTTCCTTTCATGTTCCTGGCGCTGGCTTTGGTGCTGGCCAAAATCGGCGAGCTGGGCGAGCTCCGCGTCGGCCAGAGGGTGCTGCTCAAAGCGGGCGACTGGCGCGCGGTCGCCTATACACACCTGGCGATCGCGGTCCTCGTCTTCATTTACTTCTATCCGGTCTGGACGGCCATCCCGATCGGGTCCAGCGACTACCTGCTGGGCTGGCGACATCCGTGGTGGTCAGGCTGGCCGTTCGGTCACATGTGGGTGCGCACGTGGGTTTAGAAACCCCGCTGGCGGACGCCCGGGCGGCGGCCGCCAAGGCACCCACGCGCACCGGCTGGATCGTCGCCGGCCTGGTCCTGGCGGGCCTGCTTGCGCTACTGCTGGTCCAGCTGAGCCCAGTTCTGGCGTTCCTGCTGGCCTGCGTGGTGGCCGGCTTCGGCCTCACCTACCTGGCCGGCGTCGACCTGCTCTTCGAGGAACGACTCTTCTTCGGGGCGGTGATCGGCGCGCTCGTAGTGAGCGGGGCCGGCTTCCTGGTCTTCGCGCTCGCAGCCGGCCAGCTCACCGCCGGCACTGTCTGGTCGGGCGCCCTGCTGGCGCTCGCGGCGTCGGCGCCGGGCTGGTTCAAAGGCCGCTCTCTGGTCAACGCCGATCTCAAGGCGGCGCGCGACCGCTGGTGGCGGCATCCTCGAGAGCCGGGTCATCCGTGGCCCCTGGTGGCGGTCCTCGCGATCAGCTGGGCGTACACCTTCCGGCTTCTCTCCCAGGCCTGGAGCTATGGCGGTGGCGGGCTGTTCGCGGGCAACCCGAGCGTTTGGGGCGACTGGGCGGCGCACCTGGCCTACGCCGGTTCCTTCGCCTACGGCCGCAACTTCCCACCTGAGTACCCGATCGACCCGGGCCACGCGCTTGCCTACCCGTTCCTGGTCGACTTCTTCGCGGCCAGCCTCGTCCCGCTTGGAGTCGGGCTGCCCGCCACGCTGGTACTGACCAGCGGCTTCCTCGGCCTGGCCTTCCCCGCGGTCGTCTACCTGGCCGCGGTGCGCTTCCTCGGCGGCCGCCTCGCCGCGGCGCTGGGCTTCTTCGTGTTCGTCTTGATGGGCGGGCTCGGCTTCGTGTTCTTCTTCGGCGACGTTGCCGACAAGGGTTGGGGCGTCTTGCTGCACCTGCCCCGTGAGTACACGCATCTCGAGGCCCTGAATTTCGTCTGGCTCAATCCCATTCTCGCCAGCCTGCTGCCCCAGCGATCGACGCTCTTCGGCTTCAGCCTGCTCTTCATCACACTCACCGTCCTTTACGCCGCCAAGGACCGCCCGGCTCCCGACTGGGCGCCGTTCATCGCAGCCGGCGTGCTCGCCGGGCTCACTCCGGCCTTTCACGTGCACGCCTACGGCACGGTGCTCGCGCTGGCGGCCTTCTGGTGGGTCCTCAACCGGCGGATCGAGTGGGTCGGCTTCTTCCTGCCGGCGCTGCTTCTGGCGGCGCCCGCCCTGGCCTTTCTCTGGCCGAGCAGCGGCCCGGGTGTTCGCCTCGACCTCGGCTGGCTTGCGACCAACGGCAGCAGCCACGACAACTGGGCTTGGTTCTGGCTGAAGAACACCGGGCTGTTCATCCCGCTCCTGCTGGTGGCGCAATTCCTGCGCGGCCTCCTGCCGACCGACTTCCAGCGCCACTTCGCGCCGATGTGGCTATGGTTCCTGATCCCCAACCTGGTCCTCTTCCACCCCTGGGACTGGGACAACCAGAAGTTCTTCATCTTCTGGGCGCTGCTCGGGGCGCTGCTGATCGGGGCCCTCCTGGCTCGGCTCTTCCAGGGCGGGACGCTACCGGCGCTCCTTGCGGCCGGCCTGCTCTTTCTCCTGGTCCTGCCGGGGACCCTGGATGCCGCCCGGGATACGGACATGCTGGAGGCGAGTCTCTCCTTCGCCGACCCGAACGGGGTGGAGGCCGCGGCCTGGGCGCGGTCGGAGACCGACCCCAAAGCCATCTTCCTCGCGGCTCCCGATCACAACGAGCCGATCCCCAGCCTGGCGGGTCGCCGGGTCGTGATCGGCTATCCGGGGTGGGTCTGGAGCTACGGCCTGACGGACTGGGGCCAGAAGGAGGCGGACGTCGCCGTCATGCTGCGTGGCGATCCGCGTACGCCCGAGCTGATCAAGCAATACCACGTCGCGTACGTCGTCATCGGCCCGCACGAGCGGACGCCGAGCTGGCTGGCCAACCAGACCTATTGGGAGCAGCACGGCCGGCTCGTGCATTCGAATCTCGAGTACTTGATCTACCGCGTCACCTGACGCGGGAGCGGCGTGCTAGGCGGGCTCCTCGGCGACGCCGAGCCGGCGCGAGATCTTGCGCAGCTCGCGGTCGAAGCGTTCGAGCCGGTGCAGGACCTGGAGCATGACTTCGTCCTGGACCTCCAGGTGCGTCATCACGGACTTGACCTCCTCCTCCGACTTGACGCCCTCTTCGTAAGCCTGCTGCGCCGAGAGTCTGCTGCGGGCGGAGACGCGGTTGAGGGCCATCAGGACGAGTGGCATGCCGAAGGCGGCCTCGAAGCTCAGGATGAGATTCAAGAGCTGGAAGGGGTAGCCGTCCCAGTGGCGGGTGAAACCGAGGGCGTTGAGCAGAATCCAGATCACCAGCAGAACGCCCTGAAAGATGACGAAGGTCCAGCTCCCGACCACGCGGGCGAAGTCGCCTGCGATCCGGTCGCCCGCCTTCAGCCGCCGGTCGTGCTCCTGGTTGACGTCGCGTACGGGCGGGTGCTCGTGACGATGTCTGACCAGGCTGCGCGTGATGTCGTCCAGTTCTCGGGCCACGGCCATCGGCCGAAGCATACCGCCAACCTACAAAAAGTGGCCCCTGTCCAGGCACTTGACCACTAGGCCTGGCATCCGCGGCAGAAGTTGAGGGGCTCCCGGTTGGAGCCCAGCTGGCTGATCCGGTGTCCACAGCGTGGGCAGGTCTTGCCGCCCTTGGCGTGGACCGCCATGAACGAGCGGTTCTGCTTGGACTCGTCGTAGTCAGGGTCGGCCAGGATGGCCTCGACCGCCCGTCCCAGCACGGTGGGGATGGCCGCGAAGAGCGCCTCCTCATCTGCAGCGTTGAGGCTCGACCGGCGGCGCAAAGGCAGCAGCCGCGCTTCGAACAGGATCTCGTCCGAGTAGGCATTGCCGACCCCCGCCAGGAAAGCCTGGTTTCGAAGCAGGTCTTTCAGCTCGTCGCGGTAGCGCCGTAGGCGCTGGCGGAAAGGTTCGAGGCCCATCGCCGGCACGGTGTCCGCCTCGGGGCCGAGCTCCGCCCAGCCGGGCACCTCGGCCGGGTCGGCCACCCAGTAGATCCGGCCCATGTCGCGGAAGTCGGTGTAGCGCAGCTCCTGGCGGCCTTCCAGCCGCAGCGAGAAGACCCACGTCGCGGGCGGGTTGGTTTCGACGGCCGCGAGCTGGAAGCGGCCGCCGAGCATTGGGTTGATGACCAGGCTGCGGCCGGCGTCGAGCGCAAACACGAGATGCTTGCCCCGCCGCGTCAGCGAGCGGATGCGGCGGCCTGGCACTTCACGAGCGAACTCCTCGACCGGGTATCTGAGGAGGTGAGCCTTCTTCGGATTCACTTCGACGCCGGTCACCATCTGGTCGGTGAGGCCAGGGCTCAACCGGATCCGCAGCGCTTCGAGCTCGGGCAACTCTGGCATTGGTTTCGGTCCAATCATGCCCAACGTTGGTTACGCTGCCGCCGAGATGCCGGGCATCATCACCTCTGTACCCGGTCGAGACCTCGAAGTCGGTGATGCCGCAGCCGCCCAAAGACGGGGCCGGAGCGGAGGAGGCAAAGCGGCTCGACGCCGCCTACCGCGAGGCCCTCTTGTTGGGCACCGCGCAGTACCGGCTCGACACCGTGCTCCGAACGGCCGCGCACCTGCAGCCGGTCACCGCGATCGAGGTCGGCCAGATCCTCCTGCTTGACCCAGCGACGCTGGCCCGCGGCGGCGTCGGCTACGCCGGCGGCGGCGCGCCCCAGGTCGTCCTGGAGTACTTGCCTGTGGAAGGCGCCCGGCGGCCGCTGATCAACGCCGCGATGTTCATCCCACCCGTCTAGCGCGCCCCCGCGCCGACCAGCGCCCGCTTCATGTGCGCCAGGTCTGCGGACGAGCGGTGGAAGGTGGCGCGGCCGTCGATCGGACCTGTCCCGTATGGATCACCGGCATAGCGCGGATAGAGGTGCATATGGAGGTGCGGGATCGAATTGCCGTGGATCTCGTAGTTCATCTTTCGCGGGCTGAAAAGGCTGTTCAGCGCTCGACCAGCGAGCATGCAGTCCTCCCAGAAGGCGAGGCGGTCGGGTGGATCGAGTTCGAAGGGCTCGATGACATGGAGCCGCGCGACCACACAGGCGTAGCCGGGTAGGGGTGCGGCCGGCGGGGCGGTGATCCAGCTTGCCGGCAGGTCCGCCAGAACGTCGAGTGGATGCCCTCTCGCGCAGATCGGGCACGATGCCGTCAAGACTGCAGGTTAGCTGCCCGCAGGATGGCGATTGAGGTCGCGACCAGCCAGAGATAGGGCGGAACCCCGGCCGCGATTGTGACGAGGCCGTCAGCCGAGTAGAAGGCGTTGGGATCGTTGCCGCCATAGGCCGATGGCACGGCCAGCAGAACCAGGATTGACGCAGCCCAGGCCAGCCAGACGTTCCAGGCAGGCAGCAGCCGCGCGACGCGCACCGCAGAACCGGCAGCGCCTACGAAGAACGCCAGCGGCAGCAGCGAGGGAGCTCCGGCGAGAATCCCAGAGGCTTCGAAGAGCGTGCGGACGCTGGCAGGCTGTGCCTGGCTCATTGACTCGGCGACGGCGGTGATGAGGAGGGCGACGCTGGCGAAGCCGAGCAGGAAGGAAGTCAGGCCAAGCGCGAACACGGCGGACCCGAGGAAGTCGTTGCCCGCCTCCGCGCGCACGACCAGAGTCCGGAGTCCGGCTACAAAGACCATCGCACTGGCGAAGCCAAGCAGCAGCAGCAGTGCCGCCGTTTGAAACGCCACGCTGCCGCCCTTCAAGTAGGAGGCGACACGCCCGGCGTCGGCAAAGGAGGGCGGCAGGCCGGCGGTGAAGAACAACCCGACGCCCACAAATGACGCGGCCGTGGCGGCGATGCCTGCCATTCCCGTCCAGCGCCGGACCGACTCGGTTGTCATCTGCCGACCTGCGTCAACGATAGTCGTGCGATTCGGGGAGCGTGCGGTCTTTCCCTTGCAAGCCGAGAACGGATTTGGCGAGCACCGAGTGGACGCCGTCCTCACGCTGCATGACGCCTTCGATGACCAGGATCGAGTTCGAGTTGGCGACCCGGCGGTAGCGCTCGTAGACGTCTGGGTAGAAGGTCACATTGACGTGGCCCTGCTCGTCTTCGAGGGTGAAGAAGCGGAGACGCTTGGCGGTGCCCGGTGCCTGGCGGACGATGACCAAGCCGCCCACGCGCACCGCGCGCCCGGTGGGGACCTGGGCCGCGGCCAGGCTGTTGACAACGCCCAGCGCGTCAAGGCGCTCCCGCCAGTAATGGACCAGGTGACGGCCGGTCGAGAGCTCGCTGATCGCGTACTCGAGACCTGTCGATTCGAGCGGGGTGACAGAGGGCAGATCGGGCTCTTTGCCATTCAACCGGAAGGCCGGCTCGGGATCCAGGCCCCGCCTGCGAGCCCGGCCGCGGCGGCCCTCCTGCCAGCGCCAGAGCAGGGTCCGCCGGGGCGTGCCGAGCGACTCGAAGGCGCCGACCATGATCAGGTTCTGGATTGCCTCAGCGCTGGGGGGGTTGGGCCGGAGCCGCTCGGAGAATTCGTCGAAGCTCCCGAACGCGCCCTGGGCGCGCTCGGTCTTGATCGCCTCCCGGCCGGCGCTGCCCAGCTCCTTCACGTAGTTCAAGCCGAGGCGAATTCGATCCGGGCCCTCCGGCAGGCAGCGGTCGGCGCTCTTGTTGATGTCGACGGGCAGCACCGCGGTGCCGTGGCGCTTGGCATCCTCGACCAGCACGCTCGGGTGGTAGAAGCCCATCGGCTGGTTGTTCAGGAGGCCGCAGTAGTACTCGGCCGGGTGTTCGATCCGGAGCCAGGCGGTTTCGTAGGACGTGCGGGCGAAGGCAGCGGCGTGGGAGCGGCAGAACCCGAAGGCTGCGAACCCTTCGATCGCGTGGAAGAGCTCCTCGGCGATCTCGGTGGAGACGTCGTTCTGCAGGCAGCCTTCGTGGAAGCCGTCGTGGAGGCTGCGCATCTCGATATGAGAGCGGTGGCGGTTCATCGCGCGGCGGAACCCGTCGGCCTGGCCGGCGGTCATCCCCGCCACGGCGATGCAGATCTCCAGGATCTGCTCCTGGTAAAGGATCACGCCGAGTGTGTCGCGGAGGATCGGCTCCAGCAGCGGGTGCAGGTAGGTGACCGGCTCGCGTCCCTGCTTGCGGCGGATGTAGGGGTGGACGGCATTGCCCTGGATCGGCCCGGGCCGGATGATCGCCACCTCGACGACCAGGTCGTTGAAGGAGTTGGGCCGCGTGCGCGGCAGCGTCTGCATCTGGGCACGCGATTCGATTTGGAAGACCCCGATGGTGTCGGCCTCCCCGACCATCTCGTAGACGCGCGGGTCGTCCAGCGGAAGCCGGTCGAGGTCGGGCCGTGCGCCGGTCCGCCGCTCGACCAGGTCCAGGCACTCGGCCACGACCGAAAGCGTGCGGAGCCCGAGCATGTCCATCTTGATCAGGCCCAGATCCTCGACGTCGTCCTTGTCGAACTGGACCACGACGCGGCCGGGCATAGTTGCCGGCTCGACGGGCGCGATGTCGACGAGGGGCTCGCCGGTGACGAGCATTCCGCCGACATGGATCGAGAGGTGGCGCGGGAAGTTCAGTGCCTGATTGCAAAGGGTGGTGAACTGCCGCCAGGGGGCGGAGCCGGTGAGGTGCTCGAAGCCGGCCTGCTGGGTGGTCTCCTCGAGCGATTCGGGAAACCAGGAATCGACTGACTTGGCGAGCTTGTCGACGACATCCGGTGGAAACCCGAGCGCCTTGCCGACCTGGCGCGCGGCCATCCGGGGCTGAAAGGTGACGACGTTGCAGACCATGCCCGTCCGCTCCCAGCCGTACTTGTCGTAGACGTACTGGATCACCTGCTCGCGGTGCTCGGTGGAGAAGTCGATGTCGATGTCGGGCGTGGTCTTCATCTCCTCGTGGAGGAACCGCTCGAAAAGCAGGTTGTGCTCGATTGGGTCGACGCGGGTGATGCCGAGGACATAGGCGACTATCGAGTCGGCGGCGCTGCCCCGCCCCTGGCCCGGCACTCCTCTCTCTCTGGCGAAGCGCATCAGGTCCCAGTTGATGAGGAAGAACTCGGCGAGCCCGGTCTTCTCGATCACCTCGAGCTCCTTCTGGAGCCTTTTCGTGACGGGCGGCGTGATCGGGTGGTAGCGGTCGCGAGCACCTTGCTGGCAGAGCTGGTAGAGGTAGCTGTAGGGCGTCTCGCCGTCGGGGACTGTGTAGCCGGGGAAGCGGACCTGGCTGAAGTCGAGGTCCACCGCGCACGCCTGGGCCAGCTCCCAGCCGGTGGCCAGTGCCTCGGGGTAAGCGCCGAGAACAGCCTGCATCTCGCGGCGGTCCTTGAGAAACCACTCGGAGTTGGGCTTGAGCAGCGAGCGCGCCTCCTCCAGCGTCATGCGGTTCTTGATCGCGGTCATCACGTCGTGAAGTGGCCGGCGGGCGGGGAGGTGGTAGTGGACGTTGTTGGTCGCGACCGTTCGCGCCTTGCAGCGCGCCGCCACCTCGGCCTGGCCGGCGGCCAGCCAGCCGTCCTCGGGCTTCAGGTGGTTCTGGAGCTCGACGAAGACGCCGTCTTTGCCGAGAGCGTCCTGGAGCTGGCGGAGGCGGCGCTCGCCGATCGGCTTGCAGCCGGTCAGCACGAAGAGGCCTTCCCGGTGCTCGGCCAGCTTCTCGAGCGTGGTCCGCGCCTCGCCTTTGGGCTGGTCTTTGTGGGCCAGGCTCAAAAGCCGCGTCAAGTTGGACCAGCCCCGCATGTTCCTGGCCAGCAGCACCAGGTGGCGTCCGTCCACTTCTAGCTCGGTCCCGAGGACGGGCCGAATGCCGACACGCCTGGCGTGGTTCAGGAACTTGACAGTGCCGTAGACGCCGGCGTGGTCGGTAAGGGCGAGGGCGGGCATGCCCAGGGCGGCCGCCTGCTCGACCAGCTCCTCCGGATGCGAGGCGCCGTCCAGGAAGGAGTAGTTGGAGTGGCAGTGAAGCTCGACGAACGGCTCAGTCATCGCGGTTTTGGATCCAAATCGGCGCATGAGCAGGCGCTGGGTTGCGGTTTTGGATCCAAAACCGGCTTAACAGGGTGGGTTGTTGTGCAACCCGCTGGCAAGGAACCTTCTGCGGCGTGGAAGAACGACTCGAGGCAGCGCTCCAGCGCCTTCCGCCAGGCAGCGTGTTCGCTGGCAGGACGGCGGCCTGGCTGCAGGGGTTTGATGGACCGCATCGGGATCCGATCGAGGTCATCGTGCCGGACAGCTGGTCGGCGTCCGCTCGGGTCGGCTTCCGCGTCAGGCGGGCTCGGGTCGCGGGTGACGTCGTAACAGTTCGAGGCTTCCCAGCGACGACCGTGTGTCGCACTCTGGCCGATCTCTGCCGCCGGCGCTCGCTGACCGAGGGAGTCGTCTTCGTCGACATGGCCTTGATAGCCGGCCGGGTCGATCTCGACGCGTTGCGGACTTGGGTCAGGGAGCGCAGCGGATGGAACGGCATAAAAGCCTTCAAGCGTGCCGTCCTGCACGCCGACCCGGGAGCCGAATCGCCGATGGAGACTCGCCTGCGGATGCTGCTCGTGCGGGGCAGGCTGCCGAGGCCACAGACCCAGGTCTCGCTGACGGCGGCAGACGGCACTTTCCTGGGTCGCGTCGATCTCTTCTATCTCGAGCCTCGCCTTGGGATCGAATACGACGGAGAGATCCATCGGACGAGCCTGGTCGATGACAATCGGCGCCAGAACCGCCTGACCAACGCCGGCTTCCGGCTGCTCCGCTTCACGGCCTCTGACTTGCGAGAGCGCCCGGCGGCGGTGGTCGCTGAAGTTCGTGGGGCGCTCCGCCTGCCAGTTTTGGATCCAAAACCGCTTGTGTTGGCGTCGTAGGACGCGGGTTTGGATCCAAAACGGCTCAGTCATAGATCCGTTCCAGGAACCACTGGTCCTGGTGGAGGTCATGGAAGACCTCGCAGAGCAATTCGCTGTTCAAGATCACCTTCCAGTACTCGCGCGCGACCGGCCGCGCCCACCAGTCGGTCTCGGCCAGCCAGCGGGCGGTGGGGCTCAAGGGTCCGAGCAGCGGACCTAGCGTGATCCGGCCGGGAGCGCCCTCGGGGCTCAGCTCGACCTCGACCGGGATGGGCGGATCGCAGAGCCGCGTCATGGTGCCCGGTGTGGAAAAAAGCCCAGATCGCGCGACAACCGCGGGTTCTCGTCAATGACCGGCACCGGCCGGGAGCGCCGCGTGCTGATGGGCGCGTCGGAGGCGCCCAGAGCATGCCAGTGAAACCGCTGGCTCGGGACAGGCGAGGCCGGCAGCGCCGGCTCTGGCTGCAACGCGACCTCGGCGCCGTGACGTTCCTGGAGCCGCTCCAGGGCGGCCGTGACTTCGTCTGCTGAGCCGTCGCCCCGGGCCCAGAGCCGGAGCTGGCGGCGTCCGGCCGCCTCCAGTAAGGGCAGCTCGACCCGCATCGCCTCGACCGGTGCGGCGGGCTGCCACTCGCGCAGCCAGGCGCCCACCAGCCCAAACAGCTCGGCAGTGCTGCTGAGCGGGTGGCGGACGAGCGACTCCCTTTCCTCGGTGTCGAGCCGTACCCGCAGCTGCTTGGCGCCCGCGCCGCGCAGCGCCAGCTCCTGGGCGAGGTCGTTGCAGAGAGCTCTGGCCACGAAGAGCAAAGCCTCCCGCTCCTCGACCGGCGGGTCGAACTGGCGGTGGGCCGACGTCGTGACAGGTGGCGTCCAGGGTGTGAGCCGGTCGGGTTCCTGCCCGCGCGCCCGCTCGACCGTCAGCCGGCCAGGCTTGCCGAGCTGAGACTCGAGCTGGCGGGGACCGATTCGCGCCACGTCGGCGAGCGTGCGCAGCCCGAGCAGGTCGAGCTGCTCGAGCTGCCAGCTCTCGAGGTCGAGCTCGGCGATGGGGAGGGGGGCCAAGAAGGGAGCCGCATCCGCCACACGCAGCAGCCTCCCTGGCCGTGCCCTCGCCGCCGCCAGCCGGGCGCTGAACGGCCCCGGCGCCAGGCCCAGACGGGGTTCGGCGCCGGTTGCCTGGCGCAGCCGCCGCCGCATCTCGCGAACCGCCTCGGTCGCCTGGACGACGCCGTCAAGGTCGATCCAGGCGCAGCCGTCGACGCGCGCTTCAACCACCGGCGAAAGGTCGTAGAGCGCCGCACAGACCAGCTCGCGAAGGCGCCCGGCCGCGTCCGGGTCGGGGTCGAGGAAGACCGCGTCAGGACAGAGCTGCTGGGCCTGGCGCTGTCTCATCCCAACGCGAACGCCGAAGTTCTCCGCCTCGGGCGAAGCACAGACGACGTGTTCGCGCCAAGCGGCGACCACCACCGGCCGGCCGTAGAGGTCCGGCCGCTGAGCCAGCTCGTAGTGGACTGTCAGACCACAGCAGACTCGCGCTCTTCCTGGTTCCATTGCTTCACCTCAGCCAGCACTTGCTCGGGCTGCAGCGCAGCCCCCAGCGGATAGTTGATCTCGAGCTCGGTGCTCGCCCCTGGCATCCCGACCTTGTTCTTGACGCAGGTCACCCGCGCCTGGACCCCGATCAGCTCGCCGCGCTCGAACCGCCAGCCGGTCCGCTCGCAGCTGAAGCTCAGGCTGGACGCGTGCGCGAGCGCCCGCGGCGACTCTTCGACCACGGCCAGCACCACCGCCTCTGACCGTTCGGCCGCTGCCGCCAGGACCGGCAGCCAGGGCTCAGCCGCCGCCGCGATCCGACCCGGCAGGCTCAGCAGCAAGAAGCCGACGCCGGCTCGAGCCAGCGCGGTCGCCGCCTCGCCGGTCGCCTCGGCGCCAGGTGGGCGGACGACGGTCAGCGCGGAGAGCTCAGGCTCGAACTCCAGCAGCGCCCAGGGGTCGAAGCTCTGACCGGGGTCGATCGCGATCGCCTGCGCGAAGTCGCGGGTCGCCTGCGCCAGCAGCGCCAGACCCAGGCTCGACTTGCCACAGGTCGCCCGGCCCTGGAGCACCGCGATCCGGCCTTTCGGGAGCCCCTGGATCCCCGTCAGGCGGTCGATCGCCTCGACACCGGTTGGCCAGGACTCGACAGCCGGCAGCGTGTCGACGCGCGCCAGCGCCTGCTCGCCGAAGCGGAGATGGATGACGTCGATCGCGCGGGTGAGCTCTTCTTGCATCTCTCCGGCCAGGAAGTTTTCTGACTGAAAACGCCTCCCGGAAAGACGTCTATGGCGGAGCTGGAAGGCTGGCTACAGCTTATCGAACAGATGTTCGTACGTCAAGAAGGATGGTGGGTCCGGCGAATTCGACCTGCTTTTCGGCCGTCCGCGTTTGAGCGTGAGAGTCACTCCTATCATGTCAGCGCACATGGCCACCGCCGAAAACCCCCCGCGCACCGGCCGCCGGGCGACGGTGATGGTGGTCATGCCCGCCTACAACGCCGCCCAGACGCTGCGCTCGACCTTTTTCGCCATCCCCAGCGGCGTCGCCGACAAGGTGCTGCTGGTCGACGACGCCAGCAGCGATCGCACTGTCGAGGTGGCGAAGGAGCTGGAGATCCAGGTCATCGAGCACCCGCACAACGTCGGCTACGGAGGCAACCAGAAGACCTGTTACATGGAGGCCCTGCGGCAGGGCGCCGACGTGGTGGTGATGCTCCATCCCGACGGCCAGTACGACCCGAAGGTCCTGGGCGACATGGTCGCCGCCATCCAGAGCGGCAAGGGCGACATCGCGCTCGGCTCGCGCTTCCTCGCCCCGGGCGCCGCGCGCAAGGGCGGGATGCCCTGGTGGAAGTTCCTGGCCAACCGCTTTCTCACGACCTGTGAGAACCTGGTCCTCGGGCTGCACCTCTCCGAGTACCACACGGGTTACCGCGCCTACAGCCGGCGCTTCCTGGAGACGGTGCCCTTCCTGCGCAACTCCAACGACTTCGTCTTCGACACCCAGATCCTCGTCCAGGCCGCCGCGTTCGACTTCGCGATCGCAGAGGTGCCCGTCAACACCAAGTACTTCTCTGAGGCGTCCTCGGTGAACTTCCGGGTCAGCACCGTCTACGGACTGAAGACGCTAGCGGTGCTCGGCGGTTACCTGCTGCACCGGCTGGGACTCAAGTCCCGCCTCTTCAAGCACTAACAACCACCAGCCAGCTAGAAGCTAAGAACGCGCTCCGCCTCCATCGTCAGGCGGACCAGGTCGGGCGGCGTGATGAACTCCTGGCCGCTTCCCAGCTGCGAGACCCCCCGGGCCTCGGCGCATCCCTTTCAAACGTAGAAGGTGATGTTCTGCGCGGCGCATTTCGCCAGCAGGTCGGCCAGCGGCGGGATGCCGACGCCGCGCACGCCGGCGGCGACTTCCGGCTTGACCAGCTCGGTGGCATCGCCCGCCAGCGCGATTCCGCACTCGACACCGGCCGTGGCGGCGCCGTTGGCGGCGATGTGGAACGGGATGCTTGCCCGGGTCGGGTCGGTGGGTCCTGTCGACGCGACGATCAGCAGCTTTGGCACGGCTAGCATGATCTCGCATTGGTCACTGTCAGCGTCAAGCCCGACGCGGCCGGCTGGCTCTGCACCGTCGAGGTGCGCGACAACCGCTCGGCTACCCTCCACCTGGTTCGGGTCAGCGCGGATGAGCTGCGCCGGCTGGGTGGGACTGATCCTGCAGACCTCGTGCGGCGCAGCTTCGAGTTCCTGCTCGCGAAGGAGGCCAAGGAGTCGATCCTGCGCGAGTTCGACATCAGCGCAATCAAGCGCTACTTCCCGGATTACGAGGCCGCGATCCGTTCGTGATCTCGCCGTGCTGGCTCGAGCAGCAGCATGTGGCATCGTTGAACTGAATCGAAGAGGCAGTCCGGGTCGAGGACAGGGTCGCCATGCCGGAGCCGCCGGAGGATCCGCAGGCGCTCGCTTACATCCTCGACCGGGCGCTGCCCAGGCTCACCTTTGGCCTGATTCGGGTGCAGGACGGGACCCAATCGGTCGGGCCGCTCGCGCTGATCCGGCTCGGCGAGCCACACCGCCGCGGTGACGGCTGGGTGCGCGAGATCCGCGGCGGCCTCCTGGCGGCTCGCCGTGGCGGGACCGTCCGGACGGCCTGGCGGGATGGCGAGGTCGAGATCGTGGTCGACGGCTACCATCCACTCCTTCCTCGCTGGCTGTATCGATTCACGCAGCGGCCCTTCCACCACCTGATGGCGCGACTCTCGCTCCTCCAGGCCAGGGGTCGAGTGCCGCCCCCCGGCATTCCCAGCCCGCCGGATCAGAGGCTCGCCGCGGCCGCCATCGATGTCGGCATCTGCCTTGCCTTCGCGCGCCTCTTGCGGCGTCCGGCCCTGCCCATCGTGGCCGCCTACCACGTCGGCTGCTGGAGCCTGGCGGGGCGCACCGCCGGTGGCTTCCTGACCAGGCAGCGGCTGACCTCCGTCGATGGCTCCCGGGTCAGCTTCGGTCAGGCCACAGTCCGCCTCCTCGCGGTCCCGGTCGCCATCTTCCGGAGACGCGCCCTGCATGACGAGCTGGCAGGTACGGAGGTCGTCAGATCCGAGAGTTGAGCGCCGGTCTAACCATCGCGCGGCCGATCGACGAGGTGTTCGAGTATGTGGCCGATTACCGGCACGTGCCGGAGGTGATGGAAGGCGTCCGGTCCTGGCGTCCCCTCGGCCGGCAAGCACGCGGGAAGGGCGCCCGCTACCGGGTCGAGCTCGATGCCGCCCACCTGACGCTGAACGCCGTCCTCCGCATCACTGCGTGGGAACCGCCGCGGGCGATCGCCTGGACCGCCGAGTCGGCCCCGGTGAAGAACGAAGGAAAGTGGCACTTCAGCCCGGGGCAGGACGGCACCGACGTCGAGCTCGCCGTCGCCTACGACCCGCCCGGTGGGATCTTCGGCGACTTCGTCGCCCGGGGCGTAGAGCGCCTGCTTGAAGGCCGGATCCGCAACGCTCTGGAGGGCATGAAAAGGGCGATCGAGAGAGCCGCGTGAAGGTCTACCTGGGTCCCGGGGCATCGGGCGGCGTGGATTCCATCAGGCCGTATGTCGAGGGGCTCCGGCGACGGGGCGTCGAGGCGGTGGGGGTGAAGCTGCCCAGCGGGCGGGCCGAGCGGGCGGTGGCCGTCTTCCTCGAGCAATCCGGCAGCGGCCCGGACGTGGTGATCGGCGGTCGCTCTTACGGGGGGCGGGTGGCCAGCCTGGCGGCCACCGAGCACGACTTCGCCGGCCTGCTGGTCTTCGCCTACCCGCTGCACCGGCCCGGCTTTCCGAACCAGCTGAGGACCGAGCACTGGCCGCGCATCCGCTGCCCGGCGCTGATAATCCAGGGCGAGTCCGACCCGTTCGGCTCGCCCGACGAGCTTCGCCGCGAGGTGCGTAAGCTGCGCGACGTGCGAGTGGTCACCCTGCCCGGCACCGGCCACGCCCTCAGAGAGCGGCTCGACGACGCCCTGGCCGCCGCGGCCGACTGGATCACAACCCTGAAGTAGCGGTGCCCACCCAGCGAGCTCGCCTGCAGGCCAACGGCCTCAACTTCTCGGCACTCGTCGCCGGCCCTCGGGACGGCCCGGTCGCTTTGCTCCTGCATGGCTTCCCGGAAGGCAAGGAGTCGTGGGAGCCACAGCTGGAGGCGCTGGCCAAGGCCGGCTGGCGGGCCGTCGCGCCCGACCTCCGCGGCTATGGCGGCACCGACGTCCCGGAGGGCGTCGACGCCTACACGCTGAGGCACCTGGTCCAGGACGTGCAGGGCCTCGTCCACGCGCTGGGCGAGGACCGCGTCGACCTGGTCGGCCACGACTGGGGATCGCTGATCGGCTGGTCGTTCACGAGCAGGCACCCGAGCCTGGTCCGGACCTGGTCGGCGCTCTCCGTGCCGCACCCCACGGTCTTCGCGGCTGCCGCGGGCTACGACGGAACGGGACACGCCGACCCTGAGCAGCAGGAGGCGTCGGCTTATGTCGGTCTCTTCGTCAGGGCGGGCAAGGCCGAGGAGGTTCTGCTGGAAGATGAGGGCCGGCGCCTGCGCGCGATGTTCGCCTTGACCCCCAACCCGACGGCCGTGAGCGGGGAGGAGGCGACGGCGTTCTTCAAGTCGATGAGCCGCCCGGGCCGGCTCACGGCCGCGCTCAACTACTACCGCGCCAACTGGAAGCCCGGCGCCTACGCCGCCTTCCCTCCCTGCCCCAACCCGATCCGGACACCGACGCTCATGGTCTGGGGAACCGACGACACCGCGGTGCGCCGGCGGGCGGTCGAGGCCACCGCCGACGAGGTCCAGGGGTACTACCGGCTCGAGGCATTGCCCGAGACCGGTCACTGGCTGACATACGAACGGCCGGACGTTGTCTCGCGGCTCCTCGTCGAACATGTGAGCCGGGCCGGCAGAATCCCCGCAGAATAGCGGCGTAATGAGCCAGTCCCATCACCGGCCAGGAGCGATGAAGCGCGTGGGCAGCCGCCGGCGCACCGTCAGCGGGCTGGGCATCATCCTGGTGCTGATCGGCCTGCTGGTGCTGGCAGTCAACTTCTCCCTGCTGCCGCGGTTCGTCTACGAGCTCTGGCCACTCATCATCGTGGCCATCGGGGTGTTCGGGCTGGTCCGCCGACCGGGTTGGATCGATGAGATCGACGTTCTGGTACCGGGCGCCGGGGAGGCGGTCAGTCGCCCGCGGCGCCGCGGCAGCCTGGTGCTGATCAGCGCCGGCCTGGTCCTGCTCCTCTTCAGCCTCCACCTCGTGGATGAGCGCGTCATCGGGCCCGCCCTCCTCATCGGGCTGGGGGCGCTCCTGCTCTGGCGGCGCACGCGCTGACAGACACCGACTGGCTGACCCTCTTCGCAAGCATCGGAGCCAGCGTTCGGACCGTCGTGGCGCCGGTCGCCGGCACGGAGGCGGGTCGAGCGGAGCTGGCGACAGGCGCCGGCGGCGACCGGACCGTTGAGGTCGACCGGCTGGCGGAATCGGTGGCGGTCGCGGCGCTGGAGAAGGTCGCGCAAGCAGGAGCCAGGTTCCGGCTCCTGTCCGAAGAGATCGGCGAACGCGACTTCGGCGCCGAATCGCCGACCATCCTGTTGGACCCGATCGACGGGAGCCTCAACGCCAAGCAGGGGCTGCCCCTTTACGCGATCATGCTGAGTCTCGTCGACGAGCCCCGAGTCGGCGGCGTCCGCGCCGGCTATGTGATGAACCTGGCCACCGGCGAAGCCTGGTCGGCGATCCGGGGTGGCGGCGCCTGGCGCGCCGGCCAGCGGCTGGACCCGCTGCCCCGGCGGCCTTCGCGCCGTTTCGAGGTCCTGGCGCTCGAAAGCTCACCCCGCTCGCTGGTCAAGGCCGAAGCGCTCGTCCAGCGATCGGCCAAGGTCCGGATCCTGGGCTCCATGGCTATCTCGATCGCCCAGGCTGCGGCCGGCAGCTTCGACGTCTTCTGCTCGCCGATCGACGCCCGCGTCTTCGACATGACGGCGAGCCTCCTGGTGCTCAAGGAATCCGGCGGGGTCGCCACCGACATGCAAGGGCGCTCGCTCGATCAGCTGGGCGTCGA
Organism: Chloroflexota bacterium; assembly: GCA_005880695.1. Lineage (GTDB taxonomy): Bacteria > Chloroflexota > Dormibacteria > Dormibacterales > Dormibacteraceae > VBGR01. Next base: position 32,298 of record VBGR01000065.1, read on the forward strand.
CCTCGAGACACGCAGCACGCTGCTCTGCTCGGCTGACGTGCACGCTCACGAGCAGGCGCTCGAGATCCTGCGCTGATCGCTCGCCGCCCCGCTTCAGCACCCTGATAGCGTTTTCGAGATGCGGTCAGCGCCCCCGGCCCAGGTGGAGCTGAAGCTACCGGGCGCGGAGGTGGAGCAGCTCCGGGCGCGCGTCGTGATTGAAGGAGTGGCTCCAGAGGTCGAGGGCGGCCGTTTTCCCGGGAAGGGATCGCTGGGGGAGAGCGTCCGGGTCGAGGCCGACGTCTTCGCCGACGGCCACGAGGAGCTCCGGGCTTCGCTCCACTGGCGCCGGGCAGGTGAGCTCGATTGGACCGAGGTCGCGATGCGCTCGCTGCCCAACGACCGCTGGCGGGCCGGCTTCAAGCCCGAGCAGCTGGGCTGCTATGAGTTCACCGTCGAGGGTTGGGTCGATCCTTTCGCGACCTGGGCTCGGGACCTCGCCAAACGTGTCGACGCTGGCCAGGACGTGTCCCAGGACCTCCTGATCGGGGCCGACCTGGTGGACGCGGCGGCAGCCAGGGCCGGCGGAGTCGACCAGAAGGACTTGAAGGCAGCCGCTCGCTCGCTGCGGGCGGGTCCGCGGAGCCGGAAGGCGGCCATTGCAAAAGCGCTCGGGCCTGCGCTCGCCACGCTCATGACGCGCCACGGCGAGCGCGTGGGCGGGGCGCGTTACAGCCGGGTGTTGCGGGTGCTCATCGACCCGGCGCGGGCCAGGCACGGCGCCTGGTACGAGATGTTTCCGCGTTCGACTCGGGCGGATGGGAAGCACGGCACGTTCAAGGACGTGGAGGCGCGACTCCCCTACGTCGCGGGGATGGGCTTCGACGTCCTTTACCTGCCGCCCATCCACCCGATTGGCAGGACCTATCGCAAAGGTCGCGACAACAGCCTCGAGGCTGCGCCAGACGACCCCGGGAGCCCGTGGGCGATCGGTTCTGCCGAGGGCGGCCACAAGGCCATCCATCCACAGCTGGGCACGCTGGCCGACTTCCGCCACCTGCTGGCCACCGCTCGGGACCGCTTTGGGATGGACGTGGCCATCGACATCGCCTTCCAGACCTCGCCCGACCATCCCTATGTGAAGGAGCACCCCGAGTGGTTTCGAAAGCGGCCGGATGGGTCGATCCAGTACGCCGAGAATCCGCCCAAGAAGTACCAGGACATCTACCCGTTCGACTTCGGCACCGAGGCTTGGCCCGCGCTCTGGGCCGAGCTCTGCGACGTGGTGGTCTACTGGGCCCGGCAGGGCGTGCGCATCTTTCGCGTCGACAACCCGCACACCAAGCCCTTCGGCTTCTGGGAGTGGCTCATCAGCGAGGTCAAGCGCGAGTTTCCAGACGCGATCTTCCTGGCTGAAGCTTTCACGCGCCCGAAGATCATGTACCGCCTCGCCAAGGTGGGTTTCTCGCAGTCCTATACGTACTTCACGTGGCGGACGGGCAAGCGCGAGCTGATGGAGTACTTCACCGAGCTGACGACCTCGCCGGTACGCGACTTCTTCCGGCCCAACCTCTGGCCCAACACGCCTGACATCCTGACCGAGCAGATGCAGCGTGGCGGCCGGCCCATGTTCATGTCGCGGCTGGTCCTGGCGGCAACGCTCGGCGCCAACTACGGCATTTACGGGCCCGCCTACGAGCTGCTTGTGAACCAGGCCACGCCGGGCCGCGAGGAGTACGGCGCGAACGAGAAATACGAGATCAAGCGCTGGGACCTGGAGCGGCCCGGCACGCTGCGGGATTTCATCGCGCATGTGAACCGGATCCGGATCGAGAACCCTGCGCTCCAGTCGGACCGCGGCCTCCTCTTCCATCCCACCGACAACGAACAGCTCCTCTGCTACTCCAAGAGCACCGAGGATGGCGCCAACCTGGTGCTGGTCGTGGTCAACCTGGACCCGATCTGGACGCAATCCGGCTTCGTCGACCTCCGGCTTGACGAGCTAGAGATGGAGTCGTCCCAGCCTTTCGCGGTCGACGATCTGGTCAGCGGGTCCCGGTACAGCTGGCAAGGCTCGCGCAACTACGTCGAGCTCAACCCGCACGTCATGCCAGCGCACATCTTCAAGGTGGTCCGCTGATGGCCGACCAGGCGACCTGGTACAAGGACGCGATCATCTACGAGCTGCACGTCCGCGCCTTCAAGGACAGCACGGGAGATGGTGTCGGCGACTTCCGCGGCCTGATCGAAAAGCTGGGCTACCTGCAGGAGCTCGGCGTGACGGCCGTCTGGCTCCTGCCCTTCTACCCGTCGCCGCTCAAGGACGACGGCTACGACGTCGCCAGCTACGAGGCTGTCAATCCGTCCTACGGCAGCCTCGCCGACCTTCGTCGCTTCGTGCGGGAGGCGCACGAGCTCGGGATTCGCGTCATCACCGAGCTCGTCGCCAACCACACGTCCGACCAGCACCCGTGGTTCCAGCGCGCCCGCCGGGCCAAGCCGGGCAGCCCCTGGCGTGACTACTACGTATGGAGCGACAGTCCAGAGCGATACAAGGAAGCCCGCATCATCTTCAAGGACGTCGAGGTCTCCAACTGGACCTGGGACCCGGTCGCCAAGGCTTACTACTGGCACCGCTTCTACTCGCACCAGCCGGACCTCAATTACGAGAACCCGCGCGTCATGAAGTCGATCCTCCAGGTGCTCGACTTCTGGCTGGACATGGGCGTGGACGGGCTCCGGCTTGACGCGGTGCCCTACCTCTTCGAGCGTGAAGGCACCAACTGCGAGAACCTGCCCGAGACGCACCAGGCGCTGAAGCAGATGCGCGCGCACGTTGACGCCCGCTACCGCGACCGGATGCTGCTGGCCGAGGCCAACCAGTGGCCCGAGGACGCCGTGACCTATTTCGGCGATGGCGACGAATGTCACATGAGCTTCCACTTCCCGCTCATGCCCCGCCTCTTCATGTCCATCCAGATGGAAGACCGCTTCCCGGTGGTCGACATCCTGGCGCAGACGCCGGCGGCCCCGGAAAACTGCCAGTGGGCGCTCTTCCTGCGCAACCACGACGAGCTGACCCTCGAGATGGTCACCGACGAGGAGCGCGACTACATGTACCGCGTCTACACACAGGACCCGATCGCGCGCTTGAACCTCGGCATCCGGCGGCGCCTGGGGCCGCTCCTGCAGAACAACCGGCGCCGCATCGAGCTCATGAACGGGCTCCTCTTCTCGCTGCCCGGCACGCCGGTCCTCTACTACGGCGACGAGATCGGCATGGGCGACAACATCTACCTCGGCGACCGCAACGGCGTGCGCACTCCGATGCAGTGGAGCGCCGACCGCAACGCAGGCTTTTCGAGCGCCAACCGGCAGCGACTTTACCTGCCCGTAATCGTCGACCCCGAGTACCACTACGAGTCGGTCAACGTGGAGGCGCAGTCGGCCAACCCGCATTCGTTCCTCTCCTGGATGAAGCGCCTGATCGCGCTCCGCAAGGTCCACCCGGCTTTCGGTCGGGGTACGCTCGAGTTCCTGCACCCGGAGAACCGGCGTGTGCTCGCGTACGTTCGCAAGTACGAGGAACCAGGGGCCGAGGAAAAGCTGGAGCAGATCCTGGTCGTTGCCAACCTCTCCCGCTTCGTGCAGTACGTGGAGCTCGACCTGGCGCGGTTCAAGGGCCAGGTGCCTGTTGAGATGTTCGGCAGCACCGAGTTTCCCAAAATCGGCGAGCACTCCTATCTGCTCACGCTGGGACCCCACGCCTTCTACTGGTTCCTGCTCGAGCCCGCGCGCGTCCCCGCCGGCAAGGTCGCCCAGCGCTGGGGAGCCGAGGACCTGCCCGAGCTGTTCCTCGACGGGCAGCCCGACGAGCTGTTCCAACCGGGGAGCCGGGCCCGGCTCGAGGAGATCCTGCCGTCGTATGTCGAAACCCGCCGCTGGTTCGGCGGCAAGGCCCGGAAGCTGAAGACCATGGTCATCACGGACGTCGTGCCGGTGGCGGCGCGCGCCAGTCTCCTGACAGTCGAGGCCCGGTATGCCGAGGGCGACGCCGAGACGTACGTCCTGGTGCTGGGGTTTGCCGATGGTGATCGCGCGGGCGAGCTCCTCGCCCACCGGCGTGACGCGGTGCTCTGCCGCCTGGCCGGCGGCGAGGAGCCGGCTCTGCTCTACGACGCCCTGGTCGACCCGGATTTCGCCGAGGGGCTGCTCGAAGCAATCGAGCGGCGGCGCCGCTTCCGGGGCGAAGCCGGCGCCGTGGCGGCGAACCCGGGCCGGGCCCTGAGCCGGCTGCGCGCCGGCGCGCCTGGAGAGCTCGAGGCGCACCTCTCGAGCGCGGAGCAGAGCAACAACTCGGTGGTGTTCGGTGAACGCCTGATCCTGAAGCTGTTCCGGCGCCTCGAACCAGGCGTCAACCCGGACCTCGAGGTGAGCCGCTTCCTGACCGAGCAGTCGGAGTTCCAGCACATCCCGCCGTTCGCGGGCAGCCTCGATTACCGGCGGGCGGGGTCACCATCCGCCACCCTAGGCATTCTTCAGGGCTACGTTCCCAACCTCGGAGACGCCTGGGAGTACACGCTCGGCGAGCTCAAGGAGTACCTCTCGAATCCCCACCGGGGCGTCTCGCTGGAAGTGATAGGGGACTATCTGCAGTCGGCCGCCCTGCTCGGCCGGCGAACCGCCGACCTGCACCTCGCGCTCGCTTCCGACCCGGACAACCCGGACTTCGCGCCGGCCCCCTCGACGATGCTCGACCAGCGCTCGCTCTTTCAGTCGGTGCGCAGCCAGGGCATGCAGGTCTTCGAGCTGCTCCACGCACGGCTCACGCGCCTGTCCGACGGGGCGCGGGCCGACGCCGAGCTGGTCCTCCAGATGCAGGGCGAGCTGATGGCCCGGCTACGCTCGGTCATCCAGCGGCCGATCGCAGCCACCCGGATCCGCACGCACGGCGACTACCACCTGGGCCAGGTGCTCTGGACCGGAGGCGACTTCGTGATCATCGACTTCGAAGGCGAGCCGGCGCGACCGATCGCGGAGCGGCGCTTGAAGCGCTGGCCGCTGCGTGACGTGGCGGGCATGCTGCGCTCCTTCGACTACGCGGCCAACGAGGCTCACCGCATCTACCACGACCGGCAGACCCTCGACCGCGCCGCCCGATTCTGGCGCGACAACGTGAGCCAGGCGTTCCTGCGTGAGTACCTGGCCACCGCCGGTGGCGCCAGCTTCCTCCCGGTGACCAACGATGAGCGGCAGATCCTGCTCGAGACGTACCTGCTCGAGAAGGCGCTCTACGAGATCAGATACGAGCTGAACAGCCGCCCGGATTGGGTCCGGATCCCGCTAAGAGGCATCCTTGACTTGATGGGAGTCGTGGATTAGATGGCGCAGTCGACGCAGGTGAGCCTGCTCACGTCAGATGACCTCTACCTCTTCAACGAAGGCACCAACTACAGGCTGGCCAACAAGTTCGGTTCCCATGTGGTCGAGGTGGGCGGTCGTAAGGGAACCTACTTCGCGGTCTGGGCGCCGAACGCCCAGCACGTCAGCGTCATCGGCGACTTCAACAAGTGGGACGAGCGCGCCAACCCCCTCCAGGTAAAGGGCAACTCCGGCGTGTGGGAAGGCTTCCTCGAAGGGATCAGCCAGGGCGCCATCTACAAGTACCGCGTCATCGGCCGGGGCGGCCGGTTCCAGGTCGACAAGGCCGACCCCTTCGCCTTTCACTGCGAGACTCCGCCCAAGACCGGCTCGATCGTCTGGAAGCTGGACTACGACTGGGCCGACGGCGACTGGATGCGCGAGCGCAGCCGCAACAACAGCGGCGGAGCGCCCTGGTCGATCTACGAGGTTCACGCCGGCTCCTGGGCCAAGAACGGCCACGTGCCCGACTACCGGGAGCTGGCCGAACGGCTGGGCGATTACGTCAAGAAGACCGGCTACACGCATGTCGAGTTCATGCCTGTCATGGAGCACCCGTTCTACGGCTCCTGGGGCTACCAGACCACCGGCTACTTCGCGCCCACCAGCCGCCAGGGCACTCCGCAGGACTTCAAGTACCTGGTCGACCATCTCCACCAGCTGGGCATCGGCGTCGTCCTCGATTGGGTGCCCTCGCACTTTCCCTCTGACGAGCACGGCCTCGTCAACTTCGACGGCACCCACCTTTATGAGCACGCCGACCCGCGGCTGGGTTTCCACCCCGACTGGAAGTCGATGATCTTCAACTACGGGCGCCACGAGGTCCGCAGCTTCCTCTGCTCGAGCGCGATGTTCTGGCTCGACGAGTACCACGCCGACGGCTTGCGCGTCGATGCGGTCGCGTCGATGCTCTACCTCGACTACTCGCGCCAACCAGGCGAGTGGGTCCCGAACGCCTACGGCGGGCGCGAGAACCTGGAGGCGATCGCGTTTTTGCGCCAGCTCAACGAAGAGCTCTACAAAGAGCACCCCGACATCCAGACGATGGCCGAGGAGTCGACGGCCTGGCCGATGGTGTCCCGCCCGACCTACGTGGGCGGGCTCGGCTTCGGCATGAAGTGGGACATGGGCTGGATGCACGACACCCTGGAGTACATGCAGCGAGAGCCGGTCCACCGCAAGTTCCACCACAACAAGCTGACCTTCCGCGGCATGTACGCCTTCACCGAGAACTTCGTGCTGCCGCTCTCGCACGACGAGGTGGTGCACGGCAAGGGCTCGCTGATCGGCAAGATGCCTGGCGACACCTGGCAGAAGTTCGCCAACCTGCGGCTGCTCTTCGCTTACATGTTCGCCAGCCCCGGCAAGAAGCTGATGTTCATGGGCGACGAGTTCGGACAGTGGGGCGAGTGGGGACACGACTGGCCGCTGGACTGGTCATTGCTGAACTGGCCGATGCATGAAGGGCTGCGGCGCTGGGTGGGCGATCTCAACGCCCTCTATCGCGGGGACTCGGCGCTGCACGCGACCGACTTCGATCCAAACGGTTTCGGCTGGATCGATGCCGACGACTCGCAGCAATCGGTGATCAGCTTCCTCCGGCGCGATCCGTCGGCGCCCGAGCGACCGCTCATCGCCGCCTTCAACTTCACGCCCGTGCCCAGGCACGGCTATCGTCTCGGCGTGCCTCTTGGCGGTTTCTGGACGGAGCTCTTGAACGGCGACGCGCCCGACTACGGCGGGAGCGGCCAGGGCAATCTCGGCGGGGTGCAGGCGCAAGACGCTTCCTGGCACGGCCAGCCGCACCTCATCGACATCACTCTGCCCCCGCTCGCCGGGGTCTTCTTCAAACCGGCGTCGGCGGTTTGACGGCCGCAATCAGGTAGAACTTTCGGTTGGAGCGATGAAGCCACTTCACCTTGCGTTCGTCTGGCACATGCACCAGCCCTACTACAAGGACGACCTCACGTCGACCTATCTGCTGCCCTGGGTGCGGCTGCACTGCGCGAAGGACTACCACAAGATGGCGGCCCTCCTGGACGGCTACCCACGGGTTCGCCAGACGTTCAACCTGGTGCCGGCGCTGCTGGCGCAGATCGACGAGTACGCGCGCGGGGAGGCGCACGACCTCTTCTTGAACCTCTGCCGCCGGCCCGCCGGCGAGCTCACGGCGGAGGAGCGCGGCTTTCTGATCCGCTGGGTGCGCGAGTCGCCTCAGGCGCTCCGGGTGCAGCAGTCGCCTCGGTACCTGGAGCTGGCCTCCAAGGACGCCGCGGCCGACGCCTACACGATCGAGGAGATCCGCGACCTCCAGGTCTGGACCAACCTGGCCTGGTGCGACCCCGCCTGGATGGATTCCGACCCCCGCCTGTCTGAGCTGAAAGCCAAGGACCGCCTCTTCTCGGAGGCTGACAAGGACGCCCTCTTCGCGGCCCAGCTGGAGCGGGTCCAGAGCGTCATCCCGAAGTACCGCGAGCTCGCTGAAAGCGGCCAGGCCGAGCTCATAACGTCCCCCTACTACCATCCGATCCTGCCGCTCATCTGCCATCTGGACTCGGCGCGCACGGCCTCGCCTGGCATCCAGCTACCCGACCGCCGGTTCTCGCACAAGGAGGACGCGGACCAGCAGATCGCCCTCGGCCTGGCCACGTTCGAGCGCCTCCTCGGCCGGCGCCCGACCGGCATGTGGCCTTCTGAGATGGCGGTCAGCGAGAGCGTGGCCGGCCTCACCGCCCAGGCTGGTCTCCAGTGGTTCATCTCCGACGAGGACGTGCTCGCCCGCTCGCTGGAGACCGACCTCGGCCGCGACGCCGCCGGCCGGGTCTTCGCGCCTGAGCTCCTCTACCAGCCGTACCGAATGGAGCGTGAAGGCAAAGAGGTCGCCGTGGTCTTCCGCGACAAGATCCTGTCCAACCTGATCGGGTTCGACTACTACCGGATGTCCGCGCTTGACGCGGCGCGCGACCTCATGCGCCGGCTGCGCGACATCCACGAGCAGCAGCGCGACGAGGACTTCCTGGTCGTCGTGGCGCTCGACGGCGAGAATGCGTGGGAGTTCTACCCACGCGACGGCCACGACTTCCTGAACGCCCTCTATACCGAGCTGGACGCCGCCGAAGACATCGTCTGCACCACCGTCAGCGACTTCCTGGACGCCCACCCAGCCAGGCGTCAGCTACAGCGGCTTCACAGCGGCAGCTGGATCAACGCCAGCTTCGACACCTGGATCGGCGACCCAGAGCAGACCGTTGCCTGGGACCTGCTGGCGGAGACCCGCGACTGGCTGGAGGACTACGCGCACCACCATCCGAACCAGTACGAGCAGCTGGCCGGCGCCTGGCGGGAGATCCTGATCACCGAGGGCAGCGACTGGTTCTGGTGGTTCTCCCGACGCCACGACTCGGGCATGGACGCGATCTGGGACAACCAGTTCCGCCTCCACCTCCGCAACGTGTACAAGATCGTCGACGCCAAACCGCCCAGCCGGCTCTTCCGCGCCATCGTCGACCGCCAGGGAGCCTCCCCCCAACGCTTCCCGTCGGCCCTGATCTCACCAATCGGGGAGGAGGACCCGGCCTGGCAGCGCGCCGGGGTCTACGAGATGACCAGCGGGTTCGGCGCCCTGCACCGGCCCAGCGGGCTCGTCGAGCGGCTCTTCTACGGGAGCGACGAGGAGACCCTCCACGTCCGGGTCGACGTCTCCCGGCCCCACTACGAGCTCTTCGACGCCGGCGTCGCGCTCTGGCTCTACCTCTCTGGCCCGCCCCTGAGCGACCTGGAGGCGAAGGAGCCGACCGCGGCACTGCCCATGCCGGTTGTCTCGTCGGCCGACCTCGGTTTCGAGCCCGGCTACGCGGTGTCGATCCGCTTCGACCCCGAATCGGCCTGGCTCTCGGCGCACCGGCTGGCTCGCGGGCGCCGCGTCGGAACGCCGCTCTTCGAGATGGAGATCGGCCCGGTGCGCAACGGCGCAATCGCCTTCTCGATCCCCTTCAACGTGCTCGGCAAGAGTGGGGGAGAGCCGCTCGAGCTGGCCCTGGGCGTGATCCGGGACGAGCAGGAGGTGGAACGGGTGCCGCCTACGGGTTCGATAGGACTCCAGGTGCCGGGCTCCGGCGACAGGGTGGAGGAGATCGGAGCGCCGCTCAAGGTCTTGCTGGTGTCGGCTGAGGTTCTGCCATTCGCCAAGACCGGCGGGCTCGCCGACGTCGCCGCGTCCCTTCCTAAGGAGGTCCGCCGCCTCGGACACGACGTGCGCATCGTGATGCCTCGGTACCGGGCGGTCGACCCCGGCCTGCTCCACCTGACGACCGTGCTCACTGGCCTGGAGGTGCCGCTCGGAGCCCAGACCGTGACCTGCTCGATCCTGGAGGGCCGGCTCGGCGAGGTGCCGATCTACTTCGTGGACTGCCCGCAGCTTTACGACCGCGACGGCATCTACGGCTTCGGCGACGACGACGCCCGGTTCATCTACCTCTGCCGGGCCGTGCTCACGATGCTGAAGCCGCTCGATTTCATCCCGGACGTGATCCACGTACACGACTGGCACACGGCCTTGATCCCGAACCTCCTCGACGTGCTCTACGCGGACGACCCGGACCTGGCCCGGATCTCGACGGTCCTCACGATCCACAACCTCGCCTTCCAGGGCGTCTTCGGTTTTGGGTCGCTGCACCTGGCCGGCCTCGACCCCTGGGGCCTGATCAAAGTCGGAGAGCCGCACCTGGACGACGTGGTCAACTTCCTGGGCCGCGGCATCCACTTCGCCGACGCTGTGAATACGGTCAGCGAGCGCTACGCGCAAGAGATCCAGACCCCCGAGTTCGGAGAGGGAATGGACGCGCTGCTCAAGCGCAACGCGCACAAGCTGCACGGCATTGTCAACGGGATCGACACCGAGCTCTTCGACCCTGAGCACGACCCGGCGATCCCGCACCACTACACCGCGGCCGATCCGGCGCCGAAGGCGCTCAACAAGGCGGCGCTGCGGTCGGTCTTGGGATTGCGCGACGAGGCGGCTCCGCTCGTCGCGCTGATCTCTCGCCTCTACGACCAGAAGGGGATCGACCTGATCGAGCAGGTGATGCCGGCGCTTATCCATCACGGCATCCAGCTGGCAGTGCTCGGCACCGGCGAGCGCCGGTACGAGGACATGTTCCGCTACCACGCCGCGCAGAATCCGGGCCAGGTCTCGGCCTCGGTCGGTTTCGACCACCACCTGGCCCAGCTCCTCTACGCCGGGTCGGACATGGTGCTGATGGCCTCTCGCTTCGAGCCCTGCGGCCTCGGTCAGCTGATCGGCCTCCGCTACGGCTCCATCCCGGTGGTGCGGGCGACGGGCGGGCTGGTCGACACGGTCCAGGACTTCGATCCAGCCACGGGCCAGGGGACCGGCTTCATGTTCGAGGAGTACGACCCCTGGGCACTTTTCGGCGCGCTGGTCCGGGCGTCCGAGACGTACCGCCACCGCGACATCTGGGACCGCCTGGTGCGGCGGGCGATGTCCGAGGACGTCTCCTGGGCCCAGTCGGCCCGTCGCTACGTGGAGCTCTACCGGGCGGCCATGGTGAGCCAGCGGGACCGCAAGGGCGTCCTTCCCTCAGCCCACCTGGTCGGCTAACCGACCGTGTTCACGGC
>VBGR01000066.1 GCA_005880695.1 Chloroflexota bacterium
TCAGCTTCTCCGAAAGCGACCGCACGCGGTCGGCGAGGATCCGGAGCAGGAACTCGGTGACCTGGGGATGCTCGCGGCGGAGGCGCTCGAAGTCCGACCGGTAGATGGCCAGGGTCTCGGTCGCTTCGAGGGCGACGATGCTGGTGCTCCGCTGCGCATCCGGCGTGATCAGCGCCAGGTCGCCGAACACCTCACCCACGCCGCTGATGGCGAAGGTGACCTGGTTGCCGTAGCTGGTGGTGATGCCGGCGGCCACGCGGCCGCGCTGCACTATGTGGAGGGAATCGGCCGGGTCGCCCTCATGGAAGACCACCTCGCCGGCGGAATAGTGGTGGCGCCGCGCGGACGCCAGGAGCCGCTGATTTTCCTGTTCGGGTAGGCCTTCCAGGAACCCCGCCTGGATGATCGAGGCCATGACTGGCAGTATCCTAGGCCGCGATGTTGATGGAGGTGACCTGCCGCTGTGGCTGGGTCATCCGCGGCTCCAGGTCAGAGGTGATCCGGGGCGTCCAGGCTCACGCCAGGTCCGCGCACGGGCTCGAACTCACGCCGGGCGAGGTCAGAGCGGTCTGGAAGGTCGCAGCCGAGGCGCCGGCGGCCGGCCGGCGGAACGGTGGCGGGGAGTAAGAAGCCAGGCCGCCCGGTTGCTCCCATCGTGGAAGCTTTAGGGCCGCCCCTCTCGGAGGTCGCCTGGTCGGCCGACGTGGTCGCCCAGACCCTCGAGATCCTCGCTGTCGGCCTGCGCGGCGACGAGCTCTTCTGGCTGAAGCCCGTCCACGCCGAGTCGCTCCGCGTGGGCCTGCCGGCGGGCGCCCAGCCGGGCGATTTCGTCCTCGGAGTGATGGCCTGGTACCCGCTCTCGCCCCGCGTGGTCCATTCCACCTCTTGGCGTTATGAGGCCGGCAAGGTGGTTTTGACGTACGTGGCGGTTGTCGACCCGCCCGAGCAGCTGCCGGCGGGCTCGCTGGTACCGGTGCCGATTCGCCGCGCCGAGCTGGCTCGGGGCGAGGCGATGGCGCCGCCCGCCTCGATCGGGGTGGCGGCGGTGCTCGAGCATGCGCTTCGTCACCTCTCCTGGCTGGTCCGCGACGACCCGGCCATCGAGCAAGCCCTGGCGAGCTGGACCGACGTCCTGGCTGCCTACCGGCCGGAGCCATTCCGGGCGCTCAGCTAGCCTGAAACTCTGATGCCCGCAAGCGACTGGAACCGCGCCACCATCGAGAAATTCCACGCCCAGCGGGGCCTGGGGATCCCTCCGTGGGGCGACCACCTGCTGCTCCTCACGACGGTCGGCGCCAGGAGCGGAAAGCCGAGCGTCACACCGGTTGTTTACATACGCGACGGGGACCGCTACGCGGTGATGGCCTCGATGGGCGGCGCGCCCCGGAACCCGAACTGGTACCACAACCTGGTCAGCAATCCGGTCGTCGGCGTGGAGGTGCAAACCGACACTTTCCAGGCCCGCGCCTCGGTTGCAGAAGGCGCCGAGCGAGAGCGGCTCTTCAAGCTGCTGGGCGAGGTCTGGCCCGGCTTCTACGACTACGAGAAGAAGACGAAGCGCGTCATGCCGGTCGTGGTCCTGGAACCGATCGCCGCCTAATCCGCGCATTCCGCCACTTGTGCGGCAAACGTGCCTAATTCCCATGCTGATTACGCACTTTTGGCGCCAAGCGTGTCTATGAAGATGCGGCTCCTGCGTTGGTCTCTTGTCGCGGCCGTCGCCGTCGGGCTGGCGCTGATCGTCTTCCTGGCCGACATCGCGGACGTGATCGAGCTCCCGGAGGGCATCGTGCTGAGCGCCGGCGCGGCGCTCAACCGGTTCGGCTATTTGGGCGGCTTCCTGTTGATCTACATCGAGGAATCCGGGATCCCTCTCTTGATCCCGGGCGACATCTGGCTCATCTACGTCGGCCACCGCCTGCCCCGGTACTGGCTGGCCTGGGTGGGCGGCTGGGCCGGCTTCGTCGTCGCTGTCATCCTCGGGTCGCTGAACCTCTACCTCCTCTCGCGCCGGTTCGGGCGCCGCCTCCTGGAGCACCGGCTGGCGAGGTTCCTGCACATCACTCCCGAGCGTCTGGCCAGGGCGGAGCTGGAGTTCCACCGCTGGGGGCCCTGGGCGATCATCGTCGGCCGCCACGTGCCCGGCCTGCGGGTTCCGCTCACGGTCGTGGCCGGCATCCTGGAGATGGCGTTGCCGCTGTTTCTGGTTTGCGTCGCCATCTCGAGCGGGATCTGGGCGGCCCTCTTCCTGACGCTCGGCATCGTCTACGGCGACTCGATCGCTCGACTGCTGCATTCGCCGGCTGTGGTGGCGCTGCCGGTGGTCGCGGCATTCGTGATCGCGGCCTGGCTCTTCCGGCGCCCGCTGTTAAGCCTGATCCGGCAACCTCAAGCGACGCGCTAACCTGTGCGCAGCGCTAGGCGTCGGGGCTGTCACAGGAGGTGTGAGGAATGGCCAAGAAGATCCTGCTCAGTGAGAGCGACATCCCTGACCGCTGGTACAACGTCCTGCCCGACCTTCCCGGCCCGCCCGCGCCCTACCTGAATCCGGCGACGCTGCTGCCGATGGGCCCGGCCGACCTGGCCCCGATCTTCCCGCAGGCGATCATCGCCCAGGAGGTCTCCGCCGAGCCCTGGATCGACATTCCCGAGCAAGTCCGCGAGATCTACAAGATCTGGCGGCCCTCGCCGGTCTACCGAGCCGACCGCTTCGAGAAGGCGCTCGACACGCCGGCGCACATCTACTTCAAGTACGAGGGCGTCTCGCCCGCCGGCTCCCACAAGCCGAACACGGCGGTGGCTCAGGCCTACTACAACTCCAAGGAGGGCGTGAAGCGCCTGACGACCGAGACCGGGGCCGGCCAGTGGGGCTCGGCGCTGGCGTTCGCGGGCGCGCTCTTCGGCCTCGAGGTGACCGTCTACATGGTCAAGGTGTCGTACGAGCAGAAGCCCTACCGCCGGGCGATGATGGAGACCTGGGGCGCGACGGTCCACGCCTCGCCGACCAACCTCACGAACGCCGGCCGTGGCATCCTCGCCAAAGACCCCGACTCCCCCGGCAGCCTCGGCATCGCCATCTCGGAAGCCGTCGAGGACGCCGCCACTCACGACGACGCCAAGTACTCGCTCGGGTCGGTCGTGAACCACGTCCTGCTCCACCAGACGGTGATCGGCCTCGAGGCCAAGAAGCAGATGGAGATGGCCGGCGCCTATCCCGACGTGGTCATCGGCTGCGTGGGCGGCGGGTCCAACTTCGCGGGCCTGGCCTACCCGTTCGTGGGCGACAAGCTCAAGGGCCAGCACCCGGGCACCCGCTTCATCGCGGCGGAGCCGGCGGCCTGCCCGACGCTCACGCGCGGCGTCTATGCCTACGACTTCGGCGACGCCGTCGGCATCGGTCCGGTCGTGAAGATGCACACCCTGGGGCACAGCTTCGTGCCCGATCGCATCCACTCCGGTGGGCTGCGCTACCACGGCGACGCGCCCTCGCTTTGCTTCCTCGTCGACAAGGGCGTGATCGAGCCGCGCGCGTACAAGCAGAACGAATGCTTCGCTGAAGCCGTCAAGTTCGCGCGCTCGGAAGGCTTCCTGCCGGCGCCGGAGGCGGCCCACGCCATCCGGGCGGTGGCCGAAGAGGCGGCGGCCGCTCGCGAGGCGGGCGACTCCCGCACGATCCTCTTCAACCTCTCCGGGCACGGCCACTTCGACATGTCCGCCTATGACGCGTACTTCGCGGGCAAGCTGGAGGACATCGAGCTCTCGCAGTCCAGGATCGACGCCGCCATCGAAGAGCTGCCGAAGGTGCCCGCCCCCGCCTGAGACCCCCCTCCTGGGTCCTTCCCCCGCTTCGCGGGGGGAGGTAGGTGGGGGGTACGATTTAGGCCAAGTCAATAGCCGCGCGGGTAACGGGAAGCCGGTGCAAGTCCGGCGCTGTCGCGCAACTGTAAGTGGGGAGCTCGAGGCCTGAAGGCCACTGGGGCGCCAGCCCTGGGAAGGCCGCCGAGAGCCACGATCCGCGAGCCAGGAGACCGACCCGTCGAGGCATCGCAATTCTTCCCATCTGCGCGGATCGATGGGCGGCCTCTACGCGGCGAGGTTTCCCGGAGCAGGTGGAGACGAGGCAGCCGCCGGAGGAATTCGAGATGCGCAAGCACCTCATCGCAGCCAGCGCGATACTGGCCGCCACCGTCACGCTCGTCGCCGCCGCCTGCGGCGGAAACCCGACCACTCAGACAGCGACGGGCAGCGCGGCCTGCATCAACGCCTCAGCCAGCCACAAAGCCCACGTCGTCGTCGAGCATCTGAAGGGCTCTTCGGTCGACCGCTGCGTCGGCTTCAGCGGCGACTCTGTTGCGGGGCTCGAACTCCTCAAGCAGAGCGGGATCGAGTACAGCAGCCAAAAGACTTCGTTCGGAACCGCGATCTGCCAGGTCGACAACGAGCCCGCCAGCTTCAGCAGCTGCTTTCCATCCGGCGCGCCTTTCTGGGCGCTTTGGGTCTCCACCGACGGCACCACCTGGAAGATCTCCGACGTCGGAATTGACGGCGTGACGGTGACGAACGGAGAAGCTCTCGGTTGGCGCTACACGGCGCCGGATGCCTCGCCCGCGCCGCCGCCTGCGCCGAAGAAGGGCTGAAGGCGCGGATCGAGGCGATCGCCGCAATGCCGCTGTTTGCCGTGTCGCTGCTCGGCGCGGCTTGCCTGGCCTGGCCGCTGCTGCCCGGCGGCGCGCCCGGCTGGACGCGGTCGCTGCCGCTGGTCTTCGCCACCCTCATGGCTCTCCTTCTGGCCGAGCTCCTGCTCCGCCGGCTCGACGCGCGGCGCCTGAGCCTCCTGGCCTCGTTGGTGGCCATCGAATGCGCGCTCCGGCTCGCCACCAGCGCCGACATCGAAGGCTTCAGCCCGGTGTTCTTCCTGATCCTCTGCGCCGGCTACGTGCTGGGACCTTCGTTCGGCTTCCTGGCCGGGGCGCTGGCCCTCTTCATGTCGGACCTGGCGACCGGCCTGCTCGGCCCCTGGCTGCCTTACCAGGTATTCGCCGCAGGCTGGCTCGGCGCAGGCGCCGGCCTCCTCCGCCGGCGGCCGGGAGCCGGCCCCTGGGACGTGGCTCGCGTGGCGGGCTGGGGATTCGCCGGCGGCTACCTCTACGGCGCGGTCACCGACCTCCAGACCTGGACCTTCTACTACCAGGGCACTCCGTCCTTGGGCTGGCACTCCGGGATGTCATCGGCGGAGCTAGCCGCGGCTTTCGGCCGCTTCTATATCGCCACGTCTCTCTTCTTCGACACCTTTCGAGCAACCGGCAACGTGCTGCTGACGGTGATTCTGGCCAGTCCCGTGCTGCTTGCGCTGGAGCGGTTTCGGCGCCGTTTCACGCTCGAAGTGGCCGCGTGACGGCCATCAGGGTTCCCGCGCTGAACGAGCGGGTCATCGCGCGCGTCCGCAGCAGACAGGACTCGCTCACCAAGCCGCGGGGCAGCCTCGGGCGGCTGGAGGATCTGGCTTCGCGGCTGGCGGCGATAACCGGCCGCCTCGATCCGCCGCTGAAGAACCGGGTCCTGTTCCTGCTGGCGGGCGATCACGGCGTGGCGGCGGAGGGAGTGAGCGCCTACCCCACCGAGGTGACCGCCCAGATGGTTCGCAACTTTCGCAACGGCGGGGCTGCCGCCAACGTCCTGGCCCGACAGCTTGGCGTCAGGGTCGAGGTGGCCGATTTTGGAGTCGGTCAGGGAACCCGGAGCTTCACCGAAGGGCCGGCGATGGGCGTCTCGCAAGCGCGAAGGGCGATCCGTCGCGGCCGGGAGCTGGTGCGGGGCCAGCGGATCGCCGGCCTCGACGTCGTCCTCACCGGAGAGATGGGCATCGGGAACAGCACGTCAGCGGCGGCGCTGACCTGTGCCCTCACAGGCGTCCAGCCGAAGCTGGCGGTCGGGCGCGGCACCGGCGTCGGAGAAGCTGGGCTCCGTCGCAAGCGCGCGGTGGTCAGGCGCGGCCTCGAGGTAAATCGCGAAAGCCTGCACGATCCCCTCCAGGTCCTGGCCGCGCTTGGCGGCTTCGAGATCGCCGGACTTGTCGGCGTGATTCTGGAGGGCGCTCGGCTCCGAAAACCGGTGCTGCTCGACGGGTTCATCGCGAGTGCCGCTGCGCTCGTCGCGGTGCAGCTCAATCCGGAGTCGGCCGGCTGCCTGATCGCCGCACACCGGTCGGCCGAGCGGGGTCACCGGCTGGTGCTCGAGGCGCTTGGCTTGAAGCCACTGCTCGACCTCGAGATGCGGCTCGGCGAGGGGACCGGCGCCCTCCTCGCGCTGCCGCTCCTGGAAGCCTCCATCCGGCTGCTGAACGAGATGGCGACCTTCGAAGAGGCGGCCGTCGCAAACCGCCTTGCGGATGGCTGATGGATGGCCTGCGGGCGGCCTTCGGCCTCCTGACCGTTCTGCCCGTCGGGACTGGGACGGGAGAGCCGCCAGCTCGCCGGGCTCGCGTCTTCTTCCCGGTTGTCGGCCTCGTCACCGGCATGGTGGGAGCGGTCGTTTACGCCGCCGTTGTGGCCGCCTTCGGCGGTCACCTGCTGGCTGCCATCCTGGCCATCGGCGGGATGGTCGTTCTGACCGGAGCCATGCATGTTGACGGGCTGGCCGACTCGGCCGACGGGCTCTTCGGCGGGGGCACGCGCGAGGCGCGGCTGGCCATCCTCGCCGACCCCCGCCTGGGCACCTTCGGCACGGTGAGCATCGTTCTCGTCCTGGCCGGCGAGGCGGCTGCGCTCTCGGCCCTGAATCCCGCCCAGGCAGCCGTCGCCCTCGTCCTGGCCGGGGTCGTCTCGCGATCGGCGCTGCTGGCCCTGCTCGGAACCCTGCCCTACGTGCGCACCGCGGGATTGGGCCACGCGATGGCGGGCCCGCCGGGCTGGGTCGAGTGGGCGGTCGCGGCGCTGCTCGTGGCCGCCCTGCTGCCCTGGGACTCTCCGCGCGGGCTGCTCGCCGTCGTCCTCGCCGCTATCGCGGTCTGGGGCCTCGCCCGCCTCGCGTTGACCCGGCTTGGCGGCCTCACCGGCGACGTCCTCGGTGCGGCGGCTGAGCTTTCGCAGCTGGCGACGCTCCTCGCGTTCGCCACCGGCAGGTGAGCATCATGCTGATCGCGGTGCTGGGCGGCATCAAGTCCGGCAAGAGCCGGTTCGCGGTCTCGCTTGCTCAGGCCGATGGCTCGGCAGTCTGCGTCATCGCGACCGGCCTCCCGGTTGACGCCGAGATGCGGCAGCGGATCGCGTCCCACCGCCGGTCCCGGCCCGCCGGCTGGATGGTTCTGGAGGAGCCGCTCAGGCCCGTGGCCGCCCTCGCCCGGGCCCAGAACCCGCACACGATCCTGCTCGATGCGGTCGACACCTGGCTCGCCAACCGGATGGAGGAACTCGGCGGCAGCGCCGCCCGCTGGACGGCCGGCCGCAAGATCCGGCTGGAACGGGAGCTGGCAACTGAGCTCGGCGACCTGGTAGCCGCGGCACCCCACGTGATCGCCGTGTCCAACGAGGTCGGGATGGCGCCGGTGGCCTTAAGTCCTTACGGCCGAGCCTTCGCCGACCTGCTCGGCGGCCTCAACCAGCGGCTCTTCGCGCTCGCTCGCGAGCGCTACCTGATGGTCGCGGGGGTCGCTCTTCGCGTTGGCTAGCCGTCAAAGCTGTCCCTCCGATTCGTCATAGGATTGCAGACCACTATGGACAGGCACCCACCCTGGGGATCCGAAACTCGGCCGGCCGACGGCAACATGGACAGGCGGCGGCGGCTCCGCCGCCTCGACGACTTGCTCGAAGCCCTGGAGACTCTGAACCTGCATGAAGTCGGGTCGGTCCCCGGACCGGTGGCGGAGCGCCTGAAGGAGCTGGGAGTGAGCGAGCCGCAGGAGCATTCGATCACGACCCTCATCGACAAGGTGCTCGAAGGCCAGGAAGGCTTGATGCTCACTCCCCTGCCGGTGCCGGTCGACCGCCGCCGGTCGCGGCGCCGCCCGGTACGCCAGACCGTGCTGACCTGGGCCGACCTCAAGATCTGAGTCCGTCTGTCCGCCTCTTGTAACGGGCCGCTGTAGTGACTGGCGATGATCAGGAGGCTGCTGCTCGCGCCGCTCACGATGCTGCTGCTCGCGCCGCTCACGATGCTGCTGCTGGCTGCCTGTGGCGTGTCCGGCGCCGCGGCCTCGCAGGCCCCAGCCCCGTCGCGGCCTTCGCCAGCGCCGGTCCTGCCCCAAGCGGCCGAGCCGAGCCCGATTTCCACTGCACCCCCTACCGCCGAGCCGGCGATGCCCGCACCGGCCCCGCCGGCGCCCTCCACCAATTCCGTAGCCTTCTCGGGTCTGGCGCCGGGTAAGTACCCGGTCCACCTGCACTCGATCTGCAACGGCCGCCAGTCCTTCCACATCGCCTATCTGCCGAATCTGGGAGTCGGAGCCGGTGGGGCAGGCTCGATCGACCTGCCGGCCGCCGATTTTGGGCGAGGCTGGTGCGTCGTGGTCTACGCGAACGCAGCGCTGACTCGCGTAGCGGCGTTCAGATCGATCTGAAGCGATTCAGTCGCTGAGGTCGCCCGGCGGGCGGAGTGCCCGCAGCGTGGGGATCATTCGCCGCCGGCTCTCGATCAGCTGGCTGCGTGACTCGGCGATCAGCGAGCGGGCGGTGTCCATCAGGAGACGAGAAGCCTGGATGCGGTCGCTGCCCACCGCTTCAGCGGCGACCACGGCTCTGACCAGCCCGAAACGGGTGACCTTCGGGAAGTCGATTCTCAAGCCCTTGGCCCGGCGTCGGTAGCCGCGCATCCGGCAGGCGTCAGAGCAATAGCGCCGGTGCGGGGCCCCTTCGAGCTCGCGGCCGCATTGACGGCATCTCTTACCCATGGCGTTACGGACCTTGACATCGTAACGCAATGGGCGTAACACTCTGCTCCTGGAGTGGGCCGACATCCGCGGGGGTTGGCTCACTCCCATGGGGGCCAAATGAGAAAGCGAGAGCTGAGGGGACGTAACGGAGCGCATCCACAGATGCCTGAGTCGCTCAGGGTGCTCTTTATCGAGGACGATCCAGCCATCGCGGAGATGTACGCGCTGAAGCTGGACCTGGACGGCTACGCGGTAAGCGTGGCCGCGGACGGCGAGAGCGGCCTGGAGATGGCTCGCCAGGGACAGCCGCAGGCGATCTTCCTCGACATCCGCCTCCCTCAGATGGATGGTTTCGCAGTGCTGGAGGCACTGCGAAGCGATCCGGCAACGCAGACCATCCCGATCCTGATGCTCTCCAACTACAGCGACCCTGACTACATCGGCCGCGCCATGAACCTGGGCGCCGCGGCCTACCTCATCAAGACTGAAACCTCGCCGGCAGACCTGTCCAAGCGTCTCGCCGAGCTCGGCGCCCCGGCTCCATTGCAGCCCCAGGGCTTGGAAACCGCTCCCGCTCCAGCGCTCTAACCGCAGCACGCCGCCGGGATCGCGGCAGCTAGCATGACTGGGCGATGGGGAGCAACCTCGACCAGCTGCGCGAGGCGTTGGGAGAGGTGTCCGACCTCCAGGAAGCGTTCCGCGTGCTGGCGTGGGACCAGGAGACCTTCCTGCCGGCGGGCGGCTTTGAGGGGCGAGGCGTGGTTCTCTCCACCCTCGGGCGGCGGGCCCACGACCTCTTTGTTTCCGACCGGGTGACGCGCCTGCTCGAGGCGACCGAGGGCGAGGTCTCGAGCCTGGACCCCGGCAGCGACGAGGCCAGCCTCGTCCGCGTGACGCGCCGCGATCAGGAGCGGGACCGGCGGATCCCCTCCGAGCTGGTCGGCGAGATGGCGACCGCGTCGAGCGCGGCTGCGCCCGTGTGGCGCGAAGCTCGCGCAAAGTCCGACTTCGCCATGTTCGCGCCGCACCTGGCCCGCAACGTCGAGCTCAGCCTGCGCCGGGCGGAGGCCATCGGCTACGAAAGCCGGCCCTTCGACGCCCTCCTCTACACCGAGCCAGGGATGACGACGTCCCAGCTGGAGGTCATCTTCGCGGGTCTCAAGGAGTCGATCGTCCCGCTGGTGAAGAAGATCGCCGGGAAAGCCGACGCGGTCGACGCCGGCTGCCTGCACGGCGATTTCCCCGAAGCGCCGCAGCTCGGCTTCGTGAACACAGTCATCGAGAGGCTCGGCTTCAGCTTCGAGCAGGGCCGGATGGACATCTCGGCGCACCCGTTCATGATCGGAATGAACCCCGGTGACGTCCGGCTCACCAACCGCGTCAGCCGCGGGCTGGTGACGATGGCCATCTTCGGCGGCATCCACGAGAGCGGGCACGGCATCTACGGGCAGGGCATCTCCCCCGCGCTCGCACGCACGCCACTCTGGGACGGTGCCTCGAACGGCGTCCACGAGTCGCAGTCGCGCCTCTACGAAAACCTGATCGGCAGGAGCCGGCCTTTCTGGAAGCACTGGTTCGGCGAGCTCCGGGCGCTGTTTCCCGAGCAGCTCGCGAAGGTCGACGCCGAGGACTTCTACCGGGCGGTCAACCGCGTGGAGCCGTCACTGATCCGGGTCGAGGCCGACGAGGTCACTTACAACCTCCACATCCTGCTTCGTTTCGAGATCGAGAACGACCTCCTGGAGGGTCGCCTCAAGGTGGAGGACGTTCCGGAGGCCTGGAACGCCAAGATGGTCGAGTACCTCGGAGTCAAACCGCCGAACGACGCTGAGGGGGCCCTGCAGGACATCCACTGGAGCTTCGCCGGCGAGCTGGCCGGCTTCCCCGCCTACAGCCTCGGCAACCTGATGAGCGCGCAGCTCCTGGCCGCGATTCGCAACGACCTGCCCGAGCTGGACGGCCAGGTCGAGGCCGGCGAGTTCGGCCCCCTGCTGGGCTGGCTGCACGAGCGCGTCCATCAGCACGGGCGCAAGTTCACTCCTGCCGAGCTGCTGCTCAGGGTGACGGGCCAGGAGCTCGACGCCTCTTACTGGGTGGCTTACGCGGAGCGCAAGTTCGGCGACATCTACGGCCTGAACTAGTAGTCGCCCCGCCGACCCATTAGCTGATAGTCGAGCGGTCCGAGCTTATACTCAAATCAGCTACGGATTTGGGGGCGCGGCTCGAATGAGAACAAAACTTCTCGCTCTCGCCGTCGTGGGCGGACTGGCTCTGGCCGCCTGCGGCAACGGAACGACCGGCACGCCGACGGGCGGGTCGAAGCAGGGCGACACCCTCCGCATCGCGATCGGCGTCGACCCGGACACCATGGACCCGATGCGGCAGACGACCACCACGATCCAGAACATCGTCCAGATGGTGGTCGAAACCATGGTCAAGATCGATACCAGCGGCAAGGTGCAACCCGCGCTGGCCACCGCTTGGCAGACCAGTTCCGACGGCCTGACCTGGACCTTCACGCTGCGCTCCGGCGTGAAGTTCAGCGACGGCCAGCCCTTCAACGCCGCGGCGGTAAAGGCGAACTTCGACCGCGTCCTCGATCCCGCCAGCACCTGCCCCTTGTGCGGCCCGATGCGCGGCGTCAAGTCGGTGGACGTGGTCGACGACACGCACGTCAAGCTGAACCTGGCAAAGCCGATCGCGCCGATGCTGGGTCTGCTCACCGAGGTGACGTTCGGCATCGTCGCGCCGGCGTCGATCCAGAAAGGCGGATCCACCTACTCGGACCAGGAGAAGCCAATCGGCACCGGCCCTTACACCCTGGCGGAGCGCGTCAAAGGCGACCACGTCACCCTCCAGCGTCATGACGGCTACTGGGGCACCAAGCCGAACTACAAGTCGCAGAAGTTCCTGATCGTCCCCGAGGCCGCGAGCCGGGAGGCTCTTGTCCGGGCCGGGCAGGCTGACGTCATCCTTCTGCCTCCGGTCTCTGACCTGCCGGCGCTGCAGCGGGACTCGACGGTGAAAGTGCTGCTGGCTCCGGGCGATCGCACCATCTTCATGGCGTTCAACACCCAGGACTCCCAGCAGACGCTGCTGCAGAAGCCAGAGGTGCGGCAGGCTCTTAACTACGCGATCAACAAAGACCAGATCATCAAGAGCGTCCTCTTTGGCGCCGCCTCGCCGATGGATGCGCCGATGGCCTCGACCCTCTTCGGCTACTGCAAGGTCGGCTCCTATCCCTACGACGTCAGCAAGGCGAAGTCGATGCTTCAGGCGGCGGGCGCCAGCAACCTGACGATCAACCTGGTCTCGCCGCAAGGCCGCTACATCCAGGACTTCCAGGCGGCGCAGGTCATCGCCAACGACCTGACCGCGGTCGGGGTCAAGGTCAACGGACCGCGCACCATGGACTGGCCGAGCTACCTCGGCACCATCAACGTGGCCCCGGCCAAGGCCAGCGTCGACATGCATCTTCTGGGCTGGGCGCCGGGCTACCTGGACGCCTCCCAGGCGATGGTCCAGTTCCAGTCCACCCAGTGGCCGCCGGCCGGCCTGGCGACCTCCTACTACCAGAACCCCGAGGTCGACCAGCTCCTCGCCAAGGCCAACTCGGAGAGCGACCAGAGCCAGCGCGCCACCGACTACTGCACCGCGTCCAAGCAGATCTGGAAGGACGCGCCCTGGCTCTTCCTCTGGGTGCAGAGATTTCCGATCGTGTACTCGTCGAAGGTGACCGGCGTGCAGTCGATTCCGAACGAATCCTTCTACACGATGTACGCGTCACCGGCCTAGCCGGCCCGAGCCGCCGCCAGCCACGTGCTCACCTACGTGCTGCGGCGGTTCCTGGTAGCGATCCCCACCCTGTGGGGCGTCGCCACAGTCGTCTTCATCATGGCCCGGCTTCTGCCCGGCGATCCCGCCCGCGTCATCGCCGGTGTGTTGGCGACGCAAGGTGACGTCGACCGGATCCGCCGTCAGATGGGCCTCGACCAGCCGCTCCCGGTTCAGTACCTCGACTTCCTGGGCTCCCTCCTGCGCCTCGACCTCGGCCGCTCGGCGCACACCAACGCGCCCGTCCTGGAGGAGATCGGCAGCCGGCTGCCGTACACGATCGAGCTCGCTTTCGTTGCGCTGGTGGTCGCGGTCGCGATCGGGATCCTGGCCGGAGTCACGGCCGCTGTCAGGCGCAATAGCAAGACCGACCTCATCATCTCCAGCCTCTCCGTTTTCGGCATCTCGATGCCGGTCTACTGGCTGGGATTGATGCTGATCATCGTCTTCGCGGTCGGGCTCCACGCCCTGCCGGCCGCAGGCGCGGATCAGCCGACTTCGATCATCCTGCCGGCGCTGACGCTGGCCCTTTTCTCAGTCGGCCTGATCGCGCGCATGACGCGCTCGTCGATGCTCGAGGTCCTGGGCCAGGACTACATCCGGACGGCGCGGGCGATGGGGCTCGGCTCAGGGTCGGTCATCTTCCGGCATGCGCTCCGCAACGCGCTGCTGCCGATCATCACCGTGATCGGGCTCCAGGTCGGCTCCCTGCTGGGTGGCGCCGTCCTCACCGAGACGATCTTCGCCTGGCCGGGCGTGGGCCGGCTGCTGATCGATTCCATCTTTTTCCGCGACTACCCGGTCGTACAGGGCCTCGTGCTCATGTTCGGAGCCACTTTCATCCTGGTGAACCTCTTGGTTGACCTCCTCTACGCCTATGTCGATCCGCGCATCCGCTACAGCTGAGTCGCTCGGCGCGACCGCCCTCGAGCCCGAGGTGGCGGCGGCCGTCGGACCGTCGCTGGCCTTGCGCCGGCTGCTGCATCACCGGAGCGCGGCGGCGGGCCTCGGTGTGCTGGGCGTCTACATCCTGGCCGGGTTGCTGGGACCGCTCCTCTTCCCGTTCAATCCCGCGCAGAACCACCTCGTCGACGTGTTCCTGCCACCCGGGCGGCCCGGCCACCTGCTGGGAACCGACAACTACGGGCGCGACGAGCTCCTGCTGATCCTCAACGGGATGCGCTACACGCTGAGCCTCGGCCTCCTCGCGGTCGCGATCGGACTCGTGGTGGGCGTCCCGCTCGGCGCCATCTCCGGGTACTTCGGCGGCTGGGTCGACATCGTGATCCAGCGGTTCACCGACGTCCTGCTCGCCTTCCCTTCGATCGTGCTCGCGCTGGCGTTGGTCGCGGGACTCGGTCCGGGACTCCGCAACGTTGTGATCGCGGTGGGAGTGAGCTCGGTCCCGGCGTTCATCCGACTCGTGAGGGCCGACACACTCCGGCTGCGCGAGCTGGCCTTCGTGGAGGCGGCCCGGGCTCTCGGAGCGCCGCCGGCGCGCATCCTCCTGCGTCACGTCATCGCCAACGCACTGGCCCCGGTCATCGTCCAGGCGACTCTTCAGATGGGCTTCGCGATCCTGGTGGCGGCCGGGCTCGGCTTCTTCGGCCTCGGCGTGCAGCCGCCCACCCCGGAGTGGGGCGAGCTGCTCGGCGAAGCCCGCAACTACATCTTCTCCGACCCCAAGCTGGCGACCTTCCCGGGCCTCGCCATCTTCGGCGCGGTGCTGGCTTTCAATCTGGTCGGCGACGGTCTCCGGGACGTGCTCGACCCCCGCTTGCGGTAGCGGAGCGGGCTGCTCGAGTCGGACCTTGAGCGCGGGCTTCCCGCGCGCGCCGGTACCGCTCCGCCGCCTCGGCCTTGTCGCCCCGGCGCTCGGCCACCAGCGCGAAGGCGCGCCAGGTCCAGCCGCCCAGCTGGCGCTCGCCCAGCTCCTCGGAGATCCGGATCGCGCGGCGGAGGTCGTCCTCGGCCTCGTCCAGCCGGCCGAGCTCGCGCTTCGCGATCCCCCGCTGGGCCATGGCATCAGCCAGCTCCCAGCGGGCTCCCAGGTCCGAGAAGATGGCGATGCCGCGGTCGAAGAGCGGTAGAGCCTCCTCCCGGCGATCGAGCTCCTCGAACACGCGCGCCTTCTGCACGGTGGTAATCGCGACGCTGAACTGATCGCCGTACTCCTCGGCCAGCGCGCTCGCCTCTTCGACGAGCTGCAGCGCTCCCTCGGGGTCCTTCATTTCCGTGCGGTTCACCGATAGCGAGGTGAGCGCCCGCACCCGCGCCCAGCGGTCGTCGGGCTCGACGAGCAGAAGAGCACGGCGCCAGATCGCCTCCGCCTCGTCGTACTTGCTCCGGGTCCAGGGCACCCAGCCGGCGAAGAGCAGGGTGCGGACGATGGCCCAGGGCTCGCCCAGCTCTTCCGCGGCGGCCAGCGAGCGCTGGAGAAGAGCCTCGGCCTTGTCAACGTCGGCCTCGACGTTGATGGCGATGTCGCCCAAGAACCGGAGCGCCAGCGCGAGCGCGAACTGGTCGCCGTGCGCCTCGCTCAGTGAGACCGCCTGATTCAGCGTGTTCATCGCCGCGGGATATTCGGCCAGCCAGTAGAAGGCCTCGCCCATGCCGGCCAGCGCGCGGGCTTCGCGCACTCCCCAGCGCTCCGCGGGCCCGGCCAGGGCCAGGGCGCGCTGGTAGAAGTCGATGGCCGTGCGGCTCTCGGTCCGCCGCCTGGCCCGGTCGCCGGCGGCGATGAGGGCGTCGGCTGCCCGCTCGGCGACGGCGTGATCGTCCGGGTCCAGGTCGAGAGCGGCAACCGCGGCCAGCTCCAGGTGGTCCGCCGCCCAGGACTTGTGGCCCGTCTCGAGCAGGCTCTCGGCTACGAGCCCGTGCAGCCGGAGCCGCTCGCGCTTGGGCAAGCTGGCGTAGGCGACCTCGCGCAGAGTGGCGTGACGCAGCCGCCACATCGGTGCGGCGCCCGCCCTCTCGTCGCGGACCAGGATCTCGGCTTCCTCGAGCTGGCGCAGCTCCTCGGCTCCGGCGGACTCATCGACCACTGAAAGTTCTTTAAGGTCGAACGCATAGAGGAAAACCGATGCCCGGCGGGCGAGCTCACGCAGCCGGGCGGGCAGGGCATCGAGCCGGGCGCCCACGACAGCCTGGACCGTCGGTGGAAGCGCTCCCCGGGTCGCCAGGTGAACCCCACCGCCCTCGGCGGTGAGCATGCCCGTCGACTCGATGATGAAGTAGGGGTTGCCGCCGGCCCGACTGGCGATGTCCGCTGCCTCCGCCTCGTCGATGCGCCCGCCGCCGGCGTGGCGGACGAGCTTGACGGAGTCGGCGTTGGAGAGCGGGTCGAGCCTGACGGTCACGGCGTTGCCACTGCCGGATCCCCAACCGGGCCGCTCCTCGAGTAGCTCGCCGCGGGTGAGCGTCAGGACCAGGGCGCGCCGGGTTCCCCGGCGGCCGCTGGCACCCAGCCGCTCGATCAGATCGAGCATCGGCGGCTTGAGGCTGTGCGCATCCTCGAACACCAGCACCACCGGCTGGTCTCGCGCCAGCCCGTCGATCAGAGCGACGAAGCCGGCCTGGACGTCGTGCACGAACGCCGATTCCTCGCGCCTTTCCGTGAAGCCGAAGAGCAGGCCCAGACGCTCCAGGATGCGATCGGTCTCGCCGGGATCCGAGCAGCGTTCCACGAGCTCGCGCAAACGGCGCCGGGCGCTGTCGGGCGGGTCGCCGGCATCGATTCCGGCGAGCTCGCCAACGATCGTCGCCACCGGCGAGAAGGTCGCGGTGTCGGTGTAGCTGCGGGCCTGGCCGCGCAGGATCACCACCGCGGCGCTGACGCCGGCCGTGAACTCGTCGGCAAGCCTGGACTTCCCAATCCCCGGTTCGCCGACCACCGTCACCAGCACCGGCCGGCCGGTCGTGCTCGCCAGGCCCAGGCTCTCGCCCAGGATCGCCTGCTCGCTGACTCGGCCGACAAAGGGGATCGTGCGCCGGGCGGAGCGGGTCGTCAGCCCCTCCACCGGGAAGCCTTCGAGCGAGGTGGCAAAGCCGCGGGCCCGAACCGAGCGGCGCCGGCCGTAGGAGACCTTGGTCGTCGTCAGCGCGTGGGTTGTGGAGCCGGCCAGCACCTGGCCTGGCTGGGCCGCCGCTTGCAGGCGGGCAGCCGCGTTGACCACCGGGCCGGTGACCAGCAGCTGGCCGGCGGGTCCAAGGCCCGTCGCGGCTTCGCCCGATTCGATGCCGATCCTGACTTCCAGGGGTTCGGTGAGTCCGGCGGCTTCGCCCAGCCTCTGGACGCGACCCCGGATCGCCAGGCCGGCGTGGACCGCACGCAGGGCGTCGTCTTCGTGCACCTGCGGCAGGCCGAACACGGCCATGACCGCGTCGCCGATGAATTTCTCGGGCCGGCCGCGGAGCGCCTGGAGCTCCTCGGTGGCGGCCTGGAAGAAGCGTCCCATGAATTCCCGCGAGCGTTCGGCGTCGAGCTGCTGCGCGAGCAGCGTCGAGTCGACCAGGTCGGCGAAGAGGACCGTGACCATCTTGCGCTCCTCGGTCTCCAGCAGAGGCGCGACGACAGCGCCGCAGTTGGGGCAGAAACGAGCGCCCTCCGGCAGCGGCTTGCCACACACCTGGCAGGTCATGACGCGTACCAATTCAGATGACCAGGAGCCGGTGGCCGACGGCGTTGACCACGGTGGTCGAGCCGAGCTGCCGGTCTGGCAGTGGCTTCGAGACGGGATGGAGGTGGCCGTGCACGAGCAGCCGGGGCCGGAGTCTCTTGACCAGCCCGAGCAATGCGGCGAAGCCCTGGTGGGCCGGGTCGGGACCGTCCCCGACGCCAAGCGGTGGGGTGTGCGTGACGAGCACGTCCAGTCGGTTTCCGCTGAGAGGCCGGCGGAGCCGGAGGCGGACTTCCAGCCAGAGGGCTCGCCACCACATTTCCGCCTGCGTGTACTGGTTGGGACCCCGGTTGTAGCGGATCGAGCCGCCCAACCCGGCGATCCGGAGTCCCGCCTCGTCGGCCAGACGGCCGTCCACGTTGACGCAGCCGGCCGGTCCCCGCGGCTCCAGCTCGAGTGTCTCCGCGATGTCCAGGGTGGGGGCGCCTGGCCGGAGATCAGGGTCGTGGTTGCCCGGCACGTAGAGGAGAGGCACGTTCAGCGTGGAGACGAGGAAGTCGAGATAGCCGTAGGGGAGATCGCCGCAAGCGAGGATCAGGTCGGGTCGCAGCTCGAGCAGGCGCGTGCGGTCCAGGCGTTCCTCGACCTGGTCAGCGACAGCCAGAATTCGTGTCACAAGCAAGGCTAGCTTGCAACGGCGCGCGATTCATCGTCGAAGGGCAGGCGCATAGGGGTCATACTTCGAGATGTCCCAGGACTGAGGCGAGTGACCTCGGAAGGTCGAATCAGGCAGAGCCGCCCCTTAGCCCTCGTTGTTCCCACAGATGCCTGCCTGAAGGAGCTCCCTATGTCAGAGGAAATTCAGAAGACCATCGTCGGCTCGCCGGCCGCGAGCAACCGGAACCGGCAGTTCAGGGCCACGGCGCTGCTGGTTGACGACGACCCCGACACGCGCGCGTCTTATCTGAAGTGGCTGCAAGATGAGGGCTACCAGGTGACCAGCGTCAGCGACGCCACGGCCGGCCTGGCCATGGCGGAGAAGTTTCGCTCCGGCAACATTTTCGTCCACCTCGGGAAGGTGGGCTCGGGCAGCTCCGCGTTCATCCACGCGCTGCGCGCCAACAACGACACCCGACACATCCCGGTGACGGTCCTGTCCCGCTATTTCAGCCGGTCGCTGGAGTCGCAGGGCTTGACCGCCATTCCCCACGAAAACTTCTAGCTAGTCAGCTCGCC
>VBGR01000067.1 GCA_005880695.1 Chloroflexota bacterium
CTAGTTGCTTGGGCATCGTGGTCGAGGCGCTTGACGCGGGTGGGCGCTATCTGCCCGACGAGGCGCTTCACGTCGCGGTGCTCTTCGCGAACTCGGTGCCGCTCTTCCTGCTGGCGATGACCCTCGCCTGCCTACTCGGCCGCTTCGTCGGGCTCTTCGCCGCCTTCTTCATGCAGTCCTGCGGAGCCGACGCCGCCTATCAGCGCGGGGCGCTGGCCGACGGTTTCATCGCACCCACCCCGCTCTATTCGTTCGAGCAGCTCTTTGCCTGGCTGGCCCCTCGCCCGCTGCTCGATCCTCTGCCGGGCAT
>VBGR01000068.1 GCA_005880695.1 Chloroflexota bacterium
TACGTTTTCTTCGGACTTGAGGGCGGCTTGATCTGTCTTTATTTGGAGCAGGCCACTCGGCCTGCTTGCCGCGCGCTGCGGCGGCGTGTCTGTAAGGAAGGGCCTTTACGTTTTCTTCGGACTTGAGGGCGGCTTGATCTGTCTTTATCTGGAGCAGGCCACTCGGCCTGCCTGCCGCGCGCTGCGGCGCGCGTGTCTGTAAGGAAGGGCCTTTACGTTCTTAACCGGGTCCGACGGCGAGTGCCTTAGTCTCGGCGGTACAGCGGGTCGTCCCGGTAGGCGGCCATCCGGTAGGTCGTCACGAAGCCGCCCTCCCACCAGTGGTCGCGCGGCAGGGTGCCTTCGATCTTGTAGCCGGCCTTTTCGTAGGCCCGCCTTCCCCTGACGTTCGTCTCGTAGACCGAGAGGTAGACCTTCTCCATCCCCAGTTGGTCGAACGCGTATCGCGTGGCCAGCGTGCACGCCTCGGTCCCGTAGCCCTTGCCCCAGTTGCTGGGTGGGCCGATCCAGATCCCCCATTCGCAATGGCGATTGCGAAAATCGAGGTCGGCGAGGCCGGTCATCCCGATGAAGGCCGTCTCCATGCCCGTGGTCTCGATCGCCCAGGCGACCGAGCGCGGGTCGTGGCGGGCTATGAACTCGTGAGCTTGCTCTTTCGTGTAGGGCAGCTGCGCCCAAGAAGCCAGGTTCTGCGCGACATCGGGAATGGCCAGGTAATCTGCGATGAAACGCGCGTCGCTGTCCCGCAGGGCCCGAAGGCGCACCAGCTTGCCCGTCAAGTCCACCGTGGCCCGAGTTTAGACCGGGACGATCAGGGATTCGAGGTCGCGTGGATAGCCGGTCATGACGCGGTGGCCGGCGGAGGTGACCAGCACGGTGTCCGAATGCCGGAAGCCGCCCAGCTCGGGATCGTAGACACCGGGCTCGATGGTGAAAACCATGCCCGGCTCGAGCAAACCCTCCTCGCCCCGGTCCAGGAACGGCGCCTCGTGTCCCTCCAGGCCGATCGAATGTCCGACGTGGTGGCGGAGCCGGTCCTCCACGCCCAGCTCTTTGGCCAGCTTCAAGACCTCCCGCTCGACCTCGGCCAGGGGCAGGCCCGGCCGCAGCACGTCGATGGCGCGCTGCTGCAGCGCGAGCATCGCCGTGAAGAGGTGCTGCTGCGCAGCGCCAGGTTCGCCGATGAACATGGTCCGCTCCAGCTCGCTCTGGTAGCCGTCGATGTCGGCGCCGGCGCCGCTGACGAGAGTGTCACCCGGCTGGAGGCCGTGGCCCCGAACAAAGCCGTGCGGCATCGCGGTCGCCTGTCCGCCGACGAACATGGCAGTGAGGCCCTCGCCCTGGAAGCTCCGCGGTCGCCAGCCGGGCATCTCCTTCACCATCTCGCCCAGGACCTCCACCTCGACCGGCGCGTAGCACTCCATCTCGGTCCGACCGGGACGGATCGCCGCCTGCATCCGGCGGTGGGCGCGGGAGGCCCAGTCGCAGCTGAGCTGGATGCACTCCAGCTCCCGGGTCGACTTGACCCGGCGGAGGGCCTCGACCAGCATCTCGCCGTCCGCCACCGGCGCTCCCGTGAGGTCGCTCAAGCGCGGGCCTCGGTATCCCCAGTAAGGGACCTGGCCGTCGTGATCCGCGGCCGTCCGGCCGGGCGCGGCATTGATGTCGCGCAGAGCTTGACCGACGCGCTCCAGGGGATGGTGTTCGCCCGGGTAGTCGAAGTAGACGTCGACGCGGTCGATGCCCGCGATGGATTCGGCGTGCTCCTTCTCCACGGCGGGCACCACCATCGACGCGTAGCCGTCCCCGAGCAAAAGCGCGAGTGGCCGTTCGGTGGGGATGTGGTGAAAGCCAGTCAGGTAGGCGATGCGCGCCGGGTAGAAAACCGCCAGTGCGTCGAAGCCCGCCGCCTCCATGCCCGCCCAGACGGCCTGCCGGCGGCGCGCGTACTCCTCTGGTGCGATCTCGGGAAAGCTGCTCACAGCGCCAGCGACAGCGCCAATCCGGCCTGGCCGGCCTGGTACAGCACGATGTTGGCGTTGCGGCCCCAGCTCAGTGGCCGGGCGAACTGGTAGTAGCCGAGCAGCGCGTCAGAGAGCGCGAAGAGCAGGGCGCCGGCGATGATCAGCTTCCGGGTCGTCCCGAAGGCGAGCGCCAGCATGACCGCGAAGACCAGCATGTAGGCGACGACGGGGACCAGGAGCGGGCTCTTCTGCGAGCGCAAGGCGCGAATGATGGAAGGACCGACCGCGGCCACCAGCACCAGCGCCACCACTGCACCCGCGAACGCGTAGGGAAGGCGCGCCCCGATCCGCAGAAAACCGCCGATATAGGCGAGGTGGCCCACCAGGAACACGATCGTGCCGGGCAGGAACCAGCGCTCGCGCGGCAGCATCAGCGCGACATCGCCCAGCAATCCGAAGAGGAGCGCGGCTGCGAACCACCAGCGGACTACGCCGTCGAACGGGTGGACGAAGAGCACGGCGATGATGAGGAACACCATGAAGGCCGGCTTCGCCACGTATTCGAGGCGGCGGATGTCGAACCAGACGGCGACCCAGTCGGCGATCGCGAAGATGCCCGCCAGTGCGTAGCTGGCGGCGGCCGCGCCGCTAATAGGCGGCCAGCTTCCGCATCTCGGCCGCGATGCGCTCCGGGCTGGGCA
The DNA here is from genome assembly GCA_005880695.1 of Chloroflexota bacterium. Taxonomy (GTDB): domain Bacteria; phylum Chloroflexota; class Dormibacteria; order Dormibacterales; family Dormibacteraceae; genus VBGR01. The sequence continues at coordinate 2,666 of VBGR01000068.1, forward strand.
TGAAGGCGTCCTCCTGCGGCTTGTTGAAGGGCATGGCCGGCACGTCCGGGGCGGCCACCCGCACGACCGGCGCGTCGAGGTGCTCGAACGCTTCCTGGGCGATGATCGCAGCCACCTCGGCTCCGAAGCCGCCCGTCAGGTTGTCCTCGTAGACGACCAGGGCGCGCGCGGTCTTGCGCACGGATGCCAGGATCGTTTCCTTGTCGAGCGGTTTCAGCGTCCGGAGGTCGATCACCTCGACGCTCACGCCGTCCGCCTCCAGCTCCTCTGCGGCCTGCATGCAGTAGTGGGCCATCAGGCCCCAGGCGAAGCAGCTCAGGCTGGCGCCCTCCCGGCGCACGGCGGCCTTGCCGAGCGGCGTCGCGTAGTCGCCGTCGGGGACCTCGCCCTTGATCAGCCGGTAGGTCTTCTTGTGCTCGAAGAACATGACCGGGTCGGGGTCGCGGATGGAGGACTTGAGGAGGCCTTTGGCATCCTCCGGCGTCGAGGGGATCACGACTTTGAGCCCGGGCACGTGGGCGTAGTAGGCCTCCACCGACTGCGAGTGGTAGAGGCCGCCGTGGACGCCACCACCGAACGGCGCCCGGATCACGAGCGGGCAGCTGAAGTCGCCGTTGGAGCGGTAGCGGATGCGGGCCGCCTCGCTCACGATCTGGTCGAAGGCCGGGTGGATGAAGTCGGCGAACTGGATCTCGGCGACCGGCAGCGTCCCGTTCATGGCCGCGCCGATTGCGACCCCCACGATGCTCGATTCGGCCAGCGGCGTGTCCAGCACGCGCGCTTCGCCGAAGCGGTCGTAAAGCCCTTCGGTCACGAGGAAGACGCCGCCCTTCTTGCCGACATCCTCACCGAGCACCCAGACCCGCTCGTCGCGCTCCATCTCCTCGCCGAGGGCTTCGCGGATGCCCTGCAGGAGCGTCTTCTCAGCCATCGGCGTAGACGTGCTTCAGGAGGTCCTCTGGCCGCGGTGACTCAGCGGCCTCGGCGGCGGTGACCGCCTCATCGACGTCTGCAGTGCACTCCTGCTGGATGCGCTCATCGTCGGCTTCCAGGAGGACGCCTTCATCCAGAAGGTAGTTGCGGAACCTTTCGATCGGATCCCGTCGGAGCAAGGCTTCGAGCTCCGCCTGGGGGCGGTAGCGGCGCTGGTCGTCGTCAGAGGAGTGGGAGGTGAAGCGGGCGACCTTGGCAGAGATCAGGGTGGCGCCCTGGCCCGCCCGGGCGCGCTCGACCGCCCGCTGCATCGCTTCATAGGAGGCGAGCAAGTCGCCGCCGTCGACCGCTTCGCCCGCCACCCCGTAGCCCTCGGCCCGCCGTGCCACCGTGTCGACCCCCATCTGGAGCCGGTGCGGGACCGAGATCGCATAGTCGTTGTCCTGCACGATGCAGATGAAGGGCAGCTTGTGGATCCCGGCCCAGTTCATCGACTCGTGCCAGTCCCCCTGGGAGGTGCCGCCATCTCCGATGCAGGTGACCGAAACCTCGTCCAGGCCCCGCATCTTGCTGGCGTAGGCGACGCCCACCGCGTGCACGACCTGAGTCCCGACCACGCTGGAACTGGTGATGATGCGGAGCCTGTCGCTCCCGAAGTGGGAGGGCATCTGCCGGGCCCCCGAGTTCGGATCGTCGGCTTTGGCGAAGACGGCCAGCATGAACTCCAGCGCCGTCATCCCGAGGGCGAGGCAGAACGGTAGGTCGCGGTAATAGGGGCAGAGCCAGTCGATTCCCGGCCGCATGCAGCTGGCCGCGGCAACCTGGATCGCCTCGTGGCCCTGGCCGGAGATGACGAAGGGCGCCTTCCCCTGGCGGTTCAGGACCCACATCCGGCGGTCGACGGCCCTCGCCAGGACCATCTGCCGGTACATCGTGAGAAGTCGATCCGGCTCCAATCCGAGGGCCGCGTGGCGCGTCTCCTTGGCTGTCGCCATCACGATTTATCGATTCCGATTATAGAAGTGGGGTTATAGGGGACCCGACTGAAAAGAGGTGCGTTAAGTGTCTAGCCAGAGTCAATTTGCACCGCTAGACTGAACCACTGGTCCCGGTTTTCCCATCCGCGGTGCGGAGGTTTACGCCCCATTTCGTTTTCATCGGAGGTCAAGAGCGAGCTCGCGGGTCTCATGCCCGCCCGGCCGTGTTGCCAGCTCGCCGAGCTGACGGGCATCTTTTTCAGCACCCGGGGCCGGCTGATCAAGACCGGTAATGGCCAGGCCGCCTATTTCTCGCTCCTTCGCAACACGACTGCCCGCAAGGTCGTGCGCCTCTCCCGGACGCTGGCGCAGATCGAGGCCAAGTACCATGCCGTCCGCAGCGCCAAGCGGATGGCGTTCTTCATCGAGCTACCTCTCCCGCAATCGCTGGAGGCGCCGTTCAGCATCTCGGCCGCGCGAGCCCTGCCGACCCGCCCCTGCGATCGCAAGGCCTTCTTCCGGGGATTCTTCCTTGGCTGCGGTTCGGTCAACGCGCCCTCCACGCGGTACCACCTCGAGATGGTCGCGCCGACGCTCGGCTGGGCCACCGTCCTGCTCTGCTTGATGCACGAAGGACAGGTCCGGGCGGGCGTCGTCGAGCGGGCCCACCAGCACGTTGTTTACGTGAAAGACGCCGACGGGATCGTCCGCTGCTTGCAGATGATGGGCGGCAACCGGGCCGTGATGGAGTTCGAGAACGTCCGCGTCGTGCGCGATGTCCGCGCCCAGGTCAACCGGCGCATCAACTTCGAGACGGCCAACATCGACAAGACGATCGGGTCGGCGCTGCGTCAGGTCGAGGCGATCGACAAGCTCGACAGCGACGGCATCCTGGACACCCTGCCTCCCTCGCTCCGCGAGATGGCGCGCTGGCGCCGGGACAAGCCGGAGCTGAACCTGGCCGAGCTGGCGCAGCAGATGAACCTCTCCAAGTCGGCGGTCAACCACCGCCTGCGCCGGCTGGTCGAGATGGCCGACGCCGGCGAAGAGCAGGCCAAGACCGCTTCCTAGCGAGCCGCCGGCGGGGTCGCTCACCCCAGTTCCAGAGGACGGAACTCTTACCCTTAGGGAGTGAGGGGGACGGCTCAAGCGGAGGCTTCGCCATGGCGATAAGGGTCGGGATCAACGGCTTCGGGCGGATCGGTCGGAACATCTACCGGGCCGCCTGGGAGCTGAACCGCGACGTCGACATCGTGGCCGTGAACGACATCGGCGACGCCCCCACGTTCGCCCACCTCCTGAAGCACGATTCCGCGCTGGGGACCTTCGGGCCGCCGGTCTCCGCCAGCGATGGTGGCATCAAGGTGGCCGACCGGACGATGAAGTTCCTCTCTCTGCGGGACCCGGCCGAGCTGCACTGGCGCGACCTCGGCGTCGACATCGTGGTGGAGTCCACCGGCTTGTTCACCGACGCCAAGAAGGCGCGCGTGCACATCGACTCCGGGGGTGCCAGGAAGGTGATCATCTCGGCGCCCGCCTCGAACCAGGACTACACCTTCGTTATGGGCGTGAACCAGGACGGCTACGACCCCGCCGGCATGCACGTCGTTTCCAACGGAAGCTGCACGACCAACTGCCTGGTACCGGTCGTCAAGGTGCTCCACGACTCTTTCGGAATCGAGCGCGGCATGATGACGACGGTCCACGCCTACACCGCCGACCAGAAGCTGCAGGACCTCCCCCACAAGGACCTGCGCCGGGCGCGCGCCGCGGCCGACAACATCATCCCGACGTCGACGGGCGCCAACCGGGCCGTGTCGGAGGTGCTACCCGAGCTGAAGGGGCGCTTCGCCGGGATGGCCTTCCGGGTCCCGGTGCTGGACGTGTCGGTGATCGACCTCACCGCGCAGCTCTCCCGGACGGCCACCGCCGAGGACATCAACTCAGCGATGGAGGAGGCGTCGAGCGGGTCGCTGCGGGGGATCCTGGCAGTGAGCCACGAGGAGCTCGTCTCCAGCGACTTCAAAAACGATCCCCACTCCTCGATCGTCGACGCTCCGCTGACTCTGACGCTCGGCGACGACTGGGCCAAGGTCGTCTCCTGGTACGACAATGAGTGGGGGTTCAGCTGTCGCATGGTGGACCTCATCACGTTCATGGCGGAGCGCCTTTAGTCATAAGCCTCGGTATCCGCTCCTTTGAAGAGGCCGACGTCGCCGGACGCAAGGTGCTCGTGCGCGAAGACCTGAACGTGCCGCTCGCGGGTGGCAAGATCGAGGACGACAGCCGGATCAAGGCCGCCGAGCCGACTATCAAGCGGCTCCAGGAGCGCGACGCCCGGGTCGTCGTCATGTCCCACCTGGGGCGGCCCCAAGGGCGGGACGAGTCACAGAGCCTGAAGCCTGTCGCCGAACGGATGGGGGTCGAGTTCACCTCCGACTGCGTCGGGCCGACTGCGGAGGAAGCGGTCAGGCGGCTTCGCGACGGCCAGGTGCTACTGCTCGAAAACCTTCGCTTCCACCCGGAAGAAGAGGCCGACGACCAGGGTTTCGCGAAGCAGCTGGCGGCGCTCGGCGACCTTTACGTGAACGACGCTTTCGCGGCCGCCCATCGTGCTCATGCGTCGGTCGTAGGCGTGGCCCGGCTGCTTCCCGCCTACGCTGGCGCCCTGATGCTGGCCGAGCTGGAAGCGCTGCACCGGGCACTCGACGAACCCCAGCGGCCCCTGGTCGCCATCGTAGGCGGCGCCAAGGTCTCGACCAAGTCGGGCGTCGTGCGCAGCTTGCTGCCGCGGGTCGACACCCTGATCGTGGTGGGCGCCATGGCCAATACCTTCTTCAAGGCGCGGGGCGCCGAGGTGGGTGCGAGCCTCGTTGAGGACGCCTCGCTGGACGATGCCCGGGCGGTCGAGCGGGAGGCTGGTGAGAAGCTGGTCCTGCCGGTCGACTCCGTCTGCGCCAGGAAGCCCGAGGCCGGCCAAGAAACCCGCGTCCTCGGAGTCGATCAGATACCAGCCGGATGGATGATTCTTGACATCGGACCCCGATCCGTCGAACTTTTCACCGAGCGGCTTGCCGGCGCGCGCACCGTCGTCTGGAACGGGCCGGCCGGCGTCGCCGAGATCCCCGAGTTCAGCAGCGGGACGCGGGCGCTCGGCGAGGCCATCGTCGCTTCGGGCGCCTTTTCGCTGGTGGGCGGCGGTGACACCGCGGCGGCTGTCGATAAGCTCGGTCTCCGCGGCTTTTCGCACGTTTCGACCGGCGGCGGCGCGACGCTCGAGTACCTCGAGGGCAAGGAGCTCCCTGGAGTAGCGGTGCTGCAGGAAAGGAAATAGTGGGCCACACCCCTGAAATACGTGGCATCCGCCCGCTCATTTCCGCCGGGCGCCTGGCGGCGCTGATGCCAGCGTTGCGGGGCCCGGCGCTAGACGTCACGCATGTTCGGATGCGCTCGTCGTCGCGCCACCCGCGCCTTGACCCCGGCGGTCTGAGCGGCCGGGCTATGCCGCTGCGCGCTGCTGACGATTTCAGGGGTGCGGCCCACTGTGGCTAACCGGCCGGTCCTGGCGGCGAACTGGAAGATGAACCCGATCTCCGCGAAGGAGGCAGGCGACCTGGTCAACGGCATCCTCGACGCGGCCAAGGCGCAGGACCGAGTTCAGATCGCGATCTTCCCGCCCTACATCTGGCTGCTCG
>VBGR01000040.1 GCA_005880695.1 Chloroflexota bacterium
TCCTACAAATGGATGATGGGCCCGCGCGGCATGGGCTACCTCTACCTCTCGAAAGCCGCCCAGGAGCGTTTTCGGCCGGTGACGATGGGCTGGCGCTCCGGCCGCCACCCGCAGGAGAGCTACTACGGCGTCGACATGGATCTGTCGCCCTCCGCTTCGCGATTCGATTCCTCGCTCTCCTGGATCGCGGTGGTCGGAGACCGGGAGTCGCTGGGCCTGCTGACAACCATCGGCGCGGGCCGGATCGAGGCTCATAACCTGGCGCTTGCCGCGCGCTTTCGGGCGGGCCTTACCAGACTGGGCCAGGAGACCGACCCGTTTCGCCCCGAGGAGCTTTCCCCGATCGTCGCGGTCCACCTTCCGGACGGCGACGCGGTGGTTCAGCGCTTGAAGCAGGCGGGGGTGATCGCCTCTCGCCGCGCCACCGGAGTGCGCTTCTCCTTCC
>VBGR01000041.1 GCA_005880695.1 Chloroflexota bacterium
ACGGCACGGGAGAGGATGCTCTCTCCGACGACGGGCGCCAGCCCCTGCAGCCGCGCCGCCGCCCTCACCGGCAGCTTGGCCACCATGACCTCCAGACGGTTGCCCTTGATGGCTTTGACCACCGCGTCGGCGACGTCGACCGGGGTCACCTGGAAGATCGCGGGCGCCCGGCCGCCACCCTCCGCCCACATTCCGGCTTCGGAAACGTAGGTCGGGCTCACCAGCGAGACGCCGACGCCGGCGCCGCGCAGCTCCATGCGGAGCGCCTGGGCGAAGCCGCGCAGTCCGAATTTGCCGGCGTTGTAAAGCGAGTTCTTGGGCGCCGGCAGGTGGCCCGACATCGAGGCCATGAAGACGATGTGCCCCGCGCCACGCTCCACCATCGCCGGCACCAGGAGCCTGGCCAGCATGATGCCGGCCCGAAGATTGACGCTGATCGCATTGTCGATCTGGTCGAGGCTGAAGCTCGTCAGTGGGCCGCTTGCCGGAATGCCGGCGTTGGAAACCAGCACGTCGACCGCTCCCGCCTCCTGCGCCAGCCGCTCGAGGTCCGAGCGTTGGTTCAAGTCGGCCGCGATGACGCGGGCGTTGCCCAGCTCTCTTGCCAGCTCGTCGAGGGCTGCTTGGTTTCGCGCCGACAGGGTGATTCCTGCACCTTCCGCCCGTAGCCGGCGAGCGATGTAGGGGCCGAGACCCGTTGAGGCGCCTGTCAGAAGGACGGTCTTGGAGTCGAGATCCCTGATCCAAAAAATCCTACGAGCTTGGTCAATTCACCGCCGGCTCGCTCGTTAAGATGTCGCCGCCGATGGTCCAGGAGGAGAGGAGAGCCCGACCGCGACGCCTGTCTGACATGCTCGACCAGCTGGTCGCGCTTGATCAGGCGCTTGGGCGCCGTCCGGGACCTCTACCAGGTTCGCCGCAGCCCGGAGCGACGGCACCAACACCGTCGCCGTGGAGACCCCACGCGGGCAATACTCGCTCCCCGCTTGCTGGGGAGGGTTAGGGAGGGGTCGCGAGGGCTCCGCCGGCCTGCCCCCACCCTGACCTTCCCCCTTGAATGGGGAGGGAAAACCGAAGCTCTTAGGCGGTTTCGCCGGCGATCAGTTCCTCGGGCCCGTCGCTGTCGTCGGCCAGGACGAATTCGGGCTCGCGCGACTCGACTATCGACTCCTCGGTGATGATGCAGCGCTTGATGTCGTTGCGCGAAGGCACCTCGAACATCGAGTTCAGCAAGACCTCCTCGATGATCGACTTCAAGGCCCGGGCCCCGGTCCCGCGCAAGAGCGCCTTGGCCGCGATCGCCTCCAGCGAGCGGCCTTCGAAGACCAGCTCGACGTTGTCCAGCGCGAAGAACTTCTGGTACTGCTTGACCAGCGCGTTCTTGGGCTCGGTCAGGATCCGCACGATGTCCTGCTCGTCGAGGTAGTGCAGCGTCACGACGATAGGCAGCCGGCCGACAAACTCGGGGATGAAGCCGTACTTCAGCAGGTCCTGCGGCTGCAGGTGCTGGAGCTTGTCGGCGACCTCCTGCTCGCGGGTGACCTTGTCGCCGCCCACGTTCGACCCGAAGCCGATGCGGCGGTGGCCGATGCGCTGCTCGATGATGCGCTCCAGGCCGTCGAAAGCACCCCCGCAGATGAAGAGGATGTTGGTGGTGTTGATCTGGATGAAGTCCTGGTGGGGATGTTTGCGCCCGCCCTGGGGCGGCACGTTGGCGACAGTTCCTTCGAGGATCTTCAGCAGCGCCTGCTGGACGCCTTCACCGGATACGTCGCGCGTGATCGACGGGTTGTCCGACTTGCGGGCGATCTTGTCGATCTCGTCGATGTAGATGATTCCCCGCTCGGCTCGGCTGATGTCGAAGTCAGCCGCCTGGATCAGCCGGAGGAGGATGTTCTCCACGTCCTCGCCGACATAGCCCGCCTCGGTCAACGAGGTGGCGTCGGCGATGGCGAACGGGACGTCCAGGATCTTGGCCAATGTCTGCGCCAGGTAGGTCTTGCCGCAGCCGGTCGGGCCGACCAGCATCACGTTCGATTTCTGGAGCTCGACGTCGCCGACCATCTTCGACGCCTGGATCCGCTTGTAGTGGTTGTAAACGGCGACTGAAAGGACCCGCTTGGCGTGGTCCTGCCCGATCACGTACTGGTCGAGCGCGGCGCAGATCGTCTTCGGGTTGGGGATGAAGCCGGTCTTCGCCTTCTTGGAGGTGGCGGTCCGGCTGTCCTCTTCGAGGACCTCCTGGCAGAGGTCGATGCACTGGTCGCAGATGTAGACGCCGGGTCCGGCTACGAGCTTGCGGACCTGGTCCTGTCCCTTCCCACAGAAGGAACACCTCGTGTAGCGGCGTCGGTCCTCGCGTTCGTTCATGACAGGTTCCTAAGCCGGCGCCGGCGAATTATCACCGCGCAGGATGTCGTTTGCAAGAGAGATACAGTCGCTGCAGATATAGACTCCCGGTCCGGCTACCAGCCGCACCCGCCCGCCGCCGCCCGACTCGCCGTGCTGCTTCCCGCAGAAGCTGCACTTGGGCTTGTGCCGCTTCACTTCCGAGTCCTTTCCCCGGCGACGGAAGATCAAGCTCAGCTCGCCTTCTTGGCTCCCGGCATGGCCTCCTTGATGGGAGCCTGGATGATGTCGTCGATGATGCCGTAGCCCTTGGCCTGTTCCGGCGTCATGAAGAAGTCGCGCTCGGTATCCTGCTGGACCCTCTCGATGGGCTGTCCGGAGTGCTTGGAGATGATCTGGTTCAGCAGCTCTCGCGTGCGCAGGATCTCCTTGGCGTGGATCTGGATGTCGGTGGCCTGGCCCTGCATTCCGCCCATCGGCTGGTGGATGAGGATGTTGGCGTGGGGCAGCGCGAAGCGGAAGCCCGGCGTGCCGCCGCAGAGCAGGACCGCGGCCATCGAGTAGGCCATCCCCACGCAGAGCGTGGAGACGTTCGGCTTGATGTACTGCATGGTGTCGTAGATGGCGAGCCCTGCCGAGACCACGCCGCCGGGGCTGTTGATGTAGAGATAAACGTCCCGCTCGGGGTCTTCGCTCTGTAAGTAGAGGAGCTGGGCGATGATCAGGTTCGCGACCTGGTCGTCGATGGGCGTTCCGATGAAGACGATCCGGTCTTTCAGCAGCCGCGAGTAGATGTCGAACGCGCGCTCGCCCCGGTTGGTGGTCTCCACCACCATCGGGACCAGGTAGTCGCGGGTCTGCTCGCCTCCCCGCTTGGCGGGGAGGGTAGGGAGGGGCTGCACGGGGTTCATTGTAGGCAGCCTACCTCGGAGCGGCCTCTGCCGAACTGGTCGAAGCCAGCTCGGTCAGCCGTTCCACGGTGCGCAGCCGGGTCAGCCGGTGGCGGAAGTAGTCGAGCGCGACGCTCGAGCTCAAGAGCTCGTCCAGACGGCCCTTTACCTCCTCGTCCTTCTGGCCTTCCTCCCTGAGGTAGGTACGCACCTCCTCGTCTGTTGGAGCGATGCCGAGCTGCTTGGTCACCTGGCCCAGGACCAGGTCGAGCTTGAGCCTGGCCTCGGCGTCGGGTCGCGCCTGGGCGGCCCACTCGCCGGCGCTGGTCCCCGTGTAGGAGAAGTAGCGGTCCAGCTTCAGCCCCTGCCGGCCGACCCGCTCCTCCAGGCTCTCCAGCTGGTGCTCGATCTCGTGGTCGACCAGGCTGGCGGGTACCTCAACGTCGGAAGCGTCCACGAGGGCTTTCAGCACGTCCTGCTCGAAGGCCAGCTTGTCCAGCTGCTGGGAGTACTCGTGGAGATCTTTGCGGACAGCGATCTTGAGCTCGAGGGCGGTCTGCTGCTCGCCGTTGGAAACCGTGGCAGCGATGCGGTCGTCCAGTCGCGGCAGGCGCTTCTCCTTGACTCCGTGCACGGTCATCGCCAGGCGCGCCAGCCTGCCCCGGAGCTCGGGCTCGGCGGCGTCGTCCGGCATCTTGACGTCGACCTCGACCCGGCCACCGATGGCGGTCCCCGGCAGCGCCGCCCGCAGCTCGGCGATCAGGACGCCTTCCTTGACCTCGACCTCCATCGCCTTGCGGCCGGCGGCCGCGACCGGCTTGCCATCGACGGAGACGTCGAGGTCGGCCACGAGCAGGTCGCCCTCGCGGACCTCCCGCTCTACCGGCTCGATCTGGGCCTGCGTCTCCAGGAGCTCTTCGATCCGCTTGTCGACCATCTCGTCGGTGACTTCCGTCTGGCGGCGCTCGACGGCCAGGCTCTCGAATTCGGGCAGCTTGACCTCGGGCATCACGCTGACCGTCGCCCGAAGCAGCGCCGGCTTGCCGCGCCCGAATTCCTGGATGTCGACCCGCGGCCGGTCGATGGTCTCCAGCGACTGGTCGGCGATGGCCTTCCCAACCACCTCGGGAACCAGGGCTTCGATTGCTTCCTCGCGGATGGCCTCCTCGCCAAGCTTCGCCTCGACCAGGGCGCGCGGCGCCTTGCCCGGGCGGAAGCCCTGGATCTTGACTCGCTGGCTCAAGCGCCGGAGGACGCGCTCGTAGGCCGCGTCGACCGCGTCCTGGGGGACCTCGATGGTCAGGCCGACCTGGCTGCCGGGGAGCGTCTCCTTGTTGACGACTGTGAGCTGGGCGTCGGGCACGTTGAGAAGGTTACCCGCCGCACCTGGGCCGCCTAACTTAGCGTCCGGGGACCTGGGCTCCGTCAGCCGCGGCAGATCGGGATGGCGTGAGGCGTCGGGCAGGGAGCCGGCGGCGCGCCGTCCACCGGGACCGGCCCGGTGCCAGGGTCGGGCGGGACGGGGTCGGCCGTCGGCGTCGGTAGCGGGCTCGGGTGGTCCCCGGGAAGGCTGGGAACGCTGCGCTGGTCGGAGAGGAAATAGGTCCCGCCCCGACTCCCGCTGACCACATCGGCGGGCTGCGGGTACCACTTGTCGGGAACGCCGGCCAGGGCTTCGGTCATGAACCGGTTCCAGGCCGGAGCCGCCACGTAAATGCCGTCCGAGTTGCGGCTCATGGTGTGCGTGATGCCTTTGACGTCCCCGATCCAGATCACTGCCGCCAGGTCCGGTGTGAATCCGATCGTGGTGGCGTCCTTGAAGTCGTCCGAGGTCCCCGTCTTGGCCGCTGAGGTGCGGTCGCGGAGATGCAGCTTGCTGTTGGGACCGAAGATCTTGTAGCGGTTGCGGTCGTCCTGCAGGATCTGCGCGGTCAGGAAGGTGACGCCCGGGTCGATGGCCTGCCGCCGGGTCGCGTTGGCATCCGTCTGGTAGAGGATCCTGCCCCGCGCGTCCCGGACCGAGAGGATCGCTTCGGGCTGGTGGTAGACGCCCATGTCGGCGATCGTGGCCAGGCCGTTCGCCTCCTCGAGGACGGTGATCGGGTAGCCGCCGAGCGTCAAGGCCGGCCCGTAAGCGGCCATCGGCGCGTTGGGGTTCAGGCTGCCGTCCCGGGGAAAGACGCCAATGTTGCGAGAGAAGTCGACGACTGTCGAGACCCCGACCGCCAGCTCGGTCTTGACCGCCGGGATGTTGAGCGAGTTGGAGAACGCCTCCCGCAGGGGCAGCGTGCCGTGGGTGCCGTGGTCGTAGTTGTAGACGAGGTAGTCGGGCGCGGCGGTCTGGGGCACCCGGAGCGGGCTCGGCCCGTCCACGATCTGCGTCTCCATAGTCACCTTGCGGGTGTTGAGCGCGGCCGTGTAGGTGAAGACTTTGTAAGAGGACCCGACGTTGCGGGGCGTCGTGGCCAGGTTGATCTGGCCGTCCCTCGTGTCGTTGTAGTCATGGCTGCCGACCATCACGAGGATCTGCGCCGTCTTCGGGTCCAGGGCCACCATCGCCGAGTCGAGGAGGCCGCCCGGGTCCTGGTCGCGCCAGAGGTTGGCATTCAGGTTGTCGGAGATGACGCGCTCGCCGATCTGCTGCTTGCCGAAATCCAGCGAGCTGGTGACGACCAGCTGCTGCTCGCCTGGCTTGAACCCGAGCGCGCGCAGCTCGTCCTGGACGTAGTCGACGAAGTGGGGCGCCCTGAAGGTGTTGGTAGGGGTGAAGACCTCCAGCTTCTCGGTCGCGGCCTGGTTGAACTGGAGGGCCGAGATCGACTGGAGATTGAGCATCGCCTGCAGGACCTCGAGCTGGCGCGCCTTGGCCGCCGCCGGGTGCACTATCGGATTCCAGCGGGTGGGAGCCTGCGGCAGGCCGGCGAGCATCGCCGACTGGGCGACGTCCAGGTCCTTGGCGTCCTTGTGGAAGAAGAGCCGAGCGGCCGCCTCCACGCCATAGGCTTGCTGGCCGTAGTAGCTGTGGTTCAGGTAAAGCTCGAGGATCTGGTCCTTGGAGTACGTCTGGCTCAGCTGGTAGGCCAGGATGATCTCCTTCAGTTTTCGGGTGTAGCTCTGCTCCGGAGTTAAGAAGAGCTGCTTGGCCAGCTGCTGGGTGATGGTGCTGCCGCCACCCACGACCCGGCCGGCACGGAGGTTTTCGTATGCCGAGCGGGCGATGCCGGTGACGTCGAAGCCCTGGTTCCGATAGAAGTTCTTGTCTTCGATCGCGATCGTTGCCTTGGGCACCCAGGCCGAGACGTCCTTCAGGGTTGCGTACTGGCTGTGGTCTCCGTTTTCGCCGACGTCGGCCAGGAGGACCTGGCCGCTCCGGTCGTAAACGAGCGTGTCGCCCTTGAAGGCGGCGGCATCCAGGCCCTTGATGGCGGGCAGCGTGGAGAGGAATTGCTCGGCGTAGGCGTCCGCCACTCCGCCGGCCAGGAGCAGCACCACCAGGCAGACGGCCAGCAGGCGGAGCCTCGCGGCGCGCCGGGCCCGCTGGCCGATCGGGGCCCAGAAAGCATGGATCCGGGCGCGGGTCCGATGCCCTCTCGAGGTCCTATAGGTTGCGAGACGCTTGGCCAATCCCCGCCGGGATTCTAGCTACACGCCCCGCAATTCGCCGACACGGCGGAGAAGGGCGAAGGGTGTTTGCTCATCCTTCTGCCCTAACGGGTTATCCCGGAAAAGCGATACGACCAGCTCGCGATCCGCGCCCTGGCTGGCCCCCAGGACCGCACAGCCGATGTCGTTGGCGTCGATGATCGCGACGCCGCAACCAAAGGCTGCGGCGAGCCGCCTGGCCACGCCGTCCGGATCGGCGGGCGCCCGCTTGGCGTGCGTGTTCGAAGGCGGGATCGTGTAGGGCGTGGGCCCGTCGATCGCGGCCACCCGGGGACCGGCCACGCGGTAGAAGACGCCGCGCATCCCAAGCGGCTTGGTCACCACGGCAGCGCCGGCGGCGAGCAGGACCCGGCCGAGCCCGACCTCTTCGATCGCGAGCTGCATGGTCTCGGGCATGGCTATGCCGATGCCGACCGGGCTGCGCCGCACATAGCGGGAAAGGAGCTTGGCGGCCCGCCCGGGGTGCACCTCCTCGATTGGAAGGGAGCGGCCCTGGCTGACGGCGACAGCCTTCTCGCTGAGGGCGAGGACGTCGCCAGGCTCCAGCCCGGCCGAGCCCAGCGCCTCGCGAACGGCGGCCTCGAGATCGTCGCCCGGCGCCACCTTCCTCGATTTCAATGGGGCCCGCGCGAAGACGGCGCCGCCCCTGGCCGTTGCGAAGAGGTGGCGGCCGGGATTGGGCTGGAACCGCTCCAAAGCGGCCGACGCCGAGGCGGTTCCAAGCAGGCTTGGAGCCAGCTCATCGCCGATCCGGGCCAGGCCGGCCTCCGGAAGGCGACCGGTCCGCGCCCCGCCTTCCGGGCTGAAGAAGACCCGGAGCCAGGCTTCGGTGTTCAGCGCCCGCCAGACGAAGGGGTGTTCCTCGAGCCGGTCGTCGCAGACCCGGTCGAATGCGTCCGCCAGGGCGAGTCCGTCCCAGTAAGGGCGCGCGCAGAAGGCGGGCGAGCGGAGCAGGCCCTGCACCCAGGCCCGCTCGGCCCGGAGCCAGCGGAACTCGGGGGTTGTGAATCCGACCTTCCAGCGGCGGGTACGGATCTTCTCCGGCAGCACGCCGCGCAGGCCCTCGCGAAGGATGGCCCGGCTCCAGCCGGCGTCGACGATGGCCGTCTCTGGGAGCCGCAGGATCCACTCCACCAGCTCCTGGTCGAGGTAAGGCGGGCGCGACTCCATCGAGAAGGCCATCGAGTTGCGGTCCTCGTAGCGAAGCAGGCTCGGCAGGCTGAACTCGGTCAGGTCCTGCAGCAAGCGCCGCTTCAAGTCGTCGCGTACGCGCGGGTCGCGCGCCGGCTGGACCGACGCCCGGAAGCCGTCGCGGATGAGGCGCGCGGTTGGAAAGCGCTTGCCGCGTTCGCCGAGCCGCCTGCGCAGAAGCGGCCAGAGCACGTCGCGCGCGGCCCAGGCCTCGGCCAGCAGCCGGCCGAATCGGCGTTCGCGGAGCAGCTGCCGCAGGTAGACGAACTGGTAGGGCACGTAGCCCGCCAGCAACTCGTCACCGCCCTGGCCGTCGAGCAGCACCGTGACCTCGCCCTGAGCCTTGCGCATGACGCACCACTGCGCGTAGGGGCCGGTCGAGACCATCGGCTCCTCCTGGTGCCAGACGACGCGGTCCAGCTCCTCGAGAAAGCGCTCCGCAGTCGGATGGACGAAGTTCTTCTCCGCACCGGTCGCCTTCAGAACCAGGTCGATGTAGTCGCGCTCGTCGATCGGGTCGCCGTCGAAGACCGCGCTGAACGTCTTCAGGTGGTCGCCCATCGACGCGGCGTCGGGGACGTGCTTCTCGAGCAGCTCGGACATGAAACAGACGATGGCGGAAGAGTCCAGGCCGCCCGAGAGGCAGGTGCCGACAGGCACCTCAGCAACGAGCCGGCGCTCGACGGCCTTCTCGAAGAGCCGCCGGAACTCTTGCGGGTCGGCGCTGCCGTCGCTGGCCAGGACGGGCTGCCAGTAGCGCTCCTGCGTCATGCCGCCGGCATCGACGACCGCATAATGCGCGGCCGGGAGCTGGTGCACTCCCTTGAAGAAGCTCTCGTCCCGGCGGTCATGGAAGCCGAGCGTCAGGTAGTCATGGATCCGCTGCGGGTCCGGGTCGCTGCTGAAGGCGGGCTCCTGGAAGAAGGCCTTTATCTCTGACGCGAAGAGCAGGCGCCCTCCCGCGCGCGCCCAGTAAAGGGGCTTGATGCCGAAGTGGTCGCGGGCGAGGACCAGCTTGGGAGCGCCGTTGCGCCTGTCGACGATGGCCGCGGCCCACATCCCGTTGAAGCGGGAGAAACACTCCGGGCCCCACTCCTCGTAGCCGTGCACGATGACCTCGGTGTCGGAGTTGGTGCGGAACTCGTGGCCGGCGGACTTCAGCTCCTGGCGGAGCTCGCGGTAGTTGTAGATCTCGCCGTTGTAGACAGTGACTACGCGCGCGTCTTCGTTGGCTATCGGCTGCCGGCCGAGCTCGATGTCGATGATCGCCAGGCGGCGCATGCCGAGGGAGGCGTCCGGCGTTTCCAGGAAGCCGTCGTCGTCCGGCCCGCGGTGGCGGATACAGGCGGCCATGCCTTCCAGCACGCCTCGCTCGGGCGGCCCCCAGAAGCCGCAAATGCCGCACATGGCTACCTGGCGCGCGAGGGCAGGGCCCTGCGCGCGATGGCGATCTCTTCGGCGTCGAACGCCCGGACCAGGACGAGGGCGACGCCGTAGACGAGCACTCCGACCAGTATCGCGCCCAGCACTTCGAGCCCGTGGGCGGAGCGGAAAGGCAGCAGGGCGGCGCCCATCACCGCCCCGGCGAGCGCGATCCGCCAGCTCAGTCGGAAGACCGGCACCCGGCCGATCTCCCGCGCCACGAAAGCCCAGCCCACGACCAGCAGGACGAGCTCGGTCAGGTTCGTGGCCCAGGCCGCACCGAGATAGCCGAAGGACGGGATCAGGGCCAGGTTGAGCGCGACATTGGCGACCATGCTGGCCAGCGCGGTCCACATGAAGAGGTGCTGTCGGTCCGCGGCGTTGAGCGCGCCGATGAAAGCGTTGGTGATGAACATTAGAAAGATCCCGGAGCCGAGGATCTGGAGCGCGGGCGTGGCGGGTCCGAAGTGCCCCGTGCGGTCGAAGAGGGCGTTGATCCCCGGGGCGAGCAGGACGACACCGACGCTGGCCGGCCAGCCCACCGCGAAAAGCGCCTTGTAAAAGCGATTGATCGCCACCTGCAGCTGCGCTACCGAGGCTCTGAAGTAAACGCCGAGGACCGGAAAGACCACGTTCAGCATCGTCACCGGGATGAAGAGCAACGCCTCGAAGGGCTTGTACGCGAAGCCGTACCAGCCCACCTCCTGGTAGGGCCGGAAGAGCGGCAGGATCGTAAGGTCCGACTTGAAGTAGATGGTCGTAATCACGAAAGTGGCCGCGAAGGGCAGGCTGAGCCTCAGCCAGTGGAGCAGGAAGGCCGGCTCCAGCTGCCAGCCGAGACGGGCGATGCGCCTTGCGGCGATCACGATCGAGAAGAAGACGCAGCTGAAGGCGTAGCTGGCGGCGTAAGCCCAGAGGTAGTAGGCGACGCCCATGTGGAGCCGCACCCCGAGCAGCGTCAGGCTGACCAGGATGCCGGCCTCGACGACTATCGCGATCGCCTCGTACCCGAGGCGCCCGGTCGCGTAGAACGTGCTTCGGAGGACGTTGGCGTAAGCGTTCAGGACCATGGTCGCGAAGGCCGCCGCGAGCAGGCTTTCGAGGCCGTAGATCGCAAGGACAGCGGCCAGCGCCAGGAACCCGGCGACGGCTAGCACGGCGCGCGAGCTGAGCACGTTGCGGAGGTAGCGCGAGAGTTCCTGCGGGTTGCGCGCGGCCTCCCGGACGTAGAGGTTGTTGAAGCCGAGGTCGACGACGACCGAGACCAGCGACATGAGCGTGATGCCCGTCTGGAAGCGGCCGGTGCCGGCGGCGCCGAGGCTGGCGGCCGCCCCAAAGAAGGTGACCAAGGCGAGGAGCCGGGAGACCACCCGGGCTCCCAGGAGCAGAGCCGTGTTACGCAGCGCCCGGCTGCCCAGCCCGCCCGGCACGGGAGTGACCGGGCTCTCGGCGTCGGCCTCCATGCTCAGCCCTCTCGTGGCCGGGCGAACACGTCAGCCGGGTCGACCAGCCGCTCCAGGCGCGTCCCCGGAAAGTGGATCCGCACGCCCGGCCGCCCTGGCGCGCCGAAGTCCCAGCCTGCGGAGTAATAGCGCTGGGCCTCGGCCAGGTCCTTTGCCTGCGCGACCTGGCGGCCGTCGCTGAAGCCGATCGTCTGGGCGCGAGCGCCAGGGAAGCCGAGGCGGACGACGCCGCCGGTGCGAAGGTTGTAGGTGTAGTCGTCGAGTACCCCGCTATCGCTGGCGGCGACGAGATCGACCAGGTTTGGAAAGGCGCCTTCCTTCATGGCTGACTTGAGATCGGCCCGGGCCTTGACCTGCTCCAGGCGCTCGCGGCGGCGGAGCTCGGTCAGGAGGACGTCCCGTTCCGCCCGCAGCCCCGCCAGCTCCTGTTCGAGCGGCCGCATCCGCGCCCGGAGCTCCTCGATCCGGCGCCCGAGCTCGTCGGGGTCGAGCTGCACGAGATCCTCCGGCATCCCGGATATTGTCGGCAGATGCCGGTCCCTCTCGACTTTCACGTCCATCCGTCCACCTCTGAATATCTCGAAGGCTCGCTCGGGAGTTACTTGCCCGACCTCGAGCACCACTTCCGGATGGAGATGCGCGTGCGCACCGTCGAGGAGATGGCGGCGGATTTCGAAGGCCTGCGCGGCGTGCTGCTGGCCTGGGATGCCGAAACCTTCAGCGGGCGCCCGGCGGTGACCAACGACTTCGTGGTCTCGGTCTGCCGCCGCTACCCGGACCGCTTCATCCCCTTCGGCTCGGTCGACCCCTTAAAGGGCGAGGCGGCGATCGCCGAGGCCCGCCGCGCGGTCCGCGAGCTGAGCGTCAAGGGCTTCAAGTTCCACCCTGCCGCCCAGGGCTTCCGGCCCTCCGACCCTCGCCACTTCCCACTCTTCGAGGAGATCGCCGGTCTCCACGTGCCCTGCCTCTTCCACGCCGGCACGACGGGGCTGGGAGCAGGCACCCCTGGCGGCTCGGGGATCGCGCTGGCGCCGGTCCAGCCCATCCAGTTCGATACGCTGGCGGCCGCCTTCCCGACGTTGGTGATCGTCTGCGCCCACCCGGCCTGGCCCTGGCAGCTGGAGATGAACGCGGTCGCCGCCCATAAGGCCAACCTCTACATCGACCTCTCGGGCTGGGCGCCCAAGTACTTCCCTCCGGAGCTCACCCGCGAGCTCGGCCGCGGGCTCCAGGACAAGGCGCTCTTCGGGACCGACTACCCGTTCATCCTGCCCGAGCGCTGGCTCCGCGAGTTCGAGACCTTCGACCTGCCCCCTGACGTCAAAGAAAAGATCCTCTGGCGGAATGCGGAGCGCCTTCTCGATCTTGTTGACTGAGATGGTCATGAAAATCGGGATCGGACTCCCCAACACCGTCCCGGACACCCCCGGCAAAGGCCTCCTGGAATGGGCTCGCCAGGCCGAGGCGGCCGGCTTCGCCTCGCTGGCCACGATCGGACGCGTGACCTTTCCGGGGTATGAAGAGCTCGTCGCACTTGCCGCCGCGGCCGGTGTCACAAGCAAGATCGGCCTCTTCACCAACGTCCTCCTCGCGGCCACGCGCGACCCGGTGCTGCTGGCGAAGGAGGCGGCCTCTCTCGACCAGCTCTCGGGAGGGCGGTTCGTGCTGGGTGTGGGCGCCGGAGGGCGTGAGGACGACTTCATCGCCACCGAGCGGAGCTTCCACGACCGCGGCCGCCGGCTCGACGCCGCGGTGGATCTCATGCACCGGGCCTGGAAAGGCGAGCCGGTGGCGGGCAGCCCGGTCGCGATCGGGCCGCGGCCGGTCAGCGGCGACGCGGTGCCTATGCTCTTCGGCGGCTACAAGCCTGCCGCCTTTCGGCGCTGCGCGCGCTGGGGCATTGGTTACACCCAGGGCGGGGGGACGGCCGAGTCCCTGCGCGAGCTCAAGCGACAGGTCGAGGAAGCCTGGAAAGAGGCCGCAAGGGAGGGCCGGCCCCAGATCCGGGCGCTGGTTTATTTCGCGCTCGGACCGGGGTCCGAGGAGAAGGCGCGAGCCTACCTGGACACCTACTACCAGCGTCCCCAGATCGCCGACTCCATTCCGAAGACATCAGAGGCGATCCAGCAGACGATCGCGGCCTACGAGGCGGTCGGGTGCGACCTGCTGAGCTTTACTCCCACCAGCAGCGACCTCGACCAGGTCGAGCGTCTGCGTGACGCGGTCGGAGCGGAGGTCCTGGCGGCGGTCTAAGTCCTTCCCGGCGCCCTACCTTGACCCTCCGGATCAAGTGGCGAAGGAGGACCTGGCTGGTCCTGCAGGAACGCCAGCAGGCGGTCCATCGGCGGTGGCTCCCCGGCGACGACGTAGGCCATCGCGGCGTGGGAGAGGACCAGGCCTTTGAGGGCGCGGAACGCCCCGTGGGGGTCCTCGCCTCGGATCAGGGCCTGGATCGCGATGCCATCGATCGCCCCGGCGACGGCGGCCGCCAGGTCCTTGGGATCGAACGGGCTCTGCGCCGGCAGCTGCTCGCTGACCTTGCGGGACTCTTCGGCCACGTCCGCCACGAACTCGTCCGACATGGCTCGCAGCCGCTTCAGGATCGCCGGGTTGCGCATGCCAACCGAGTACATGTCGAACATCAGCCGGAAAAACTCGGGTCGCTCGCGGCACTTCGCCTCGGCCGCGTCGAGACCGGTGGCGATCCGCTCCAGCGGGTCAGACAGGTCGTCGATGGCGGCCAGCCATTCGGCTTCTACCTCGCGGTGCAGCTGCTCGACCACTTCCGTCAGGAGCTCCTCCTTGGAGTCGAAGTAGTAGTGGAGCAGCCCGGGCGCCACGCCCACCTCCTGGGCGATCTCCTTCATCGAGGTGTTCTCATAGCCCTGCCTGCCCAGGACCGCGGCGGCCGCGTCCACGATCTGCACCCGGCGATCAGCCCTGGGTCGGGTCCGCTCGCGAGTCTTCAGGAAGCCAGCACCTCTGCCTCGACGTTCAATAGTGTGGCGAACGGCCCGCAGAGGAGCTCGCAGGCCGCGGGGCTCAGCCGGGCGCCGGCATCTAGCGCCGCCGCGGCCCCGGCCGCCGCAGCCTGCGCCAGGACGCTGGCACCCCCTCGCCGGGCCACCTTGAGGGCGACCAGACCGGCCTCGAGGCCTCCCAGGTCCAGAGCTCTGTCCCAGGCCTCGTCCCAGGCTGCCAGCCCGACTCCGGCGTGGGCCAGGGATGCCTCGATCCGACGCCAGTCCTCCTCCCCGAACGCCTTCAGCGATTCCAGGAATGCCGCGCTGCGATCCACCATGACTCCGAAACCTCTCATGTGATTGGTTGACCAATCAATTTGACTGACTAACCAATCAAACCACTTTTGAGACGCCGCGGTCAAGCCTCGTGCTCGCCTCTTCGGCTCCGGAAGCCCACGTAGAGTGCCACGTCGTATGCGATCTTGAGGCCGCCCCCCAAGTAGAAAGGCAGGCCGAATTGAGCCGCTTGGATGGCAAGACCGGCCAGGAAAGGTCCCGCAACGAGGCCGAGGCCGCGGACCGCGCCGGTCGTCGCCAGTGCCCCGGCGCGATGCGCCGGCGCGACGATGGACACCACATAGGCCTGGCGGGCCGGAACGTCCATCTGCGAGATTGCAAACCGGCAGAGCAGAAGCCCGATCGCCCAAGCCAGGGTTGGGCTCAACGGGATGGCCAGCAGCAGGAGGTTGCTCGGCAGGTGCGTGAAGACCATCGTGTTGACGAGACCGACCCGGCTCGCGAGCCGGCCGGAGAGCTCGTAGCCCGCCGCCTGCAACAGACCGATAGCCGCAAAGCTCGGTCCTAGCACGGAGCTCGGCGCCCCGAAACGGGCGTGGAGCCAGTAAGCGATGACGGCGTTGGCGACGAAGCCCCCGCCCAGCGCGTCGAGCCCGAAGAGAGCGGCCAGGCCCGACAAGCCCCTCAGGTCGAGACGGGTCGTGGGTGGGGTGGCGACCTCCACGGCCCGCGAAAGAAGGAGCGAGAGGACGGCCGTGACCAGCCCGGCCAGCCCGAAGACGATGAACAAGAGGCTGGAGCGATTGAGGTCGGCGGCGCCGCCCGCCGCCAGACCGCCCAAGGCTCCGCCCAGCGCGCCAACCAGCGAGTAGCGGCCGAACGCGAGGTTGCGGGCGCGGGCGTCAACTGCCTCGGCCAGCATCGGCTGCTCCACGGCGAGGAAGGGGCCGACGTCGAGCCCCGCCCCGCCCAGCATCCCGGTGAGGCCGGCAGGGAGCAGCAGCCAAGGCGAGTGCGCGAAAGCCAGGTCGACGCCTGTCATCAGCATCAAGACCCCGGTCAGGGCCAGGACGGGCCGGCGTCCCAGCCGCCTGCTGAGCGGTGCCGCGACCAGCCCGGAAAGCGCGCCCGCGCCGAGCCCTATCGCGAGAGCGGCGCCGATCTGGGCCGCTGCAAGGCCTTTCCTCTCCAGATGGAGGCCGAGGATCACGGTGCCGAGACCGAAACCGAAGGCACGGACCAAGCGGGCGCTCAGCAGGAGCAGGTAATCGCGTCGCATTTATCAACGGTCATGTTGATTAATTGGGTAGAATTGCGGCCGTGGCGACGCTTCAGATGGACCGCCGGAAAGAGGCGGTCCTGACCTTCCTGAAGGCTAGCGGCCCGACGGGCCTGGCCGAGGTCGCCGCACACCTGGAAGTCTCCAAGCAAGGTGCGCTGCGACACCTGGACGCCCTCCAGGCCGCGGGACTCGTCGAGCATGTGAGCGGCAGCCACGAGAGGCCCGGGCGACCAGGTCATGTCTACCGGCTCACCCCGGCCGCCGCCGAGCACTTCCCGCACAGCCACCGCGAGCTGGCCGGAGAGCTGATCAGCTTCATGAGCCCGAGCGAGGTCGACCGCTTCTTCGCCGAGCGAGCCGCCCGCCTGGAGGCCGCTTACGCGGCAGAGTTGGACGGCCTCAGCTTCGAAGACAGGGTCCGGCGCCTGGCCGAGCTGGCGTCCGGCGCCGGCCACATGTCCGAGTTCGTGGACAATGGGGACGGCACCTTCGCGATCAGGCATCACAACTGTCCGATCGCCGACGTCGCCGCGGCCACCGGCCATCCGTGCCGGCGGGAGCAGTCGATGTACGAACGGCTCCTCGGAGCCGAGGCGACCCGGACCAGCTGGCTCGGCAACGCTGACAACGAATGCACTTATGTGGTCAGGGGGAGCAAGTCTTAGTGGCAGACCTGGAGATCCGCGACCTGAGGGTCAGCGTGGAAGGAAGAGAGATCTTGAAGGGCGTCTCGCTGGATGTTTCCAAGGGCGAGGTGCACGCGGTCATGGGCCCGAACGGCTCCGGCAAGTCGACGCTGTCGCAGACCCTCCTCGGCCATCCCGGCTACAAGGTCGAGGGCGGCCGGGTCCGCTTCAAGGGCCAGGACATCCTGGAGCTGACGCCCGACGCGCGGAGCCGCCTGGGACTCTTCCTGGCACTGCAGTACCCGATCGTCGTGCCAGGCATCACCATGAACAACTTCCTGCGCACGGCTCTCAACGCGCACCGGGGCTACGACGGCAAGGACAAGTCGAAGAGTGTCTCGCCGAAGGAGTTCCGCACGCTGGTCGAGCCTTACCTGGAGACGCTTCGGATCGACCGGACGTTCCTCTCGCGCTACATCAACGAGGGCTTCTCGGGCGGCGAAAAGAAGCGCGCGGAGATCCTGCAGATGGCGGTGTTGCAGCCCGAGGTCGCCGTGCTCGACGAGACCGACTCCGGTCTCGACATCGACTCGATCAAGTACGTCAGCGAAGCGATCAACAAGATGCGCGGGCCCGAGCTCGGCGTCCTGATGATCACGCACTACACGCGAATCCTGCAGTTCATCAAGCCCGATTACGTGCACGTGATGGTGGCCGGCCAGGTCGTCGAATCCGGCGGCGCCGAGGTGGCCGACCGGCTCGAGCGCGAAGGGTATGCCCAGTGGGGAGAGGAGGTGGCCTGATGGCGGTCGCGCCAAAAATCTCTGTCGGCGACGATTACCGCGAGAAGTACGGCTTCTACGACCCGGAGAAGTTCATCTTCAAGGCCAAGAAAGGCCTTACCGAAGACGTGGTCCGGGAGATCTCCTGGATGAAATCCGAGCCGGAGTGGATGACGAAGTTCCGTCTCCGCTCGCTCGAGATCTTCCGCAAGAAGTCGATGCCAAACTGGGGCGCCGACCTCTCGCACATCGACTTCGAGAACATCTTCTATTTCCTGCGGGCGAGCGAGAAGCAGGGCAAGACCTGGGACGAGGTGCCGGCGGACGTCAAGCGCACTTTCGACAGGCTCGGCATCCCCGAGGCGGAGCGCAAGTTCCTGGCCGGCGTCAGCGCGCAGTATGAGTCCGAGGTCGTCTACCACTCGCTGCACAAAGAGCTGTCCGACAAGGGAGTCATCTTCCTGGACACCGACAGCGGGCTGCGTGAGCACCCGGAACTCTTCAAGGAGTACTTCGGGACGGTCATCCCGCCCGCGGACAACAAGTTCTCCGCGCTGAACAGCGCCGTCTGGTCGGGTGGCTCCTTCATCTACGTTCCGAAAGGGGTTCGCGTCGACATTCCGCTGCAGGCTTACTTCCGGATCAACGCGGAGAACATGGGACAGTTCGAGCGCACGCTGATCATCTGCGACGAGGGGAGCTTCGTGCATTACATCGAGGGCTGCACGGCGCCGATGTACACGACCGACTCGCTCCACTCCGCGGTGGTCGAGATCATCGTCAAGAAGGGTGCCCGCTGCCGCTACACGACGATCCAGAACTGGTCGACGAACGTCTACAACCTCGTCACCAAGCGCGCCGTCGCCTACGCCGACGCGACCATGGAATGGGTCGACGGCAACCTCGGCTCACAGGTCACCATGAAGTACCCGTCCGTCTACATGATGGAGCCGGGCGCCAAGGGCGACGTGCTGAGCGTCGCTTTCGCCGGCAAGGGCCAGCACCAGGATGCGGGCGCCAAGATGGTGCACGTTGCGCCCAACACGACCTCGACCATTACTTCGAAGTCGATCTCCAAGGCGGGTGGACGCACCACGTACCGCGGTCTCGTCAAGGTCTATCCGCAGGCTGAGAACTGCAAGTCGTTCGTCAAATGCGACGCGCTTCTGCTGGACGGCGAATCGCGCTCGGACACTTATCCCTACAACGAGGTCGAAGCGGAAAACGTGACCCTCGGCCACGAGGCCACAGTCAGCAAGGTGTCGGACGAGCAGCTCTTCTACCTGATGAGCCGGGGCATCCCGCTGGCCGAGGCCGAGACGATGATCGTGAACGGTTTCATCGAGCCTTTCACCAAGGAGCTTCCGCTCGAGTATGCGGTGGAGCTGAACCGGCTCATCCAGCTGGAGATGGAAGGCTCCGTCGGCTAGGCCTCATGCCCTTCACAAAGGAATCCGTGGAGGAGATCGCGAGCCTCCACGAGGAACCCGACTGGCTCCGTAAGCGCCGCCGCGAGGCGTTCGACGTCTATGAGCGTCTCGATCTGCCATCCAAGATCGACGAGGAGTGGCGGCGAGTCGACTTCAAGGGCTTGAAGCTCGACGGATTCCGGTCCTTCGAAGAACCAGATGGCGCCGCTCCTGGACTTCCGATCGAGGGCGCGGCGGGCGTGCTTCGCCAGCGGGGGTCAGCGCCCGGCAAGGTCGAGCTTGATCCTGAGCTGGCCGCCAAGGGTGTCGTCTTCCTGCCGCTGAGCCAGGGGGCCAGGGAGCACCGCGACCTCGTCGAGAAGCGGCTCTTCAGCGAGGTGCGAGCCGACCGCGACAAGTTCGCTGCCGTCCACGCCGCACTCTTCAGCGGCGGCACTCTTCTGTATGTCCCCGACTTCGTCGAGATCGAAGAGCCTCTCGTCGGTCAGTACTGGTCGAGCGGAGGCGGCGCCGCCGTTCTCCCCCATACCCTGATCGTTGCCGGGAAGGGCGCCAAGTTCAACTACCTGGACGAGTTCCTCTCGCCCTCGCTCGACGAGCCGGCGCTGACGAGCGGGTCCGCCGAGATCTTCCTCGGCGAGGGGGCGCAGGTCGGCTACGTCGCCCTCCAAAAGTGGGGCCGCCACGCCTACCAGTTCGCCAACCAGCGCGTGCATGTGGGCAAGGAGGCGACCGCCCGGCTCTTCAACGTCACCCTCGGCTCGCGCTTTGCGAAGGTGCGCGTCGAGGCCAACCTACAGGGGCCGGGCGGCATGGCCGAGCTGAAAGGCATCTACTTCGCGTCCGAGGACCAGTTCTTCGACTTCCACACGCTGCAGGACCACCAGGTCGGCCAGACCACCTCCGACCTGCTCTTCAAGGGCGCCCTGCGCGGCACCTCGCGCACCGTCTATGCCGGTTTGATCCGGATCGAGAAGGACTCGGCCCGCTCGGATGCCTACCAGGCAAACCGCAACCTGCTGCTCTCAAAGCAGGCGAAGGCGTACTCGATCCCGATGCTGGAAATCATCAACAACGACGTGCGCTGCACGCACGGCGCCACAGTCGGCCCGATCGATGCCGAGCACCTCTTCTACCTGGAGAGTCGCGGCATCCCGAAGTCGGTGGCGCAGCGGATGATCGTGCAGGGCTTCTTCGGTGAGGTCGCCGACCGGATCCCGTTCGAGCAGGCGCGCCGCCTGGTCGCGGAGGAGCTGGAGGCCCGCCTTGGGTAGGGAGCGCGTGGCCGGCACCGCCGAGATCCCGCCGGACACGCTGCGACGGGTGGAGGTCGACGGCGTCCCGGTCTGCCTCGCGCACACGCAGGATGGCGGCTTTTACGCGATCAACGACGTCTGCACGCATGAGGAGTATTCGCTCAGCGAAGGCGAGCTCTGGGAGTTCGAGGTCGAGTGCCCGCAGCACGGGTCCCGCTTCGACGTGCGGACCGGTGCTGTGAGGTTTCTGCCGGCCGTGATCCCGGCTCAGGTCTACGCGGTGGAGGTCGTGGATGGCGACGTTTACGTCAACGTCTAGACAGCCCTTCAACGCCGAGCATGTGCGCAAGGACTTTCCCTTCTTCGAGACAGGCGTCGCCTACCTGGACTCCGCCAACACCTCGCAGCGGCCGCGTCACGTGCTGTATGCGATGGACGAGTACTTCGAGCAGTTCAACTCGAACGTGCACCGCGCCGCTTACCACGTCTCCGAGGTGGCCACGGAACGATATGAAGGGACGCGCGAAGCGGTTCGCCGCTTCATCAACGCGCACTCCGCGAAGGAGGTCATCAACACCCGCGGCACCACGGAAGGGATAAATCTGGTCGCCTATTCCTGGGGCCAGAAGAACATCAAGGCCGGCGACCTCATCGTGCTGACGATCCTGGAGCACCACTCGAACATCGTCCCCTGGCAGATCCTGGCCGCCAAGACGGGCGCCCGGCTGGAGTGGGTCGACGTGGACGAGCAGGGAGAGCTCCGCCTGGAGCAGTACCACGCGCTGCTCGAGCAGAAGCCGAAGCTGGTCACCTTGAGCCAGATCTCGAATGCGATCGGGACGATCAATCCAGCCAAGCAGATGGTGCACGACGCCAAGCGGGCCGGCGCCACAGTGCTGGTGGACGGCGCACAGGGCGCGCCCCACCAGGGCGTCGACGTGCGTGACCTCGGCTGCGACTTCTACGCCTTCAGCGGCCACAAGATGCTGGGGCCGACCGGCGCCGGCATTCTCTGGGGCAGGCGCGAGCTGCTGGAGGCGATGGACCCCTTCATGGCCGGTGGCGACATGATCAAAGCGGTCCGCCAGGAGGGCACGACGTACGCCGACCTGCCCCTGAAGTTCGAGGCCGGCACGCAGGCCGTCGCCGAGGTGATCGGCCTGGGCGCCGCGATCGAGTACCTGGAGGGCCTCGGCATGGAAAACATCACGAGGCACGAGCGGGAGATCACCGAATATGCGATGGAAGCGCTCTCGGAGCTACCCGGCCTGCGCATCTTCGGACCGCCTGTCGAGCGCCGCGCCGGGGTGGTCTCTTTCGAGGTCGAGGGCATCCACCCGCACGACCTCTCCACCATCGTCGACCGCCACGGAGTCGCGCTGCGCGCGGGACACCACTGCGCGATGCCGCTCATGATCCGGCTGGACGTTCCCGCCACCTCGCGGGCGTCGTTCTACGTCTACACGATCAAAGACGACGTCGACCGTCTCGTAGAAGCCGTTGCCGACGCGCAGAGGATCTTCGCCTGATGCCCGGACAAGATCTAGGCGTTGATGAGCAGTTTTACCGGGAGTACATCCTCGACCACTACAAGAACCCGCGAAACTTCGGCCACATCGAGCATCCGACGTACACGCACGAGGAGGACAACCCACTGTGCGGCGACGTCGTCGGCATCGACCTGCTGGTCAAGGACGGGGTGGTCGACGACATCAAGTTCCACGGCCGGGGGTGCGCGATCTCGCAGGCGTCGGCGTCGCTGCTGACCGAGCGGATCAAGGGCATGTCCCTCGACGAGGCGCGCACGATCGGCAAGGAAGATGTGCTCTCCGAGCTGGGTATAGACATATCGCCGGCCCGCATCAAATGCGCCCTGCTTTCCTTGAAAGTGCTGAAGGCGGGCGCTTGGGGGCTGGGCGAATGGCCTGGAGAAGAAGAGGGATGAGCGAGGAAGCTTTCAAGGAAGTCGACGTCAACACGGTCAAGAGCCTGCTCGAGGACGGCTACGAGATAGTCGACGTCCGCGAGGACTGGGAATGGAAGAAAGGCCACATCCCCGGCGCCAAGCACGTCGTGCTGAGCTCGATCCTGGGCAACCCGCACGGGCAGTCCTTCCGTGACAAGACCATCTTTCAGTGCGCCGTCGGGGAACGCTCGGCCGTAGCCTCCGAGATGGCGGTCGCGCTCGGCGTGCGCGACGTGATCAACTTCCGAGGCGGATTCCAGGCCTGGAAGGCGGCCGGACTGCCGGTGGAGGAGGATCAGAAGGCATGAACGCGACGCTCACCGAGGGCGAGGTCCTGGAGAAGCTGCACGAGTGCTACGACCCGGAGATCCCGGTCAACATCGTCGACCTGGGCCTGGTCTACGAGATCAACATCCAGCCCGAGAAGGAGCGCGTTGACGTCAAGATGACGCTGACCGCGCTTGGCTGCCCGATGGCGGGCGAGGTCATGGACGACGTCCGCCAGCACCTGCTCGAACTGCCCGGTGTGAAGGACGCCGGCGTCGAGATCGTCTACGACCCACCGTGGTCCCCGGAGCGGATGTCCGAGGAAGCCCGGTGGGAGCTGGGGATGGCTTAGCCGACGTGCGGCCAGGCGTCGAGCACGCTGGTCAGCCGCGAAGGTGACTCGGCGGCGCCGCCGATGTCGTAGATAAAGGTCTGGTCCGTGAGCACGTTGGCCCCGCCGAGCCCGCAGTGGTCGGCGTCAGTGCAGGGCCGCTCGCCCTGGTACCAGACAAGGTTGTTGTTCAGGAACCGCACGCCCGTCCGGCCTGGGGGAGACGTATTGGAGATGCTGTTTCCCTGCACGCTGTAGAAGCCGATGCCGCCGATGCCGCTCGAGCTTCGAAAGTAGTAAGCGATCCAGCGCCCGTCCGGCGAGGACTTCGGACGGATCCAGTGGATCGCGAGCAGGTCGGACTGCCCCGTGCTCGGGTCCCAGCGCTTGATCGCCCCGAGGCTGTCGC
Organism: Chloroflexota bacterium; assembly: GCA_005880695.1. GTDB lineage: Bacteria > Chloroflexota > Dormibacteria > Dormibacterales > Dormibacteraceae > VBGR01. The sequence continues at coordinate 22,588 of VBGR01000041.1, forward strand.
GGTAGAAGAGCCGGCTCGGCTGGGAAGCCCAGACGCCCATCGTCACGTCGCTCGTGGAGTAGGCCAGGGAGCCGTCCGAGGCCCGGCGGACCTGGTCCGCGGCGGTCGACTCGCTGCCGCCGGTCTGAAACGTCTGCACCAATCCGATGTACTGCCCGTCGGTTGAGAAACTCAAGAAGTAGTCGTCCTCGTCGGGGTTGCCGCCCCGGGCCGGAACCCGCGGAAGTGTGGTGAGGACGTGGTCCCCGGCCGCCGACTTCAAGTGCCAGCCGTCAGAGCCCAGGTAGGTTACCTGGTCCGGATTGTTCGGCTGCCACGAATAGCTTCCGACTGCGAATCCGGTACCGGGGCTAGCGACCAGGGTCGTCGCACCGCTATTGAGGTCGGCTTTACCAGCTGCCCCGCGGCGTTGGCGTCGTGCAGCCGACCAGCACCAGCACCAGGGCCAGGGCCACCCTCCTCATCTCGAACGCGAACCGTATCCGAAACGCGGCGTCCTCGCTGAGCCGACCGGACAATTAGCGAAATGGGCGGAGGACACACTCACGCGCAGCCGGGCGCCTACGACGATCGCGATGCTGTGAAAGCCGTCGTCGTGAGCGCTGTCGCGCTCGGAGCGGCCGCTGTGGTCGAAGCGGTGGCGGCGCTGGTGGGCCATTCGGCGGGCGTGCTCGCCGACAGCCTCCACAACTTCGGGGACGTCCTGACGACGGCCATCCTGCTGGCATCGTTCTGGCTGGCGCGGCGGCCGGCCACCCGCCGCTTCCCGGCCGGGTTCGGCCGGATCGAAGACGTGGCGACGCTCCTGATCATCGTCGTGATCGTGCTCACCGCCGCCCTGGCGGCAGCCGAGTCGATTCGCAAGCTCTATTCGCCCGATCCGGTCGGCAGCGTCGGCTGGAACCTCATCGCCGCGGCCGCCGGGGTGGTTGCCAACCTGGGGGTTTCGGAATACAAGATCAGGGTCGGCCGCGGGCTCAAGAGCCCGGCTCTCGAGGCCGACGGCGTGCACTCGCGCATCGACGCGCTGGTCTCGGCGGGAGCTTTCCTGGGGGTGCTCGCGAGCTGGCGCGGCCTCCAGCTCGCCGACCCCATCGCCGGACTGCTGATCACGGCGATGATCCTTTACATCCTGGCCGGCACCATCCGCCAGCTCTTCTACCGGATGATGGATGCGGTCGACCCCGAGCTGCTCGACGAGATCGAAGCCCACGCCCGGGCCGTGCCGGGCGTGCTGGGCATCCACGACGTGAACGCACGCTGGGTCGGCCGCGAACTGGCCATCGTCATGCACGTCGACGTGGACCCGAAACTGAGCTTGAAGGAAGCTCACGCCCTGGCCAGCAAGGTTGAGAAGGAGGTCGGAGAGGCGGTGCCGGCGGGTCGCCTCGACGTCCACATGGACCCCGGGACCGGCCGTCACCAGCACGGCCCTTAAGCAAGCTACCGAAAAGGGTTCCCCGGCCCTGCCGGGCCGTGCGTCGGCCCTGAGTCGCCCTGACGGCCGATCCGTCAGTCGGCTCGCCGGCATTCCCCAGCCGTTCGGGCTGGGGACCCCAATCCCAAGGGTCCTCAGTCAGGCAGCTTCGGCTGCGATCCTTCCGGTCCTCCGTCGCCTTTGCCGGCTCGGCTCGCCAGGATCGGGCTCAGGGCTCGACGCCGCTTTCAGCAGCTTGCTTTGGGGCGGGCGCCGATAATCTGAATTGATGAGCGAATTCAGTCCCGGTCTCGAGGGAGTCCTCGCCGCGAGGACCCAGATCAGCATGGTCGACGGCCAGAACGGCCGCCTCATCTATCGAGGCTACGTAATCGCCGACCTGGCCGAGACGATGAGCTACGAGGAGGTCGCCTACCTGCTCTGGTACGGCGATCTGCCGACCCGAGAGGAGCTGGACCAGCTCTCCAAGAAGATCGCCGGCAAGCGCCAGCTGGCGGCGCCGGCCGCGGCGGCGCTCAAGGCTGCCACGGACGACAGCAACCCGATGGACGTCCTCCGCACCGTGGTTTCCGCGCAAGGCACAACGCCAAAGCTCCAGAAGCCCGACATCGAGCAGGCGATCGCGTATACGGCGGTCTTCCCGACGATCCTGGCGGGCTTCGACCGCCAGCGCCGCGGCGAGCCCTGGATCGAGCCGCGGGCCGACCTCGGGCAGGCGGCCAACTACCTTTACATGCTGACCGGCAAGGAACCGCGGGCGGAGACGGTGCAGGCGCTCAACTCCTACCTCGTGCTTCTCGCCGACCACGGGATGAACGCCTCCACCTTTACGGCCCGGGTGATCGCCTCGACCGACTCCGACCTGGCTTCCTGCCTGGTGGGCGCGATCGGCGCCCTGAAGGGGCCCGCCCACGGCGGCGCTCCCTCGCTGGTCCTCGACCAGCTGGAGAAGATCGGCAAGCCGGACAACGCTGAGAAGTGGATGCACGAGGCGCTTGACCGCCACGAGCGATTCATGGGCTTCGGGCATCGCGTTTACCGGACCTACGACCCGCGCGCGAAGATCTTGAAAGCGATGTGCGAGCGGCTCAACCCGGAGTTCTATGCGCTCGCCTCGAAAGTCGAAGACGTTGCGCTCCGCCTGCTCATGGAACGGCACCCGGAGCGGCCGCAGGCCACGAACGTCGAGTTCTACTCGGCGGGGGTCCTGCAGTCGGTGGGCCTGCCCAAGGACCTCTTCCCCTGCACCTTTGCGGTGTCCCGAGCCGCCGGCTGGACGGCGCACGTGCTGGAGCAGGTGGGCGACAATCGGCTGATCCGGCCCCAGTCCGAGTACGTCGGCCCCGAACCGAAGAAGCCACTGCCGATCGGCGAACGCTCTAAAGCCCCCGCTCGCACCTAAACCCTTCGTGCTTCGGACGGGCACCACCCTTACGGGACTGGAAATTAAGACGTGCAAGCCTTGTTTCGGGTTGGGGGCGGCATGATCTTTCTTTACTGGAGCGGGCCACGAGCTTGTCTTTGGGGTCCCCATGCCGGCTGACCGGCATGGGGAATGGCCCCCCGCCGCGCGCTGCGGCGCGCGAGCCTGTAAGGAAGGGCCTTTACGCCCCTTTTCGGATTGGAGGCGGCTTGATCTTTCTTAGTCTGGAGCGGGCCACGAGCTTGCTTTGGGGTCCCCATGCCGGGTGACCGGCATGGGGAATGGCCCCCCGCCGCGCGCTGCGGCGCGCGAGCCTGTAAGGAAGGGCCTTTACGCCTTTAAACCAGGCCCGACGCCTTACGCCTCTGCGAAGAGAGTGAGTCAGTCCGGCTACAGCAGACAGGTTGGCTGCGAACTGACTTTTGGGCTTGCAACCGTTGAGGCCCAAGGCGTAAGGTTCGTTACGGCCCCGAGGGAAACGTTCAAAGGAGCCGGATGCAGCCGCAAGGCTGGTGCCGGAGCTGGAGAGGCGGTCCGTTGGGGTCATTTCTTTTCCCCCTCCTTCTCCAACCGGTTCGATTCGCGCATCCCCCAAAAATCTTCGTAAGGATTCCTCGGGTGAAACGCTCCTCGGTCGCGTTATCCTTCCGATCCCGGCGCACTCGGATCCCGGAACCCCCAGGCGCCCGGCCGCGGAGATGGCAAAGACCTCCTCGACCCGCAAGCTTCACTTGCGAGGGCCGGCCTGCAATGGGGAAGCAGGCCAGGCCCTCGTCGAATTTGCCGTTTCGGTCGTTTTCCTGACAATCCTCCTGGCCGGCCTGCTCGACATCACGCGCGCCTTCCACTACACGGTCGGGCTGCAGGGCGCCGTGCGCGCCGGTGCCCGTCATGGCGCCTACTACTCATCCACGCAGGGTCGGACGCCCTACCTCGACGATGCCGACATCAAGGCTGCGGTGGACCAGGTCCTGAGCGGGGATGGCCTGCCCCCGTCAACGTTCCGAGCCTCAACCACCTGCCTGGCGCCAATTGACGGCAACTCCTGGGTCAACCCGCGCTACGGGAGCTCGGCCTATCCGCCCGCCGCCAACACGCCGTGGCTCTACATCTGCTACGACACGCAGGGTTCGCAGAAGACGGGCACGCTGGCCACCCCGCCAGGAGCGGGAACCGCCAGCCCGTACACCAGCACCGACCTGGTCGTGATCCTGCTCGATCGTTACGGCCTGATCGGAGGGCTGAGCACCGAGTACCTGAAGTCAGGCTCCAGCCTCACCAGCATCCAGCTCACCGCGTTCCAGCACTTTTCGGTGCAGGGCTAGGCAGGCGTGGGCCGCTACCTGGCATCACAACGCAGCCAGTCGATGACCGAGTTCGCAATCGTGGCGCCCGTCCTGCTGCTGGTTCTCTTCGGGATCATCGACTTCGGCCGCACGCTCTACATCTACGGCACGCTCGTGCAAGCGGCGAACGAAGGGGTGCGCACCGCGGTCCGCGCCTCTTCACCGCTGCCGAGGGACAGCGACATTCTCTACGCAGCGCGCCGGGGCTCGCAGTCGCTGCTCCTCGCCAATCCGTGCCCCAACGGGCCGCTGCCACCCACGACCGGTGCGGGCGCCGCCAACCCCAACCCGGACTCCGGCTGGATCTTCATCACTGAGCCGAACCCACCTGCGACCGTGGAGTCGACACCGCCGCTGGACGCACCGGGCGGCGACGTGCCGACAGGCGCCACGGCTTCCTGCAGCGCGATCAACCCCCGCTCGTCCGGCAACTACCCGCTGCAGGTGACGATCCGTTACAACTACGCCTTCTTCACGCCCCTCCTCGAGCAGTTGGCCCCGTACCTGATCCTCCAGGCCTATGCCACGGACTACACGGAATACTGAGCGCGGCCAGACACTGGTTCTGGTCGCCTTCTCGCTGATCGTCCTGATCGGTCTCGTCGGCCTGGCGGTCGACGGCGGGCGCCTTTTCTGGGAGCGCCGCACTCTCCAGAACGCGGTCGACTCGGCCGCGCTGGCCGCGTCAGACAACTACCAGGACAGCCAGTCGATCTCCTCCTCACTCCAAGCCGCGGCTCGGGAGTACGCGGCCAACGAGAGCATCTACGGCGCTTCCAGCGCCAGCCCTTCCTGGTCGGCTACGACCGTCGACGTGACCTGGGTCGGTGCGCCGGACGACATGCACGTCGTATACACCTCCGCCGGCTCTGTGTCCGCCTTCGACGTCAGCTCCACGCACCGCGTCGGGCTGGCTTTCATGGTCGTATTGGGGGCCGGAGCGACCGCCGGTGTTTCAGCTACCGCCCAGGGCCATGCCAAGACGGGGGGCACCATCAACGCGGCGCTGGCGACCCTCTCGCAGGGCAATTGCAGAGGTGGCGGCGACTCCCTGTCGGTCGTCGGCAACGGGGACATCCTGGTCCCCGGCGGCAGCGTTCAGAGCAGCGGCTCGGTGTCTCTTGGCGGCCGGCGCGCGGCCATCAGCGCAGGGTCCTTCTCCGTCAACTGCACGAGCCCGGTGCCGTCTGGCATCACGGCGTCGAACGGCACTTTTACCGGCATCGCTCCACTTTCCGATCCGGCCTTCTCGCCGGGACCGTTGGGCAGTTACAGCAGCGCCCAATCCGCGAGCAGCAACATCGTGCTGCAGCCGGGCGTCTACGCCGGCGACCCGAGCAGTGGACCGGCTGGATGCTATTTCCTGGCCGGAGGGGTTTACACGCTCCAGGCCGGCCTCGGCGGCGGCAACTTCATCTCCAACGAGCTGCGTCCGCCCGACGAACCCGACACCTCTTCGGGCACACCCAACTACGACAATCGCGTGGCCAACCCGCAGGAATGGAGCGCTTCCGGATGCAGCGGCAGCTTCATTCTCAGCACGCAGATTTCCGGGCTGGGCCTCACGGGTGGCGTGTTCGGGATAGTGGTGACCAGCACCAGGACCGACTATTACCCGCCGCAAGCGCAAGGCGGCACCGCATATCCGCGGGAGAGCGCTCCCTCGACCTGCCATCCGATAGTCGTGGCGGCCGGGCGCGCGATCAACATGGTGATCAACAACGTGCCCGGGGCGCAGGGCTACAACATCTACGCGTCTTACGTGGCCTCGGGCGACCCCTGCGCGACCGGACCCTGGGGGTTCGTCGCGAGTGTCCCCAACACCTTCATCGAGATCGCCGGGAGCCTCGGCACGACGCTGGCCTCGATCAACTCGAGCAGCCTCGCAACGCTGCCCACGCCGGCAAACATCGGGCGCGCCTGCACAGTCGGCTCGCCGTATCCACCACTTTGCTCAGCCGCCACGGGGCTCACCGGTAGCGCCAACCCGCCCGGTAACGGGGGAGAAACCGCCCCCTACGTGTCCGGCCTGGCGCCAAGTGTCCCGTCCAAAGACACAGCCGCCAATGGCGGCGGAGACCGCGCGGATGAGCACTACAACGACCCGGCGGTGTCGCCCGGCGCGGTGCAGCTCTACTTCCCCAACACCGCCTGCATCAGCATGACCCAGGGCACCGTTGCCGTCTTCGGCGGTCCCCAGTACAACTGGATCGTGATCTTCTCCCCGCCCAGCAACAACTGCAGCCCGTCCTTTTCGGGACACGCCGTGCTGGCCTCCGTGGGGACCGTCTACTGGCCGGCCGGGAACATGTCGATCACCGGCAATGGTGGCGCACCCGTCGCCAGCCAGGTGATCGTCAACACCTTCTCCGCCGCCGGCAACGGCGATCTGACGATCTTCTACGACCCGGGCAGCGCCCCTCAGCAGGGGTACTCGCAAATCTCGATGTGAGGTGTCAAGAAATCGTGAAGCAGCGATTACAATCCGCAGGCGCTTATGGTCGCCAGTAGGCCGTTCACTATCGTCGGGGCGGTGATCGCGGTGCTCGCCCTCGGCGCCTTCATCCTCTTCGGAGGCAAGGGCGGCGGCGCCGTGCCCACGGCCGGCACCGGCATCCAGGCCTCGATAGTGGTCGCCGCGCACGACCTGCCCTTGCGCGTCGCGTTGACGCCTACCGACGTCACCGTCGTCAAGATGCCGAGCACCTCAGTGCCGCCGCACCACTTCGACAAGGTCGAGCAGGTGAAGAACCTGATCCCGATCGCGACGATCCTGAAAGACCAGGCCCTCACCTCCAACCTGCTGGTCAGCTCGCCAGACGAGGTAAGCGGCGCCCAGGCGGCGTTCCTGCCAATTCCAAAGGGATTCGTAGGGACGACGATTCCGACCGGTGAGCAGCAGGGGGTCGCGGGCAACATTCAGGCCGGCGACTACATCTCGATCGTGGTCGTGATGGTCACCCAAACGGGCAGGTTCTCGAATGTCCGCACGGTTTTCACAAACATCCACGTCCTGCGCGTGGGACCCGCCAACCTCGACGTGCAGGCGGCGCAGAACAAGGGCAGCGCGCCCGCCAAGCAAACCAGCGGAGCGGCCAGCTTGACGGTCGTGGTCACACAATGCCAGGCCGAGTTCATCAACTGGTTCATCGCCAACGGGACGATCAAGTACACGCTGGAGTCATACAAGGATTACGCGCCGCGCGACACGACCGCCGACGTCAACTGCCCCAACGCGGACGCGGCCAAGGGCGTCACCGCCGGCGACGTTTCCCGGACCTGGCCCGGCCTCATCAACTAGCAAGTCTCGTGGCGATCCCGCTCATCACCGGCGTCCTCTTCGCGATCGGCGTCATCCTCGTCGCGGTCAACCTCGACGGCGCTCGCCTGGCCGCCGCCAGCTCGGTGGCGCCGGCGAGCCTGCCCGTCCCGGGGGCTCCGAAGCGCCCGATCGGCTCCATCCGCGATCGCATCGATCGCATCTTCGAGCCCGCTCCGGACGGGCCGGTCGTCAACCAGAGGCGGTCGGCCAAGGCGTCGCTCAGCGAGCAGCTCTCCCGGGCCGACTTGAGGCTCCGCACTTCCGAGTTCCTTGGGATCCGGCTCGGCTCTGCGTTGCTCCTGGCCCTGGTCGGAGTAATCCGCTTCGGCATCGGATGGCAGATGCTGGTGACCGGCGCTTTCGGCTGGTTCATCCCACGCTTCTACCTCCGGTTCCGGCGCCGACGCCGCCTCAAGGCATTCAACGACCAGCTCGGCGACACGCTGATCTTGATGTCGAACGCGCTGAAGACCGGTTACTCGCTCGCCCAGGCGATTGACGTCGTCGCCAACAAGGCCAGTCCGCCCATCTCCAAGGAGTTCGACCGCGTCGTGAAGGAGGTCAACCTGGGAGCCAACATCGAGGACTCGCTGACCCGGCTGGTGCGGCGGACAGAGAGCTCCGACCTGGACATGGTCGTGACCGCCGTCGCCATCAACCGTAAGATCGGCGGCAACCTGAGCGAGATCCTGGAGAACATCGCCGAGACGATCCGGGAGCGGGTCCGGATCAAGGGCGAGATGTCGACCCTGACGGCGCAGGCGCGCGGATCTGGCTACATGATCACGGGCTTGCCCATCGTCCTGGGCATCTTCATGTACTTCGTGACGCCGCAGTACTTCGCGCCGATGGTCGCCAACCCGATCGGCATCGGGATGCTGGTCGCGGCGGGAATTTTCATGGGCCTCGGCCAGCTGATCATGAGCCGCATCGCCACGGTAGACGTCTAAGTGTCCCGACCCAGAAATTCGCGGACATCTCATCGGTGCTGGAGCCCTAGCGGTCGCCTGCCGCGATCTGCAGCCCGAACCTCTGGGTCGGGACACTCGGGACACTGATGGCTTACACCCTGGTCTTCGGGGCCGCCTTCGCGATCGGGCTCTTTCTGATCTTTCTGGACTTCGACCGCACCCGGGCCGCAGCCGATCCGACCGAGATCGAAGAGCGCCTGAAGGGCTACGGCGAGATCGACGCGACCACGCTCGACAAGATCGAGCTGGACAAGCCCTTCCAGGAGCGTGTGTTGCGCCCGGGGCTGGAGCGGCTGGGCCGCCTCCTGAGCGATCGCACGCCCGAAAAGGCCCGGCTCGCCATGGCCGCCAAGCTGAGCCTGGCCGGCCGGCCGGGCGGCCTCAGCGTGGCCGGCTTCACCGCCCTCCGGGACGTCATGGCCGCCTTCGGCGTGCCCCTGGGCGCGGGCGTCGGGATCTTCGCGCACCACGACCTCCCCGGCGCGCTGATCGGCGCAGTCGTCGGGGCCCTGCTCGGCTACTACGGGCCGATCTTCTGGCTCAGCTCCGCCGCCGGGCGCCGCCGCAAACAGATCCAGAAGGCGCTCCCCGACGCGATGGACCTCCTCACCATCTCGGCCGAGGCCGGGCAGTCATTTGACGCGGCAGTGCAGAACGTCGTCGAGAAGTTCCACAACGCGCTGACCGACGAGCTGGCGATCGTGATCCGAGAGGTGCAGCTCGGGCGGCCTCGCCTGGACGCCCTCGAAGACATGGGCCGGCGCAGCGGCGTCGAAGACGTGAACAACTTTGTCCAAGCGGTCGTCCAGTCCGAGCAGATGGGGGTTGGGATCTCCAAGATCCTGCGCATCCAGGCCGCCGAGCTGAGGCGCCGGCGGCGGCAGAGGGCCCAGGAGCAGGCCGCCCAGGCCTCTCTCAAGATGATGCTGCCGATGGTCGGCTGCATCTTCCCGACCCTATGGATCATCCTGCTGGGGCCGGCGGTCCTGGTGGTTCTGAAGGCCCGCGGCTAAGGCAGCCAACCAGGCGACCTCGACCACCAGCAGCGGAGCCCCGCCGATCGGGATGGCGAACACCGCCAGCGCATAGCCGGTGAGCAGGAAAAAGCGGAACCACAAGGGTGGCGCCGTGCGCAGCATGAGCCACGCGGCCACGATGAGCACCGTGAAGTCCTGCAGGCTCAGGTGCGGCGTGAGCAGGAAGGAGCCGAGCAGGCCCGCACAGATGACCATCTCGACCGAGGCACGCCGCCGCCAGGCGGCGTAGAGCGCTCCCAGCCCCAACAGCGCCTGGAGGCCGAGAACCCAGGGGGCCTGCCCCAGCGTGCCGCTCACGGCGTAGCGATGGTTGAGCGCCACTCCCTCCAGCGCAGCCAGGTCGCGGAGCATCTCCTGCAGGCCGTGGGCGCCGAGGGTCAGAGCGGCGATTGCGGCCACGAGGCCCGCGGCCAGAGCCCAGCCGGCAAAGGCGCGGACCCGGCCGGCCACGAGCAAAGCGATCGGCACCAGGAAGGCGTCCTGGGGCTTCAAAAGGATGACCGTCAGGACCAACCCCGCCTCCACGTCACGGCCGCGGCGGAGCAGCCACCAGGCGACTGCCACCGCCGCCGCAACCAGAACGCAGGCCTGCCCGAGCCAGAGGGCGAGCACGACTGCGATCAGGGACAGGGCAGCGGTCAGGTGAGCGAGCTTCGTCCAACCGGCACCCGGCGCGGCCAGGCGCCAGGCCAGCAGCAGGGCCGCCACTACCAGCACCTCCCATGCCAGATAGGCGGCCCAGAACGGCAGGAGCGTGAAGGGCGCCACCAGCCAGGCCAGGGGCGGCGGGTTGGCGAAGGGCTGCCAGGAGGTATCGATGCTCGCCGCGGCCGCCTGCACCGCGGCGACGCCGGTCCCGACCAGCGCAACCGCGGTCGGGAGGGGCGGTCTGCGCACTGCGGCGGGAATTTATCAGCCCGAGCCGGGTAAGAAATAGACTTGAAATGCGTATGAATCCCCCGCCGAGATGGCGCTTTGCCCGGCGATAGCTACGACGTCGCGGTCCTGGGCGGGGGTTTCGGTGGCTACACGGCTGCGATCCGGGCGACGCAACTCGGCCTGAAGACCGCGATCGTGGAGGCCGACAAGCTGGGTGGGACGTGTCTCCATGTCGGCTGCATCCCGACGAAAGCCCTGCTGGAATCCTCGGCTCTGATCGCTCGAGTGCGCGACCGGGGCGAGAGCTTCGGCCTCAAGGTGAGCGACGTCGGTTATGAGTACGGCAGCATCGCCAAACGCCGGGACGCGGTCGTGGACCAGCTCTATCGAGGCGTGCAGGGCCTCATGCGCAAGAACAAGATCGAGGTCATCAGCGGTCGCGGTCTGCTGCGCGACAAGAACACTATCGAGGTCGGCGGCCGCCGCCTGGAAGCCCGCCATCTGCTGGTCGGCACGGGGTCGGCGCCCCGATCGCTGCCCGGCCTGGAGATCGACGGGACGCGGATCATTACGTCGGACCACGCGGTCCGGGCTAGCGCGCTCCCGGCCAGCGTCTGCATCATCGGCGCGGGCGCCGTCGGCGTCGAGTTCGCCACCTTCTACCGACAGATGGGCGCCCAGGTGACGGTCGTCGAGGCCCTGGATCGTCTGGTGCCGCTGGAGGATGAGGAGGTCTCGGGCGTGCTGCTCAAGGCTTTCGAGAAGGCGGGCATAGCCTGCAAGCTGGGCGCGAAGTTGCAGGAGGCGAAGGCGGGCAAAGACGGGGTCACGGTCAAGCTGGATACCGACGAATTCAAGTCCGACATCCTGCTGGTGGCGGTCGGACGAGCACCCAACTCCCGTGACATCGGGCTCGAGGCGGCCGGAGTGAAGCTCGACGAGAAGGGATTCGTGAAGGTCGACGAGTGGATGCGGACCAACGTCGGGTCCGTGCACGCGATCGGCGACGTCGTGGGCGGCTACCAGCTGGCGCACGCGGCGGTCCACGAAGGGATCACCGCGGTCGAAGACATGGCCGGCAAACGACTCGAGCCGGTGCGCCAGGAGCTGATCACGCGCTGCACCTACTCGCATCCCCAGGTGGCCTCGGTCGGCCTTACAGAAGCACAGGCGAAAGAGAAGGGCCGCAAGGTCAAGACGGGCAAGTTTCCCTTCCTGGCCATCGGTCGCGCGATCATCCACGGCGAAACAGACGGCTTTGTGAAGATGGTCGCCGACGCCGAAAGCGGGGAGCTCTTGGGCACGCACATCGTGGGCGGTGACGCGACCGAGTTGATCTCCGAGCCGGCGCTCGGCCAACTCTTCCAGGGCGTGGCGTGGGAAGTCGGCCGCAACGTCCATCCCCATCCGACGTTGAGCGAAGCGGTCGGTGAAGCTGCGCTCGCGGTCGACGGCGCCGCCCTCAACATTTAAGAAGCCATGAAAACGCAACCCCAAACGGGCACCGGCTTCGAAGCCGACTGGCACTTCCAGGAACCCGTCGACTGGCGCGACACCGACATCGACGAGGCGACCTTGAAGGAGTGGTTCCACACCATGCTCCTGGGCCGCCAGATCGACTACCGCTGCCAGGTCCTGAATCGCCAGGGCCGCGCCCCCTTCATCATCTCCTGCGCGGGTCACGAGGCTGCTCAAATCGGGGTCGCCTGGCCACTCAAGCCCAAGCACGACTGGATCGCGCCGTACTACCGCGACATCGTGCTCTGTTTCCGCATCGGCCTGACGCCGTTAGACCTCATGCTCTCCGTGCTCGCCAAGCCCGATGACCCGGCATCAGGCGGCAAGCAGACGCCGGGTCACTTTTCGGATACACGGCTCAACATCATCTCGGGTGGGTCGCCCGTCGCCTGCCAGCTCGTGCACGGAACCGGCGCCGCATACGTCCTGAAGATGGACGCAACAGACCGCATCGTCATGAGCAACTACGGCGAAGGCGCGGGGGCCGAAGGCGACACGCACGAGGCCTTCAACTTCGCCGCGATCCACAAGCTGCCCATCGTTTTCGTCTGCGAGAACAACGGCTTCGCGATCTCGGTGCCGTTCCGCAAGGAGTACGCGATCGAGCACGCCGCGCAGCGGGCGGCCGGCTACGGCTTCCCGGGCGTGACAGTTGACGGCCGCGACCCCGTCACCTGTTACCACGTGTCCAAGCAGGCGGTCGCGCGCGCCCGCGCGGGCGAAGGGCCGACGCTCATCGAGGCGTTGGTCGACCGCCTTGGTGCTCATTCGTCCGAAGACGACCAGCGCCGCTACCGCTCGCAGGAAGAGCTGGAGCACCTGACCGAAAACGACTGCCTGCAGCGCTACCGGCGCCGCCTCCTCGAGGAAAAGATCCTGAGCGAGAAAGAAGCCGTTGAGTATGAGGAGAGCGTCAAAGACGAGGTCAACAGGGCCACTCGGGAGGCGCTCGATGCACGCGACGCCCGGCCCGAGGAGGCTCTGACGCATGTCTACGGAATGGCCGTCCCCGACGCCATCGACCCAGCGACCGACGCGCCGAGCGAGGAGCTCAACATGGTCCAGGCGGTGCGCGAATGCCTGCTCGAGGAGATGGAGCGCGACCCGCACGTAATGGTTCTCGGCGAGGACGTCGGCCCCAAGGGAGGTGTCTTCCTGGTCACCGACGGCCTCTTCCAAAAATTCGGCGAAGCTCGCGTCATCGACACTCCGCTGGCAGAGTCGTCGATCGCCGGCCTGGCGCTCGGCCTGGCATTGGGCGGCAAGCGGCCGGTGGCCGAGATCCAGTTCACCGACTTCGCCCACATGGCCTTCAACCAGATCACCAACGAGATCGCGAAGTTCCGCTACCGCTCGAACGGCGACTGGGAGGTCCCACTGGTGATCCGCGCACCGATGGGCGGCCACGTGCACGGCGCCCTCTACCACTCGCAGTCGATCGAGGCGCGCTTCGCGACTCCGGGCTTGAAGATCGTGATCCCCTCCTCCCCCTATGAGGCGAAAGGCCTGCTCCTGGCCGCCATCCGGGACCCCGACCCGGTGCTCTTCTTCGAGCACAAGCGGCTCTACCGGATGTTCAAGGAGGCCGTGCCCAAAGGGGAGTACCTGATCCCACTCGGAAAGGCGCGGACCGTGCGCGAAGGCGGGGACATCTCGATCTTCTGCTACGGGTTGATGGTCCATTACGCGGTGGAGGCCGCCAAACGGCTGGAGTCCGACGGCGTCGGCGTCGAGGTCGTCGATCTGCGCACCGTCTATCCGCTGGATCGCGAATCGATCCTGTCCTCGGCGAAGAAGACGGGCAAGGTGCTGGTCCTCTATGAGGACAACTACAGCGTGGCCGTCGGGTCGGAGGTGGCGGCTCTCATCGCCGACGAGGCGTTCCGCTACCTTGACGCGCCGGTCAAGCGGCTGGGCGGTCTGGATGTCCCGGCCATGCCCTATGCGCCCCCGATGGAGGACTTCTTCATGCCCAACCCGGACAAGGTCGAGAAGGCTCTGCGCGAGCTGGCGGACTACTAGTTGTGGACTATCACGGCCATTTGACGTGCATCCGACGTCCCCGGCCGCCGGGCGCCCTCTGGGCGCTGATGCCGGTGTTGCGGGGCCCGGCGCTAGACGTCACGCATCTTTGGATGCGCTCGTCGTCGCGCCACCCGCGCCTTGGCACCGACGGCCTGGAACGCCGGTCATGAGCCTGCGGCCTGCTACGCAAATGGCCGTTACAGTCCACTGATGGCCGAGACGGTCCGCGTCACGATGCCGCAGCTGGGCGAGTCGGTCCACGAAGGGACGATCGCGAAATGGCTCGTCAAGCCAGGCGACAAGGTGGTCGAGTTCGAGCCGATGCTGGAGGTCGAGACCGACAAGGTCGCGACCGAGGTGCCCTCGCCGGTCACGGGAGTCCTCAAAGAGATAGTCGCCCAGGAGGGGGCAACGGTGCCGTCGGGTGGCGAGATCGCCGTGGTCGAGCTGGAATCCGATGGCAAGGCCGCAACGGCAGAAAAGCCGCCGGCTCAAGAACCGTCGAAGCAGGCAGAACAGCCTACGGAGCAGGCCGGAGAGCCGGCCAAGCAGGCAGAAGAACCGCCGCCTCGGGAGCAACCGGCGCCTGCACCGGCCGCCGCGGCCCAAGCGCCGCCCCAGGCCACGCCCGCGGCGCCCGAGCGCGAGGCTGCCTCCGACCGGCTCCCTTCCGGTGAGCTCCGCTACTCGCCCGCGGTCAGGCTCCTGGCCGAGGAGAAGAAGGTCGACCTGGAATCACTGGTGGGCACGGGCCTGGCCGGGCGCGTCACGAAAAAGGATGTCCTCGCCGCGGCCGAGCAGAAAGGCCAGCCCGCGCCAGCCGCGGCCCAACCACCCGCCGCGCCCGCCGGCGAACCCGCGGAGGGTGATGAGCGCATCCCGCTCTCGCGCATCAAGCGCCTCGTCGGCGAGAACATGCTCAAGTCCAAGACGACGATCCCTCATGCCTGGCAGACCCAGGAGGTGGACATGAGCGGAGTGGTCGCCAACCGCGACGCCGGCAAGGCCCGCTTCCAGAAGGAGGAGGGCTTCTCTCTGACCTACTTGCCGTACGTCGTCATGGCCGCGACCGTAGCGCTGCGCGAGCACCGCGAGGTCAACGCGACCTTCGCGGGAGACGCCATCCTCGTGCACCGCGACATCAACGTCGGCATTTCGGTCGGGATGGAGGACGCGCTCGTGGTGCCGGTGATCAAGCGCGCCGACGGACTCTCGATCGCCGGCGTCGCCCGCGCCATCAACGATCTTGCAACCCGGGCTCGCGACGGCAAGCTGAAGCCGGACGACCTCCAGGGCGGGACCTTCACGGTCAACAACTCGGGGACGTTCGGAACGCTCTTCAGCTACTCCGTGATCGCGCCCGGCCAGGCCGGCATCCTGACCATGGAGGCGATTCAGGAGCGGCCGGTCGCGGTCGACGGGATGATCGGCGTGAAGCCCATGATGTACGCCTGCTTCAGCTTCGACCACCGGGTGCTGGACGGTCTCCAGGCTGCTAGATTCCTGGTCTCATGTCGGAAGTGGCTGGAGGCGGTGACGGCGGAGACTCCCATCTACTAGCGCTGCTCGTCAAGTCGCGCGACGAGCCCGGCGTGCTCTACCGCGTGTCGGAGGTGATGTACAGGCACAGCGCGAACATCAGCTACGTCTCCACCATCGGCGGCGGCGAGATCCAGTTCGAGCTCGAAGGCGTCGCCGACCACGCCGCTCTGGTCGACGAGCTGCGGCGGCTGGACCCGGTCCGGAGCGTCGAGATCGTCCCCTCCTTCGGTGAGATCTTCGGCAAGCGCGTGATCGTGATCGGAGGCGGCGCCCAGGTTGCGCAAGTGGCGCAAGGCGCGGTCACCGAGGCCGACCGCCACAACATCCGAGGTGAGCGGATCTCGGTCGACACGATGGCGATCGTGGGCGAAGACAAGCTGGCAGCCGCCGTGCGGGCGGTGGCGCGACTGCACCGAGCCAGGATCTTGGTCCTGGCCGGGGCTCTGATGGGCGGCGATATCAGCAATGCGGTGCAGGAGATCCGCGCCCAGGGGATCATCGTGATCTGCACCAGCATGGCCGGCTCTGTGCCCGAGGCTTGCGATCTGGTCGTGACCGATTCGCTCGAAGCGGGCGTCATGGCCGTGATGCTGATCGCCGACACGGCGAAATTCTCGATCGACGAGATCAGGGGCCGGCGCTACTAGCGGCCTGCTAGGGGGAAAGCGGTCGCTGGCAAGCCAAAGTCACCGCTTGAGATTTGATCCGTGGTCGGCGCTACTGACGGAGCGCCGACCGCGGCGGGGTAACTGGCGATAGGGAAATGACCCCGACCGACCGCCTCTCCGAACCAGGTACCAAGCCTCGCGGCTCAGTTCCAGGCCTTCGAACGTTTCGCTCGGGGCCGTGGCATATGTTCGCGTAAGCACCCCTGGCAAGCAAGCCCGAAATTCAGTTCGCCGCCAAGCTACGGATGGTCAGCCTGCCTACTACTATTCGCCGCGGCCCAGGCGGCCGCCGTCGACGACGAGGTGCTGGCCGGTCGCGAAGTCGCCGGCGAGGAAGCCCATGACGGCCTGGGAGATGTGCTCGGGCGCTGCGATGTCCGCGAGCGGGGTCTGCTGCGCGACATGCTTCTCGGCGGCGATCGCGGCCTCCTCCCCGAGACCCTCTCGGAACCAGCGTGTCCGGACGAGCCCTGGGCAGACGGCATTGACCCGGACCTCAGGCGCCAGCGCCGCGGCCAGCCCTCGTGTGAGCTGCAGCAGCGCCGCCTTCGAGCAGGCGTAAGGCAGCGACGAATAACCGGACATCACGAAGGCCGCCACCGAGGCAACGTTCACGATCGCGCCGCGCGAACGCTTCAGGTGAGGCGCCGCGGCCCGGCAGCAGTAGAAGGCGCCGCGCAGGTTGGTGGCGAAGATCGAGTCCCAGACCTCGTCCGTCAACGCATCCAGATCGGAGAGCGGGATATGGCGCGTGGTGCCGGCGTTGTTGACGAGGACGTCGAGGCGGCCGAAGTGACCGACCGCCTGGTCGACCATGCCCAGGACCTCGGCTTCGCTGGCTACGTTGGCCTTGATCGGCAGCGCCTCGGCGCCGAGCGCGCCGACTTCTTGCGCGGTCGACTCGGCGTCCGCCCTGGAGCGCGAGTAGTTGATGACGACCCCTTTGGCGCCGGCACGCGCCAGGTCCAGCGAAACGGCTCGGCCGACGCCGGTGCCGCCGCCCGTGACGAGCGCCACCGCGCCTTTCAGCTGCACCTCACCCGGAAGGATAGGCGCGGACCACCGAGTAGATCGCGCCGGTCGGTGCGAGCCGGCTCTGGTAGAGGCCGAAAGAATTGACGAGCCAGGCGGGCAGCTCTGGCGCCGGCGGCAGCTCGGGGAGCGGTGCGGGCCGCCCGCCGGCGGCGCGGGCTAAGGTCAGGTGCGGGTTGTAGAGGCGCTCCTCGGCCGGGAGGCCCGCTGCCAGGCAGGCGGAGTCGACCCCCGCGGCCAGCCCCCGCAGCTCCTCTTCCCCTTCACCGGTCCCGATCCAGACGACCCGAGCTCGCGGTCCGCGGCCGAAGACGCCGAGGCGTGACAGCGCCAGCTGGAACGGCCGGAAGGTGACCTGTTCGAGGGAACGCTCAACCTCAGCGGCCACCTCTTCCCGGACGTTGCCGATGAAGCGCAAGGTCAGGTGGAGGTTTTCGGCCGAAACCCAGCGAAAACCAGGCGCCGCGGTCCGGCAACGCTCGACGTAAGCGGCCAGCGCCCGCAGCTGGATGTCAGGAAGCCCGACCGCCACGAAAAGCCGGATTGTCGCCGGCCTACTTGACTGTGCGATCCCGCCAGTGCGTGGTCGCCCACTGCGACGGCGAGTGGGCGCGGAAGTTGAAGTTGACCAGGACGGTGTCCAGGCTCGGGGCCACGTTGTCCTCGACGATCGCTTTCAGCTCCGTCGGTGTGGCTACGGGGTTGTTCATGAAGATCTCGAGAATGGCCGCGCCCGGCATCAAGAGCGCCGCCGGCAGCGGTATCCGGGGCTTTTTGATCCCCCGCGCCTGGCAGAAGAAGCCGAAAAGCTGCGAGTAGGTGAGGATCTCGGGGCCGCCCAGCTCCAGGGTCTGGCCGTAGAGGTCGGCGCGACCGATCGCCTCCACGACGCAGCGGGCGGCGTCCTCCCGGATGATCGGCTGCAGGTGCTGCTCGCCGCTGCCGGGGATGACGATGATCGGCCCCAAGTGGACGGCTCGCTCGAAGTCGTCGACCACGCCTCCGTCCTCGCCCAGGATGAAGCTGAAGCGGAGGATGACGTAGGGAGCGCCCGTCCGCTTGAGGGCCTCCTCCCCGGCCCAGCGGGACACCAGGTACTCGTACTTGGGGTCGGGGCGGGCTCCGATCGCGCTCACGAAGACGACCTTCTTGACGTTGTTGGCCTGAGCAGCCTCGCCCACGAGGCGCGGAGACTCCATGTTGACGGCAAGGAACGTCTGGGGGCGGTTGCGGCGGACGGCGACCAGGTCGACGATGGCGTCCACCCCGGCCGCGGCGGCGTGGAGCGAAGGGGCGTGAGTGGCGTCGCCCACGACCAGCTCGGCTCCGCGCACCCGCAGCGCCCCGGCGCGGCCGACATCGCGAACCAGGGCTCTGACCTGGTATCCGGCGTCGAGGATGGCGTGAGCGACGGCCCGCCCGAAAAAGCCCGTCGAGCCGAGGATCAGGACCTTGGCGGCCAAGTCACCGGAATGGTACCGGGACGGGATACTTAGGGTCACCAGTGACTGCCAGCGTCCTGTTCGGGCTGCTCGTGGGCCTGGCGGCCATTGCGGCGGGCGGGGTCACGATCGTCACCGCGGTGCTGACCCGGCGCCGGCGCGCCCAGATCCAGACCACGTACATCAAGACCGGCGGCGTCGTCTACACGGTGGTCCAGTACGGCTGCGCGGGGACGCTGATCCTGGCTGGGCTGCTAGTGATCGCGCTGGTGCTGATCGTCAGACGATAGCCGTAGGCTTTGCCTTAGCCGTGATCACACAGGAGCGACCCAAGACTGCCCCGGGTGGCGGTGGCCGGAAGCCACCCGCGCGGCCCTCGGGCGGGGACGGCTGGTGGCGCAACTGGCCGGGGCCGCCGAACCGGCCCCGGCCAGTCACGCTGCGCAGCTTCCTCTTCGGCTCCGCGATCGCGGTCCCCGCGCTGATCCTGGTCGATGGGTTGCTGGGAACAATGGCCTGGTACGCGACGGGCAACGTGCTGGCGGGCGTCGGCGTCTTCGGGGTGATGCTGGTGCTGACCTCGCTCGAGCTGGGGTTGGTGGCCTGGGCGGCTCGCTCCAAGCAGGAGCAGGAGCGGCGCCGAACCCGCGAATAACTGGAGCTCGCTGAGAAGGGATCAGGGCCCCGGCCGAAGGCCAGGGGCGGCGCCGAGTGGCGCCGAAGGGGGGCAGCGGCGTGCGGAGCGCGCCGCGCCGACGGGGTCAAGACCACCGAAGGTGGGCGAGCGCAGGCGAGCCTTCAGTCTTGACGCCGTCGTTGTCGGGGGGACAAAGCCCCCCAGGTAAGGGGGGCCAGGCCGCGGCCAGCGCGCGGGGAAATGCCTGCCTAAATTACGTTTTTTTCGGCCAGCAACGCGCCAGCCCTGAACCGCCCCGGGCGGAGCGCGGAGAGATCGACGTCGGCGCGACCCTCCACCAGCTGCTGGGCCAGCAGTAGCCCGGCCGCCGGTGCCTGCATGAACCCGTGGCCCGAGAAGCCACAGGCGCACCAGAAGCCAGGCACTTCCTCGACAGGCCCGAGGATCGCCTGGTGGTCGGGCGTTGTCTCGTAGAGGCCCGCCCAGCCAGTCTTGATCCCCGCCAGCTCCAGGGCTGGCAGCCGCCGCATGGCGACCTCGATCGCCCGCTCCAGGGCGCGCTCGTCGACAGCCGTCTCGAACGTCGGATCGTCGTCGCGCTCGCCGATCCCAAAGAGGACGCCATCGCCCTCCGGATGGAAGTAGAAGGTGGTCGCGAAGTCGACCGTCATCGGCGTCTCCCGGGTCACCTCCGGAACCGGTCCGGTGACCCAGATGTGCCGCCGGTGCGGCTCGACCGGGATGACTGCTCCCACCATCTCCCCGAGCGCTTTCGACCACGGCCCGGCGCAGTTGAAAACGACGCGCGTCGAGAACTCGCCCGCGCTGGTTTTGACGCCGCTGACACGGCCGGCCGCAACCTCGATGCCGGTCACCTCGACGCCCTCCCGGAGCCTGGCTCCCAGCCGCCGGGCGGCGCTCGCATACCCCTGCGTCACCGCGTCTGGGCTGGCGATCCCGTCCGTCGGGCAGAAGGTGCAGCCGAGGACGTCATCGATTCCGAGCCCCGGCACCAGCTCGCGCGCCTGCTCGGGCGCGAGCCAGCGGGCTTCCCTCAGCCCGACTTGGTGCCACATCTCGACCAGCTGCCTGAAGTCCTCCACGTCCTGCGGCCGGGTTAACGCGAAGAGGTAGCCGATCTGATGGAAGTCGGCCGGCACCCCGATCTCTTGCTCGAAGTCCCGCAAGAGCCGGACCGCGAGCATCTGGATCTGCACGTTGACCTCGTTGGAGAACTGCTGGCGGACGCCGCCGGCGTTCTTGCCGGTGGAGCCACCTCCGAGCTGGCCGCGCTCGAGGAGCAACACGTCGACCTTTCGCGCGGCGAGGTGGTAGGCGAGGGCGCAGCCCATGACCCCGCCGCCCACGATGGCTACATCCGCGGTTTCCATGCTCGCCCCCAGAACTCGAAAATCAGCTTGAGCGCCGCAAGGCTCGTGATGTCATTTTGATCGAGGTTGGGGGCGACCTCGGCCACATCGAGTCCGACCAGGCGGCTGCCTTCCGCCAGTCCGGCCAGAAAGTCCAGCGCCTGCCTTGTGCTGATCCCGCCGCCCGACGGGATCTCGGTGCCGGGCGCGAACGCGGGGTCGAGGACGTCGATGTCGAAGGAGATGTGAAGCGGGTGCCCGCCGGCCACCTCGCCCAACCGCCGGCCGGCGGCGATGGGATCACGCGCCAGCTCGGCCGACCAGATCCGAGTCAGGTCCTGGCCGCTGGCGTAATCCACCTCTTCCGGATCGAAATCTCGCGGCCCCGCCAGCATGAGGTCGGCCGGGCTGAGTTGAGCCGCCTCCAGTCCGCGCCGGAGCGCGCAGCCGCAGGTCCAGCTGCCGCCCCGGCTGAAGTTGCAGAGGTCGGGGTGGGCGTCGACCCAGACCAGGCGCAACCCGGGGTGGCGCCGGGCCTGGGCGGCGAGCACGGGGATCATCGCGCAGTGGTCGCCGCCGACCACAGTCAGGATCGCGCCCGGCGGCAAAGCCGCGAGTCGCTCGGCCACCCCCTGCCAGCCGTGCTCGATCTCCGGTCCGGGGTCGAGGTTGCCGAGGTCGTGGACCTTCAGCTCGCGAAGGCTGCGGCCGTCCTCGGTCATCGGCGGCATGACGGCGCTCAGCCGGCGAACGCGTTCCGGCGCCAGCGCGGCGCCCTTGCGGTAGGTGGCGGAGCCGTCGTAGGGGATCCCCGCGACGACCACGTCAGCCTCCTCCAGCGCAGCGCCGGCCAGGCCGCCCCAGGGCCGGAGACCCTCAAGGTTCACAGGATGTCTACTTCGGGAGGTCGTTCGACCCGTAGTGGCCCAGGAGCGGGATGCGCTGGCCGACTCGCATCACGTACGGCGCCACCTTGGACGACTTCAGCTGGGGCCGGATGAAATCCTCGTAAAAGCTCTTCAGGTTGTTCAGCTCGGTGACGCTGTCGAGGCTCGCCTGCTGGCCCTTTTTGGCCTGGTCCTGGAGCTTCTTCAAGTCGTTCGGGTCGATCAGCGCGACCGCGAGCGGGTTGGACTGGATCACCTTGTTGAGGGTGGTCACCTGCGCCTGCGTGAGCTTGGCGCTGTTGAGGATCGGCGTGAAAGCCTTGTCCAGCGTGATCAGCCCGGAGAGGACGAAGTAGATCGCCGCCAGGGAGATGGCGACGTTGAGGAAGATGCCAAGGAAGCCGTCGATGCCGCGCGCGATCGGCATCCGGTGCAGGGCCTGCCCGACGATGCTGCCGATGTACCCGGCCACCACCCCGATCAGGAGCGCGAAGAAGATCGCCAGGACGATGTTCAGGTGAAGGTACTTCTCGAGGCCGTTCAGGTACGCGGTGCGGTCGCGGTAGATCAGGAAGAGCGAACCGAAGAAGAAGACGTAGGTCATGAGCGGGGTGATGATTCCCTTCTGGTAGCCGATCACCAGGGCGACCAGGAGGGCGAGCACGATCACGGCGTCGAGAACTGGCAGCGGCGAAGAGCCGGCGGTCGCCGCCGGGGTGGGGCTGGCGCCAGGCGAGACCGCCGTCGCCAGGAACATCAGGGCCTGCACAGCGCGCCGTATTGTATGGGAGGCGTCGCCGGCTTCCGCCCGAACTTACCATCGGGTAGACTCGCGTGCGAATGGCGCGGACCATCTCTATCGCGAACCAGAAGGGAGGCGTCGGCAAAACCACCACAGCCGTCAATCTGGGAGCCGCGCTGGCAGAGGCCGAGCAGAGGGTCCTTCTAATCGATCTCGACGCCCAGGCCCACCTCACGATCAACATGGGCGTCAAGACCCCCGACGACATCCACCAGACCATCTACCACCTGTTGGTCGACCCGGAGACAACGATCAACGACGTGGTCCAGGTCAACGAGTCGATGGGCGTGCACTACGTTCCCGCCAACATCGAGCTGGCTGGCGCCGAGGGGCAGCTCTTCAACGAGATCGGCCGCGAGGGAGTGCTGAAGGAGAAGCTGCTGCCGGCCCGACGCCGCTACGACTTCATCGTGATCGACTGCCCGCCCTCGCTCTCGCTGCTGACGATCAACGCTTTCGTGGCCTCCGACGAGGTCATCATCCCGCTGCAGTGCGAGTACTTCGGCATGAAGGGGATGCAGCAGCTCCTCAACACGATCGACCGGGTGCGCGCGAAGCTCAACCCGCAGCTTCGGGTGGACGGCATCCTGCCGACCATCTTCAAAGGCCGCACCCTCCATTCCCAGGAGGTCCTGGGGCTTGTTCGCGAGCACTTCGGGGACGCCGTCTACCCTTTCGCGATCAAAGATTCGATCCGTTTCGCGGAGTCCCCCCTGGCGGGGGCTTCGATCCTCCAGTACGCTGGCACTTCCGACGGCGCGAAGGGCTACCGCGAGCTGGCACAGGCGGTGATCGGAAACCACAAATGAAATGAGCAAATTCAAGAGAGTTTCACTGGTCGGTTCCGAGGAGATCTTCCGGCCCACCAAGCTGGAGGTCGCCGAGACCGAGAACATCATCGCCGAGGCCCTCGAGCGGCGGCCGCCCACGGAAAAGCTGCTGCGGGTGGTCAACCTGACTCCGGATGAGATCGAGCTTCTCCTCGACGCAATCCAGGTCGCCAAGTACCCGGACAAAGCGCGGAAGCTCCCGCTCGACAAGTTCGAGAGGTACGACGGCCTCCGCGACAAGCTCCGGAGCGCGGAAGACTAGCAGGCAGGACGAGGCGCCCCTGGTCGCCCTGGTCGGGGCGACCGGCTTCACTGGCGGCCTCACCCTGGCGGCTCTGTGGCGGCGCGGCCTTCGCGTCCGGCCGATCGGGCGCAATCCCGCCAAGCTGGCGAAGCTGAGAGGCGATCCGCAAGCGGTTCCAGCCTGGGATGCCGCTCACCTCTCCGATGCGCTCGAGGGGTGCGCCGCTGTAGTGTCCTGCGCCGGCCCCTTCTTGGAAGCCGGGCGCCCGGTGGTCGAGGCGGTGCTCGCCCTGGGCCTGCCCTACTGCGATTCGACCGGCGAGCAGGACTTCATCCGCTGGGTTTTCGAGCAGGACGCGGAGGCGCGGCGGTCCGGTGCCCTGCTGGTGCCCGCCTTCGGCTTCGACTACGTGCCCGGCGACCTCGGCGCGGCGCTTGCGGCGCGGGGCCTCGGGCCTCTGCGCCGGGTCGACGTGGTCTACGCGAGCCGGTCGCTCGCCACCTCCCGCGGCACGCGCCGGACGATCGCGGCGGGGCAGGCAAGCGGAATTGTAGGGACGGAGGTCCGTGCAGTAGAGGTGCCCTGGGGACGGGTCCGCGCACTCAGCATCGCCGGAGGCGAGGCTGTGACGGTGCCTCGCCACCTCGAGGTTGGCGAGGTCCGGACCTACCTGGCCATCAACGTGCCGCCCGCGCTTATCGCGGCCGCACGCGCGGCGGCCCGCCTGCCTGTAGTGGGCAGCCTGCTGCGATCAGCTTTTGAGCGCGGGCCGGCAGGGCCGAGCGGCACGGACAGGGAAGCCCCATTCGCCTGCCGGGTGGACGTGGAGTCGCAGACCGGCGAGCGGCGGGCGATGCTCGGCGAGGGCCGCGGCCCCTACCTCTTCACCGCGGAGGCCCTGGCGGAGCTGGCGGCGCGCATGGGCCGGGGCAAGGTCGACGCAACCGGCGCCCGTGCTGCCGCCGAGCTCGTCGAGCCGGAGGAGTTCGGCGCCGCGACCGGGCTTACCTGGCGGAGGGTCGAACCCGGCTAGTCAGGCCAAGCGAGGCCTGGTCGTCGCCGAAGTTGACGCGCAGGCTGGCGTGGGCATCCCCGCCCAAAGAGGTCACCCATCCGTCACCGGCCAGCTCAGCGGTCACCTGCAAGTTCCAGCTGCCGAGGTCGGGCGGGCTCGTAGACAACGTGACTTCGGTAACGCCGCCGGAGCGGAGCGCCGGCGCGGGCAGCGTCGCATCGCCGGTGGTCGAGGCGCGGCCTCGCGACCAGCGGTAGTGGAGCAGAAGGCTCTTCGCTCCGGCCAGGTCCCAGGCCGCGTAGCCCTCGTTCGTGACCGCAAGAGTGACCTTGTCCGCCTCCTGGCCCTGGATTGCGATTGCTCCGGCGTAGGCGGGCCCGGCGCTGGGCCCGATCGAGTTGGCGGCTTTCGCCACCCGAGTCGCCCAGTTCGGATCCTCGGCATAGACGTGACCGATCGCTGCCAGGGTCCCGCCGTGGAAGAACTTCCCACCCGGGCGGGCGTACTCCTTGCCGATGAAGTCGGACGACTGGCGGATGCTGTCTTCCGAGCTCGAGTAGGCGAGCCAGCCGCCCGGCCCGTCCCCCTTGAAGCTGAACAGGTTGTGCTGGGTCTGGGCCAGGTAGGAGGCGCCGGAGTTGTTCTCGACCCAGGTGATGCCGACCAGGAAGCGCGCGTTGACCCCGGTTCGAGCCTCGGCGCGGATGAACTCCGCGCCCATCCCATGGAGCGGAGTCGGGGCCAGGAAGCGGTCCACGTCGGCGACCGTCTCCAGGCTTGGAATCAGCGCGCTGCTGTCCGCCGCCAGGGGCTCGTAGGCAGGCTGCGGAGGGCCGGCTGGGGGTGGTGGCGCATCCGCCACGTCATCCGCGGGCGCGGCAAAAGCCGGGACCGAGAGCAATGCAAAAGCGGCCGTCGCCACCAACGAGGTTTTGAGAAAGGCCATACCCGCCCACCCCCGCAGGCAGGCAGTTCCAGGTAACCACACCTGCGCCTTTTGAGTCAAATCACGCGCGAAACTTGCGGTTCAGCGTCCTCGCGTGCGGCGGCGGAAGTAAGCGAACGTCCAGTAGAGGCAGACCGCCGTGACGGCGATCCCGAAGATGACCGCCCAGGCCCTCATGACCCCTGCATTGTGGAGCCGAGGAGAACGCCGTCGGCCCAGTAGTCGCCCGTGGGCCCCGCCGGGAGCAGGTCGTAGGTGCCGCCATCATCCAGGTGGATCTGAGTTGCAGCGATCACCGCGCTGCCATCGAGCGAGCTGCCCACGCCCAGCTCGCCCAGCCGGCGGCCGTCGGCCGTGGGATGCGCTGCCGAGCCGCTGATCGAACGGCCGTCCGCGAGGTCCAGCCGCACCGCGTCGTGTCCGAACGGCATCGGCACGCTCCCGAGCCGGAGAACCGGGGCGGCGACACGCGCACCATCCGAACCGAGCGTCCAGACGAGCTCGCCGAGCTGGAGCCGGCTGACCGCGACCGGTCCGGCGGGCGTGGCGATCGCCGCCGCCGCGGGAAGGCAGATCGGGCACATGATCACCGACGGCTGCTTCTTGACGTTGGTGATGTTGCCGGTGCTGTCGATATTGCCGGTGACGAGCGTTGCCTGCCTGCCGGATGGCGCGACCTGAAGGCTGAACTGGTAGGCGTCGCCAGACGGTGTCAAACGGACGGCCTGGAGCTTCTGCCACTCGCGATAGACCGCCAAGCGGAACCCGGGCTGGGAAGGATCGCCGGCCGGATGAGCATGCGCAAGGATTGCCTGGTAGGTGGCCTGGTCGGCCTGGATGGTGGGAAACGCCTGGTCGGCCTCGACCTGCGGCTCCCGAGCCACCGGGGGCCCGCAGGCGAAGGGTGTGCCCTCGGCGGCGATGATGCGGTACTTCAACTCCACCTGGTTGAGGGGCTGGCCGGGCAGGCTGCCCGGCACGTAGCCGCAAGCAGCCATCAGCAGCAGCAGCAGGCCCACGACTAACCGGAGAATCATTCTTCGGTAGACAGAACAGTCGAGGAGAGCCCAGGTAACGCGATGTCGAAGCTGTCGATCGTGAAGGTGCGGACGGACAAGGACGTCAACTCGTTTGTGCTCCTGGCGGGCGGCGAGGCGGCGGTCATCGACCCGGGCGAGCCGGCGGCTAAGCTGGTCGGCCAGCTCGACAAGTCGAAGCTTCGCTACATCCTCATCACGCACGGGCATCCCGGGCATCTGGCCGGCAAGGATGCGCTCAAGGCAGCCACGGCCGCCGAGACGGGCATGCACGTCGCCGACGCCAAGGCGTTTCTCAGGTCGGCGGACATTTACCTCAAGGACGGCGACGAGCTCGAGCTCGGCGGTTTTCAGCTGCGGGTGATCCACACGCCGGGCCACACGCCCGGCAGCCTCTGCTTCCTGCTCGGAAACCACCTCTTCACAGGCGACACCCTGCTCGCCGGCAGCCTAGGCAAACAGGCGCCCGAGACCGACGTCCGCCAGCAGCTCTACAACGTCCTGAGCAAGCTCCTGGTGCTGCCGCTCAACACCGCCGTCTACCCGGGTCACGGGTCCGCCACGAGCCTGGAGGCCGAGGTTCGTACGAACCCTTATCTCAGACCCCGTTAGGGGAAGGCCGGGGCGACAGCGCCCGGCCGTCTGGGGCGTCGGATGCGGGCGATGCAGCCGCTGTCGGTGCCAAGAAACGCCCCTGCCGTTCGGCGGGCGGAGCGCCTCGCAGGTAGACCGACCGGATCGCGTAGTCGAACTCCTGGCCGTCGAGCGCCGCGAGGCGCTGCTTCGAGCGCTGCCACTCCGGGGTAACCAGGGTTTTTGCGCTCGGGTCCACCAGCACCAGGTCGGCGTCCTTTCCGGGCTCGAGTCGACCTTTGGCGGCGAGGCCGAAGATGCGGGCCGGATTCTCGGCGGTCCAGCGCGCCGCCTGCTCAGGACCGCCCAGCTGGAGGCAGCTGAGCAGCAGCGTCTGCACACCGGGACTACCGGCATGGGCCTCGGCGAGCGTCTGGTGGAGCTTCTCGTCGTAGGTGTGCGGCGCGTGGTCGCTGCCGACCGTGTCGATCTCGCCCGCCTTGAGCGCTTTGACCAGCGCCTCGCGGTCGGCCGCGCCGCGCACGAGGGGGTACATCTTCATGACCGGTCCGAGCCGGGCATAGTCGGCATCGCTGAGGTAGAGGTACTGCGGGCAGGTTTCGGCGCTCAGCTCGGCGAACGCTCCCCGCAATCTGCGGAGCGCTTCGAGCCCGGCCCGGCTGGCGAGGTGGACGACGTGGAGGCGCAGGCCGAGGCGCCCGGCGAGCTCGCCGACTGCTGCAACCGCCACTCCCTCCGCGAGGTCGGGCCTGGACTCGAGCAGGTCGGCGTAGGTCTCGATCCGGGTCATGGTCGAGAGCAGGATCGAAGGGTCCTCCGCGTGGACCGCGAGAGGCCGGCCGGCGGCCCGCAGCGCCGGCGCCAGCCTGGCGATCGTTCCGTAGCTGGCCGGCGGCTCCAGATCGGGATCCAGCGTGGCCGGCGAGTAGAGGACCTGGCCAGTGCTGCGGCGGACTGCATAGCCGAGGTATGCCTTGAAGCCGGTTGCGCCCGCCGCCGCCAGCTCTCGGACCTCGTCGCCGGTCGAGGAGCTGCGGAGCAAAGCCCAGAGACCGAAGTCGACCACGGCCTTGACCTCGACCGCCACGCGTTTGGCTTCGAAGATTTCGCGGCTCGCAACCCCGGGCAGCGTGTTCGGCATGTCGAGCACCGTGGTGACGCCGCCGGCGGCCGCTGCGGCGGTCAAGGTCTGAAAAGTCTCCTTCTCGGGGAAGCCCGGGTCCCGCCCGTGGACGTGGGCGTCGATGGCGCCGGGGAGCACCCAGAGCCCATTGGCGTCCACCACGTTCGGGCCGGTCGGGTTCGACCAGGGCTGGAGGCGGGCGATGCGCTCGCCTTCGACGTGGATGTCGACCTCTTGCGGTCCGTCCGGCGTGTACACCCTCCCGCCGGCGATGATCATTCGGGGACGGGGATGTCGCTCTTTCTCAGCAAGGGGTGGAAGGGGATGCGCGCCGCCGCCAGCGCTTCGGCGGCGCCTTCTTCGCGGTCCAGCACCCCGACCAGGCCGATCACCTCGGCGCCCGCGGCCCGGACCTTCTCGGCGGCCGCCAGCGCGGCGCCGCCGGTCGTGAGCACGTCCTCGACCAGGGTCACCCGATCGCGAGGCTCGAGCTTGCCTTCGATGGCCCGCGAGGTCCCGTACTCCTTGACCTCCTTGCGCACGATGCACATCGGCAGCCCTGTCTCCATGGAGACGGCGCCACCCAGCAGCACCGCCCCCAACTCCGGGCACGCCAGGCGCTGGGTTCCCAACGGGACAAGAGCCGCCAGGTGCCGGCCGAGCCGGCGCAGGATGCCGGGCTCGGTCTCGAATAGGTACTTGTCGAAGTAGTAGTTGGAGTGACGGCCGGACCGGAGGACGAAGTCGCCCTTCAGATAGGCGACCGCCACCATGTCCTGAGCCAGCTCGCGAAGCTCCGAGCTAACTGGCGGCAACCAGCTCGTCCAGGAGGTAGAGAACCATCTCGGTGCCCCGGTGGTACTGCTCCAGATCCATCTTCTCGTTGGGCGAGTGCAGCGCGTCGTCGGGGAGGCCGAAGCCCGTCACGAGCAGGTTGGGATTCAAGGCCTCCTTGAAGGCGATCGTGACCGGCACCGAGCCGCCTTCGCGCACAAGGACCGGCTCCGCCCCGAAAGCCTGCTTGAAGGACCGCGAGGCGGCGCCGATGCCTGGATGCTCGACGCCGCAGACGACGGGCGACGCCGAGTTGAGCTTTTCCAGCGTGAGCCGCACGCCAGGCGTCGTCAGCTGTGGCAGATAAGCCTCCAGCGCCCTGAAAACGGCCTCCGGGTCCTGATCGGGCACCAGACGCAAGCTGACCTTCGCGGTGGCCCGCGCCGGAATGACCGTCTTGGAGCCTTCCTCGATGAACCCCCCGATGACACCGTGAACGTCAAGGGTCGGCCGGGCCCAGGTTCGCTCGACGGGCGAGAATTCAGCTTCGCCCTCGAGCGCTGTCACGCCCATGAGCTGCTTCAGCGTCGCCTCGTCTTTGGGCAGGCGCTGCCAGCCTTCGACCTCCTCAGGCGCGGGGGGCACGACCGGGTCGTAGAAGCCGGGGATCGTGATGCGCCCGTCCCGGCCCTTGAGCGCGCTGATCACGTGGGCCAGCGTGTTCAGCGGGTTGGGTGCGACTCCGCCGAAGATGCCCGAATGGAGGTCAGCCGTGGATCCCACGGCGTGGATCTCCGTGTAGAGCAATCCGCGCAGCGCTGTCAGCAGGTTGGGCAAGCCCGGGGCGGTGAACTCGCCGTCGGCGAGGAACAGGTAGTCGGTTTTGAGGCGGGCCGCGTTTTCGCGCACGAAGCGGGGAAGTGAGTCGCCGGAGATCTCCTCCTCACCCTCGATCAGGAAGCGGAGGTTGACCGGCGGACCGCCTGTGGCGAAAGCGTGCTCGGCAGCCTTGATCCCGGCCAGCACCTGGCCCTTGTTGTCACAGGCGCCGCGGGCGAAGACGCGACCGTCGCGAACCGTTGGGGTGAAGGGCGGCGTGACCCACTCGTCGACCGGGTCGACTGGCTGGACGTCGTAATGGCCGTAGATCGCCACGGTCGGCGCGCCGGGCTGACCGAGCCACTCGGCGGCGATCACTGGATGGCGGCCGCCGGGCATCTCCGCGACCTCGACCTTCATCCCCATCCGCGTCAATCTCTCGGCAACCCAGCCGCAGGCACGGCGAGTGTCGTCATCGTGCCGCCGGAGCGAGCTGACGCTGGGGATGGCGAGGAACTCGAAGAAGTCGCTCTCGGCCTCTTTCCGACCGGCGCGGGCGCGTTCGAGTGCCTGCTGGAGCATTCCCTAGGGAGAGGTTAGAGCTTCCCCAGCTCGTCGAGCAGGTGGAGCACCAGCACTGTCCCGCCGTGAAATTGCTCCAGGCTCATGTGCTCGTTGGGCGAGTGGGCGCCGTCGCCGGGCAGCCCGAAGCCGGTGAGAAGCCAGTTCGGATGCAGGATCTCATCGACCTCGCTCATCACCGGCAGCGTGCCGCCCGCCCGAGTGATGCCCGGCTCGGCTCCGAAGGCTGCCAGGCACGCCCGCCGAAAGGCGGGTACGCCTGGATGCTTCAGGTCGCAGGAAAGCGCCTTCGAGGACTCTGGGATCTCGCGCACCTCGACCCTGGTGCCGGGGGTGGCCAGCTCCTCCACGTAGCGCCCGTAAGCGGCGAAGACCTTCGCCGGGTCCTGGTCCGGGACCAGGCGCATCGACACCTTGGCCACCGCCGCGGCGGGAATCACGGTCTTCGTGCCTTCGCCGGTGAATCCGCCCCGAACGCCGTGGACGTCAAGCGTGGGACGGGACTGACGGCGCTCGGCCAGGCTGAACTCGGGCTCGCCTTCCAACGCCGGCGCGCCGGTCTGCCGGAGCACGTCCTCCTCCTGGATGGGCACCCAGAGCTTCACCTCGTCAGAATCAGGCGGCCGGACGTCGTCGTAGAACCCCGGTATCAGGACCCGCCCGTCGCGCCCCTTGAGCCCGGCGATGATGTGTCCCACCGTGTTCAAGGGATTTGGCGCCAGTCCCCCGAACTGGCCCGAATGGAGATCGTGGGTGCCGCCCCTGACCTCGATCTCGGTGTAGAGGATGCCGCGCAGGCCGGCTTCCAGGCTGGGCAGACCCTCGCGAATGAACTCACCATCCGCGACGAAGAGGTAGTCGGTCTGGAGCTGGTCCGCGTTCTCTCGCACGAAAGTTGGCAGGACCGGGCCTCCCCCCTCCTCCTCGCCTTCGATCCAGACCCGGACGTTGAGCGGCGGACCTCCGGCGGCAAAGGCGTACTCGAGCGCCTTCAAGTCAGCGACGTGCTGGCCTTTGTTGTCGACCGATCCACGAGCATAGACGCGGCCCTCGCGAACGGCCGGCTCGAACGGCGGCGTGACCCAGAGCTCGAGCGGATCCGGCGGCTGCACGTCGTAATGACCGTAGATCGTGAGGACCGGCTTGCCGGGCCGGCCCAGCCATTCGGCGAAGACGAGAGGGTGGCCGTCGCCCTCGACGAGGCGGGCGTCCATCCCCATCCGCTGGAGGCGCTGCAGCAGCCAGCCGGCCGCCTTCCGGCAATCCGCGGCGTGCTCGCTGAGCGCGCTCACGCTGGGCGTGCGAAGGTGCTCGAAGAGGTCTTTCTCGGCCTGCTCGCGACCAGCCCGGGCAAGCTCGACTGCGTGTGTGATGTTCACTGAATTGATGATGGCAGGCAGAGTGAGGCGACCATGAACGTCGGCATCCTCCGGATCCAGCTCCACCTGCCCGACAACGGCTCGCTGAAAGGCAAGCGCCAGGTCGTGAGCGGTCTCCTCCGCCAGGTTCGCAGCCAGTTCGGCGTGGCCGCCGCCGAGGTCGGTGACGGCGACCTCTGGCAGCTGGCCGACCTCGCCATCGCCTGCGTCAGCAACGACGCCCGGCACACCGACCAGGTCATGGCCGGCGTGGCCCGGTTCGTCGAGCAGCGAGCCGGTGACGCCATGGTGGCGAGCGTCAGGACGGAGATCTTGAAGCTCCCGTGATCGCCGACCTCGAGGAGACGCGCCGCCGGCTGCGCAGCGGCACCCTGCCGGGAGCCCTGCTCCGGCCGGGCCTGGGGGCGGTCCTGTCGGAAGGCGATCGCTCCCTCACGCGGGCGGCTCTCGGCCAGCGAACCGACCGCGTCGCCGGCGGCCTGGCGCGGCTGGGGCTACGGCAGGGCGATCGGGTCGCGATCTACGCCCCGAACTCGCTCGAGTGGATCCTGGCTTACCTGGCGGCCGAGCGATTGGGGGCGGTCGTCGTGCCTTTCAACCCGGCTTACCGGGCGGCCGAAGCGGAGCACATCCTGAACGACTCCGACCCCGCGCTGGTGGTCACCGATCGCGAGCGGCGGGCACTCGTTGAGTCGCTCGGGCGCCGTGTCGTCCCGATCCAGGACCTGCCCGAGGAGGCAAAGGCACCGCCGGCGCCCGAGCTGACACCCGAGAGCCCCGCGGTGATCATCTACACGTCGGGCACGACCGGCCGTCCCAAAGGCGCGCTGCTCGACCACGGCAACCTGCTGGCTCAGACCCGGGGCGCGATCGAGGCCTGGCGCTGGACAGGAGCCGACCGCCTCGTGCACGCCCTGCCCCTGTTCCACCTGCACGGCCTCGCGATGGGCCTCAACGGGACGCTCCTGAGCGGTGGCAGCTTGACGCTCATCCAGTTCACGCCGGCGGCGGTGGTGGCCGAGCTGCAGGCGGGCGGAAGCATGCTCTTCGGGGTTCCTTCGATGTACCAGCGGCTCTGCGATCACTTGGAGGAGCATCCAGCCGACCTCTCCCGGGTCCGCCTCTTCGTGTCCGGCTCGGCGCCGCTACCGCCCGCGCTCTTCGAGCGCTGCGAGCGCCTTCTCGGCCAGGGGCCCGTCGAGCGCTACGGCATCACCGAGGGTGGGATCGTGGTGAGCAACCCGTACGACGGGCCGCGCCGGCCGGGGCGGGTCGGGTTCCCCTTCAGCGGCGTCGAGGTCCGGCTCGGTGAGAGCGACGAGGTGCAGCTGAAAGGCGGCCAGGTGTTCGCGGGGTACTGGCGCAACCCGATCGCGACCCGCGAGGCCTTCACTCCGGACGGCTGGTTCCGGACCGGCGACGTCGGCGAAATCGAAACGGACGGCAGCCTGGCGATCCGCGGCCGCCTGAAGGAGCTGATCATCTCCGGCGGCTTCAACGTCTACCCTCGCGAGGTGGAGCTGGTCCTGGAAGAGCACCCCCGCGTGGCCGAGGTGGCCGTCGTCGGGCTGCCGTCCGACCGCTGGGGCGAAGAGGTCACCGCCTTTGTCGTGCCCGCGGGCGAGGTAACCGAGCTGGAGCTGATCGCCTTCGCCCGCGAGCGCCTGGCGACCTTCAAGTGCCCGCACACCGTGCGCTTTGTCGAATACCTGCCCCGCAACGCGATGGGCAAGCTCGAAAGGTCAAAGCTCGTTTGAGCGAAGGCGAGGTCCTGACCCGGCGCCAGGGACCGGTTCTCTGGGTCACCTTCAACCGGCCCGAGCAGCGCAACGCGATGACCTTTGAGATGTACGACCGCCTCGGCGAGATCTGCCACGAGGCGGCCGCCGATGAAGAGGTTCGCTGCCTCGTCCTGGAGGGCGCCGGCGAGAAGGCCTTCGTGGCCGGAACGGACATCTCGCTCTTCCGCTCCTTCGCCACGGCTGAGGACGCGCTCGAATACGAGGGCCGGATGGAGCGCAACATCGGCGCCCTGGCCGGCCTCCAGATCCCGGTGATCGCCGCCCTGCGGGGCGCCTGCACCGGCGGCGGCTTCGCCATCGCGGCGGCCTGCGACCTCCGGCTCGGCGGTCCCTCCGCCAAGTTCGGGATCCCGATCGCGCGCACCCTCGGCAACACCCTCTCGATGGCCTCGTTGAACCTGCTCGTCGACCTCCTCGGCGTCGCCCGGGCCAAAGAGCTGCTCTTCACCGCCCGGCTGGTGGAGGCGCCGGAGGCCCTGAGCTGGGGGCTTCTCAACGAGCTGCTGCCGTCCGACGCGGAGGTGGCGCCGCGAGCCCAGGCGCTGGCCGAGCAGATCGCCGCCAACGCACCGCTC
This sequence comes from Chloroflexota bacterium, assembly GCA_005880695.1. Taxonomy (GTDB): domain Bacteria; phylum Chloroflexota; class Dormibacteria; order Dormibacterales; family Dormibacteraceae; genus VBGR01. The sequence continues at coordinate 56,647 of VBGR01000041.1, forward strand.
ACCCTCCGGTCGGTGAAGGAGGGCATCCGGCGGATCATGGAGGCGCGGCATCTGCCCGGGACGGACGCCGCTGACCTCATCACGATGGCCTACCTGAGCGAAGACTTCAAAGAGGGGATGAGCGCATTTCTGGAGAAGCGCAAGCCACAGTGGCGCGGACGCTAGAGTCCTCGCTCCGCGCCGAGTTCGAGGCCACCTTGCCGTGGCCGCTCGACGCCTTCCAGGCCGAGTCCATCGACAAGCTGGACGGCAGCCGCGGCGTGCTCGTCTGCGCGCCCACCTCGAGCGGCAAGACCGTGGTCGCCGAATACGCCATCCACCGCGCGCTGCGGGAGAACGTGAAGGTCATCTACACGACGCCGCTCAAGGCGCTCAGCAACCAGAAGTTCAGAGACTTCCAGCGTTCCTACGGCGAAGGCGAGACCGGTCTCGTCACCGGCGAGAACACCATCAACGAGCTGGCGCCCATCGTGGTGATGACGACCGAGATCCTGCGCAACCTGATCTACGAGGACCCAGAACGGCTCCGCGAGGTGCGGTATGTGGTCCTCGACGAGGTCCACTACATCGACGACTTCCCGCGTGGCTCGGTCTGGGAGGAGATCGTCATCCAGGCGCCGGTCCACATCAAGTTCGTTGGGCTCTCGGCGACCGTCGGCAATTACCAGGAGCTGGCCGAATGGATGTCCGAGAACCGGGGACCCGTCGAGACGATCTATACGGATCGGCGGCCGGTCGAGCTGCGCCTCTGGCTGGCCATGCAGAACAGCTTCCTGCCGCTCTTCGCGCCCGACGGCGGCATCGACCAGAAGACCTGGGCCAAGGCCAGCCAGGACGAGGAGGCGGCCTACCACGTCCAACGTTTCCGGAGCCTGCCGTCCAACGACCTGCTCCAGGTGATCGGCGAGCTGGAGCGGCTCAAGATGCTCCCGGCGATCTACTTCATCTTCTCCCGCCGCGGCTGCCGGGAGGCGCTCCAGCGCTGCGCCTACCACTCGCTGGACCTGACCACGCCGGAGGAAAAGGCCGCCATCGAGGCGATTTCGGCCGACCGCCTGCGGCACCTGCGTGACCCGGACGAGCTGGCCCTTTACAAGCGCATGGTCGACGCGGGGATGCTGCGACGCGGCCTGGCGGTGCACCACGCGGGCCTGCTGCCCTACCACAAGGAGCTCGTCGAAGAGCTCTTCCAGGCCGGCTTGATCAAAGTGGTTTTCGCCACCGAGACGCTCTCGCTTGGCATCAACATGCCGGCTCGCGCGGTGGTGGTCTCCTCCTTCACGAAGTTCGACGGGGTCAACTTCTCCACGCTCACGACAGGCGAGCTCACGCAGCTCATGGGGCGAGCCGGCAGGCGCGGGATCGACACCCTGGGTCACGGGATCATCCTGAAAGAGTCGGACGTCCAGATCGGGACGATCTACGAGGTCGCGATGGGTGAAGGGCTGGTCATCGAGTCCAAGTTCCTGCCCAACTACAACATGGTCTTGAACCTGCTTCGCATCCACCCGCCGGAAGAGGCGGAGAAGCTGATGGCGCGCTCCTTCGGCCAGTTCCAGAAGCAGCTGGCAGCGACCCGGACCACCGACCGGCTGGCGAACGTTCGCCAGCGGCTGGGAGACATGACGCAGACCTGGGAGTGCGAGAACAACTGCACGCTCGCGGACCTGGAGGCGTACTACAAGATCGAGGATAGGCGGCGGGTGATCCGGATCGAGCTCCGGCGCCTGCGGCGGGAGGCGTTCCCGACCGGTGAGCCCAGAGGCCGGACGCGAGGCCGCGGACGCGGCCGGGGTCCTCGCCCGAAGCCGGGGGGACGCGTCGGCCGCGAGATCAACCGGCTCGAAGAGGAAGCCCGCGAGCTCCTGCACAACCAGCGGAAGCTGGCGGTCACGCGCTGCTGGCGCTTTGGCGAGCACGTCCACGAATACGGCGAGATCCGAGCCCTGAACCAGGAGATGCAGCAGGGCGAGCGGGAGCTTAAGGAGGGCGCCGACGAGTACGCGCGCAAGTTCCGGCGGCTGCGCCGAGTCCTCACCGAATCGGGGTTCCTCTACGACGACAAGCCGTCGGAGAAAGGCACCCTGGCGTCGCGCATCTACGGCGAGAACACGCTGGTCGTGACCGAGTCGACCTGGCTCGGCCACTTCGACGGGCTCGCCCCGGAGGAGCTCTGCGCGGTGCTGGTCATGCTGACAGCTGAGGACCGCATGCGCGATCGCGGGCCTCGGCCGGCGCGCCGCTACCCGACCCCCAACGTGGCGCAGGTGGGCCGGCTCGTTCGCTCCGCCTACTTCCGCTTCGCCGACCTCGAGCGTGAGCTCGACGAGCCCAACCTGCGACCGCCCTCCCACGACTACATCGACTTCGCCTATCGCTGGGCGGCGCGCGAGCCACTCGATACGATCCCGCTGCCTCCCAACGTCGACATCGGCGACGCCATCAAGGCCATGAAGGGCCTCTACTCGCTACTGCGTCAGCTCGAATGGGCGTTGAAAGAACAGGGCTGGCCGCTCTACGACGTGGTCCGCCAGGCCAACCTGGCGATGGAGCGGGACGTCATCAAGCGGACCTGACGGCGACGGATACACTCGAACAGTGGACTGCAACGGCCATTTGCGTGGCAGGCCGAAGGCTCCTAGACCGGCGTTCCAGGCCGTCGGTGCCAAGGCGCGGGTGGCGCGACGAGGAGCGCATCCGAAGATGCGCGACGACGAGCGCCGGGCCCCGCAACACCCTTGGATTGGGGGCCCCGCCCGCAGGGTGGGGAATGCGGCTCAGCGCCCGCAGGGCGCCCGGTGGCCCGGGACGTCGGATGCACGTCAAATGGCCGTTACAGTCCACTAGATGGCCGGGAGGAAGCGCCGGGTCCTGATCACCGGCGTCTCTCGCTGGTGGGGGGCACTGCTGGCACAGCGCCTGATCCAGGACGAAGGTATCGCTGAGGTCATCGGTGTCGATACCGAGGATCCGCATTACGACCTCGGCGACGCCGACTTCCTGAAGGTCGACGTCCGCCACTCGCTGATCGGCAAGCTGGTTCGTTCGGTCGGCATCGACACGGTTGTCCACACCGACACCACGATCGACTCCTTCAGCGATGACGCGCGCACCGCCCACGAGACCAACGTCGTCGGGACGCTCAACCTGCTGGCGGGCTGTGCTGGCGACGACAGCCCGGTGAGAAGGCTGGTGCTGAAGTCGTCCGCGCACGTCTACGGATCCCGGCACGACCTTCCGATGCACGTGCGCGAGGACTACCGGCTCGCCTCCAGCTCGCCGCACCCGTTCGTGCGCGACATCGTGGAGGTGGAGAGCAACTTCTTCGACTTCGCGATCCGCAACCCGAAGGCCGAGACGGTCGTCCTCCGGTTCGCGAACAGCTTGAACGCCGACGAGCCGGCCCCGCTGGCCCGCTACTTCGACCTTCCGGTCGTCCCGACGGTGCTCGGCTTCGACCCTGTGCTGCAGCTGGTGCACCGCGACGACTGCATCGAGGCCCTGCGCAAGGCGACGCACGGCGGCGGCTCGGGCGCCTACAACATCGCAGGCGAACATCCGCTGCCGCTGAGCGTCCTGCTGTCCGAGGTCGGCAAAGTGCCGGCTCCCGTCCTGCCACCGGCCGGGCTCGGCCTCGTTTCCGCCGCACTCAAGGCCATGAACGTTGCGTTTCTTTCACCCCAGCTCATCGACCTTTTGCGCTGGGGTCGCACCGTGAGCACGGCCAAGGCCGCCGCCGAGCTCGATTTCCGGGCTGCGCGGGACACGCTCACAGCGCTCGACGACTACATCCAGCAACGGAGAGTCCTCGACTTCCTGCCCAGCCACCGCGCCTACCAGTACGACCGCGAGCTGGAGGAATACATCCACGCCAGGCGGACCCGCCAGGCGCAGGAGGAAGCCGCCTCGAAAGTCGTGGCGCCCGCAGGAGGGGCTGCGGGATCTAGTGGATCGCCCCCCCGCCGCCGTCGATGACTATCGTCTCGCCGTTGATGTAGGAGGCCGCGTCGGAGGCCAGGAACACAACCGCTTCGGCCACCTCGGGCGGCTGGCCGATCCGGTGCAGCGGGTTGGAGTCGACGACCCGGCGGTTGATCTCCTCGTTCTGCCAGAGCGCTGACGCGAAGCGCGTCTGGATCACGCCGGGCGCGACGGCGTTGACCCGGATCCCGCTCGGGCCTAGCTCCAGCGCCAGCTGACGCGTGAGATGGATGACCGCCGCTTTGGTCACGTTGTAGGTGCCGAGCCCGAATGCCGGCCGGATCCCGCCCACGCTGGCGACGTTGACGATGGCGCCGCCGTGAGCAGCCATCCACTTGTGGACGGCCAGCTGCGTGAGCGCGAAGACGCCGCGCACGTTCACTTCGAAGGTCTTGTCCCAAGCGCCCAGCTCGGTGTCGACGATGGCGCCGAAATAGGGATTGGTTGCGGCGTTGTTGACCAGGATGTCGACCTTTTGGAAGCGCTCCAGCGTCTGGTCCACGAGACGCGCCAGGTCATCCGGCCGGCCCGCATGGGCGGCGATGGGAATGGCGCGGCCGGGAGTCCTGGAGTTGATCGCGGCGGCCGCCTCATCGAGGTCTTCCTGCTTCCGGCTGGAGAGCACCACGCTGGCGCCGCGCACGGCGAGAAGCTCCGCAACTGCGCCCCCGATGCCGCGACTGGCCCCCGTAACAATGGCCACCCGGCCCGCAAGGTCGTTTTCGGACATCGCTGGTAGGATAGGTCGGTCTCATGGAGATCGTCTCGGGGACGGCTGCCGACGAGATCCTCGAGCGAATCTTCCAGCCAACGGCGAAGCCGAGCGCGCTGGACCAGGCCGAGGACACGCTGCGCCATCCCAAAAAGCTTGTCTATGCGGCCATGTCGAATCGCAATTTCTACTGGCGCCACCACATCCAGAAGTTCGTGCTCGACTCCGGGATGGTGCCAATCAGCCCGTTCATGCTTTTCGACTACTACCTGCTCCACACCGTCCCCAAGCAAACCGTGCGGGAAGCGATGAACAACCTGCTCTCGCGTTCCGACGAGGTCTGGGTTTTCGGCAAGCTGTCGCTTGGCGTGAAGGTCCAGATCGGGATCGCCAAGCGCCTCAACAAACGGATCCGTTACTTCGACATCTCGGAGTTGCCCGTAGCTGTGATGCCGATCTCAGAAGAGACTGCGGAGGAGGAGTTTCGGGACTGAGCGACCTGGCGGGCGGCTGGCGGGCGCCTGACCTCTCCGACCTGCCGTGTCCTGGCCGACCCTGACCTGATGCAGCTCAGCGGGAGAAGGGATGCAGGCGGCGGAGCTGGCCGAGCGCTACGGGTTCAACGACGCTGACGGCCGCCGGATCGCGCCTTTCCGGCTCCCTGACGAGCTCCGTTTGTAGTCTCGATCAGGGCCGGATCCGGGAGCCCCATCCGGCGCGCCCAACGCTCAGGGTCGCGCAGCTCCTCCATGGTGGGCAGGCTCTCAGGCCCTTCCCAGGCCCGGTTCAGGGCAGGCATCCCGTAGCGATCGTGGATGGCGCGCGAGAACTGCTCGCCGACGACGTACTGCTGCAGCTTCAGCTCGAGCCCGGTGAGGCGCCAGAAGAGCCGCTCGAAGATGGACTTCTCATTGGTACGAGCACGGTGGGCGGCTTCCAGCCGCTCGAACTCGGGGAGTTCCTTGCGACCGACCTCGTCCATCACCAGGTTCGAGTAACCCTCGACCAGTGACATGGTGGCCTGGACCTTGCCCAGCACCGACAGCTGCCGACCCATGCCGATGGTCATGGTCAGCACGCGCTCGAGCGTGCCCTGCCCGTCGACCAGGGCAGCCCCGAGGACTTCCTGCAGCATCCCGTTCAGATGGTCGCGCAGCCAGGGATGGGCGGTGAACTGCCAGGCGTGCGTCAGCTCGTGGAGGATGAGCCAGCGCCGGAGGGGCTCGGCCGGCAACTCGGCCTCCTCCTCCCAATCCGCGATGTTGGGCTCGACGAGGTACAGACCCGGGGTGACCGCGGGCTCGCGGCCGAGGAGCTGGGGATCGTACTGGCCGAGCACGCGCCGGCCCAGGAAGCTGAGCAGGACCCCCACGTACTGATCCATGGCCGTCCGGCCGAGCCCCAGGAGGCGGGTGTTGGGCAGCCGCGACTGGACGGCCAGGATGGGCTCCATGGCGTCCGCCAGGATGGCGACGTTGAGGTCGACCCAGGAGTGGCGGTCGAGCGCCTGGAATGGTGGCAGCGTGGCGCCTTTTGGCAGGCCGCCGACGGCGGCCAGCAGAGGACCCTCGACCTCGGTGGCCAGGCGGGCGTAGTGGTCTTCCAGGCGCCGGCGAGTGCGCGGATTGAGCAGGTCGCCGGGAAGGCGGTCCTTGGCCCGGTCGCGGATCTCGTCCCAGTCGAGCAGGCGGGCCGGACCAGGGAGCGGGCGGAGGACGTCGGCGACAACGAAGGCCACGGCGCTGAATGCCACGCCGGTAACGACTCCCTTGAAAACGCGCCGGCCGGATGGCATGAGCGTCAGCCTACCCGGTCGGTGACGCAGACGTTGTTTAGACGTCTAGGAGCGTGACGTCGAGATCCTTGAGCGCGTCAGGTGGCTTCAGCCCGGCGAGCTGGAGCTGCTTCAAGAGCGCCAGGATGTAGCGCACGCCCGCCAGGTTGACGCCGTGCTTGCGCGTCAGGGTCTGGATGGCCTGGAGCTTCATCAGGTCGCGCTGCGAATAGCGGCGCCGGTTGGTGGCGGTCCGCTTCGGCTTGATCATGTTGAGGTGCTCGTACATCATCAGCGTCCGCGGATGAGTCGCCAGGATCTCGGAGGCGACGCTCAGCGTGTAGATGGGCTTGTCCAGATGAATGCTGGGATCCCGGGGAGAAGGCAGGGTCACTGCCACTGAAGCGTCGTCCTTTCTTTTCATACGTCCTTTCCTTAGGCGCCCTGGCGGGCAAGTGAGCAGTAACCTTCGGTTACAGCGGTTACTGCCCTATGGTGGCTGGATTATGCGCTCAGAATCCCGGCCCCACCAATTCTTTTTGTTAAGAAGCAGAGACAAAGCCACCGTGGCTTAGGTGGGAGAGGCGGATCAGCCTTACTTGAGCGCCGCTCTGTCAACCAAGCTACGCGACCGCTTTACCCACTACCGCCGCCACGGCCGCCACCGCCGCCCCTGTCGCTGGGCGGTGCCGGAGGGGCCGGAGCCGGCGCAGGCGGCGGAGCCGGCTGCGTAGCCCACCAGCCGTTCGAGGGATTGGCGGAGGTGGGCAGCCTCGGCGCCTGGGTGGAAGGGCTGGTGCCGGGCATGAACCATTGCAGCTTGCCGTTCACGTTCGCGTGGCCCAGGCCGGCCGGCTCGTTGAACCACTCGTTGGGCCGGCGCAGGATGTTGTCGAGCGTGTACTGCATGAAGTCGTGCCAAACCGGCGCCGCGACCTGGCTCGCCTCGGCACCGATCGGCATCGCGGTCCAGTCGGTGTTGCCGAACCAGAACGCCGTTGCCAGCGCGGGCGTGAAGCCGACTGTCCAGCCGTCCTTGTAGTCGTCGGTGGTGCCCGTCTTGGAGGCGACCGTCCGGTTGGGCAGCGTCAGGTTGGAGCCGCGCCCGAAGATCATGGCCCGGTTGGAGTCGTCCGACATGATCTGTTCCATGATGAAGGCGACCTTCGGGTCGATCACCTGCTTGGCGCTCTCGTCCGGGTTGGACTTGTAGACCAGCCCGCCGCTGGCGTTCAGGACCTGGCGCACGGAGTGGGCCGGCCGGAGAATGCCCTGCGCCGCCAAGACCGAAGCGCCGGTCGCCATCTGCAGCGGCGTCTCGTTGTAGCCGCCCAGCGTCAGCGAGGGTCCGTAGGAGTCGAGCGGGTCGTCGGCCGTGTATTTGCAGTTGCCGGCGGCGTCGAGATGGCAGGTCCAGGGCGGGGCGCCCATGGTCCGTGCCATCTGGGCGACGGCCGGGATGCCGATGCCCATCTCGACCTTGGTCGCGGGAATGTTGAGCGAATTCAGGAAGCAGGCCTGGAGCTGACAGGTGCCGTGCAGCCCCCCGTCGTAGTTCTTGGGCGTGAAGGTGGACCCGGTCGAGTGGTAGGTGACTGTGGAGTCCTGGATCGGTGTGACCATCGTGTCGAGCCCGCTCGCGATGGCCGCCGTATAGGTGTACATCTTCATCGACGAACCGGGGTTGCGGGGAGGCCAGACGGCCATGTTGTACTGGCCGCCTCTCGCGTTCAAGTCGGCTGATCCGATCATGCTCATGATCTCGCCGGTCTTCGGGTCGATGCCGACCATGGCGCCGTCGTGGACGTTGGAACCCCCCGATTCGTACCTGCGGACCTGGGCGGTGATCAGCTGCTGCGCCTTCTGCTCCATGTCCCAGTTGAGCGTGGTCGTGACGCGATAGCCGTTGCGGTAGGGCGCCTCCGGCCCGAAGCGAGCCTTCAGCTCGTCGACCACGAACTGGCTGAAGGCGGGAGCCGCGATCACGTTGGAGTCCTGGAACATGTGGCTCGGCGCCGAGAGGTCCTCGGCGTAGGCCTTGTCCGACTGCTCGGGGGTGATCATCCGGTTGCGGACCATCGCCGCCAGCACGTCATGCTGGCGGGCCTTCGCACCCGGCCAGTTGACGAGCGGGTTGTTCCAGGTCGGGTTCTGGGGGATGCCGGCGAGCATGGCCGCCTGGCCGAGGCTGAGCTTGGCCGTGTCAGTGTGGTAATAGCTCTGCGCCGCGGCCTCGATGCCATAAGCGTTGTTCCCGAAGAAGGCGGTGTTGAGGTACATCTCGAGGACCTGGTCCTTGGAGAAGTCCTGCTCGACCTGGATGGCCAGCACGGCTTCCTTAACCTTCCTGTCGATGGTCGGCTGGTTCCCGATCAGCCGCAGCTTGACGAGCTGCTGGGTGATCGTGGACGCCCCCTGCACCGCCTTGTGCTCGTGGTAGTCGACCCAGGCCGCCCGGACGATGCTGGGGAGGTCGATGCCGCCCTCTGTGTAGAACTTTGCGTCTTCGATGGCCACGGTTGCCTTTGGTGCCAGCGGGCCCATGTCCTTGAGCCGCTGCTCGTAGTGCCGGTAGCCCTTCTGGTGGACGTCCATCAGGACCGTCTGGCCGGTGCTGTCGTAGAGGATGGAGTCCTCGGGCAGCGTGTTGAGCACGATCGAGCGGGCGTCCGGCAGCTGGCTGGCGTACTTCACGTAAACGGCCGACGCGCCGAGGAAGGAGCCGGTGGCGACGGCGAGGATCAGCAGCAGGCCGACGCCCGACGCGAGCTCGATCGAGGTGACGAACCCGGGCTGGCGGCCGCGGCCCCGCCGCCGGCCGGCCGCTGTGGCGCGGAAGCGGCGACCATCGTGCCAGCGGATCCAGCGGGGCGGATGGGCCGGCGCCTGGCTTTCGACGTACTGGAACTTCAGCGTGCTCGCCGAAGCCCGGCCGAATGCGCCCAGCTTGGAGGCCACGGCGAACAGGACGACACTGGCAGGATGGTCCCGCCAGCTCCTCTTCTCACTCGCGTCCCGCTGCCTGGCAATGCTCACGGCTTCGAATCAAACATGATCATAGCGTTATCAAGTCAAGTGTCAACGATATAAACGAAAAGTCCCTGGCTCGCAGCCCTTCTACGGGAAACTGCAACTATTGTCTCGGATGAACGGCAAAACGGGGGTCGACGTAACGGCCGGCCGGACATTGTCTCATTCGATAGAACGCGCGCAACTGGCGGAACGTCTCGGTTTCGATTCCATCTGGACTGTTCAGCTGCCCGATGCGCGAGATGCCACGCAGGTTTTGGCCGCCTTCGCGCACTCCACTCAGCGGATTGGACTGGGCACCTTCGTGCTCCCCATCTATACCCGGCATCCGACGGCTGCGGCCCAAGCGGCGCTGACCCTGGACGAGATTTCCGGAGGGCGCTTCCGGCTCGGCCTGGGCGTCAGCCATCGGGTGACGGTGGAGTCGATGTGGGGGCTCAAGCTGGAGCACCCGGCGGCCGCCATGCGCGAGTACCTGGGCATCGTCCGGTCGATAGTGACGACCGGCGCGGCGAGCTTTGACGGCCGGCATTTCAGCGCCCACATGCGGTACTCGGCGCCCCGCCGCGAGGATCTCCCGATCCTCATCTCGGCGCTCAGCCCCTTGATGCTCGAGCTGGCCGGCGAGATAGCCGACGGCGTGGCTCTCTGGATGTGCGCGCCCAAGTACATCCGAGACGAGGTGGTGCCCCGAGTGCGGGCCGGTCGCGAGCGGGCCGGCAAGCCGCTCGCCGGCTTCGAGATAGCTGCTGCCGTCCCGATCAGCCTCACCGCGGACCCCGCCGCCGGGCGGGACGCTTTCCGGGTCACGGCGACGCGCTACGCCTCCCTCCCCTTCTACCGCGCGGCGCTCGACCGAACCTTCGGCGACCTGATGGCGGACAAGCCTCCCGATGAGGTGCTGGAAGCGCTCGCCGGGATCGGCGACGAGGCGGCGGTCCGGGGAGCCATCGACCGCTACCGGGAGGCGGGCACCACTCTGCCTATCCTGGGCCTGGTCGCGAGCCATGCCGGGGCGGCCGGCTTCGAGCAGACGATCAAGGCAGCGGCCGCCTGAGCGCTTTCGCGGGCCTGCTGTTGGTCAGCTTCTCGGTCGGCCTCAGCAACTTCGCGGGTGCGATCGGGATCGGCCTCTCAGGAGTGGACGCGCGGACGCGCCTGCGCGTGGGGATCGCCTTCGGGCTCTTCGAAGCGGGCATGCCGCTGCTCGGCCTGCTCCTCGGCAGGCAGCTGGCAGGTGGGCTCGGCAACGCCGGCCGCTACCTCGGCGCCGGGCTCCTGATCCTGACCGGGATCTACACGATCTACCACGCGCGGCGGATGACGAGGCCGGAGGAGGAACAAAAGCAAAGTGAGCTCGACCGTCGCCGGCTGCTCGTCATGGCTGCGGCCCTGAGCCTCGACAACCTGGTCGTCGGCTTCGCCCTCGGCGTTTTCCAGCTTCCGATCGTGTTGGCCGCCGTCGTGATGGGCGCCGTGAGCGTGCTCATGTCGCTGGCGGGGCTGGAGCTCGGCTCCCGCCTCGGCGCAAAGGTCGAGGAGTGGGCTGAGGAGATCGGCGGCGCGGTGCTCGTCCTGGTCGGCGTCGGGCTCGGTACCGGCCTGCTCTAATGGGGCGCGGGGGGATCAAGTCCGCATTCCCCGCAAGCGGGGACCCCAATCCCCTTCGGGCCCCACGGGCCCCCTCGCAGCACCCCGTCTGGAGTCGCTTGGCTCCAACTCACTCGCTCGCGGCAGGCCGCGGCTGTGCACGCCGGCTTTAGAGCGCGCCGTCCCTGCAATGGACGCGAGATCCTGCGTGCCCGAGTCTCCGCACGACGTCAGGCTCGCGGCGCTCCATCTCACTCGCGCCCCGCGCGGCCAGGGCTTCGCCAAGGCTGATCTAATACATAGCCGTGGGCTCGATTCCCAAGCTGGAAGCCGTCCTGGTCGAGCTCGCTGAGCACGTCGCCACGGTCACGCTCAACCAGCCAGACAAGCGCAACCCACTCTCGGCCGAGATGCTCCGGGACCTCCTGGCGGCTTTCAGCTGGTGCCGCCTGGAGCCGGAGGTGCGCGTGGTCGTCCTGACCGGTGCGGGGGACAAGGCCTTCTGCGCGGGCGCCGACCTGGCGTCCTTCGACGCCGAGAAGTCCGAGATCGAGCGGCACCACGGCCGGCGCAGCCTGGTCGATCTCTTTCAGCTCCTGCGCGATCTCGGCAAGCCGGTCGTCGGGCGCATCAACGGCCACGCGCTGGCGGGCGGCTTCGGGCTGGCCTGCTCCTGTGACCTGCTCGTTGCAGCCGAGACCGCCACCTTCGGCACACCGGAGATCAATGTGGGCGTCTGGCCGATGGTCATCTCGGCGATCCTCGCCCGCAACCTGCCGCGCAAGGTCGTGCTCGAGATGCTGCTCCTCGGCGACCGCTGGAGCGCCGCGCAGATGAAAGAGGCAGGCCTCGTGAACCGCGTGGTTGGAGCGGAGCGCCTGGATGAAACGACCCGCGAGCTGGCGGGAAAGCTGGCCAGGAAATCGCCCGCCGTGTTGCGGCTCGGCCGCGACGCCTTCTACCGTGCGGAGGACATGAGCCTTGCCGAGGCGATGGACTTCCTGCAGTCCCAGCTGACGCTGGTCACGCTGACCGAGGACACCAAGGAAGGCGTCCGAGCCTTCTTTGAAAAGCGGGAGCCGGAGTTCAAAGGCCGGTGACCGAGCGCACGAAGCAGCTCCGCGAGAAAGCGCTCAAGGGAGGCACTCGCTACCTGGCGAAGCTTCGCGAGCAGAACAAGCTGACGGTCCGCGAGCGCCTCGACCTCCTCCTCGACGCCGCCAGCTTTGTCGAGGACGGCCTCTTCGCAAACGCGCTGGCCGAGGACCTCCCGGCGGATGGCGTGGTGACCGGCATCGGCGCGATCGGCGGGCGCCAGGTCGCCCTGATGGCGAACGACCCGACGGTCAAAGCCGGCTCCTGGGGGGCCCGTACCGTCGAGAAGATCGTCCGCGTCCAGGAAAACGCGGAACGGCTCCGGATCCCGATCTTCTACCTGGTCGACAGCGCCGGCGCCCGGATCACCGACCAGATCGACATGTTCCCCGGGCGCCGCCACGCCGGCCGGATCTTCTTCAACGAGGTCCGGCTCTCGGGGCTGGTGCCGCAGGTCTGCCTGCTCTTCGGCCCGAGCGCGGCGGGTGGCGCTTATATCCCCGCCTTCTGCGACGTCGTGATCATGGTCGAAGGAAACGCGTCGATGTACCTGGGGTCGCCCCGGATGGTCGAGGTCGTGGTCGGCGAGAAGGTCACGCTGGAGGAGCTGGGCGGCGCCCGCATGCACTGCACTGAGAGCGGCTGCGGCGACTTCCTGGTCAAAGACGACCCGGCCGCCATCGAGACGGCCAAGACTTACTTCGAGTACCTCCCCCAAAACTTCGCCGAGCGCCCTGCGACTCAGCCCGCGCGGGCGCCCAAGGCCGGCAAGCCGCTCGCCGAGCTGATCCCCGAGGAACCTCAGCGCGGCTACGACATGCGCAAGGTGGTGGAGATGCTCGTCGACGGCGGCGCCTGGCTCGAGGTGAAGGAGCTCTTCGCGAGGGAGCTGCTGACCGGCTTTGCCAGGCTGGACGGGATGGCGGTCGGGATCCTGGCCAACCAGCCGATGCAGAAAGGCGGCGTCCTCTTCAACGACAGCGCCGACAAGGCCGCCCGCTTCATCTGGCTCTGCGATGCGTTCAACATCCCCCTCCTCTTCCTGGCCGACGTGCCCGGATTCATGATCGGAACCGACGTCGAGCGGCGAGGCATCATCAGGCACGGCGCCAAGATGATCAGCGCGGTGGCGGATGCCACCGTCCCCAAGATCTCGGTCATCGTGCGCAAGGCTTACGGCGCCGGGCTCTACGCCATGGCGGGCCCGGCCTACGACCCCGACGCCACGCTCGCTCTGCCCTCGGCGCAGATCGCCGTGATGGGGCCGGCGCCGGCGATCAACGCGGTCTTCTACAACAAGCTGGCCGACCTGCCCGAGGACCAGAGGGAGGCGAGACGCAAGCAGCTCGAGGCGGAGTACCTCGAAGACGTGGACCTCCTCAAGCTGGCGGCCAACCTGGTGGTTGACGACGTGGTCGAGCCCGACGACCTCCGCGAGGCACTGATCAAGCGGTTCCGGGCTTATGCGACCCGCACCGAGCCCCGCCCGGAGCGCAAGCACGGGGTACCGCCGGTTTAGGAGCGTTCCCAGGGGTGGGGGCGTGAACTTCTGCGCGCCCCCCTCCAACCTCCCCCTCAAGTGGGGGGAGAAACGGCTGCTTGGGCGATCGCCTGGCCGACCTCCGCCGTCGACGCCGAACCGCCCAGCTCGGCGGTCAGGAACTCGCCTTCCGACGTCACCGCCTCGATGGCTTTCTCGACCCGGCCCGCAGCCTCCTCCTCGCCGAGGTGCCGGAGCAGGAGGGCGCCGCTCCAGATCGTCCCGATCGGGTTGGCGATTCCCTTGCCCGCGATGTCAGGCGCCGAGCCGTGGACCGGCTCGAAGAGCGAGGGATGCTCACGCTCAGGGTTCAAGTTGGCGCTGGCAGCGAGGCCCAGGCTGCCCTGGATGGCCGCCCCCAAGTCGGTCAGGATGTCGGCGAAGAGGTTGGAGCCGACGACCACGTCGATCGTGTCCGGCCGCATGACCATCCGGGCGGCCATGGCGTCGACATGCACGCGCTCGAGGGTGACGTCGGCGAACTCGGCGGCGCCGAGACCGGCCACGACCTCGTCCCAGAGCACGTAGGTGTAGCGCGAGGCGTTCGACTTGGTGACGCTGACCAGGCGCCGGCTGCGTTCGCGAGCCCGCTCGAAGGCGTAGCGGGCCACCCGCTCGATCGCCGTCCGGGTGAAGATGGGGACCTCAACCGCAACCTCGGTGGCGTGTCCGCTGTGGACGCGGCCGCCCGTGCCGGAGTACTCACCCTCGGTGTTCTCCCGGACAAAGAGCATGTCGACGTCGGCCGGCCCGCGGCCGGCCAGCGGGCTCTTGACGCCGGGCAGGCAGCGGACGGGCCGCAGGTTGACGTACTGCTCGAAGGTCTTCCGGATCGGCAGGAGGAGGCCCCAGAGGCTGACGTGATCGGGGACCGTCGGCCAGCCACAAGCACCGAGGTAGATCGCGTCGTAGCGCGCCAGGATGGGGAGCGCGTCATCCGGCATCATGCGACCGGTCTTTTCGTAGTAAGCGCAGCCCCAGGGAAACTCCTCGAACTCGAGCCCGCTCGCCGCCGCGTTCAGGACGCGGATCCCCTCGGGGATCACCTCGCGACCGACTCCGTCACCCGGAATGACAGCGATGCGGTGCGTCATTGCCGCTCGGCCCGCGCGAACGCGAGGCCGTTGGAACCGATCCGCCAGGCCGCGAACAGAACGAGCAGGATGCCCTCGGCGAGCGCAACCGTCACGCCCATCACGCCGCCGACCACAAAGCTTCGGGTGATGCCGCCAACGACGAGGGTGGACGCGAAGATCGGAATCGCGAGCGCGTAGAAGACCATGAACCTGAGCACTCCGCCTGGGCCGCGAATGTCCGCCGGGTTGGGAAAGAGCGAGTAGGTGGCGAGGCCGATCGCCCGCAGGTCCCAGACGACGGCGAAGGCCAGCGGCGCCCCGATCACGAACACCAGCGGCTGCGCGGCAGCCAGTGCGGCGAAGAAGATGATCAGGGTGACCGGCAGGAACTGCTTCAGCGTTCCGGCCAGGTTGACGACCAGGAGGCGGGCCTGAAGGTCGGCGGCCGAAAGCCACCAGAGCGGGTTGCGCAGGTCAGGGCCGATCCGGTACGAACCGACCAGGTTGAAGGTGAGCAGCAGGCTGCCGAGCACTCCGCCCAGGCCGACCGAAAGGCCGCGCGGCCCCTGGCGAGCAAGGAGCCCGAGGACCAGGCCGGCGGCGATGCAGGCTCCGACGATCAAGAGCAGCGTCACGTCGCCGCCCGGAAGGCCGCGCCGGAGGCCGAGCCACTCCTTCCAGAGCTGGGTCCAGGCGCCGGGCGGCACGTGGGTGCCGCGATCGGAGGCGACCGTGGTGCGGGCGCGCGTCTGCAGCCCTGCGTCCTGGCGAGCCCGGCGGAGGTCACCGCGCGACGGCATCTCACCGCTCCGCAGCCAGCGGCGCAAAGTGAACGAGCGCACGGAGGTCTCCCAGAGCTCCGGGTAGGTGTCGCCGGAGAGCGCGATGCTCAGCGCGCCGGCGCCGAGGGCCAGCGCGAAGAGGAGCGCCAGCGCGGCGAGGTCGCCCCCGATAGCCGCGACCAGGACGCTGCCAGGCGGCAGGTCGAGGCGCGGAACCTCGTAGTTGAGGAGGCGGGCAACCGCAGCAGCGAGGGACACCACGCCCGCGAGCGTCACCAGGTCGGTGAGGTACACGAGCGGCAGCCGGGGATTGCGTCTGGCCACCAGGAAGAGGGGCAGCCGGAGGCCGAGCAGGAAGCTGGCCGCCAGCGCCAGGGCCACCATCGTGGTCGCCGCTTGTCCGAGGTTCGGGGTCAGCGTCGGAAGAGCGACGAAATAGATGACCACCGCCGCCGACCAGCGCCAAGCCTGGCCGCGCAAAGCGCGCAGCTGGAGCCAGAGCATGACGAGGCGGGGCGGAATCGCGGACCCGATCAGGAAGCGGGCATCGGCCGGCGACGAGAAGGGAGCCGGCGCGCGCCGGCAGGCCGCTCGAAGCACCAGGCCGGCGATGACCAGGTAGACGCCGGGCGCCAGGCTCGCCGCGCCGGCAAGCAGGACCCCAGGCAGGCGAGGCGTGCGGCGGGAGCTGCCGATGGCGAGCCGGAGCGGGACCTGGAGACCGAACCAGGCCAGGAAGATCAGCCAGGGGATGAGGCGCTTCGGATCCCGCGCGATCGCCCTCACCCGGTTGACCAAAAGCCGCCAGTCGAGGTAGGCGAGCGCCTTCAGGTCCCCGCCCGCGGCCTTACCCTCGCCACGCGTGGGGAGGGTCGGGGATGGGATCACGACTCAGTCATCTCCAGGAAGACGTCCTCCAGGCTCCGGCCACCGTGCTCGCGACGCAGGTCCTGGATCGGTCCGGCGGCCAGGGCGCGGCCGCGCTTGATGATCAGAAGGCCGTCGCAGAGCCCTTCCATGTATTCGAGAAGGTGGGTGCTGACCATGATCGCCACCTCCCGGCGGCGAAGCTCGACGAGAAGGTCGCGCAGCTCCCGCTGGCCGCGCGGGTCGAGACCGATCATCGGCTCGTCGAGGAGCAGCACCGGCGTGGCTGCGAGCACGCCGCAGGCGAGGAGCAGCTTCTGCCGCATGCCTTTGGAGAGGGCTTCCCCGAGCGTGTCGCGCTGGTCGGCGATGCCCAGACGGTCGACGAGCCGGGCGGCCTCCTCCTCCCAGCCGTCACGGAGGCGGCAGCTGCGGGCGACGAAGACCAGGTGCTCCCAGACCGTGAGCATGTCGTAGACCTCGGGCGTCTCCGGGATGAGCGCCACGTCCCGGCCTCGGGTGGGGCCCAAGACGCGCCCGTCCCAGGCGATCCGGCCGGCGTCTGGCCGCAGCAGCCCGGCCAGGCAGAGCAGCGTGGTGGTCTTGCCTGCTCCGTTGGGCCCGAGGAGAGCCAGGATCTGACCACGGCTGACGCGGAAGGAGAGTGTGTCGACGGCGGTGACCGTACCGAAGCGCTTCGTCAGCCCTTCGACAGTCAGGCCCTGATCCCCGTCGACCATCCGCCTAACCTACACGCACCATCTCGAGATCAGAGCGCGGCTACGACGCCATCGTGGTGGGGGTCGGCGGCATGGGCAGCGCTGCCGCGTACCACCTCGCCAGGCGTGGCTTGCGGGTGCTCGGCCTGGAGCGTTTCCAGATTCCCAACACGATGGGCGCTTCGCATGGCTTGACCCGCATCATCCGGCTCGCCTACTTCGAGGACCCGGCTTACGTTCCCCTCCTCCGGCGCTCCTACGAGCTCTGGCGGGAGCTCGAGGCGGAGGCCGGCGAGCGCTTGCTCCTCATCACGGGTGGCATCGATGCCGGTCCCCCAGGCAGCCGGGTCTTCGAGGGCTCGCTGGAGTCCTGCCGCCAGCACGACCTCGACCACGAGGTCCTGACCGCGGCCGACCTGGCCAGCCGGTTTCCCGCCTACCGCTTGCCCGAGTCCACCCTCGCCGTCTTCCAGCCCGATGCCGGGTTGCTCAAGCCTGAGCGCTGCGTCATCGCTCACGCCGGCGCAGCCCGCGC
Source organism: Chloroflexota bacterium (assembly GCA_005880695.1). GTDB lineage: Bacteria > Chloroflexota > Dormibacteria > Dormibacterales > Dormibacteraceae > VBGR01. The sequence continues at coordinate 74,348 of VBGR01000041.1, forward strand.
CCTCGGCGCCGACCTACGCGAAGGCGAGAGGGCCTTGGAGTGGTCGGCCGGACCGCCGGCGCGCGTAAAGACCGACCGCGGCACCTATGAGGCGGATCGGCTGGTGCTCACAGCGGGACCCTGGGCGGGCGCGCTCGTCCCCGCCCTCGCTGGCGTGCTCCAGCCGGAACGCCAGGTCGTCGCCTGGTTCGAGCCGCGGCGGCCGGAGCTCTTCACGCCTGCTGCGTTCCCGGTCTTTGTCGTGGACGTCCCGGAAGGCATCCACTATGGCTTCCCGGCCTTCGAGATCCCGGGATTCAAGGTGGGCCGCTTTCACCATCTCCGGGAACCAGTCGATCCCGACCGCGTTGACCGCGACGTGCGTTCGGAAGATGAAGGTGTGCTCAGAAGCTTCGTCAGCGCCTACTTTCCCGACGGGTTGGGACCGGTGCTGCGCACGAGCGTCTGCATGTTCACCAACTCACCGGATGAGAACTTCGTCGTCGACCGCCTACCGGAGGCGCCGGGCGTCGTGGTCGGCGCCGGCTTCTCGGGGCACGGATTCAAGTTTTGCGGGGTCGTCGGCGAGGTGCTGGCCGACCTCGCGGTGGACGGCCGCACGCGTCACGAGATCGGCCTTTTTCGCCTCGACCGCTTCCGAATTCGCTCCTGACCGTCTAAGCTGTCCGCTCCGGATTTTTGGGATCGCGGGTGACCAGGTGATGGAGTGCTAGATCGAGCCCGACGCGTCGAGCAGGGGACGTCCCGCCTTCTAACCATCATCTTCGCGCCCGCCCTGGGCCCGCGGAAAAGCGTCCTCGAGCGGATCCGCTGGCTCTTTCTCCTCTTCTTTGTGTTCAGCGCGGCGGTCAACGCCTTCTTCCTGCTCTTCCAGACCAAGCAAGACCTTCGCGAGCTGCTGGCTTCCTACGCGCTCACGTATCTCGTGCTCTACGCCGTCGGCGGCTGGTGGCGAAGCCGCTTTCGGCTCTGGACCGACGCGATCGCGATCCTTGCTCTCTTCAGCTTCGGCGCCGAAGTCCAGAACCCGGTCCGCCTCTACCTCTTCTTCTATTCGGCTGTCCTCTACCGGTCCCTCTACGGCGGGCGGCGCAGCACGATCGGAGTCGCGTTCTCCTTCCTTGCCGCGCTGGTCGGATCGACAGCCTATGCGGCGATCACCTCAGCCAACCCAGCCGGCCCGCTGACGGTGGCCCAGGTGCTGGTGAACATTCCTGGCTTCGCCGGAACGGCCTGGCTGATGCACGCCGTGAAGACCACCCTGGACGACTACGAGGAAGCGCTCCGCCGAGAGAAGATCCTGACCGAGGCGGGAGCCGCGCTGGTCGCGGCGGAGGATCAGCCCACTGTCTTCGAAGCCAGCATCCGGGCCGCGATGGCGCTCGCCGCAACCTCATATGAACCGCGTGCAGCTCTCGCTGTCGGGTTTGACCGGCAGCAGAAGCTGGTGGCCGCCGGCCCGCCCACGCGCGTCATCAAAGACGGTCCCGATGTCAAGCTCACCGGCCTGCCTGGACCACTCCAGGAAGCTGTCGACCAGCGGCGGCCGGTCCGTGTCCATCTCCAGGACGCGGTCGTCTGGGCGGGATGGCACCAGGATCAGCCAGCCGGCGCCTTCACCGGCTGGGTGGCCGCCAGCCCGCTCGTGATCTCCGGCCGCGCCAAGGGCATGCTCTCGATCGCCAGCACCCGTTCCCTCTCCAAGGGACTCGAGGACGCCGTCTCCCGTCTCGGCAACAGCTCGGCGCTGGCCCTGGAACGGGTGGTCCTGGCCGAGGACTTGAAGCGCTCGACCGAGAGCCTGAAGTCGTCGGAGGCCCGCTTCCGCTCCCTGGTCCAGAACTCCTCGGACGTGATCACCCTGCTCGACCGCCACGGCGCCATCGGCTACGTCAGCCCGGCCGTTGAAAAGATGCTCGGCTACAACACCGGCGAGCTGCTGGGCGCGCGGCTCTGGAAGCTGCTCCACTCGGATGATCTCCAGAACGCAACGGAGACGTTCGGGACCCTGATCAAGAACCACGACAGCGTGGCCCTGCTCGGCACGCGCTGGCGGCACAAGGACGGCAGCTACCGGTTCATGGAGACGGTGCTCTCCAACCAGCTGGGCGACCCGGACGTGAGCGCGGTCGTGCTCAACACGCGCGACGTCACGGAGCGCAAGGACCTGGAGGACAGGCTCCGCCACCAGGCCTTCTACGACACGCTGACCACTCTCGCCAACCGGCTTCTTTTCAAGGACCGGGTGGGCCGGGCGCTGACCGCCAACCGCGACAGCAGCCGCCGCACGGCCGTGCTCTTCCTCGACATGGACGACTTCAAGCACGTCAACGACTCGCTCGGCCACGCGGCCGGCGACGCCCTGCTGATGGCCGTGGCCCGCCGCCTGCTGGATTGCGTCAATCCCGGGGATACGGTTGCCCGGTTCGGCGGCGATGAGTTCGCGATCCTGCTGGACGGGATCAGCGAGGTGGCGATCGCCACCGGCATGGCCGAGCGCATCCAGAACGAGTTCCGAGCGCCGATCAAGGCCGGCGGCGTGGAGATCGTTTCGCCCTTCAGCATCGGCATCGCCATTTCGGGTCCCGATTCGAAGGACCCGGAGGAGCTGCTCCGGAACGCGGACGTGGCGATGTATCGGGCCAAGTCGCGCGGCAAGCAGAGCTACGAAGTCTTCGAAGACGCGATGCACGCCGCGGCGCTCGAGCGCCTGCAGATGGAGAGCGACCTGCGCACCGCGCTTCAAGAAGGCACGCAGCTTTTTCTGCAGTACCAGCCGATCGTCTGGCTGGAGTCGGAACAGATGTCGGGCGTGGAGGCGCTGGTCCGCTGGAACCACCCGACGCGCGGCGTCGTGCCGCCCGATCGGTTCATCACTCTGGCGGAGGAGACCGGCCTCATCAACGAGCTCGGCTCATGGGTGATGGAGCAGGCCTGCGCCCAGGTGCACAAGTGGGAGGAGGCGCACCCTGACCACAAGCTGCGGCTCGGGGTGAACATCTCCACCCGGCAGCTGCGCCGGCCGCACATCGTGGACGAGATCAGGGCGATCGTACGCAAGAGCAAGCTGTCCCCCGAGCGGTTGACGCTGGAGATCACCGAGACCGCGGTCATGCGCGAAGGTGAGGAGACGGCGAAGATCCTGCAGAAGCTGCGCTCAGCCGGAATCAAGGTCGCCATCGACGACTTCGGGACGGGGTATTCGTCCCTCAGCTACCTGGCCCGCTTCCCGATCGACGTGCTCAAGATCGACAAGGGGTTCGTGGCCCAGGTCGGACGGGGAGCCAAGAAAGCCGCGTTGCTCCGGGCGATCGTCGGCCTCGGCCACAGCCTGGGCGTTGAGATCGTGGCGGAAGGCGTGGAGACGCGCCAGCAGGTGAACATCCTGCAGCCCCTCGGCTGCCGCGGCCAGGGCTACTTCTACTCACGGCCGGTCTCCCCCGTCGACATCGAGAAGCTGCTCGACAATGACGGCAGGTTCGACCACCACGAAACCGCCAAGGACGGAAAGGGCGCGAAGGGAGCCAAGCGCGGAGCGGCCCCGGTGCTGGCGGTCGTGGACGGAGCCAAGGAGGCCGGCTAGCAGCTCCTCCTCTTTACAGGGTCGGTTTCCTTAGCGTCCTGGCCGCCCTACGGTCGGGCCCCATGAAAGCTCTGTCCATCCGACATCCGTGGGTCGAAGCCATCCTGGCCGGCGACAAGACCATCGAGATCCGTTCCTGGGCCACCCGGCACCGCGGCGAGCTGCTGCTGCATGCCTCCCGCACCTGGACAAAGCGCGAGAAGGAGGCGGTCGAGCAGCTCCGGGCACTCGGGCTAGACGCCGGCCGGCCTGCGCCCGAGCGGACAGGCGCCATCCTGGGCAAGGCTCGCCTGGTCGACTGCCGCCTGATGACCGACGCCGACTGGCCGCAGGCGCTGCTCGAGCCTCGGTCGGGCCGCCTTTGGGCATGGGAGCTGGCGGCCGCCGAACCGCTGCCGGCGCCCGTACCGCTGGCCGGGGAGCGCACCCTCTTCGAGGTTGACGACGCGCTGGTCAGCAAGGCAGGTCGTCGCAAGCGGAGCTAGTCGCAGGCCGGCCCGGGTTCCGAGCAGGAGCTCGCGGGTAGGCTGGATAATCCAGGCTCGA